>CAMCGZ010000009.1 GCA_945874535.1 Bdellovibrio sp. ZAP7
ATTTCAGCGATGCGATGACCGGCGACGGTCCGGTCGATGTGATCGTGAGCTCGCCCGACTACGACAACTGCCGCACCTCCAACCCGCTGTACTACGGGTGCCAGATGAGCGCGGTGTGGATGAACCACATGGCCGCAGCCAATATCTCCGTCCAGACCGATGGGACATGGATGAATCCCTAATCCCGGATCAAGTCGATCAAATCCTTCACATTTTCTTTTTGCGAGATCCCGAAGTCCGAGTCTTTCAAGCGCGAAAGCCTCGACAAAAATGCCGGGACATTCCCCTGGTAGCGTTCGAGGAGCTCGCGAAACCCGCGCTCACCCGGATCATAGGTTTTGAACTGGATCAGTGAGGCGTTATTCAATTCCCGCCGGATCCCGGCGGCACTCCGAAGACTCGAGATAATCCTGCTCTTCCCGGCTCGCTTCGCCTCCACATCGGCGTTCGATCGATAGAGGTGATCTAGCTCGCGATAGGCTGAGGAAAACAATCCGCGGATTTTGTCCATCCGGCGTTGCCTCTCCTGATACCTCACCCAGAGCGCTTGGGCCTCTTCTCCCCGGGACTTAAAAAAACGTTCGGTCAGCACATCGGCGACAAAGTCAGCCAGGCTTTCGTTGAAGTAGGACTGATCCTTGAAGTAGATCGTCGCATGGACGGACTCATGAAGGTACACATGCACCAAGTCCGCCAAGGCATCCGGATGAATCTTCCCCTCTTCGGTCCTCGGGATCATGGTGGAGAGCAGTGGATCAGGAAACCATCCGAGCGTGGAAAAAGCTGCTGCCCCCCGGATGTCCACATCCAGCCCCTTTTCACGATAGCCGGAGGCGAAGGATTCGGCATCATTCCGATCGAACCACCCGATGTAGGTGAAACTCCCGACCAGTGGAAACGAGAACACCTCGGGCTTAAAGCTCAAAGAATCCGATACCGTCACGACATGGACTACCGAATCTCCGGGCCATTGTACAAACTCACGGTAACTGGCGGTGGGCTTCAAGCCCTCACGTTCTCCGAATGCGCGAATCTCGGGGACTTTCGCGAGCAGATCTCTCAATGCCCCATCCACCCGCTCGTCTGCGATCAGGTCATCGATCGGCTTTCCCCGGTTCAAGAGTGTCAGCTGGCCTTTTCCGGCCTGATAAAGGAATTTTGCTGTGGAACAACCGGTAAGAATCGCCATCAATATGCTGATCAGGAAGAGGCCCCTAAAAATAGAATGAGCCTCCGAGGGAAAGGTTGAAGTTGTCCTTCCACGTCGCGATGCTGCCTCCGGTCAGGTAAGAGGTTCCGTCGAGTCTGAGCCCGAACCGGCTACTGAGCTTCACCTTGAGACCGAGACCGCTGATGACGGTCACTTGATCCAACCTACCCGGAGGCGAATACCCCCCCTGATAGGTACCGGTCGCATCCCGATTCAGCTGTCCCACCCCGAAACGAAGGAATGGCCGCACGGGAGAGCCCTCCGAGAACATGTGGTACAGGAAGTTCATACTGTAAACCCGGTCGCGATACTTGATGTCCTGGACATTCGGAACGAACTCCGTATTCAAACTGTCCTGATAAGAAAACTGAACCTGACTGTCCTGGGTCAGATAATAACCCAAAGCACCGTTCCAGCTCTGAGTCACACTGTAACTTCCGCCATTGTAGGCACTGCGTGAGTAAGAAAAGCCAAGCGACGTCTCGAACACTCCGGCACTCGATTTCTCGGCAAACAGCCCCAGCATCACTCCGAGTAAGATTCCGATTTTGAACACTTGAGCCCCTCCTTGGGCCGGGCCTCACTCTTCGGAGGATTCCGGCCGGATCGAATCGATTTCCTTACCGATCCGCTTGACCTCGTTCTTCAAACGCTTGCGCTGGGAACCGTACTCTTCGTCTGAGAACACAGGAGGCACCCCCCTGGAGGCGGGCTTACGGTCATTCTCCACCCGCGCAACCTCGGCAGGCTTTCCAAACAGCCGTTCCCGGAGCCTTCCCATGACAAACTCCGCTTCCACCTCGTCTACAGCAGGCCGCCCCGACTTCCCGACGGAAGCGGGACTCCGGGCGGGAGTCTCCTCAGTGGCTTCGTTCCAGTCTTCGATCTCTGAAGCCAACGCTTCACTTCTCGATTCGTGGATTTTCTTCACAATCGAAACCCATTCTTTGATCTCGTCCGCGGGGAGGCCGAAACGGACTAACAAAGGCGCTACCACGGTATGGCTGACAATCTCGGGTTGGGAGGGGCGGATCCAAGCCTGCTGGATCACCATCCGGCTGATTTCTCCGGCCTGTACCTCACGGCTGGCATCGCGATTGAACCGGTTGATGAACTTGGCTTTCCGGTTGAAGACCACCAACGCACTGGCCCGATCCGAAGGCTGATACTGGAGCCAAACCACCCCGCCTCGGTACTCCACGAGGGAATTCGGTGATGTCCAAGTCACTGTCGAATTCAACGCAGGTCCTGAAACCAAAACCTCTCCGCGATAAAGGCTCCGTACACCCGCGCCCTGGAATTCGATAAAAGATCCGGGAGCGATCTGAACGGAGGTCCTGTCTTCCAAACGGACTCTGGCCACTCCTTGCCGGGTCATGATCATGGAGCCACAAGGAACCGCTTCCTGGGCGGAAACCTTGGTCTTCACCACACCTTTGGCTGGAATCAACTGGGTACCGGGTTCCGCATGTTCCACCACACCACAGGTCTTGGACTCGCTCACCGCATACGAAGGAACGATCGACAAGAAGAAGACGATGACAACGGAAACAAAAGTACAATTTCTGATCTCAGTGGCCATGATGGGCAGCCTCCTGGGCGGTATGCGGAACCGGCTCACTTGCCGGACGGCGCTTGCCATTCAACCAGTCCGCTTCATCGGATTTCGGATAGAGCTCGATAAAATGAAGCATGGTTTGCTCGGCCTGTGCCTTCTTCCCGAGCGACCGATAGCACAGGGCCTGCCAAAACATCGCCTTGCGATGCGCGGACTCCCCTCTCGGGCTCAGTCGGAGCGACTCCCGGAAGTCCCTGAGTGCGAGATTGAAATTCTTCAGGTGAAACCAGGAAATACCGCTCATCAGGTAGTTCTCGGACTTGCGGAACTGGTGATCGTCCTTGAGTCCGAGCAAATGATGAAACACCAGAGCTGCCTTCTCATGATCTTCTCGACGGAAGTGTCCCACCGCCAATGCATGAAGCTGATGGACCGCAATGTGTGACGGTACTTCGTACTTGATCGAATGCAGCGCAGTGGCAAGCTCGGAACCCGCCTCGTTCTTCAAACTTTCTTCGAGTGTCTCATTCAGAGAGGCGAGATCACGGGTGGCGCGGGCAGCATCCCCGAGAATCTGCTCTTTCTCTAGCTCTGCCAACTTCTTGTTGAGCTGGCGATTCTCAAGGTCGAGGATCGCGAACTCATCGACCCGGTCGACAAATGAGAAGAAATGCCTTTTATAAGTCCCGTAAACCCCGAACTGCTTGAATTCCTTCATGGCAAAGGAACCCTTGAACTCCTCGACTACGGGAGTCCCCACTCGGTACAAACCAAAAAGACCCACGGCACAGGCGAAGCCGGCCAAGGCATGTCGGAATGCGGGTTTTTGAAGCAGTTTAGGAGCCTTCACGTCTCATGGATCGGCACTACGGGGGCCGAACTTGAGTAAAACTAGGCCGCTTTTCCGCTTTTCTTGGTAGGCCCGGCTGTCCCGGAATTGGCGGGGAGAAGATAAGCTCTCGACTGGACGAACAATTTGAAGAGGACTCCGTCGAGCTTGCCCTGTTTGACTTCGGAGTCCAGAATTTCAAGCGCCTTATCGAGAGGAACAGCCGCCTTGTAGGGACGGTCTTTTGCTGTCAATGCGTCATAAATATCGGCAATAGTGAGCATCCGACTCTGAATGGGGATGTCCTCACCCCCCACCTTGAGCGGGTATCCCGTCCGATCGAGCTTTTCGTGGTGGCGGTGGGCGATCGTAGGGACCTGCTCCAACCCGCGACTCCAAGGTACCATCTTGAGAATCTCATAAGTGAAGGAAACGTGTTTCTCGATCTCGATCCGCTCTTCGGGACTCAAAGATCCGCGCGGAATGCAAAGCCGCTGACTCTCGTGCGCATGAAGAGCGCAACACACTTCGCCTTCATCAATCTTGACCTGCAATTTGGTCAATTCAAGAATGTTTTCCGAAACTTCCTGAGGAAGGACGGTCGGCTCGTTCGCTTTCAGGATGGTCTGGTAAGCGAGTTCGAGTTCCTTCAGACGCCTGCCCAGTTCGAGGCGATTCTCTTCCCCGTGGAACTCGAGCCGGTAAGCGCTTTTCATCAGCTTGAAACGCATCTCGATCTCTTTCAGCTCCCAAGGGTAGAGTTTTTTCTCTTTCTGGAGAATGTGCTCTTTCACCGAGATTTTTCCGATATCGTGCAACATGGCGGCGTAACGCAATTCCCGGAATTGGGTTTCTGAAAAGTGGATGAGTCCGAGCGGTCCCGATTGCTCCCGATTCACGGCGGACGCCAGATTCAAGGTGAGATCGCAAACCCGCTGGGAATGTCCCGAAGTCACAGGATCCCGGGCTTCAATCGCGGTGACGCAAGCATTGACAAAGCCGTCGAGAATGTTTTCTTGCTCCACCAGGAGCATGCTGTTTTCAATCACGAGTGCGGCCTGGGAAGAAACGATTCCGCAAAGACGTTCATCTTTTTCGTCAAAGACGGCTTCGACTTCGTTGTTTTCAGTGATCTTGTTCACCAACTGGATCACTCCGACCAGATCGCCTCTCGGAGTCAGTAGGGGTGCGGAAAGCATGTTCCGGGTTTCGTAACCCATAGCGATGTCGATGGCACTCCGGGGACGCATCCTCGGGACGGTTCCATCGGCGGTCGGTTGAGCGGTCACCACGCTGTCATTGTAAACTTCACGGTTCAACCCGGTCCGTCCGACGGTGCTGTTCTCGTCCAATCGGAACACCAGACTCCTCAGGTGGGTCGGAACCGCTTCTACCCCCAGGCTTCGGGTGATCATGGCCTTGAATACCAGAACGTCATCGCCCTGGAGATTCTTCTCGAGGGTATAGATCGAGCCCCCGTCACACCCGATCAAATCGAGGAACGAGTTCAGGATAGAATGCAGATCTGTGGTCAGGCTCTGTCTTGACATGATCCATAGGCTCATCGGAAGAGGGAGGTCCGACATTAAGAGAATTTCACGCTGTCAATTTTTTGGACAACCCCCCAATCTGCGATCAGCGCTTCCGCGAAGGCCCAGGACAAGGAACCCCTAAAGCACGCGCAAAGCCTTGAAATCACGAGCTTCAAACACCAAAACCCCTTGAGAACCCTTCTGGCGCAACCTTTGCATCTTTCTGTCTGAGAGTAGAGATTATGAACAAATCAAATTGGTTGAGAGCTCTGGTTTCCCCCGCCCCATTCAGCGCCTTGTTGCTCGGGTTGACTGCCTGTGGCCCCCAGGCCTTTGTTCCGAGCGGAATGGCTTACCGTCAAACGGCGGCCGGCTCCGTGAACATTCCACCTAAGGTGGATGTCGTTCTCGGACTTTCCATGAACGGGACCATGCAGAATATCGCACCGGGCATCCAGACCGAGATTCCTGCATTCCTCCAAGGACTCGAGAACAGCGGTTGGGATTACCGCTTCGTATCGATTCCCCTCGGTGAAAACACTCCGGTCGACGCAAACAGCTTTCCGATCGAACGAAAAATCTCTGTTTCACGCTACGACACCAATACCCCTCAGGCGAGCTGGCTCTCTCCGTATCCGGGCGCGAGCTATGAAGATCCGAAGCTCGGCATCGCACCTCAACTGATCGCACCCGTGTTCACGGTTCCCTCGGTTGCAGCCGGAGCGATGAACGGGCGCGAGACAGGCGTCCACAACCAGGTGAATTTCCTTTCCCGGGCCGACGTACTGCCCTCCCATGGCGCCAACCCGAATGCCAACTTCCTCCGCAGGGACGCGATGCTCGCGGTCATCACCCTCTCCAATGGCGACGACCGTTCCGGCGGGAACTGGGTCTATGACCCCTACTACAATCGGACCGTCTGGCAATCAGGTGGAACCGCCGTTGACCTCGCCTACCGCGATACCTTCATCGACGTCAAACAGAGCGCTTCGCTCGTCCGCTACTATTCGGTCGTCGCTCACCAACGCACCAGCTGCCGGGGATATGGGACCTGGTCAGGGATCCGCTACGAAGGGTTCGCAAGCATGCTCGGCGGAATCTCCCTCGATATCTGCGACAATCCTGTGAAAACCGCACTTGAGGCGGTGGCCAACCACCTCCAAACCGTGAAGCTTTCCTTCCGGAAGAAATTCCTGGTGATGGGGACCGAACCGAATCCGGCTACCATCAAAGTCGTCCGCTACACCAATGGCGAATCCTCCAGGTCCGAAGTGATCCCCCAAAGTCCGACGAACGGATGGACTTATGTGGGTTACCGTAACAACCAAAACACCATCGATGCTCCTCTTGAGATGGAACCCGCAACCGGCTACATGGTCGAACTTCACGGTAGCGCCAAGCTCATGGGCGGTGACACAGCCGATATCACCTACCAGAACGCCGGTGACCCGGTTTCGAACTGATCATGGGCTCCGGAAAATCCGCATTGCATGGGTTCCTCTTGCTCTCCGGAACCTACATCTGCCCGAACGACCCGAATATCTGTGACCAGGAAGTCCGGGTGTACGGAAGAGACGGGAAAACAACCGCTGTCAAAGTAGAGTATACCGGATACTGCGGGAGCATGGGCCCTTACCTTTACCCCTGCACGGGCCGCACCTGCAAAGACACAAATGCTGAATTTAAAATCGAAGGTAAAAACTCCTACTCCTGGAGGAACCTCGGGCATCCCTACTCTTGCCGGTTTGTCCTAAAGGCGAAGCACCCGTCTCAATTTCTTCCCAGAAAATGACGGAATCCCAGCGTGAAAACGGACTGTGGGCTGGAGCGCTCCCACTCGGATGGCCAACAATCGCACTTCTTCCTCGACGCGCACGAGGACTCTCTGAAAATCCGCATCCGGAGATTTGATGTGAATGTCGACCTCACCCTCACAGGACTGGGTGACCAGATACTCTTCGATTGAAGGGTCGGCCGTAATCACCGCGCGACGGATAAAGTCGGGAAACACCGCTACCGGACCCGAAGGTCCCCTGAACTGAATGACATCATCCGAACGACCCTCGATGCTCTCGATAGCGGTCATCACCGAGCCGCAGGGACAAGGGGAAGTCCGGAGAGTCAGAATGTCATTCAGCCGGTAACGGATCACCGGTTGGGAAGTGCGGGTGAAATCCGTGATGATCGGCATGAACTTGGTCCTGCTGGAATCCAACCATTCCGGATCGATTCTCACACAGTCCTCATTCAAATGCAGTGTTCCCTCCGGGCAACTGGCGGCCAGAAAACCTTCGGTACACTGGTATATCTGATGAACCTTCATACCGAAAGCAGCGGAAATCTTCCGCTCGTCGAGAGGGTCCAGCGTTTCAGCGATCGAGAAAATCCTCACAGGTCGAACCGTGATCCGCCCGTTGGATCGGGCTTCAGCTAGACGGATCAACATCGACGGGGGGGCGAATAACAGTTCCGGTTGCTGGGCTTCGAGTCTCATCAGATGATCTTCGAGCGGTGCCAGCAGGTCGTAAAACTCAAACCGGATCCTCGACCCTGCCGAGGCCGTATAGAGATTCGAATTCGCCCTCATGAAAAAAGCGACCCGGTAACGACCGAAAATGGATCCGGGTAGGATCTTGGCAAGAATGGTCCCGGCATGACGGGCGCGTTCTGAGTCCGACACCAGGAACAAACCGCGATTCCCGCTGGTCCCTGAAGATAACCCTACTGTGACCCCGTTCAGGGTGGCCGTGAAGTCTCGACTTGTTTCAGCCCGGAAGGCAAGTTCGAATGCGTGATCCCGGTCGACACCCACGGTATTGAGGTTGTTGAAGTGTTCCATCATGACTTTTTTGTCGATGACACCGCCGATCCAATCCCGGTAAAACTTCGAATGCCGCCTGACCCAATCCAGGTGCCACTGGATTCGACGTTCCTGAAACCGCTCGAGCGCCGCCCGATCGCGAAACTTCCGGCCGTAACGCGTGAGCAGATAAAAAAAGAGAATCCGTATTTTAAACCACATGGCTCCGCTCTTTCTGCATCGCCTCATCACAATGACAGGTCAGGATCCGGAGTCGGCCTTTGGAGCGCGTTTCACAATCGAGTCGATGAAGGCGGGTCAGGGTATCGCGGTACACCGAAGAGTCGTGAAAGATCAGATCCGTGACCCGCATCGGTGCGATCCCCTCGCGGAAGGAGGGAGTCAGCCACGCGGCATCCGCGACCAGGAAGTAGTCGACACCTCCCACAGAGGGTACGTAAAGACCCATTTGGCCGATCGTGTGTCCCGGAAGAGGAACCAGAAACACGCTCCCGTCTCCGAGAAGATCGGCCCCCCTCCACCCCTGTCCCAACGAGGTGAGCTCCGCGGGAAACTCGTCGATCCATCGGGCACGGGATTCAAATGCCTCGGGCAACAAAGCTTTTAAAAACCCATGCTTCACCTGACTGACAGTCCCGAACGCATTCAACCAGTCATACTCCCTCCTTGAGGCGACGAATTGCGCCCGGGAGAAATCAGCAGTTCCGCCGATGTGGTCCGCGTGGAAATGCGAGAGAACCACTCGGGTGATGTCAGTTTCTGACAATCCGAGCCCCTTCAACCTTCCCACCGCGCTGGTCTCGGGACTGACCGTCACCGGTGTGACCCAGGCATAAAGGCGTTCAGGAAAACGCCGGGTCACGTCTTGAAACCGGCCTGAGTAACCGGCATCGAACAACAGGTAACCCTCTCTGGGATGCTCGATCAGAGCCACCGTGGAAGGGAAACGGATTTTACGCCACTTTCCTGTGACGGGATTGACGATTTTCTCGAACTGCTCAGTATACCCGGCCTCTAAGAACGTGATCGAGCGAACCATGGGATCGTCCTTTCCAGCCCCTCCTCCATATCGATGACGGGGGAATATCCGAGAAGTCTTTTCGCTTTTTCGATGGAAAGAGTCCGCGTGTAGGCGAGAGTACAAACTCCGTAGCGGGTCAACAGCGGTTCGCGGTCAGGCATGAAACTCCGGTGTATCCACTCGAGGATTCCGGCGATCTTCCAAGCGCGATCCACAGGAATGTGTTTTCGTCCAACCTGATAACCGAGACGGCCGAGCAAGGACTCCAGTGTCTGCAACTGATTCACGGGTTCACCATTGGTGATATTGAAGACCTCACCGAGCGAAGCGGGTCCTGAACTCAATGCACAGAGGATCGCCGAAACCACATTGTCCACGAATGTGAGATCGATCCGGACTGTCTCATCCATCACGGGCACGAAACCCTTCCGGGCGACCCGGATGAGACGGGGTAAAATGGCGGTGTCGCGCGGTCCGAAAATGCCCTGAGGGCGCAGGATCACGCTACCGAGGCCGAGCTGGAAATACTCGTCGACGACCCTTTCCGCCTTCAACTTCGAGTCGGCATAATCGTTGATCATGGTTCCCGGGAGCGGGTCGCTTTCCCGGATCGATTCTTTCGATGCCTTCTCGACATAGACACTCGGAGTGGAAATGTGAACCAAACGTGACACCCTCTTTTCGAGTGCGACCGAACACAGGACCTGGGTGGCCAGTACGTTGGAATGATAAAAATCGGCGGTTCTACCCCAAGGACTCGAAAATGCCCCGCAGTGGACGAGTGCTGCACCTCCTGGAATGGATTTCTCCAGATACGTACGATCGGCGAGATCACCCGCATGGGTCGTCGCACCCAGGCTCGAAAGTCGAGCCAGTGCCAGGGGATTGCGTCCGAGAGCGATCACATCCCTCCCCTGCTCCAGCAGGAGTTCTGTCAGCCGCCCCCCGAGAAATCCACTGGCTCCAGTCACCACCACTGTCATGGGCCGTTCCACTCGATATCCCGTGTTGAAGCCTCGAGGGGAGTCACTTCCTCCCGAATCCCGGCACGTACCAGATGATAAAATGAGACGAACTGATCGAAAAACGGAAGCGGATCGCGCGAATCGAACACCACCTCCCGCGCACCCAGAAAAATCGAAAACCAGAGACAGAGGCGATGCCAGGAACGGATGGAAGGCAGACCATAAACCAACATGGCCAATCGCAATTGTGCAGCTTCGGAAGCAGGTGGAGCCAGCGGAACTTGAAGCGGCGGGTTACCCGACAGAATCTCAATAAAACCGGGATTCCTGGCAAACAAGTGCAAACCACTGGTGGCTCGGGGATTGCACTCGAGGGCACGGACTGTACCGGAATCATCCTCGATGAAATCGAAAGCGATCTGGCCCGTAAAACCGGTGGCCTCGACAAATTGCCCGACCCAACTCTGGATCCCGGGATGGGAAACCGACTCGAAACAAATGCCGGCTCCCTGACCTGCCTTGAACTCGTGGGAATAGGTCAAGTGGGCCAGGAGGCGTCCTTCGCGTGCGAGTGAATAGGAGCAATACTCCTTACCGGGAAGAAACTCCTGAACACACCAAACCGTGCCATTCACAAGCTGGTCTGCACTCTTCAGGGCTTCTTCACGATCCAAAATCAAGGTCCGGGTGGCGAAGCGGGAGAACTCGGGCTTCAAAACCACCTTCTCCCCGCCGATCCCCTCGATCGCAGCCCGGATTTCATCGACTGTTCGGGCCCTGAAAGTGAATGGAACTGCCAAACCCGACGTCAGTGCGAGGGTGTTGAACTCGACCTTGCTGTGGAGCCGGCCAAGAATCTGCGGATCATCCAACCAGAAAAAAGTCTTCCCGTTGAACTGCCTTTTCATCGGCGCGAGATGGAAAACCTCTTCACAGGTCGGCACGACCACATCCACCTTTTCTTGCTCCAGGATTCCGGCTATGGCCTTCCGGAAACCGTCACTTCCATCATTCGGGGCGGGAACTTGGTAAAAGGCATCGAATGCGTTGGACCGGCGTGAAAGGGCATGCGAAAGACTCTCTGCGGCGATCACACGGTGTCCGGTACGCTTCAAAGCACGTGCGAGATCCAAAGTCACCGGAGCACGGGCCCCGGTCAGGAGAATGGTCTTTCCCATCTCAATACTCGAAAATCACCATTCCAAGAGACATCCCTGCCGATGTCCCGAGGAGAAGGACTTTATCCCCTCTTTTGATCCTCCCCTGTTCGATTGCATGATGGAGTGCGAGAGGTATGGATGCGGCAATCATGTTTCCATGCTTCGAAAGAATATCCATGTATCGATCCTGAGGTATCCCGAGTTTTCTCCTGACCAACTCCATGCCATTCCCGCTCGCCTGATGAGGGACCACGAGGGCGATGTCATCGAGATCGAGACCGGCACCCCTCATGGCTTCATCGAAAAATCCCGGAATGGTTTCGAGTACCAATCGGAACACCTTGCGCCCATCCATGCAAAACAGGAATTTCTCGGAATCAGGCTGTTCGGTCTTCGGATGGACTCGGGTTCCACCCCCCTCAATCCGGCAGTAGCCTGCACCTTCACTGAAGGTTTTCATGTGCGCATGGATCACACCGGATCCTTCTCCAGGGGCTGGACAGGTCACGATGGCCGCTGCTGCTCCATCACCGAACAAAGCATAAGCCTCGTGCTGGGCCGGGTTGAGGCCGACCGAAGCGATTTCGGTCGAAACAATGGCAATCGTCTTGAACCTGGCTGTAGTCAGAAGAGAGGAAGCCAGGTCGAAGGCTGTCACAAAGCTGAGGCAGGTGGAATTGATATCAAAACAAGGAATCGGTATGTCCGGTCGATTCAAAGCTTTCTGGATCAATGCGGCAGTCCCTGGAATGGCTTGTTCGGCTGAGCCGCTGGCACAGATGACGGCATCGAGATCCTCATAGCGGATTCCCGACTTTTCCAAGGCGGACATCAAGGCGAAAGCGCCCATCTGGGAAGCCGTTTCATCGGTGACATACCGGCGCTCAGAGATTCCGGTCATTTGCTCCGACTTGCCCCGTGATAGTCCCAGCCGATCGTCCACTTCGGCCGCCGTCACAATCCGCTTGGGAAGATAGGAGCCGGTGGAAAGAATCTTCAAGGGACGTTTGTCGATTTTCATGAACGGAATAATACCTGACTGTTCTGGTTTTTTCAATAGACAATGTGTAAAAAGCAGGTTATTTTGCGTCCATCATGGAGCCTCTGGAATGACTCGACTGAAAAAGTGGTTTCGCTTCTTGTCTGCCTGCTTCTTTCTCATCTCAGGCGGGGTGATCCTCATCTTCAACCGTCGTAATTACAAACCCATCTATCGGGGATTCCGCTATTTCATGGAGCATGAAAGCTACCAGATCGCCCTCAGACGTTTGCGGGAGGATCCGGGCACGAGTGAATTGCTGGAGTCGCGCTACCGGCAAGGACTCCAGGTCGACTGGAAAAAACTGAAAAGCCTTCCGGAAAACACCCTTGGATTCCAGTTCGCCCAATTCATGAAGCACCCTGAAGTCACTCCCCTCGAGCACCTCCCGGAGGCTCAGACACAGATTTCACCCGAGATCGATTACCTGAGGCAACGGATTCGATTGATTCACGACATCCACCATGTGGTCTGCGGCTATCCGGCCGATGAACTCGGTGAAATGGGGATCTCGGCTTTCTATGTGGCGCAAATCAACAGCCCGCTGAATTCAATGTTGCTCGCCTTCGGTTTGATCAAATGCACCATCCGGATGCCGGCCCGACTTCCGGAACTCATGCAAGAGATCACCCGGGGATGGCAGATGGGCCTCAAAGCCAGGAATCTTTTTGGCATCAAGTGGGAAGAATTGTGGGAAACCCCTGTCGACGAAGTCAGAAGACAGGTTGGAGTGGAGGTTTCGTGAGCTCTGCATTTTCCCGTGAGCTGAAACAGGAAGTCTCGATCCTGCTGAAGTCGGATCCACACGGACGGTACGCTGACCCGCTCACCTGGTGCAAAGTCATGATCCTGGTCACCTTGAACGCTGCATGTTACGGATACTTTCTACTCCTCGCTCCCACCCTTTCGAGCCGCGTGATGTCGGTTCTGGCACTCGCACTCTGCACCCTTTTTCTCGGACTGAATGTGATGCACGAATCGGCCCATGGAAATCTGTCAAAGAATCCGTGGCTGAACCGTGTTTTCGCATTCACTTTCGATCTGTTCGGGATCAGCTCGGATTTGTATGCTATCAAGCACACCCACTTTCACCACCATTACACCAACCTTCATGAATTCGACGGTGACATCAATGAGGCCCCGCTGATCCGGATGTCGATCGGACAGGATCGTTGGGACATCCACCGCTACCAGGCAATTTACACCCCGGTGCTCTATTCCTTGATCACCCTGACATGGCCCCTCTTCGATCTCATGCGATTGATCCGACCCCGAGTGGGGCAGAAGTCCTTCGCCCGTCCGGCTCCCGGAGTCATTCTGCGGATTCTTCTATTCAAAGGGGTGCACTATGCCCTCGCACTCGGATTGCCAGCATCCCGATTCGGTTGGCAAGAGACGCTGTTGCTCTTCACCCTGTTTCAAACGGTCCTCGGATTGATTTTGGCCCTGATTTTCCAGGTAGCACATGTTCACGAGGCCGGCCTCATCCAACCGGGAAGTCCCAAGCACGACTGGCACATCCACCAAATGCTCACCAGCGCAGACTTCGGCACAAGCACCCCGTGGATCAATCACTCTTTCGGGGGGCTCAATTTCCAAACCATCCACCATCTTTTTCCGAATGTTTCTCACCGTCATTTCCCGGAAATCCAGAAGATAGTGATCCGACTCTCCTTACGACACGGAATCCCCTACACCCGATTCGACACCTTCAGTGAGGCGATCCGCGCACACTTCAGTCTCCTTGCCCGGTTGGGACGGTC
The DNA here is from genome assembly GCA_945874535.1 of Bdellovibrio sp. ZAP7. Taxonomy (GTDB): domain Bacteria; phylum Bdellovibrionota; class UBA1018; order UBA1018; family CAIMNF01; genus CAIMNF01. The sequence goes on from CAMCGZ010000009.1 coordinate 13,899, forward strand.
GTGAGCCATGATCCGAATCCACATCCATGAGAACGGGGCCGGACCGCGCGAAAGCTCACTGCTCGGGATCATCCGTGAGAGCCGGGTTCCCGGAATGGTTTCGTACCACTACGAGCGTCCTGAAGGCTATCAAGCATTCGCCCGAGCCCAAGGATTTAGCTTCCGGGTGATCGAGGCTGAGGAGGACGGAGTCTCGCTCGGATTCACCCAAGTGACCTTCGACCGGGTGAATTGGGAGGGAAGAACCATTGGAATCGCCTACAGTGGAGACACACGGGTGACATCCGCCTCGCGGGGAAAAAGAATCTCCGATTCGCTGATTCAACGGGCTTGCTCCCTGTCCGTGCCTGTATGGGGAGCGGTCATGTCGAGCAACCGGACGGTTCTCACCTCAAAATTGAATCACTGGCGCAAGTCAGGAATCGACTTCTCCCTCATCGCCGAGCTGGAAGCCTGCTTTTATTCCCCCCTGGAGAGGCCGCGATCCATCGTTGGCCTCAGTTGCCGTGAAGCGGTGCCGTCCGATCTGCCGACCATGTTCACCCTTTGGAACCGGTACTCGGAGAGCCACAATCTGACCCGGATTTATCCGGACCTCGATACATTCGCTTCCGACTTCCCTCGGGGCTCATCGCTCGAGTCCACACTCCTCATCCACCAGAACGACGAGCTCATCGCCATGACCGGTCTCTGGAACCAGGATCCGATCCGCACCATCCGTGTGGACTCCAGGGCACCTCTGCTAGAACTTGCTCTTTCTCTCATCCCAGACCCCTGGATCCACTTACCGGCAGAGGGAGAAGAGCTGAAAATCCTGTATTCTTACCGTCACGCCTGGATTCCAGGGCATCCGATGGCTGCAAACGCCCTGCAACTCCTCATCGAAGAAGCCAGATTCCGGGCCCGAAGGGAAAACCGTCATTTCTTCTGTTTCGGAATCGACACCCGGGATCCATTAGCCAGCCGCGCCCGAAAGGGAACGCTGTTCAGGAACCGGGCACGGATCATCTGTGATCCCCGGGGTGACCTAAGGCTGCTCGAAGGCAAGCGCTCCTTGCACCTCGAAGTAGGCATGGGTTGAGGTTCAGGCTGTAAAAGTCATTTCCGGAATATCTCCCGTGATCAACAGTGGTGCCTCGGTGGCACGCACAATCTCCTCGACTGTCACACCCGGCGCACGTTCCATCAAACGGAGACCTTGCTCGGTCACATCGATCACTGCGAGCTCTGAAACGATCCGGTTCACACAACGCTTCCCGGTCAATGGAAGTGAACACTTGCGGAGGATCTTGCTCTTGCCGTCTTTTGAAACATGCTGCATCGCCACGACAACCCGCTTGGCTCCTGCCACCAGATCCATGGCACCCCCCATCCCCTTGACCAATTTTCCGGGGATCATCCAATTGGCGAGATCTCCATTCTCATCGACTTCCATGGCTCCGAGAACAGTGAGGTCGATCTTCCCGGCGCGGATCATGGCAAAAGAATCCGCACTCGAAAAAAAAGCGGCACCTGGAATGACCGTCACGGTTTCTTTTCCGGCATTGATGAGATCCGCATCGACTTCCTGTTCGGAGGGATAGGGACCCAGTCCCAGAATTCCATTTTCACTCTGAAGAATGACTTCGATTCCTTTCGGAATGTAATTCGCCACGAGAGTGGGAATTCCGATGCCAAGATTGACGTAATACCCGTCGCGGAGTTCCTGCGATATCCGGATTGCGATTTGCTCGCGTGTGAGACTCATGATTGACCTCCCGTGCGGACAACTTTCCGCTCGATCCGCTTCTGGTAATCCTTCCCTTGAAAAATACGCTGGACATAGACGCCCGGAAGATGAATCTCATCCGGACCGAGTGCTCCGACCGGAACCAGTTCCTCCACCTCAGCCACGGTGATCTTGCCGGCCATCGCGCAGAGTGGATTGAAGTTACGCGATGTTTTCCTGAAGACCAGATTCCCCATGGAGTCGCCCTTCCAGGCTTTCACAATTCCGAAATCCCCGACAATGCCGTGCTCCAGCACGAACTTCCGACCCTGGAATTCTCTTTCCTCCTTGCCCTCGGCAATGAGCGTTCCGACTCCGGTGGGAGTGTAAAAAGCGGGAATCCCGGAACCGCCTGCGCGGAGTCTCTCGGCTAGCGTCCCTTGGGGTGCGAACTCGAGTTCGAGCTCTCCCGACAGAACCAGCTGTTCAAAGAGCTTGTTCTCCCCCACATAGCTGGAAATCATCTTTCGAACCTGCTTTTTTTCGAGCATGAGACCGATCCCAAACCCGTCCACGCCGGCATTGTTGGAAACACAAGTGAGGTCTTTCACACCCTTTCTCACCAAAGCAGCGATGCTGTTCTCGGGAATTCCGCACAATCCGAACCCACCCATGGCGAGAACCGCACCGTCGAAAACATCACGGACCGCTTCGTCCGGGCCGGATAACACTTTGTTCATTCCTTTGGACATGATCACTCCTCCGTCAGATAATTTACTCTTTTTTAACCGGCACGTCATCCACGATCACTCCCGCGACCAGGGGAAGCGCCACATGATTGAACTCCAGATTCCGGACCCAGGAATGCTGGAGAATCGAATATTCCTCGTCCAGGAGGGGCAACATCACAAATTCCTCGGTGAGGTAATGCTTCTGGGCTTGCTCGTATGCCCGGAGTGCATCTTTCGGACGTTGCGCCTGCATCCCTTCCTCGACCCACTGTTGGAAGTAGGGGCTTTCAAACTTGAGCCGGCTGTTCGAGGCCGTTTTACCGTAGGGCCTCAGAAAGTCCTCCGGAGTGGGAACTTTCGCACTCCAGCCCACCAAGATGATGTCGTAGTCGAAAATATTGGCAAAAAGATTGAACTCACGTTCATGGAGAGCGGCCAAGTCAACGTTGATCCCGAGACCTTTCTGAAGTTGCTCTTGAACCTCCTTTCCGACTGAAACATTGGCCGGGTCGATCCGGGTGAGGATGCGCAGCTTGAAAGAGGATCCGAAAACGAGACCTGAGTCTTTGAGCGACTTTCTGGCCTGTATGAGATTGAATTCGGGAGCAAGTGGTTTCCCGGAACCGGGAAGAGGATGTGGAATAAGCCCGTTTGAAACGCGTCCGGGAAAACTGGCGGCCTCGCGGACCCTCGAACGATCGATCGCCCGGAACACAGCCCTCCTGAAGTGGCGGTTGCTCATCGGGAACTTGAGCGCATTTGAAACCAGAACATGATTGCGGTAAATCCTGGGGTGCTTGAGATCGGTTTTACCCCGATAGAGCTTCACCTGGTCGGCTTTGGGATTGGGCAGAAAAGCATAGTACCCGTTCCGGTATTTCTCCAGAATCGCCGCGGCATCCTGTTCGAAGTGGACCTCTACCGTTTCGAGGTTAGACAATCCCCTCGGATAATGAGGATTCCGCTTCAGGCTCAACTTTTTCCCGGGCTCGAGACTGTCCGCCACAAAGGGACCATTGGAGGGTAGAATCCCTGCACGCCACAGGTTCCCGCCGTACTTCTCAATCATGTCCTTCCTGACCGGATAAAATGGCCAAAAAGTGGTCAGCGACTCCCAATTCGCCACGGGTCTCCTGAACTCGATCTCGAGCAGGTGATCCCCCGGGGCGCGAATCCCGACCTTGGTTGCCTCGGATATTTTCTTCTTCCGGAAATCCTCGGCATGAACAATATCAAAAAAATAGTAGTTGTAGAGCGAGGTTCCAAAGGGAGAAATCACCCGGAGCCAGGACTCGACAAAATCCTGCGCATAAACCGGTCTTCCATCGGACCATTTGGCGTCTTTACGGATGTGAAACACATACTTCTTCAGGTCTTTTGATTTGACCACCGACTCGGCCATCGCAGGAACCAGTTTTCCCGAAGGGTACTCGTACCGGAAAAGCCCTTCGGCGATCAGGTGAATGATCGGCGCCTCTGTGGTGGTGACGGTTCCGGTCCAATCCAATGTCGCGGGAGCATCCGTCACCGGAAAGCTCAAGGTGGCCGCATCCGCAACGAAGGGAGTCAGGAGCAGGCAAAGAAGTTTGAATGCCGGCTTAACACAACTCCAGCGCAATCGCTGTCGCCTCCCCGCCACCGATACAGATTCCCGCCAGGCCCCTACGGAGCCCTTGTTCCTTGAGTGACGAAATCAGGGTGATCAATATCCTGGCACCCGAAGCACCGATCGGGTGTCCCAGACTGATCGCACCGCCCCGCACATTCAATTTCTGATTCGGGATCGAAAGCTCTTTCTCAGCTGCCATCGCGACCACGGCGAACGCTTCGTTCACCTCGAACAGATCCACATCACCGACATTCCATCCGGCCTTTTTCAGTGCGGCCTTCATGGCACCTGCCGGTGCGGTGGTGAACCATTCAGGGGCCTGGGCATGGGTGGCCATCGAGACGATCCTGGCAATCGGACGAATGCCGGTCTTCTGAGCCCGCTCGGCCTGCATCAGTACGAGCGCTGCGGCCCCGTCGTTGAGACTCGAAGCATTCGCGGCGGTGACTGTCCCGGATTTGTCGAAGGCAGGCTTCAGCGTCGGAATTTTCTCGAATTTCACTTTGCCTGGAGCTTCATCATGCTCGAATAACACGGCCTCACCTTTCGGACCCTTGAGAGTCATCGGAGCAATCTCATCCGAAAAAGCTCCGCGGGACTGTGCCGCTTGCGCCCGCTGATAGCTCGCAATCGCATAAGCGTCCTGGGCTTCCCGGCTGAAAGCGAACTCCTTGGCGCAGATTTCTCCGCAGTTCCCCATGTGTTGGTTGTGGTAGGGATCCCAAAGCCCGTCGTGAATCATAGAATCGAGCACCTGGGAGTGACCCATCCTGAAGCCACCCCGTGCTTGAGGAAGCAGATAGGGGGCATTCGACATGCTTTCCTGCCCTCCGGCAACGACCACTTCGCTTTCACCAGTCATCAAGGATTGGGCTCCGAGCATCACGGCCTTCATGCCGCTTCCGCAAACTTTATTGATCGTCAAGGCAGGAACGGACACCGGGAGGCCCGCAGCGATCAATGCCTGCCGGGCCGGCGCTTGACCGACTCCAGCAGTCAGAACATTCCCCATGATCACTTCGGACACTTGAGCGGGCTCGACTCCCGAGCGCTCGAGCGCTGCCCGGATGACATGCGCTCCGAGCGCCGGCGCGGTCAACGAAGCAAGAGCTCCCTGAAAAGAGGCGATGGGAGTACGGGCATAACCAGTAATGACGATATTGGAATTCATGCCCCCACTCTAGCCAAAGCCCTTCACCCTTGCAATGTCATGGGCTTCGGATTATTCCGAAATCCATGCGAATTTCATTCGGTATTTTACTCGCTGCACTACTCCCGTTCCCGGCTTCTGCCGGTCCTTTCAATCCGGAGCATCTACCGGACCTCGTCGACCGGATGGCGCCTTCCACCGTTCACATCTCCACCCGGATCGACCAACGCCGGCAATTCAAAGCAGCTGGATGGGGTGACTTCCTCCAGCATTTCGGGATCCCCGAAGATCAGCAAACCGGCTCTCTCGGAACCGGCTTCCTGATCGACATCGAGGGCCATCTATTGACCAACTATCACGTCATCGAACAGGCGGCAGAAAGCGTCGCAGTCGACATCGTGGTGACCCTGAAAGACAAACGGCAGTTCGGTGCAAAGATCGTCGGAAAAGATCCGAAAACCGACATCGCGTTGCTCCAACTCCGGGATAAGAGCGGAAAGCCCCCGTCGATGATGATTCCCGCACGAATCGGCGATTCGGACAAAGTCCGGATCGGGGAGCCTGTGATTGCGATCGGGAATCCTTTCGGTCTGGATTACTCGGTTTCGGCGGGGATCATTTCGTCCAAAAACCGCAATATCGGCCAGGGGCCCTTCGACAACTACCTGCAGACCGATGCCGCGATCAACCCGGGAAACAGCGGGGGACCGCTGTTCAACACCAAGGGTGAGGTGATCGGGATCAATTCGGCGATCTTCTCGAGATCGGGGCAATTCGGCGGAATCGGGTTCGCCATTCCGATCAATGATGCCAAAACGGTGCTCGAAAGCCTGAAGAAGTATGGCAGAGTCAGACGCCCCTGGCTCGGGGTGATCACCCGACAGGTGACCCCCACCCTCGCCTACATGTACAGTCTTCCGGTCGATCACGGAATCGTGATCCTGAACCTGGTGGACTCGGCCCCGGCCGATTCGAGCGGTCTGCGTATCGGAGACATCCTCGTCGAGATCAACGGCAAGAAAATCAAAGAAGGGATAGAACTCGAGCGGGAACTTGGAACGATCAAGCCCGAGGACACGGTCCAATTCACTATACAACGGGGCGCCCGTAGGCTAAAAACAGGCGTCAAACTGGAGGAATTCCCTCCTCAATTGAACCGGGTACGTGAAGGAGTCATTTGATCCATGACGATGAAATGGGAACGCAGGAAAAAAAATCTGGTCACCACCCCCGAAGGGACGACGGGTCCGCTTCCAGTGGATTTTGTCCGTCTCGTCGAGGAAACCCTCACCCAGGGTCTTGAGGACGGGCTGATCGCCATCCGTGAGATCCATCCCGAATCCGGGTTCCATGCGGGCGGGGCCATTTACGAAAATGAGATCCTCCTTGCCATCACTCTCACGCAGGGGCCGACCCAAATTTCTGCGACCACCGTTTTCGGCAGCGCCGACTATGATCCGAATACAGAGAAACCAGCACTCATGGAAATCCTGTCAGCCTGTTTAGACGCGACAGGATCCGTATTCCAGCACTACCTCGACCCGGCATTCCCGGAGCGGATCGCCCAAATCGCGGACCAATCCCTGGGCGCCCTGGAAGAAGCTCCCTTTCAATGGAGTCCTCTCAAGTCCGAAAACCATCCTAAAATCGAAGTCCACGTCAAAATCGACAAGTCGAATCCCGTCCTGGACGCACTGACCGAGGATTGGCTGAAAAAGAATGACCCGAATTACCGGGAAGAATCAGGGAAAAACCCGGATCAGACGGAAAAAGAAGCCGAAGACTTCCTCGGAGAACGACTGGATGCCATTCAAGGCCGTAAAGGCGGAAAAGGCGGCAACACGCCACCGGGACTCCACTGAAGGAGATTTCCGATCAGAATTCAGAATCGTCGAAACTGTCGTCTTCCTTGCGGATACTTCCGATCAGTGAATCGATCGAATCGCTGTCGTAATCCAGATCGTCCATCGACTCATCGAGCTCGAGATCGTGGATCACTTTATTGAAATTCACTTCAGAAGAAAGGTCCTGACGGATCACATCGATGTACTTGTCCGGGTACTTGCTCACCAATTCCTCGATGTACTGGTTCAGCTTTCCCTCTTTCAGGATCATTTCCTTACGTTTGATCTTCTTCCAGTTCTTGATGTAGTCGAGGCGACAATAGCCTTTTGTAGTCGCCGCATTCTCGCACCCGGTCTCGCGGCACATCTTCTCGTTGTGGACATGAAGGACCGCCTTCGGTCCTTTAGCGCCCTTGGCACCCTTGGCACCCTTGCCCGCCTTCACCACCGGAGCCACCGCCGGAAGCGCAAGAGTTCCCTGCGCATCGCCCTTGGCTTTCTTCCCTGGAGGGGTGGGTTGAGCCTTGGCCCCAGCCGTTTTCACGGGAGCGGGTTTGGCCACCGGTGCAACCTTGGCAGGAGCAGGCAATTTGGACTTCTTGCCTTTGGTTTCGACTTTAGCGGGAACCTTCTTGGCAGGGGCGGCTGCCTTGACCGCCGGCTTCACTGCCTTCAAGGGCTTCGGGGCGGGTTTGGTCTGGGCCTTCTTGGCCGGCTTGGCTGACATGGCGCGGGCCAAGCCCTGGGCAAGCTGCTTCACCTGCTTGAGGACCTTGGACGGACCCTTGACCTTGCTTTTGATTTTGTTCGGTTTTTTTGAAACAGGGGAGCCTTTTTTCATTCGGATGGTTTCCTGACTCTACAGGGGTGCCCCAAAGCTACTGGAGCGTCAAGCTTTTTCTTGACAAATTCCGGCAGTTAGAGGAACTTCAGGTTTCTAAAAATTTCAATCGAAAGGGTACAAGGACCATGGCAGTTCCTAAGAAGAAAAGTTCTCGCAGCCGTCGCAACATGCGCCGCTATTCCGCAGCTTACAAACTGGATCCGATCTCCGAATCCACTTGTGAGTTCACTCACACTCCAGTGCGCTCGCACACCGTCTCGATCAAGGCGATCAAAGACGGCTTGTTCGTAGCCAAGAAAAAGACTTCTAAGTCCGCTTCTGCCCAGGCCTGAAGGCCGGGACTCTCCAGGGTCCTACATCGGCATGAATTCGAGAGAGACTCCCGGCGGATGAATTCCACCGGGGGTTTTTCCTTTTTTGGAGGCACATCCAGGTGATCGCAGGTTTCTTTCCGGGGCAAGGTTCGCAAAGCGTGGGCATGGGACGCGAGTTCTATGATGAGTTCACTGTCTTCCGTCAGACGATCGAGGAGGCATCCGACACTCTCGGCATCAATCTGAAGACTCTCCTGTTCGAAGGCCCCGATACCGAGCTCACCTTGACCGAGAATGCACAACCCGCGATTCTCGCAGTTTCCACCGGATGTTTCCGCGTAGCCGAATCGTTGATGGGAATCCAGACCACGGTCCACCTGGGGCATTCACTCGGTGAATACTCCGCTCTGGTAGCGTCCGAGGCATTCCCTTATGCGGACGCGATCGCTTGGGTTCGGGCCAGGGGCCTTGCCATGCAAAAGGCCGTACCGGTGGGCCAAGGAACCATGGCAGCAGTGATCGGCGCAGAGGATGCGGATATCGAAACCTGGTGCCGTGAGGCGACAGAGGCCGCACGGGCTCTCCGGGCTCCCGGCTCACATGAAGTAGGGTGCACCGTGGAGTGCGCCAATTACAATGCCCCCGGTCAGGTCGTGGTTTCAGGTTCCGTGGACGCTGTCGACTTGTTCGAAAAGTCAGTCGCCGCCAAGGGCATCCGCGGAGTGATGGTGAAGCGATTGTCAGTGAGCGCACCGTTTCACAGTTCTTTGATGGCACCCGCCCGGAACCGGATGAAAGAGGAGTTCCTGTCGGCCAAAGACCGGGGACTCCCGGACTCACTGAAAACGCCTTACATCCCGAATCGGACCGCCATTCGCACTTCCGAACCCGGCGTGGTTTTCCCTTTGCTCGAAGAACAGGTCGACCACTCGGTGCTGTGGAGCCAGAGTGTTTCACATCTATTGGACTCCGGCGTGAGCCGTGCGATTGAATTCGGCCCGGGAAAAGTCCTCCAGGGTCTCGCCAAGAGAATCGCCAAACAAAAGAACACCTCGTTTGAAACCCTTCCCGTTTTCGATCTGGAAACCTTGAAAGCGGCTGAAAAAGGAATCCGCTCATGAACCCATCTTTGCAAGGTCTTGCCCTGGTGACCGGAGGGTCGCGCGGGATCGGAGCGGCGATTTCAAAAAAACTCGGCTCCCTCGGTTATCACGTGGTGGTGAACTATGTGTCGAATGAGGCACGCGCCATCGAAGTGGTGAATGAGATCGTGAACCGGGGAGGTTCCGCTGAATCCCTGCGATTCGATGTATCGAAGGAAGAGGAAATCCACACGGCATTCCAGAAGCTTGCAGAGTCACCCCACCCGCTCCGGGTACTGGTGAACAATGCGGGGATCTCGGAAGATTCTCTGATTCTCCGACTGAAAAAGGAAAGCCTCGATCGGACACTCGAGACGAATCTGTCGAGTGCGATTCTCTGTTCGAAAGAAGCGGCCCGTCTCATGATGAAACAACGGACGGGGTCGATCATCCAGATTTCCTCGGTGGTCGGGGAGATGGGGAATGCGGGCCAGGTGGCTTATGCCGCCGCAAAGGCCGGCATGATCGGGTTGACGAAGAGTCTGGCGAAGGAGCTCGCCTCACGTAACATCCGGGTGAATGCGGTGACCCCCGGATACATTGAAACCGAGATGACGGGCGCTTTGACCCCGGAGCAAAAAGAAGCGATCACCCGGAACATCCCACTGGGAACGCTGGGGCAGGCCACGGATGTGGCTGAAATGGTTGGATTTTTAGCCTCTGAGGGCGCCCGATACCTGACCGGTCAGGTGATCGGAGTGAACGGTGGCCTTTACATTTAGGCCCTGCCGCATTAAAACACCGGAATCGTTTTCAAGCGATCATAAAGGAGAAGACAGAAATGTCCACGAACACAGAAGACAGAGTCCGTACGATTATTTGCGACCAGCTGGCGGTTGAATCGGAAAAAGTGAAGCCTGCAGCATCCTTCATCGAAGACCTCGGTGCGGACAGCCTCGATATCGTCGAACTCGTGATGACCATGGAAGAAGAATTCGATATGGACATCCCCGATGAAGAAGCCGAGAAGATGAAGACCGTGGGGGATGTGATCAATTATATCAATGCGAAGGCCAGCGCTAACCACTGACCAACTGCCCCCTTTCGCTGTTGATTGATTTAAGTAAGAACAAGGTTCGGCCTGGTTTTTGTGGGAAATCTCCCCATGAAACCAGGCTGCCCTAGTTTAAAGTGCCCCTCTCACAAAAACTCCGGTCTTAAAAACGGACTCGTGATCGCAAACGGAACATTCTACCGTGCTTGCGACAGTCGACGAGTCCGAAGATACATCTGCCGAACTTGTGGCCTCCATTTTTCCCAAAGCACAGGCACGGCAAGCTATCGTCAAAAAAAGAGGCGCATAGTTCAGCCTTTGTATCGGCTCATGGCATCAACCGTATCCCAGAGGCGGGCCGCTCATCTGCTGGGCATCGACAAGAAAACCGTGGTTCGATACTTCAGGTTCATCGCTGCTGAATGTAAGAAACGGGAAAAAGAGCGTGTCTACCATTATAGATCCCGCCCTTTGAAAAACATCCAATTTGACGATCTCGAAACCCTCGAACACACCAAGCTGAAACCCTTGAGCGTAGCACTCGCAGTGGATCCAAACACCCGAAAGATCATCGGATTTCAGGTATCACGGATGCCGGCCAAGGGTTTGCTCGCTAAAAAGTCCGTCCACAAGTACGGAATACGTAAAGACGAGCGAAAACGAGGATGGAATCGGTTGCTGAAAAATCTGCTCCCCCTAGTCGCAACAGATGCGGAGTTCCTCTCGGACCAAAACCCTCATTATCCGCAGGTACTGAAAAAACACTTCCCGTGGGCAAAACATGAAACCACACCCGGAGCACGGGGCGCTGTAACGGGTCAAGGGGAGCTCAAGAAGCTCGCCTTCGACCCTCTGTTCGCCCTCAATCACACTTGTGCGATGATGAGAGCCAACATGAGTCGCCTACTCAGAAGAACCTGGTGTACGACCAAAAAGATTCAAGGGCTTGAGGATCACTTGGCCATTTATGTCGACTATCACAATCGGATTCTCACCCCGGGATGAGGAGAAATCCCCAGCGAAAGGGGTCAGTTTGCGGGGGGCAACCCTTCAGCCAGCATCTCAGCACCCTTCACCACCGCCCCCTTGTACTTCTCCCTCGCCATCCCGAAAGTCTTCAGCTCCACCGTCGGCCGGATCCCGAAATTCTCAATATACCCCTGCGGATCGATCGTCCGATCCTTCCGCACCATCAACGACTCCGTCTGCCTCAAATCCAGGTGGCTATTCGGCGCTTGGTTGTGATTCACCACATTTCCACCCGCACCCATCGTCCTCTGCCCGATCACTGTCGCCATCCCGTTGTCCTGCAGCATCGCCGCAAAAATATCGCACATCGAAGCACACATCTCATTCACCAGAAGGACCACCTCGAACCCGCCATCGAGAGCAGCATTCGGCTGGATCGAAAACGGAGCCAGTACATCGGCCGAAAGGGGTGCCGAAAGGCGGAGGCCGGCACGCCTCTGAGCTTCGAAACCCTCCAGAGTCCGGCGGGAGATCTCGCGCTCGGAATCATTACTGGCATTCATGGATTCCGACTCGAATTGATCGAGCCAGCTATCCGATAGGCGGAACTGCATCTTCGGCATCTCGATCCGGTTGGGCGACAGCGCTTGCGCCATCTTCATTCCGAGAACCAATGAGCCCCCTCCATTGTTGATGGTATCGAGCATCAACCGCTCCACTCCGAGAGACTGCATGGCCTTCAGTGTCGCCTTGAACTCGGCCATCACCGTGCTTTCCTCCTGTTGGGGGGAGAACGTGTCGATCAGGATGTAGCCCACCAGCTCCTTCTTTTTCGTCGGCTTTCCGGTAGAATCCAACACACGGACCGGGGCCACATAAGCAGGATAGGTTTTAGCGACATCGATCATCACGGCATTCTCGAGTACGAATCTCCGCTTCGAAAGGGCTTCGAGCGGAGAAAGATCCGCAGCGGCACCCGACACTGTTTCAACCGGACTCCAGGTCTCGATCCCGTCGATGAAACGGAAGCCCTCGGCGAAGCTCTTGCGAACACCGCGGAGAACGCTCTGAATCCGGTCAATGGGCATCTCGACCCTGCCGTCGAACCCGACAAACCTGAAGGAGAACACTCCTGCTTCGGCCCGATCGTCCGTGACCATCATGAAGTTCCCGCTTTTCTTCTCCTGAGCGGATTTCGCTTGGTCCTGCTCCATCCGGAATTGGAATAAATCACGAACCACCCACGGGAGCTTCAATTCGAGGGTCTTCCCGTCACGCTCAACGGTCAGGAGCGCATCCTTCGCTTCCGGAGCCCCGTTCTGGGTCGAGATCCGGGTGAAAAGCTTGTTCATGTGAAACGTAATATTGGCCTCGTTGTTCCCGAGGTCACGCAGTGGAACCAGTTCGGACTCGATTTGCTCACGCAAGGTCTTCCCGTCGAGCTTACGGATCTTGTCGCCCACCTTCACTGGATATTCCGACTTGGGATCGATGGTCGGTAGCAACTGGCTCACGATCAGTTCCTCACCGTCCCGATAACCGCCAAAGCCCAGAAACGCCACTTGGGCACGATTCGGCAAAGATGCGTTCGTCAGAGCCGCCGAGGTGTGGGCATCCTTGAACCGAGCTACGAACTTCATCATCAGAGCATAGAATTCGTCATTGTCCTTCGTCAGTACGGCAGACTCGTTGGTCTCGCGCTTCAACTGCTCGTAATCGAACCCATGGAGCCTCTGCTTCATTTCAAGGGGTGCGTAGTTTTCTCCGAACTGCGAATAGATCCATGCCAAATCCGCAAGCTTCTCTTCCGTGGTCAGAGTCCGACGGGGTACCGGATCACAAGCGGACAAAGTCAAAAATACGGTCACGATTAGAGACAAAAGAATGATGAGGCGTTTCATGCCGCCGGACGCTACCCTGCTCCTGGTGCTTTGTATAGGGTTTTTCGGTGGTGCGTCAAGCATGCGTGCGTCGGTTTTTTAATGCGTCGCACAAAGCAATGAATCCCGCACTGCTTTCGTGTTTCCCTTTCCGACCGGGATTGGTTAAATTCCGGGCATGTCACGTTATGGAAGCCACCGTGTTGCCGTCACCGGCATCGGAATCGTGAGTCCGGTCGGACTGACCCGAGAGACCAGTTGGAATGCCGTCTTGGAGGGCCGTTCCGGAATCGCGCCCATCACCCTGTTCGATCCAGAAGACTGCTCTTGCAGAATCGCAGGTGAGGTGAAGAACTTCGACCCCACCGCCCCCCTCCCCGCTCTCCTTCACCCTCGAGGTCAAACGCAACCACCTCTCGTTCAGGCTGTTTCGCAAAAAGACATGAAGCGCATGGACCGCTTCATCCATCTGGCTTTGGTGGCCGGACTCGAGGCTTATTCAGATTCCGGACTCGATTCGGTAAGAGATCGTGTCGCGCCCGAGGACATCGGCATCAACATCGGAGTCGGGATGGGCGGACTCCCCGGAATCGAAGATACCCACGACACTTATCGCGACAAGGGGATCCGTCGGATCTCTCCCTTTTTCATCCCCCAGGTGATTCCGAACCTGGCTGCCGGGCAACTCTCGATCCTCCTCGATACCCGCAACATCAACACTTGCTCGGTATCGGCTTGCGCCTCAAGCGCTCACTCGATCGGTGAATCCTTCCGTGCCATCCAAAGGGGTGAAGCCAAGGTGATGTTGGCCGGTGGAGCGGAAGCGGTCGTCTGCGCACTCGGGATCGGGGGCTTCGCATCCATGCGCGCTCTTTCGACCCGCAACGATGAGCCGGCAAAAGCCTCGCGCCCCTTCGACTCATCCCGTGACGGGTTTGTGATGGGAGAAGGATCGGCGGTCCTGGTGCTCGAAGAGCTTGAATTTGCACGAGCCCGGGGAGCCCGGATCTATGCCGAAATAGCCGGCTACGGCGCAACTGCCGACGCCTACCACATCACGGCCCCGCTCGAAGACGGTGCGGGCGGATACCGGGCCATGAAGCTCGCTCTCGAAGATGCGGAACTCCAGCCCGAGTCGATTTCCTATGTGAATGCCCACGGAACCTCGACACCTCTTGGGGATGTCCAGGAGGCACTCGCCGTGAAGCGGCTGTTTCCCGATTCAACCGGACTGCATGTCAGCTCCACCAAATCCATGACCGGGCACCTGCTCGGTGCGGCCGGAGCCATCGAAGCAGCTTTTTCCATTCTCGCAATCCGGGATTCGGTGGTTCCGCCGACCATCAACCTCGACTCACTCGATCCGAAATGCGCCGAGACCGGCCTCGACTTCACGGCCCACACGTCCGTCCGTAAGCCGGTGACAGCTTCGATGAGCAACAGCTTCGGATTTGGTGGAACAAACGTCTCGCTGGTGTTCAAGAAGGCGGGCGCACCATGACGCTACTCATCGCTTCTGATCATGCAGGACTTGAACTGAAAGAAGCCCTGAAAATCCGCGCAAGTGACTTGGGCGTGACCTTCATCGATCTCGGAACCCATTCGAAGGACAGTGTCGATTACCCTGACTACGCCCACGATCTCGCACGCGAGCTCCTGAAACCGGGGGCCTCCGCTTCACTCGGTATCCTGATTTGCGGGAGCGGCGTGGGCGTGAGTATCGCCGCAAACCGGCACCCTGAAATCCGTGCAGTGCTGGCAGAGTCACCCGAAATCGCCCGCTTGGGCCGCGAACACAATCATGCCAACGTCCTTTGTCTCGGTGCCCGCTTCCTGACTCCGGAGCAGGCCATGGAAGTGATCCGGGCTTTTTTGACCGCAACCCCCGATTCCGGCGAACGCCATGTCCGCCGGGTCCAGAAACTGGGAGAACAACAGAAATGAAACACCAACCGAACTTCACCCGCCCTCTGAGCCTGACCGATCCTGAACTTTACGCCACGATCCTGGCCGAGTCTGCTCGCGAGGAAGAGGGGCTTGAACTCATCGCCTCTGAGAACTACGCCTCGCGTGCAGTGATGGAAGCGCAGGGATCCATTCTGACCAACAAGTATGCAGAAGGCTACCCGGGCAAACGTTACTACGGGGGTTGTGTCCATGTCGACAAAGCCGAAGCCCTCGCAATCGAACGCGTGTGCAAGCTGTTCGGGGCCGAGGCCGCGAACGTACAGCCGCACTCGGGGTCGAGCGCCAATATGGGCGTCTACCTCTCCCTCCTTCAGCCGGGAGATACGATTCTCGGCATGAGCCTCTCTCACGGGGGGCACCTGACCCATGGCAGCCCCGTGAATTTCTCGGGGAAACTCTTCCGTGCGGTTCACTACGGTTTGAATCCTTCGAATGACCTGCTCGACTACGATCAAATCCGGGATCAGGCCAAGACCGAGAAGCCCAAGGTCATCATCGCGGGGGCGAGCGCCTACTCCCGAATCATCGACTTCAAAACCTTCGGCGAAATCGCCAATGAAGTTGGAGCAAAACTCGTGGTCGACATGGCCCATATCGCAGGTCTCATCGCCGCCGGCCTCCATCCGAGTCCGATTCCGCATGCGGCCTACACCACATCGACCACTCACAAGACCCTCCGCGGCCCGAGAGGCGGAATCATCCTGTGCTCACAGGAAAATCTGAAAGCCGTGAACTCCCTGATCTTTCCTGGAATTCAAGGCGGGCCGCTCATGCACGTGATTGCCGCCAAGGCTGTGGCCTTCGGCGAAGCGCTCACTCCCGAATTCAAAGCCTATCAGGAGCAGGTCATCCGGAATGCAAAAACACTCGCCGAATCCTTGGTGAGTCTCGGATTCCGCCTCGTCACCCAGGGCACGGACAACCACCTGATGCTGATCGATCTTTCGCAGAGCCACACCGGAGAAGTCACCGGAAAAGAAGCAGAAGCTTGGCTCGATTTGGCTGGAATCACCGTGAACAAGAACACGGTACCGAATGAGAAGCGTTCGCCGTTCATCACCAGCGGAATTCGCGTCGGCACCCCCGCCATGACCACTCGCGGTCTCAAAGAGGCCGAAATGAAGCAAATCGCCCAGTGGATTCGCGATGCGGTCCAGTCAAAGGGTGATACCGGAACCTTGCAGAATATCCGAAACTCGGTGAAGGAACTCTGTGGCCGATTCCCGGTTTATGGAGCACACGCATGATTTTCGACACCTCCTTCGAAACAGAAGCCCAGATCGAGATCCGCCAGCTGGCCAGAAAGTTCGCGCAGGACCGGATCCGTCCCGTCGTCGAACACGATGAAGAGACGGGGACCTTCCGGCGCGACATCATCCGGGATCTCGGAAGCCTCGGGTTGACCGGCATCCCCGTGTCGGAGAACTACGGCGGAGCCGGACTGGGTTATCAGGAATACATCGGAGCCATCGAAGAAATCGCCGCTGAAAGCGGCGCCTACGCAGTGAGCGTCGCGGTCACGGGACTCCCGCAGGTGATCCTCGAAAAACAAGGGCATGAAAGCCAGAAACAAAAGTACATCCCGGGACTCGCTTCCGGAGAGGGGATCGGTTCTTTTGTGCTTTCCGAGGCCGGAAGCGGTTCCGATGCGGCAAGTCTCCGGACCACCGCAGTCAGTGAAGGGAACCACTACATCCTGAATGGAACCAAGCTCTGGATCACCCAGGCCGACGAGGCCGACGTGTTCATCGCCATGGCCCGCACTGGAGGCCCCGGAGCAAAGGGAGTCTCCGCCTTCATCCTGGAAAAAGGTATGAAGGGAATCACCATGGGGAAGCGCGAAAAGAAGATGGGAATGAACATCTCGCACACCATGGAATTGTTGCTCGAAGATGTGAAAGTTCCAGCCGGTCAGCTGATTGCGAATGAAGGGGACGGAATGAAGGTGGCTTTCGCCGCTCTTGACTCCGGACGGATCACGATCGCAGCCACGGCGCTTGGAATCGCCCGTTCGGCAATCGAGTGTGCGAGCCGGCACGCCAATCTGCGTGAGCAATTCGGGAAACCCATTCTGGACTTCCAGGGTGTCGGGTTCATGCTTGCCGACATGCTGAACGAGTACCACTCGGCCAAACTCATGGTTCAAAAGGCTGCTTTTCTGAAGGATCAGGGTAAACCTTTCTCAATCCAGGCAGCACAGGCCAAGGTGCTGGCCACCGACATGGCCATGAAGGTGACCACCGATGCGGTCCAGATTCTGGGCGGCTCGGGGTACACGCGGGAATTTCCCGTCGAACGCCTCATGCGTGAAGCGAAGATGCTCCAGATTGTCGAGGGCACCAACCAGATCCAACGGCTGGTGATCTCCCGCTCGCTCAAGCAGACCTGAGTCCGGGCAGGGGACTCTTTCCAATCCGACGGGATTCGGCTAGGATCTGCCCATGTCGATCAGCGCATCCCGTTTTGGCAGTTCTCCCCTGCTCCTCGATTGGAGCGGACTCAATACCGAGATTTCACCCCAGGAGCGGGAGGAAGCCCATTCAAAGTGGCTCGCCACGCTGGAGGGCCTCCGTGCCCGGGTCTCCGGATTTTATGATGCCGTGATCGATCCTTCGCTCTCGCAGATCGACGCCTGTCGGACCCTTGCGGACCGTTTCAAAAGCGACTCCAGGATCCGTCATTGTCTGTTCATCGGTATCGGCGGAAGCAGTCTCGGACCTCTCTGCCTGATCGACGCCCTCAAGCACCGGAGCTCGTCGCCGATCCAGTTCCATTTTTTTGAAAACCCCGATCCGATCGATTGGCAATACCGGATCGCCCGACTCAAACCGGAAGAGACACTCGTGTGTGTCGTGACCAAATCCGGAACCACCTACGAAACCATCTCGATTTTCATGCTGGCTTGGAACTGGCTCGTGCAGTCCCTCGGAACACAGCGGGCTGCAACCCAGACCGTGGCGATCACCGATCCCGCTAAAGGTGAGTTGCTCGAATTTGCCAGGAAGGAAGGCCTTTCCACACTCGAAATCGCACCTTCTGTCGGTGGCCGATTCAGCGTCTTCACCCCGGTCGGCCTGTTTGCCGCGGCCCTAGCCGGACTCGATCTGGATGCATTTCTGGCAGGAGCCAAAAAAATCCGGGATTATTGCGAACGTGCGAGCCAGGAGAAGAACCTCTTCCTGACCTGGGCGGTCTCGCTGTTGAAACGTCGGGAAACCCACCCCATTCACGTGATGATGCCGTACACGACCCCTCTCCGCCAAGCGGCAGCCTGGTGGGTTCAACTGTGGTCGGAGAGTCTCGGCAAGGACGGTAAGGGATTCACTGCAGTCCCCTCACTCGGAGCCGTGGACCAGCACTCCATGCTCCAACTCCTCCGTGACGGTCCGAACGACAAGGTGATCTGGTTTGTGAACATCCAGGATTTCGGATCGAAAGTACCGGTTCCCTCTGTGAAATTTCCGGTCAAAACCTTCGACCTTCTGGAGGGCCAAGAGCTCGGATCCATTCTCGATACCGAGTTCCGGGCCATTCAAAAAGTCATGAAAAACCGGGGACGCCCTGCTCTTCAACTCCAGCTGGACTCCCTGACCGAGGAAGCCATGGGAGCCTTTTTCTTCGCACTTTCGGTACTGACTGCATACTCGGGACGGCTCCTCGGGGTGGATCCCTTCGACCAACCGGGAGTGGAAGAGGGAAAAATCTATATCCGCGAAACTCTGGAGCAGATCAAGAAACAGGCGAAAAATGCTGTTGAAGAAGACCCGGTCCATCGCTTGAGACTCCATCGGGAGTGAGCTGACGCGTTTCGTCAGCCGGAATTCTGACTCTTTCCCAGCGATTGTAGCTTCTCTTTCAATTGCCACCGCTTTCCTTTAAGATGAGGATGCCATGGCTAACAGTGATTTCGACTCGAAAGACCGCACAGCGATCCTCGGTTTCGACCAGGAAACCATCAACCGCGAACTCCAGAAAGCGAAGGAGCAACCGGCCTGCCTGATCCTGATCAAGGGGACCCCGCAAGGACACCGGTATTTCATCACTGCTGACGAAATGGTGATCGGGCGTGATCCGGCTGCTGACATTTCGATTCCGGACGGATCCATTTCACGCAAGCACGCCCGGATCAAACAGGCGGGCGGAGTCGTCACCATCGAAGATCTCGGTTCCTCCAACGGAACCTCGGTGAACAGCAAAAAACTCGAGCCGGGAAATGTCGTCACGCTCTCGAAAGAGGACATGATCAAACTCGGAAACTCCATCGTGAAGTACCTGCCCGCTGGCGAGCTCGAGATCGTGTTCTATGGAAACCTGAACCAGGCTGCCAATACCGATCCGATGACCAAATGTTTCAACAAGGGTTATTTTCTTGAAGCGATTGAAGCGGAAGTGAAGCGCGCCAAGGCTCTTTCGACTCCGATCACACTCATGTTTTTCGACCTGGATCACTTCAAGAAAGTGAACGACACCTACGGGCACGAGGGCGGAGATTTTGTATTGAAAGAGTTCACCAATCTTATCCGGGGTCTCGGAATCATCCAGAAGAGCGATATCTTCGCCCGGTACGGCGGTGAGGAATTCTGCCTGATGATGCCTTCCAAAACCGCACAAGAGGCCGCCAAGATTGCAGAGACCATCCGGGGTAAGATCCAGATGCACGAATTCAATTATGAGGGTCAGAGGATCCCGGTGACCACCAGTCTCGGGGTCGCAGAACTCAAGACCGAGATGGAAACCGCGACCGATCTGATCAAGGCCTCTGACAAGGCTCTCTATGAGTCGAAGAAGAGCGGTCGGAATCGCGTCACCGTCGCTGTCTGAACGGCCCTGACATGGGAAAGATACGGATTCTTCCCTCCCTGATTGCCGAGCGGATTGCCGCAGGTGAAGTGGTAGAGCGACCCGCAAGTGTCGTCAAGGAACTCTGCGAGAATGCGATCGATGCCGGAGCATCCGCAGTGGAGGTGCGCCTGTCCAGAGGCGGCACCGAACTGATCGAGGTCACCGACAATGGCTCGGGTATGCCTCGCGAGGATCTCGAAGTCTGTATCGGCAGGCATGCCACCAGTAAGATCCGCGAGTTCGAGGATCTCTCGAGATTGAATACCCTCGGATTCCGTGGCGAAGCCTTACCGAGCATCGCTTCGGTTGCCGAACTCACCGTGGTCTCGAGGGCTGCAGGAACTTCAACCACACACGAGATCCGCCTGGCTCAAAGTGCGGCGGAACGTGTGGAAGCGCGGAATGTTCCAAACATCTCATTCCTTGGCTCCGCTCAGGGTACGCGGGTCCGGGTGGTCTCCCTGTTTTCGCAAATTCCCGCCCGGCTCAAGTTCCTGAAGTCGATCGGAGCCGAAACCTCGGCCGTTCGGGAGATCATCGAGCGCCTCGCACTCACCCACCCGGAAGTCGCCTTTACCTTCCGGAATGAAGAGCGAACACTGCTCGAGCTTCCCGCCGAGAACCTCAAGGACCGGACGGTCCGGATGCTGGCGGATGACAACCCTTTTGAAATCGTTGAAACCGAACTTCCGGGAGCCTATTCGATCCAGGTGATCTGGTTGAAGGGCCTGAGTCTTCCTCATACCCGGGGTATGTACCAGATTGTGAATGGACGGGCCCTCCGTGACCGGACCTTGCAATCGGCGATTCTGAATCCGCTGAAACAGTCGTTTCTTCCCGGTAACTTTCCGGTGTGCGTGGTCCGGATCGATCTTCCGCCTGACGAGCTCGACGTCAATGTCCACCCCGGGAAAACCGAGATCCGCTTCCTCGAGTCCCGGAAGATCTATGCGCTTTGTGACGCCGCTTTCGAGCGTTTGCTCGGTCGCCCGGCGTTCCGTGACGCCGGTCCCGGACCGGATAGCGGATTCATGCCCCCGACCTGGAATGGATCCTGGAGCCAGAGCACCACGCCTCACCTCTCTCTCGAGCCCGGCGCGCCAACCGCGTTTTTCGACTCCACTCCGATCGGAGAATACCGTGGAGTCTGGTTTGCCACTTATCTCGCATTCGAAAAAGAAGACAAGATCACCTTGATCGATCAGCATGCCGCTCATGAGCGCGTCCGTTACGAACAGATCAAAAAGGGAGTCCTCGGAAAACAAGGTTGTGAGACCCAGCAACTCCTGGTCCCCGAGGTGGTGAAATTCCCCTCGGATCGCCTGATCAGACTGAGAGCCAAGCTCGACTGGATCAAACCGCTCGGATTTGAGGCGGAAGTCTTCGGCGAGGAATCCGTTGTTTTCCGGGCCATCCCTGTGATCTGGGGGGCCGGCACCTGGTCTGAACGACTCCGGAACCTGTTGGAGCGATTGGAAAACGAAGACGCCGGACCGGAGCACCCGACCTGGGACGAGGTGCTGTTCGAGAAGATCGCCATGGAAGCGTGCCGATCCTCCTTCAAGGCAGGAGACTCCATTCACGAATGGTCGGTACGGGATCTGGTCCGTAAGCTTTACTCTTGTGACCATCCTGGGAATTGCCCCCACGGGCGCCCCACCTCGATCACCCTTTCCCGGAACAAGGTGGAAGAATGGTTCAGTCGATTGTCCTGAGCGGGCCGACAGCATCAGGCAAATCCTCGCTGGCCTTGGAAGTCGCTTCGAGTCTCGGACTCGAAATCATCAATGCGGACAGCGTTTGCTTTTACCGTGGATTCGACATCGGTTCGGCAAAACCCTCATTCGAGGAACGCTCCCGGGTCCCCCACCATTTGATCGATATCGCGGACCCGCTCGACACCTATCATGCCGGAAAGTTCCTGAAAGACTGCCGCGAACGTCTCGCAGAGATCCATTCACGGGGAAAGCGAGCCCTCATTGTCGGAGGAAGCGGATTCTACTTGAAGGCGCTTCGGAAAGGACTCTGGGATGCCCCCGAGGGTTCGCCAGACTTCCGGAACACTCTGGCGGGTCGCTCTACGGAGGATCTGTACGCGGAGCTGATCGGCATCGATCCGGACCATGCAGCCAAGATCGGGCCAGCGGACCGGTACCGGATGGTCCGCGCGCTCGAAATCTTCCGGCTCTCCGGGCGAAAGCCCTCGGAGCTCGAGTCTGGAATGGACGAAAAGACCGATCCCTCCTTCCAACTCTGGATCATCGATCGCGAAACACCCGAGCTCATGGAGCGAATCCGCCTCCGTGTGGACCACATGCTCGAACAGGGCTGGGTGGAAGAGACCCGCCACCTGATGGAAAGTCATCCCGAGTCGAGGACCCTTCGGGCGGTCGGTTACGCACAGATGGTTCGGCACCTCCGTGGAGAACTCCCCCCGGGTCGGAAGATCCCTCCCGGAATCCCAGGACTGCGTGAAGAAATCATTCTTTCTCACCGGCAACTTGTTAAAACACAGCGGACCTGGTTCAAACAGCTGGCGCCCGACCAAACCTTCACCCTGGACACCGACCTGGCCAACCTAAAAGAAAAACTGATCCAGTTCTATCAGTAAGGATTAGCTGATATTTTAGGATGCATCGGGTAATCATGAGGCTCAAGAGGAGCGCGGATTATGGCACGTGGCAACAAACTCTGGTTAAATGGGACCATCCGAAATGTAGAAGAGGCGAAGATCAGCCTTTTTTCACACGCCCTGCATTACGGCACGGGCGCCTTCGAAGGCATTCGCGCTTACAAGCAAGAGTCCGGCGGCGGAGCGGTGTTCCGCTTGAAGGAACACATGGAGCGCCTTCAGGACTCGGTCAAGATCATGGGCTTTGAATTGCCGTTCTCGGTCGATGACATGAGCCGCGGAGCGATCGAAGCGTGCAAGGCCAACGGCTTTGAGGAATGCTACATCCGTCCCCTCGCCTTCATCGGTGACGGCCCGCTCGGCGTCTATCCCGGCGCGTCTCCCAAAGTCGAGCTTGCGATTCTCGTGTGGGAATGGGGCAGCTACCTCGGTGACAAGGGCGTCAATGAGGGAGCCCGGCTGAAGGTTTCGACATTTGTCCGTCCTCACGTCAATTCGGCCATGACCAAAGGTAAAATCACCGGAGCCTATGTCGTCGGAGTGGTCTCGAAGAGCGAAGCCATCCGCCAGGGCTACGATGAAGCACTCATGCTCGACACCGAAGGCTACATGACCGAGGGCACGGGAGAGAATCTTTTCATCATCAAAGACGGAGTGATCAAGACCACCCAACTCACCTCCATTCTGAACGGCGTGACCCGCAACACCGTGATCGAGATGATCCGCAAACGTGGATTGCCCCTGATCGAGACCCGCTTCACCCGCGACGAGCTCTATTGCGCTGACGAAGTGTTCCTGACCGGGACTGCTGCTGAAATCACTCCCGTTTCTTCCGTCGATGATCGCAAGATCGGACGGGGTGCCTCCGCTGGAAAACCGGGTCCTGTCACCCAAGGTATCCAGAAGGACTACGCCCGTTTGGTTCGCGGTGGATTGCGCGGTGAATTCCCAGAGGCCTGGCTCACCCAGGTGAAATGAACCCTCCTTTCCGGACCCTGTTCGAAGATCAGCACCTGATCGTGCTCTCGAAGGAGCCGGGGCTTCTCTCTCAGGGAGATGCGAGTGGCGAGGCTTCTTTGGTGGATCTCTTGCGGACCCACTTCGGACGCCACTACGTGGGCTTGATCCACCGACTGGACCGGAACACGAGCGGCCTCATGGTTGTGGCGAAGCGCTCAAAAAGCGCCGACCGCTTGAGTGATCAGCTCCGGACCGGGGATCTGGTGCGTCAATACCATGCCGTTCTTTGGGGAACTTTCAAAGATACCCGTGAAACACTGTGGGAACATTTCCTGCTGAAAGACGAACGGACCAACGAGGTACGGGTCGTACGGGCCGGCACCGCCGGTGCCAAAAATGCGTCACTGAAGGTCCAGCCTCTCAAAAACTTTCCACACCCGGTTTCGGGAGACCCGCTCACGCTGGCCCGTTTTTCTCTGGAGACAGGGAGATCGCATCAGATTCGCGTGCAATCAGCGGCTTCCGGTCATCCGCTCATCGGCGACACCAAATACGGAACCCTGGACAGCAAGACCTTGTTCCCGAGGCCTGCGCTTCATTCCGCCACTCTGGAATTCAACCATCCGATGACGAAAGAAAAGATGAGCTTTGTGGAACGGCATAGTTCTGACATGCTTGAATTTTTTTCAACAACGCTTGAATAAAAAACAAACCGCCCTTTACACTGAAAAGGATGAAAAAATCCTTCTTCAGCTTTGCCCTCTTGCTGGCCGCTTCCGGCGCCGAAGCCGCATCCCGCTCTGACTTTCCGGTATCGAGCTCCGAGATGATCTCGAATCCATCGCGAGGCGGCTCGTTCTCCGGAGATGTGGGCCTCGACAGCTCGAGCTTCCTCTACACCAGCGACTCCCGCGGAACTCAGGCCACGACCTTCAAGGCCTCCATCAAAGGCAAATCAGATAGCCACTACTTCCATCAAGAAGGAGAACTCACACTCTATTCTTTCGTCACGCAGAAGCCACAAGTGGGCTTTGAGGCGCCCGAACTGTATGCTTCTACCCATCGGGGATTGCTTGGAAACTTCACCCTCAGTTTCGGAAGGAAACTTCAAAACTGGTCCCAATTGGATGGAACCTGGAGGATGATGAGTCTGTGGTCTCCCCGCTGGACCTGGGACGAGCTCCATCCGCAGGTGGTGGGCATGACCGGAGTCTTCCTCAACTTCGAAACACCTCGTTTCAAATTCGTCCTCTACGGTTCACCGATCGCGATTCCGGAACGCGGAACCCCCATCGCAGAAGAAAACGGAAACATCGTTTCGCCGAATCCGTTTTGGAAACCACTCCCCTCCACTTTGAATGTACTCGGTGCCGATACTCCTATTCGCTACAGCTTGATGATGCCCTCCATCACCCAGATCCTGCTCCGGCCCAACTTCGCCATGAAGGCCCGATATGAATTCGAGCGGGGATTCTTCGTCTCGGCCAATACCGGTGTCCTCCCCGTCCACATGGTCCAGATGGCGGCCGAACCCTACGTTTCGACTTCCGGCTCCTCGGGGATTCTTGAAGTGAACATCCGGCCCCAGCTCCCGATGCGGAACATCAACACTCTTGAAGCCGGGTACCAGGACCCCAAAGGACAGTACCAAGCCTGGATCTCGGGCAGTTACGAGCAACCGTTCCGGTTTGAAAACCAGGCTAACTGGCTGAACCCCATCATCACTCCGAGCACCGTCCTCTCGGCAGGGATGAAGGCCATGATCCGCTCCGATCTCACTGTCGAGGGTTCCGTTCTCGCTGTGAATGAGGAACCCTTTGTCCGGAACAGCAAGCTCCCGAACGTGAATGTGGATCTCCCCTCCCGATTCCCCTTGAAGCGCGGAGTTCAAGTGGCCGGCAACTGGCGGGTCTCCGACCGGACCGGTACGGATGCCGCCTGGATTCACGATCTCATGAACGGAAATCACTTCGCATCGGTCAATCTTCAACACACGATTCCCGGTCCGCGTCTCACCTTGGGAGTGGGAATGGACTTGATTCTCGCACAGAACAACCAGGGTTGGATCGGACATTACTACGGCGACGACCGCATCAGAGGGTGGCTGAAATATGCATTCTAAAAAACACTGCACTGTCTTTTATCGGTTTTTCACTGCCTCCCTGCTTCTGATCACCTCCACAACCGGTTGCGGAATGCTCGGACAAAAAGCCATTCCTGCGCTCCCGGGCGGAGGCGCCGGAGGTGCGGCCGGAGGTTGCTTGAATGACTCGGTGGATTTGGTGGGTAGATATCTCCGCGGTGAGATCTCCGAGTCAAAATGGAAGACGAGCTTCGATTGCGTGAACCAATCTCTGGGATTTTTCACAGACTTTGTACGTGGAAGTGATGCCAAGTCCTACTCCCAAGGCGATATGTACAATCTGATCACCACTTTTCTAATCACCAACCGGGAAGTCCGCCCGGAACTCATGGGAAGTGCCTTCAGCCTGAAGGCGGGGCTTTTCGGCGGGACCGACATGGAGTTCACCAAGGACGAAATCGAAGTGCTGAAGCGGAGCCTGACCGCACTCCAGGAGATCACAGGAGAGCTGATCCCTCACTTGAAAGTGAGACAGTCGTCCTCACCTTCGACTGAAGAGCTTCTTGCCATGGCCCGGGCCTTCGAGCAGGCTGGCAACCGCTTGGCCGACTTCATCAACAGTCTTCCGGTCGGATCACTCTCCTCACGTGCCATTGACTCATTGCTCGAGGAGCTGACCCATACCCTGGATCTGCCCGGATACGAGGGCTTGGGAAATAAGATGTTCCTCGCCAAATGGCTCATGTTCAATTCCCGTCGGGACGCAATCGAGAACCGGGACTGGGCTGAACTCTTCAGTTCGGCGATGGGCCTCGGAGGGATGGCACTCGCCGTGAAGACCGCCCTCGGAGACGATCCCGAGGCTCCCCGCGCCAAAATGATGAACCGGATCCTCGAGGACTCGCAGTTCCGCAGTCTGATCTGGAACCTCGCCCAAATGGCGCGTCCTTATATCGAGCGTTCTTTGGCGCGCCACCAAGGACTCGCTCCGCTGCCGCTCTATGACCACATCATCGATGAGTTGCCCGAGTCACTGATCGGTTCCATCCCGAGACGGGTCATCAAATCGTCCATTCGCCCCCTGATCCGGCGACTCATGCAATCGAGCACCCAGGCCGGAGTCGATGCGGGAGTGATCGATACCCTTTACGGGATCACAGGTGAGATCGTCGAAGACCTGAACTCCCTCGACCGGATGTACGAGAAGCAAGGGCTCGACCGTGAAACCTTGAGTCGCAGTCAGCTGACTCAAGCCCTGACCTCCTATGAGAACTCGGTCACTTCGAATCCCGAGAAAACCCGGATCCGGAACATCCGGACCAAGCTCCTCACCTATGCTCCGCTCTTCCGGAAACGTCCGGGACCCAAAGGTGATTTGTATGCGATCAAATTCGGTCCGGGTGTGGGCTACTCCCACTTCCAGAACAGGATTGTGCTGATGCTCGACCGGGTCGGCCAACACCTCCAGAAAGTCTACGGGACCGGAGGGACTCACTTTGTGGACACTGACTTGAACGCGGTCTTCAAGGATTTCGGTGAAATCCTTCTGGCATCGCGCCTCTTTGACACCAGCATTCCCAACTTCGCTCAGAAGCGGTTGCAGGACATGGACCTGTTCACTCCTGCCAGTGACGGGAACGGCCAAGGCTCCCTGGTGGAATTCGTGAATTACGCGATGATCCTGATCTCTTCATCCCACCTTACCGCGCAGATGCGAGACGAAATCACTCCCGCCTGCGATTCCGGGCTCGGAGAAGATCACATGGGCTGGACCAAGGTTCCTGCAAACTGCTTCCGGAACCAATTCCATGCCAGGATGGACTACTGGCTCGCCCAGGATTTCCCGAGGCTTGCCGCTTACTGGAACACCTTGAGTGCCGATCAGAAGAGGAAGGCTGCCACCTTTCTGGAGCATGGCAGCCGGAGAAACGGGTACACCGATGAGGACTTCACCAAGTTCGACTTCGGAGCCGTCTCGGTCATCCTCTATTATGTCGAAACCATGTTCGGACGCTTCGATGCCGACACGACCGAGCATCTCGCCCGGAACGAGATCGACCAAGCCTACCCGGTGTTCAAGAACCTGATCAAAAAGACGGCGAAAGCGAAGGGTCTGAACACAGGAAGTGACTTCCTCTTGAAGGGTATCTTCACTTACATCGTGAAATACCAGGAGATGCCGGCGACACCGCTCAATGCCTCCACACTGGCTAAACTCGCCGGATGGATGGCAACCTACGCACTGCCGTTCACGTCATACGATACCGACCGGTACGGGATCTTCAGTGTGGTTTGCAATATCGCGGCGCCTGAGAATCCCGCACAAGCTCCCGCCAATTCCGTAGTCTGCGCTCCATGAACGAATCCGCCCCCGCAGTGGAGGTGGTCCGCCTTGAATTCCGTGATGAACGGACCCCCTACTCCGGGCGGTTCCATGATGTCTATTTCTCGGCCTTGGACGGGATCAGCGAATCGCGCTACGTTTACCTGGATGGTTCCGGCTACCTCGCGGCACTGGCAAGAGAGAATCGTCGGATCGAGGTGGGCGAAATCGGTTTCGGTGTAGGATTGAATTTCATCCTCACTCTCGATGTTTTCCTGAAAGAGGCGAAACCCGGGCAGACCCTCCATTATCATGCTTTTGAACGTTATCCGGTCCATCTGGATGACCTGAAGCGGCTTTATGCCGCGTATCCCGAGCTGGCCGAGGCCTCGGGCATGCTGCTCGATCACTATCCCCTCCTCACTCCGGGAGTGCACTCTCTCCGCCTCGCCGGAGGTCGAGTCCGGCTCTGGCTCTCCCTCGGAGATGCCAAGGAGCAAATGTCACTCTCGGACTTCAGGGTCGCTCATTGGTATTGGGATGGATTCGCACCGAGACAGAATCCGGATGCCTTCGACCCGGGCCTGTTCCGTGAGGTATCGCGCCTCTCCAGACCCCGGGCAAAGGGGGCCAGCTTCACGTCCGCCGGCTGGGTGAGAAGAGCCATCGAGGCCTCTGGATTTCGCATCGAAAAGCGACCGGGATTCGGAAAGAAACGAGAATGCATCCGGGCCGAGCTCGATTCAGAACCCCCGCATCAGCTCCAACCCCTTCCCCCTTGGTTTTCCAATGAACGGGTGATTCCGATCTCCCCCCAATCGGGACCGGTCGGCATCATCGGCGCAGGCCTGGCCGGAACTGCAGTCGCGAGGAGACTGGCCGAGTCCGGCTATGAGGTGTTGATTCTGGATCCCGAAGGTCCGGGTCAACGTACTTCTGGCAATCCCCTCGGCCTTTACAATCTCCAGATCAGCAAGAAACCGAATCCGATCAGTCGCTTCGCACAGGCTGCCATCGCTGAGTTCCTACGGGAATTGCAGGAGCTTCAAGTTCCCCATCACACCGGCATCCTGAGAACGGACTTGCGTGAAGCGGGTCCCTTGATGGAATCCGCTTACCCGGAAGATTCTTACGAAATCACTTCCCGTGGGATCCGTCTGAAAGTCTGCGGAGTCGTGAACCCGAAAGAGCTTTGCCGGATTCGCATCGATCATCCCGGGATCCGCCTCATCCGTAAACGGGTGACTTCTGTCGAATCGACCGGCAATGGATTCCGAATTCATGTCCAGGAAGGTCCGCCTATCGAATGCGCCCAAGTGGTCACGACACTCGGAGCGGAGTACAGACTTCCCGACCCCCAACCTCCCGTGATTCCCCATCTCGACCCCATTCCCATGCGTCCGATCCGGGGTCAGATCATCCTGGTCCCGCCAATGGAGACCAGCCGGGGTTTGCAGGAAACCCTGGTGGAAGAAGGCTACGCCTCACCCGTTCTTCCAGAAATCTCCGGAGTCGATGCCCACTTGATCGGCGCCACCTACCAAGCCAAGACCGTTCTCCCGGACCAGGAGGAGATCGATCGGGATCTATTGATCCGGGAATCCGCGAAGTGGCCCGAGTTCTCGGGGTTGAACCCATCTGGTTCCATTCAATCGAGAGTGGGATGGCGACTGTCGAGCCCGGACAAGCTCCCCCTGATCGGACCCTTATGTGACCCCGTCCTCGTTGCCGGGCTCTACGGGAACGCCTTCCGCGGCGGACCCGTAAAGACGCTCCCCCCGATTCCCGTGGCCCCCGGAGAATGGACTCTGACCGCACTGGGTTCCAGAGGGATTACCTTTTCGGCGATCGGATCCCTGTTACTCGCTGATTGGATGACCGGAGAGCGATTGTCCATTGAACTCGATCTGATCGAGCACCTCCATCCCGCCCGTTTTTTCATAAGAAAACTGAAAAGACCTGGGATAAGCTAGGCGCATGGTCCCCGTCACCGGTCTTCTCATCGTCAAAAACGAGCAGGAATTCATCGAACGTGCGCTGAATTCGCTCCTTTGGTGCGATGAGATTCTGGTCATCGATTCTCACAGCACCGACGGGACTCCAGGGATTTGTACCGATCCGGTCCGTCCTTGGGCCCCGAAGATGAGATTCATCCAGAAAGAATGGTCGGGGTTTTCATCCCAGCGCAATTTCGGTATCGATCAGGCACGTCACGATTGGATTTTCTTTCTGGACGGTGACGAACAGTGCTCACCGGAATTGTCGCAGAAAATCGGAGAAACTTTGAACAGCCCGGGTCTTCGTCCCGGGATCTACAAGGTACGCCGTCAGGAGTTCTTTCTCGGAAAACCGATCCACCATGGAATCTGGAATCCCTCCTATCATGAACGGCTCTTCCACAAGTCGGGGGTCCGTTTTGTCGGCGAGGTCCATGAGGGCATCAGCGGAGGGTCGCCACTCGGAAAAATCGATGCCCCCATCGTTCATGTGGAAGATCTCAGAATCGAACGATTCCTCGTGAAACTGAATCACTACACCACCATTCAAGCCGAAGCGGACTATCGACGCGGACTCAGAACCGGCTTCACCCGCATCCTGCTTTCCTTCCCCGCCATGCTCTACAAAAATTACATCTATTACGGTGCCTGGAAAGACGGTCGCGAAGGACTCATCATCTCCATCCTCGAGGGGATTTCCAGGACTGTCCGGCATCTCAAGATCTGGCAGATTCAGACCCTGACTTCAAACGGTAACCCTCACCGTAGACAGTCTGAAGATCCGCCTCCCAGCTACTGAGCTTCTTCCGGAGAGTGCTCAAATGAGCGTCGATCAGACGGTCGTTCTTGCGACCGTCTTCCCAGACTCGCTCCATGATCTCTTTACGTGAAACCACCGCACCGGGACGGCGGAGCAACAGTTCGAGAATCCCATACTCCACAGGCCCAAGATCGAGAAGCACCCCGTTCAAGCGGACCTCGCGGGCGAGGGTATTCATCACCAAATTCGCGAATCCGATCTCTGGGATCGCCGGCTCCTGGATTTGACGGACACGGTTCAACTTGGAACGGATCCGCGAGAGCAGCTCATCAATCTCAAAGGGCTTCGAGATGAAATCATCCGCTCCGAAATCGAACGCCTCGATCCGCTGCCGCGTGGTATTCGCCGCGGTGACCATCAGAATCGGAATGTGCCGGGTCAACTCATGCTCACGGATTTTTTGTACCGCGGAGATGCCGTCCAGATCGGGCATCATCACATCCATGAGGATCAAATCCGGTCTCAACTCGAGTGAGCGCTTCACAGCCTCATTCCCGTTCGAGGCGAACTCGGTTTCATACAAGCCCGAGAGGAACTCCCCGAGCAACAACCTGATCTGGGGTTCGTCGTCCACAATCAAAATCCTGCTCTTCATTTTCCACTCCCTGTTTTTTGCTGAATCAGCAGATCCATTTTTTTCCTGATTTCTTCGGAGGGTGTTTTTTCAACCCCCTGATCGAAAAACTTGAGCGCAATCAGTCGCCCGTCCTCGGCATAATGGAGCCAGATGCCGGATTTGAGCCCTTCCTGGAACTCCCCCTCGAGTGCGATCCTGCCCGTAGAAGCGTAAGATTGCAGAAACTTCCCGTGGTTCACGGTTCTGCCGTCTTTCCGGACCTTCTGGGTACAACGCTTGTCGCCCATGATCCTCGGATTCCAGGAGATGTCACCCGCCTCAGAGCAGGGCTTCGTGATGGAGCAGGCAACCGGGAACAGGATCAGCACCGGAATAGCAAAAACCATTCTCATGATTGCAGCGCCTTCCGGATCAAAAGCGGATCCACTTGTGGTTTCGGGACCTTGAATTCGAACCAGTTTCTCACATCCTCATCGAGACCGATCCCGAGCATGTAATTGTAAACCGCCTTGCGGAGCCCAGGACCGAATCGATCGTGGTCGATTCCGCTCTCGTCCTCGAATGGGAGATCATTCTGCGCGAAAACGGGCTCCTGACGTCCATCGATCCGGATTCCGTATTCCTCGGGCGCCATCCCGACTCCTGAGTGCACCGTTGCCGAGAACCGGTGCCAGAAGGCGGAACTGAGGCATCCCTCTTTGAATAACTGCCTGACGCGCTCGAGACTGTCGACCGTCTCCTGGACTGTCTGAGTCGGAAATCCATACATGAGGTAAGCATGAACCAGGACTCGGGCTTCGCGGAAATTCCGTGTGACCCGGGCCACCTGTTCGACGGTCACCCCTTTCTTCATTTTTTTCAACAAACGATCCGAGGCGACTTCGAGACCTCCCGAGACCGCCACACAACCGGCATCGCTCATCAGCTCGGTGACCTCGCGACTGAACGCTTTCTCGAACCGGATATTGCCCCACCAGGAAAACGAAAGACCCTCTGAAACCAGCTGTCTCGAAAGCTCTTTCAGCACCGCCGGAGGAGCCGCCTCATCCACAAAATGGAATCCGCTCGAGCCGCTCTCCGCATGCAAGCGTCTCATCCGCTCGACGGTGAGTTGCACGGGCGAAATCTCGTAACGTTTGATGTAATCGAGGCTGATGTCACAGAAACTGCACTGGTGCCAGTAGCAACCGTGCGCCAGCATCAACTTGTTCCAGTGCAAATCGGACCAGAACCGGTGCATGGGATTCAACATCTCCACCAGTGAAAGGTAGGATCCGAGGGGGAGTCCCTCCAGGGTGGGAAACCCGGTTCCGGTCTGGGGAATATCATGGACTTCGGAACTCGAACAGAATTCGATCACCCCGGGCAAGCGGTCGGATTCGAGGAAGGTCCGGAGGAGACGGTCGCGCGACCCCTGTCCGCTCCAGAACTCGAGCAGTCTTTCGAGCGGTCGCTCCCCATCATCGAGAGTGAGGGCGTCGAAAAACCGCAGGAGCCTTCCATCCTTGACCCTTCTGAGCTCGGTGTTCACATATCCCCCGCCGAGGGCGATCCTGATCTTCGGATCGATTTTACGGATCACCGAAGCGATCCTGAGAGCACCGAGCATGCAGCCGGGAAACGGTACGGTCAGCAACACCACATCGGGTGTGTGCTTCCGCACCACACCGGTCACCAGGCTCTCGAGCAATTCAGGAATCAGCGGATGCCCGGATTCGAGCTCCTCAAGTAGAGGGTCGAGACTCGGGGCGCTCGCAGCAAGCTTCTCACCGTATCGTGAAAGCGAAAACTGCGGGTCCACTCCGGCCTGAATCACATCCGTGAGGTCATCGATATACAGGCTCGCCAGGTGTTTGGCCTGATCCTGCGTCCCCATGCCACCAAAAGCCCATTCGAGGTCATCGGTGTCGACCGTCGAAAAACGCGGTCCCTCGGGGAGCAGGGTACGGGAGGCGATCCGATGCGCCAGTGTGGCGTCCTTCCCCTGGAGAAACCGGATGACTGGAGAAATGGTCCTCCGGTACTCCGCGTAGGCATCCAAAAAGAAACTCACAGATGGATTCGAGCGGACCACAGGCTCACGCCCGATCCGTTCTTCGAGCGATGCCCGGATGAGGTCCAGACCTTCCTCCGAGAAAAGTCGGAGAACCAGTCCGAGGCCGAGATCGTCCTGGACCGCCTCATATCCGAGTGACCTCAAGAATCCGGTGAGGAAACTCGTCGCCGGATAGGGCGTGTTCACCTGGACCAGAGGAGGAATGAGGCTGAGAACTTTTAGCGGTTTCAGAAATGGAACTCCCGGATCCGGTAGATCCCCGATCCCGAAGGAGCAGGATGATCACTGCTCACACTCTCGATGAAAACATTCATGGTTTCGGGAGGGAAAACCTCTTTCATGGCAACCAGGTTCTTCGGCTCGTTCTCGAAGCTGGCAATGACCTTGCCGAATCCAGTGATCGTACGCGCCGCACCCGTCTTGAAATCCAGATCGTCGAGATGACGCTTCGGTTTCAGGATGAGCCGGGTCCGTTCCACCTCGATCGGAAGACCGTGACTCTTCAATTGATCGAAGGTGCCGAACGCCATGAGTGGCACATCTCTTCCGGTCAGGTACACAATCATGACACCCGCTTCGTAGAGGGTTTTTACAAACTGTACCGCTCCGGGAGTGGGCTCGTCATGACGGAGGTATTCATTTGCGAAGAACCGGGCACGCCAAAAACGTTTGGCATGTTTCAAATGGTGATCGTAAGGGGACACATCACTCGGGATCTTTTTGATCTCCCAGACGTCTTCGAGTGAATACCTCATTTCGGAGGGTTCGAGATCCGAAAGCTTTTCCCGGGTCTCATGAAAGGAGCCCGATTCAGGATGGGTCAGCCACTCCTTCAGGATTTCGAATGAACGCTTCGAAACATCGAAGAGCGTGGAATCGAGATCGAACACGACGACCGGAAGCCCTCCCCGTTCGATTTCCTGGCGACATCGCAACAGGACTTCACGGATCACCTCTTCTGCCGCGAGCGGGTGGAATTGCGTTTTCTCGATCCATGCGTTCCGGATGTACATGGAACGATTTTATAGCAAAACCGGCTCGATTTGAACGGCTAATCAAGTCCGTGAGTATTGGCGCCAGGCTTTCACGAGTGCCGAAATCCGGGGTGCATCCAATGTGGCGCCGGCTTTGCCTCCTCGCCGGAGCGCTGAACCGACGATCAGGCGGAGCCCGGGTTCCGAGTACGCCAGGCCCTCGACCGTCATTCCGCTCCCTACATAGAGGGGAACCCCACAATGGCGGGCCGAGCCGAGCGCCGCCCGCAAGGACTCTTCGGCCGGCAACCTGCCGGTAGTGGCCCCGGTTACAATCACTCCATCCGCCCCACCGCGACCGGCAACCTCCTCAATCGCGATTCCCAGATCGTCCGAAGAAAGGGTACGGGCATGCTTGACGTGAACATCGGCCAGGATCCTGACCCTGCCTCCCAAACGCTGGTTCTCCCGGACCCAGCGGGCGGCCTCTCCCTCGATCAGACCCTGATCCGTGGCGACCACACCCGCGAGCACGTTGATGCGGACAAAGGCCGCTCCGGTCACGGTGGCGATGGCCAGGGCGGCATCGGCATCATTCCGGAGAACATTGATTCCGAGTGGAATTTTGACGGATTCGATCACAGCGGATGCGATCACCGACATGGCTGCGATGGTTTCAGCCGGCACCCGGTTCTTGTAAAAGGGAGCATCCCCGAAATTCTCGATGATCAATCCCTCAAAGCCGGACTTCTCGAGTCGCTTGGCCTCTTCCACAGCCCGCTCGCGAGCCAGATGGAGTACTTTCGAAGGAGGTTTTCCATTCGCACCGGGTGATCCGGGCAATGCGGGAAGATGAATCACTCCAATCAGACCCGGAAGACTCACGGCAACTCCCTCATGATCTCGTTGATCCCCTCTTCGATCATCTGCTGGTCGATCCGGCCCTCGAGACCGAAAACGCCTTCGTCGAGCATCTTCTCGCCCGGAGTGAGCGCCAGGATCGTGCCGATCTTTCTCAGATGCTTTTCCATGGTGTCCCAGATCGTGTGTTCGGTTTGCCGGGATCCGATGAAGAGCAGCTTGGCCAAGGGAGTGATCCCGAATGCTCCACGCACCAAGGATTCCGTGGTGGCGGTCTTGTACCAGCGCCACTTCCTGAGAGGCTGTCCGTTGATCCGGATATTCTTGGGCACAAAGCGGGTCAGGTACCTTTTGGAATCGCGACCATCGTGACGGGCCCGGAGCCGATCGTAATCGGAGTCACCCAGCGCGACCAGATCGTAGGTCAAGCCACTGAAAGCCAGGAAATACCCGTATCGCAGGGAGTACTCGAGGCCGATCTTGAGCGCGATTCCCGGGAGTTTCCCGGTGTAAACGTAAAGTCCCTCGTTCTGTTCCTGCTCGAACTTACGGGGATACATCTCCATCAAGGTCAAGCGGGAAACCACCCCAGCAGGCTGCGGGGTGTTTCCATGGAATGCTCCCACATCGAGGGCGATCTCTGCGCCGGTGATGCTCTTCATGGAATCCACTGCGAATTGCGAGAAAGCCGTCGGTCCGCGATCACCCGAAACCAGTCGAACCTCGGACTTCCCGATCGGTTTTCGCAAATCCGAACCGTACACCCGTTCGAGCGCCTGCTCCGCCTCGGCAAGGTATCGGTCCTGTGCAGGATCCCGAGGCCCCTCTAAATCCACCGGAACCAGTTCGTAGGACAGCACCCGCGGTTTTTCTCCGCGAACCGCTTCGACCAGGATTTTTCCGATGAAATGCCCGTTAAACCCGCTTTGAACGACCGGTACCTCCCGGCCTTCCCGGTTCGGCACGATCGCCATGCTCTCGAGCACGGTGTGGGAGTGACCGCCGATCACCAAATCCAAGCCTCTTGAAGAGGCTGCAAGTTCCTTGTCATCGCTATACCCGATGTGAGTGAGCGCGATCACGAGATCATGTTCCCGATCGAGATCGTCGATCACCTCGTTCGCAACTCCCGTTTCGATGTGAGTTTCGCCCGATTCCGGATCATTGTAACTTCCATCACGGAAGTCGACGATCTTCATGTCGTTCTTGCGCGACTTGACCCGCGTGATCCAGCTGTAAAGAGCCTCATCGGTCGAGAGGCCCATCACACCGATGCGAACTCCGCCCCGTTCAAAGCTGGCGGTGGGACGGATCTGCCGGTGGAGGTTCTTCAGGCGCTTCTTGATCTCAACATTGGCTGAAACCACCGGGAAAGGAAAGGGCGACTGCCCGTACAGGGCATCGAGGTCTCTTGCTCCCATCAACCAGTCGTGGTTACCCAGCGTCGCAGCATCAAAACCGAAGCTCTGATAGGCACGCAAAACATGAATTCCATTGTCCGGAAAATAATAGGAGGAGCCTTCGAGATAGTCCCCGGCATCGAACTTGAGCGTCTCGAAACCCCGGGCACGGCCCTCGTTCTCGAGCTCATCGAGCTTGGCCTTCACTCGGGCCCAGCTTCCGAATTCAGGCATCCCGGCACGGGGGGTCCCTGCGGTCTTCAGCGCAGCATGCAGATCGTTCGTATGAAGGATCTGCAACACCACCGCTTCGGCATTCCCGGAAAGGAGCGCCAGTGGCAGGACCAAGATGAGACGAGCGAGGTGAAGAACCCTCATAGGGCCGAAACCTTACCGTCTTTGGCACAAGGCGTCAACCCCTTACCGAATGGCTTCAACATTACGGAATCTCACCCGTTTCGGGGTCAGTGCGTCCGCACCGAGCCGCCGCTTTTTGTCTTCCTCGTAATCCTGGAAATTGCCCTCGAAGAATTCGACTTTGGAGTCTCCCTCGAACGCCAGGATGTGAGTGGCAATCCGGTTCAAGAACCAGCGATCGTGCGAAATGACGATGGCCGTACCGGCGAAGTTCACGAGCGCCTCCTCCAGTGCCCGGAGCGTGTTCACATCGAGGTCATTGGTCGGCTCATCGAGCAGGAGCACGTTCGCTCCGGATTTCAGCATCTTGGCGAGGTGGACGCGGTTGCGCTCCCCCCCCGAGAGGATCCCGACCTTCTTCTGCTGATCGGAACCGGTGAAATTGAAGCGAGAGCAATACGAACGCGAGGACACTTCCCGATTGCCGAGAAGGACGGTCTCGTTCTTTCCGTCCGAGATCTCCTCCCAGACCGTGTTTTCGGAATTGAGGCTATCGCGGGACTGATCCACATAACCGAGCTTCACGGTATCGCCGACCCGGATCGATCCGGTATCGGGCGTTTCCTTACCGGTCATCATCTTGAAGAGAGTCGATTTCCCGGCCCCGTTGCCGCCGATCACTCCCACAATGCTTCCGGGGGGAATCTTGAAGCTCAGATTTTCAAAGAGGAGCTTTCCACCGAAGGACTTCGAGATTTTCTCGGCTTCGATCACCACACCCCCGAGACGCGGTCCCGGTGGAATGAAAATCTCCATCTCTTCATCCCGGCGCCCGCCTTGGCTCTCGTTCAGGAGTGCTTCGTAAGCGTTCACACGGGCTTTGCTCTTGGCCTGGCGGGCCTTCGGACTCATGCGGATCCACTCCAGCTCGCGCTCGAGTGTTTTCTGCCGCTTGGTCTCGGATTTTTCTTCCTGGGCCAGACGATTCTGTTTCTGTTCGAGCCAGCTCGAGTAATTTCCCTGCCAAGGAATCCCGTGACCGCGATCGAGCTCGAGGATCCATCCGGCGATGTTGTCGAGGAAGTAGCGATCGTGGGTGACCGCGATCACAGTGCCTTCATAACTCTGAAGGAACTGTTCGAGCCAGCCCACGGACTCGGCATCGAGATGGTTGGTCGGTTCGTCGAGCAGAAGCACATCGGGTCTTTGGATCAAAAGACGGCAAAGGGCCACACGCCTGCGCTCCCCGCCCGAGAGATTTTTAATCGGCGTTTCGGAAGACGGGCAACGGAGGGCTTCCATGGAAACTTCGAGTTTGCGGTCGATGTCCCATCCGTCTTTGGCCTCGATTCGCTCCTGAATCACCGATTGTTCCTCAAGGAGTTCGGTCATCTCATCCGGATCGAGCTCCGGATCCGCGAACTTCTGACCGATCTCCTCGAACCGTTTCAGATCGCGACCGAGCTCACCTGTGCCCTCCATCACGATTTCCTTCACGGTCTTGGCCGGATCGAGTTCGGGCTCCTGTCTCAGGTAACCGAAACTGATCCCGTCCGACGGGAGCACCTCTCCGTTCACATTTTTTTCCTCACCGGCGATCACCTTCATCAAGGTCGACTTCCCGGCGCCGTTCAGTCCGAGGACTCCGATCTTCGCTCCGTAAAAGAAAGACAGGGAGATGTCCCGGAGAACGGTTTTGTTGGGAGGATAGATCTTCGAGACCCGACTCATCGAGAAAGCGAACTTCGGTTTAGCCATAGGTGCTCAAAGATACCAAACGAGGCGCAAAACCGCAATTTGCGGGAGAGGAAGTCCCGAAATGCGGTCCATCACTTTCTTATCGCTCACCGTGTTGTCGGAGGAACTTTCCTGATCGGGTGCGGCGTGGATGGTGATCGAGCCGGCATGCAGCAAAGCCAGTTGCACCCCGAAATCGAATCCGAGGGCGAAGCCAGGAGTCAGGAGCCACTCGCCCCCGAGGGACACCCCGCCAAAAACCGTTCCAAGCCCGAGCTCGGCCGTCTTGGCCAGGGCAACTCCGTCGAGCTTCAGGTTTGAAATGTCGACCGACAGATTCACATGCCGAAACCCGATTTCACTCGCCAGGAACCAGGCGTTCGAGAAGGGGTGATAACGCACACCTCCCTTGAGGGTGGT
Organism: Bdellovibrio sp. ZAP7; assembly: GCA_945874535.1. Classification (GTDB taxonomy): domain Bacteria; phylum Bdellovibrionota; class UBA1018; order UBA1018; family CAIMNF01; genus CAIMNF01. The sequence goes on from CAMCGZ010000009.1 coordinate 53,091, forward strand.
ACTCGATACAGTCCGAGAGGACTCGTCTGTGCCGAACCCGTAACGGAACCATCCCCCCTCGAAATAGGATTCCCAGTCCGGAGCGGACTCGGGCCTGAGCCTCACTCCGACCAGAAGAGGCTGAGGAAGGCTGACGGCCCCGGTCACCCCGATGCGGACCTTGCGGTCCTCGACCGTTTCAGCTGCCTGAACCCGGCCAAAGAATGAAAGAAACAACAGCAGGAATCCGAGTCGACTCATCGGACCACCCGGATCGGATTCGAAATGATCCAGAGGAACTCCTCATCTCCCCGATCTTCATCGAACAAAAACTCTTTGAGGTGCCGCGGGCGGATCCACACCTGTATCCGGTAGTGTCCGGCCGGTGGATCGGTGAAGGAGAGGCTCGCCCCACCCCGCCCCACCACCGTTTCATTGCCTGTGGCATCGACCCGGATCAGTTCGGAGCGGATTTCCGGTTTTTCGTCGCCGTCACTCATGCCGGGAAAACTCCCGTGCACCGAGGGGGGGGTGAAGGACAATTCCGAAGAAAAAGCTCCGGGAGTCAGCGTTCCGCCCATTTCCACCACAGTACCGGCACCGCCATTCAACCAGGTCGCATGGAAATCAGGAAGAGTCGGTGTTCCGAGCCCCTCGACCACGAAGTAAACACGCCCCCCCACGATTGCTTGTTTGACCGAGGTGAAATCATCTGCGGATGATAGCACCCAGTTGTTGATGAAACGGGTCATCCTGCGGTGATGATCGAGACGCTCTCCATCCGCCGCCTTCTGGGAAAAAATATTCTCGTGGGAATCGAGACCACCCAGTCCGGTGACCTGGACTCCGGCAGCGAGCAATCGGTTCCAGGTCTGGAAATAGACAGGATTGAACTCGATGAAATCGAGCAACATGTAATCGGGATTCAGCTCCTTGTAAGGATCGGCGAGGTAATTCAACAAGGCCCCGAGCTTGTCGAATGGCGGCCGGCCCAGGTACTTCTTCCGGATTTTCGGATCGAGATTGGCGTGCAGGTTGTAAATCTCGATGACGGAAGGAGCCAGTGCGAGGAGATTGCCGAAGTCCCTGCTTTCGGTGTGAGGAACGGCCACCACGGCACCCACCGATTCGAGTGCGGTTTTCGAAGCCGCATCCTCCGCGCCATAGGTCGCTTGGCGGGTGGCGAGGTCTCCCGGAATGTGGTTCTGCATCCCGAGTGCGAGCCATTTTCCCTCGAGTCCAGGCAGGAGAACCGGCGTGAATCCGTCCGGGCAGACCATCCGGTTTCCGACCGGATCAGCACCTAGCGTGAGCAAGGTGTCTCCGGTCCGAACCAGTGCGAGATCCTGAAGGGAGGTCTCGGCCATCCGATCGACATGATCCGTGGCAAAGATGTAGTTGATGTGGTTCTCACAAAAAGCGCGCCTCGCATGATCCCAGCACTTCGAATCGGGGCTTCCGTCGGCGAGAATGCCCTCTCCGTCACAAGCATCAAATGAATAGGGGGTGTGAAAATGAGTGATCGCCCGTACGGGAATGAGACCCCGCAAAGTCCCCAGTTCGGACGTACGGATCAGACCGGGGCTGACTGGACGGTCCGCACAGGCCTGCAGGAGAACCCCCAGCACCATCAACCCGAAAACACGCATGCACTCAGATTAGCACCGCTTTTCCGGGCGTTGTGTCCGAAGGCACCCACCCGGCAGGAATTTCCGGCTCAAGATTTTGACGCTTCTTCCGATACGTCAAGAAAGGCACGGCTCCGTCAGTCCGATGCCACATCGAGGAGTCCACACATGATCGTCCCATTCCGTTTGCTACTCACCCTCACCGCAGTCCTCTCCGGAGTCCTGACATCCTTCTCGGTTTTCTCAGAAGAGGTCTTCGACCGCCTGGACGGCACCGGACCCTCCGGGAAAAAAGTGGATGTGGTCGAATGGGAGGGAAACCTCGAAGTCCACGTGTACCCGAAAGGCTCCCTAAAAGGGCTTTCGGTCAAACTCGATGACCGTCAAAAAGGAAAGAAAGTGATGGTGATCGGGTACCGTTTCGGAGCGAAAGAACGACCCCTGATTCGCAGGGCCATCCTCGGAGTCCCCTTCGATGCCAAGATTCAAGCCTTCATCGAAGCGGGGGCCAAAGGATACGACAAGATCGGACTCTCGAACCGTCCGCTCCCGGCTCCCTGGAAACCTTACCGGCTCGATGCAGCTCCCTCGCAATGGTACCCGGACGGCGACGAACGGAACGAAAGCGACCCCGTGGCTCCAGCACTTACCAAATCCCCTCGTTCTCAGGTGAAACGCATTCCTGCAGGAGACCGCAAGCCGATGACTGAGGGTTCCGTAAACGGATTCGATTTCTGACCGGATCCGGAATCAGATCTGAACCACTTCGATCACTTCAGGCACGGCTTCTTTGAGTTTGGTTTCGATTCCCACCTTGAGCGTCATGGTGGAGCTCGGACAGCCTGCGCAAGAACCCTGCATGTAGAGGTAAACGATGCCGTCTTCGAAGCGATCGAGGGTGACATCCCCGCCGTCCATCGCCACGGCTGGACGGATGTGCTCGTCCAGGAATGCCTGAATGCGCTTCTCGATCTCGGAAGAGTTCTGATTTGCAATTCCAGCCGCCAGTTCTTCGGCCAGCACCTTTTCGCCGGCCGTCAGGTGACGGTCGATCGTGTCGGAGGCGTTCCGGTGCACATGATCCCAGTCACCGTCTTCGGTTTTGGTGATCGTCACGAAATCCTTGCCGATCATCACACCTGAAATCCCATTGATATTCAGGAGTTTCCAAGCGAGCGGTGAGCGTTGCTCCGCATCCTCTTTCTTGATGAAATTGGCCGCCCCCTTTTCGAGGAGCTTCCGATTCACGGAATACTTCAAGGTGTTCGGGTTCGGGGTGAATTCCAGGGACACGTATACGGCTGAATCTTCCATGACCGCGAATCTATACTGAAAAGTACGGATTTCGCAAGCCCTGAATTCTCCGTAAAAAAGCCTCGATTTTTACTCCCGTTTTTGGAAGACTGCCCCCCACTATGGCATTCATTCCTGTGATCCTCTCCGGAGGCAGTGGTACCCGTCTTTGGCCCCTTTCCCGCACCCAGTTCCCGAAGCAGTTTTGTGACCTGTTCGAAGAGTCGCTGTTTCTGAAAACCCTCCGTCGCCTGAATCCCCTCGGTTCTCCTTGGGTGGTCACCAATCAAACGATGAAGGTCCTGACCGAGAATGTCCTCCGTGAAGCGGGAGTGCCCGTTGCCCAAGCGCTCTACGAACCGAAAGCCAATAACACCGCTCCTGCGATCGCCCTCCTCTGCAAGGTGTTCGAACAACAGGACCGCACCGATGCCGTGATCGGAGTGTTCCCGTCCGACCATCTGATCCAGAATGAAACCGCCTTTCAAAGTGCCATCCGCCTGGCCGAAACCTGTGCGAAACAGGGGCAAGTCGCCACCATTGGCATCCGCCCGACCCATCCAGCCACCGGTTACGGGTACATCGAAGTGGGCACCACTCCCTTTGTCACCGAAAAAGAGGTCACAGCTTACCGGACGCTCGGCTTTCGCGAAAAACCCGATTTGAAGACAGCCGAAGGCTTTCTAAATGCCGGCACTTTCCTTTGGAACGGCGGCATGTTCGTGTTCCAAGTGAAAACCATGATTGCCTGCCTGAAAGAACTCATGCCCGAGACCTGGGAAGTGATGAATGCCTTGAGTCCGGACCTGTCGAACCTGAAAGAGTTGTATGAGCGTTGCCCGGCCCAAAGTATCGATTACGGAGTCATGGAGAAACTGAAAACCCAGGTCTGCATTCCCTGTGATCTCGGATGGAGCGACGTCGGGTCCTGGGACGAGATCGCCAAGCTCGGCAAGTCTTCCGAGATGCTCGAAGTCGGGGGCAGCGGCAATTTCGCCTATTCGAACCAAGGCCGGCTCACCACCTTCATCGATACCGATGACTTGATCGTGGTCGATACCGCTGATGCCCTGCTGGTCGCCAAGAAAAACTCGACCCAGAACGTGAAACACGCCGTCGAGCAATTGGTCCGCAATCGCGACAAGCGCGCGCAAGAGCACCCCTTCGAATTCCGTCCCTGGGGTCGATTTGAGATCCTCCGCGATACGGACGCTTACAAATCGAAAGTGATTCATGTGAATCCGGGCCAGCAGCTTTCCTATCAGAGCCACGCCAAGCGTGCTGAACACTGGGTGATCATCAAAGGTGAGCCTGAGGTGGTCCTGAATGATGTGGTCCACGCACTCAAGCCGGGACAGAACATTTACATTCCCCAGGGAGCCAAACACCGGATCCGGAATCCGGGCAAGGAGCTGGTCGAGTTCATCGAAGTCCAGGTCGGAACTTATTTCGGCGAAGACGACATCGTCCGCTATCAAGACGACTACCAACGGAGTTGATACCATGATCGAATGCAAAAACTACATCAACGGCGCCTTCGTTGAGGGTAGCGGTGTTTCGCGTGAAGTGAAAAGCCCCCGTACGGGGAGCGTGATCGGCCGCTTCAAAGAAAGCACGGCTTCCGACATCGAACAGGCCCTGATGCAGGCCAGGAAAACGGCTCCGGCTTGGGCGAAAACACCCGCCAAAGAGAGAGCGGCACTGCTCTTCAAATTCAGGAATATCCTGCTCCGGGATATTGAATTGATTTCATCTCTGATCAGCGAAGAATCCGGAAAGACTCCGGCCGAAGCCAAAGCCGGACTCCTAAAAGGCGTCGAGGTTCTGGAATACGCCCTCAGCTTGCAGAACTCCGACTCTGCTGGCCGACTCCAGGTTTCCCGCGGAGTTTTTTGTGAGTTCCGCCGCGAAGCCCTCGGTGTGGTCGCCGGAATCACTCCTTTCAACTTTCCTGCGATGGTCCCGATGTGGATGATCCCGATCGCACTTGCGGTCGGTAATGCATTTGTTTGGAAGCCTTCAGACAAAGTCCCCCTCACCTCGAATCTTCTGGCAAAAGCCATCGAGGAAGCCGGATTCGCACCCGGAGTCTTTACCGTGCTTCAAGGGGGGCGCGAGAGCGTCGAGACCCTGCTCGATCATCCGGGAATCTCGGCCGTCGGATTCGTCGGATCTTCTCCGGTAGCCAAAAGTGTTTATTCCCGAGGTACCGCTCAGGGCAAGCGTGTGCTCGCTCTCGGAGGAGCCAAGAACCCGATCATTCTCATGCCCGATGCCGACCCTGAAATCGCAACCCGCGGTATCGCGGATTCCTTCACGGGCTGCGCGGGCCAGCGTTGCATGGCCGCATCCGTACTCCTCGCCGTGGGCGAGGTGGAATCCCTGATCGAGGCGGTGGTCGAGAAAGCCCGGGGCATTCGGCCCGGCAAGGAAATGGGAGCCATCATTTCGAAGGAGTCTCTCGACCGACTGAACGCCTCAATTTCGAAGGCCGTGAGCGAGGGCGCCCGACTGCTTCTCGACGGACGGAATCCCGAAGTCTCCCCCGAATTGAAGGGCGGCTTCTGGCTCGGTCCGACGATCATCGATGGCGTCCTGCCGGGATCATCCGCCGCATGTGAGGAATGGTTCGGGCCGGTGATCTCGATCGTCCGCTGCAAGAACCTATCCGAGGCCCTGGCCTTCGAGGCGGCTTCGGTGTTCGGAAACGCCTGCAGCGTCTTCACCCGGGACGGATCGGTTGCCGAGCGGGTCGCGAGCGAGAGCTCAGCTGGAATGATCGGCATCAATGTCGGGGTTCCCGTGCCGCGTGAGCCCTTCTCTTTCGGAGGCACCAAGGTCTCGAAGTACGGGTCCGGCGACATCACCGGAGATTCCGGCACCGAGTTTTGGTCCCAACTGAAAAAAGTCACCACCAAATGGGCGGATAGCCCCGATAAGAACTGGATGTCCTGATATGCCACATACGAAACGAACCGCTCACATCGCACTCACCTCCCATCCCGGCCAGAAGAAGGATGTCGCAGCCCTTGAAATCCAATGGGGAGCCAAAACCCCGAAGGAAAGGGGCCCTCTCATTGCAACGAATACCAATCCCTTGCAACGGAACGCCATCGGTGCGCATTCGGGGTCTTACTCGGTGTACCGGGCTTTGGCGATGGCCGCGGGAAAGCTGGCGGAAGACTTCAAGCCCGACTTGACGAACACCGAACCGGTCGAAAAAATCGGCCCGCATCCGAGCTGGAAAGATCCGAAAAAAATCGTCTCGCTCGATCCGTGGGGCGCGGATATCGCCACGGTTTATAAAAAAGAACTCAAAGCCGGGTATGACATCCGTCCCAGCATAGCCGTGACCAAGGCTCACATTCGCATGGCGGAGTTGGACGAATTGTTCAAAAAGGGCGAACTGAAGGTGGACGGTAAGATTGTAAAATCTTCCCACGATGTCAGCGTGACGAAAGCCGCGATCGAACCGGTCTGGTATCTCCCGGCTGTGGCCGAGCGTTTCGGTACCACCGAGGGCGAGCTTCGCAAGGTGCTCTTCCAGGAAACCGGTGGAATGTTCCCCGAACTCGTCACGAGGCATGACCTGAAAGCATTCATGCCTCCCATCGGATCGACTTCGGTTTACATCTTCGGAGACGTCAAAGCGATCACCGATCCGAAAAAAGAACTCACCGTCCGGGTGCACGACGAGTGCAACGGTTCGGATGTGTTCGGCTCGGACATCTGCACTTGTCGTCCGTATCTCGTTCACGGCATTGAAGAATCCATCAAAACCGCTCAAAAAGGCGGCGCCGGAGTCATTGTTTATTACCGCAAGGAGGGGCGCGCACTCGGGGAAGTGACCAAATTCCTGGTATACAACGCACGCAAACGCCAAAAAGGCGGTGACTCGGCCAGTACCTACTTCCTCCGTACCGAATGTGTGGCCGGAGTCCAGGACATGCGCTTCCAGCAAATGATGCCGGACGTCCTTCATTGGCTCGGGATCACCCGGATCACCAATTTCGTTTCCATGTCGAACATGAAGTACGATGCCGTGGTACAGAGCGGGATCAAAATCATCAACCGGATCGAGATTCCTGCAGACCGGATCCCTGCCGATGCTTCTGTGGAAATGGAGGCAAAGAAAGCAGCTGGATATTTCACCCCGGGAAAGGTGAAGAAAAGCGGAGAACTGAAAAAGGTCAAAGGACGGGGTCTTTTCGAATGAAAGGCACCGCTGCTGAGCTCGATCATCTGCTTTCACCTCAGGCGGTGCGGGAGCGTTCGCGCCGTCTTTACGACCTGGCACTCGAGGGCAAGGGACACTTCCGGATCCATCCCGAAAAACTCACGGAGGTGGCCGCATTCGTCCTAGAAGTGACCCGCGAGAACTACCCCGATCTCACCATTCCCTTTCACTCCCGTTTCGGACACTTCCGGGCCGGAGGTGTGGACCGCCTTCGAACGGTGATCGAATCCGCCGGAGTGAGCGATCCCGAGGAACGGGCCCGGATCCTGATCGAGCTCGGAATCGTCTCCGTTTTGCTCGATGCCGGTGCCGGAATGGCCTGGAAATACAGAGATCCCTTCACAGACGGTCGGATTTTTTCCAAATCGGAAGGACTTGCGATCGCCTCACTCGACCTCTTCCGCAAAGGGAGATTCCACTCTGAGGGACGGATCGGTGCCGATGCCGGAGGATTGAAACGATTCTCGGCAAAAGATCTTGAGCACGGGTTCCAGGTTTCATCGGACAACCCTCTGCTCGGCGTCGAAGGGCGAGTGGCACTCTTGAACCGCTTGGGAGAGATCTTCGAGGGTTCGCGTCCCGGCGTGCTGCTGGATGAATGGTTAAAAGAGGCGAATGCCGGCACTCTTCCGGCCGAGCGGATCTTGAAGAGCGTGCTGCTCCGACTCGGGCCCATTTGGCCCGGCCGGATCGAGCTGAACGGAGTGAACCTCGGCGACTGCTGGGAGCACCCGGCGCTCGGAACACCCGGGACTCCTTCAGCCCTCATTCCCTTTCACAAGCTATCCCAATGGATGAGCTACTCCCTGATGGAGCCGCTGATGGAGCTCGGAGTGCGCATCCAGGACCTCGACTCGATGACGGGACTGCCTGAATACCGGAACGGCGGACTGCTACTCGATTCCGGATTGATCGAGCTCACTGATGAGCGCGATCGGGAACGCGAACACGCTCCCGGATCGGAACTGATTCTCGAGTGGAGGGCACTCACCGTCACACTCCTCGATCGCATCGGTGAAGAGGTCAGAAAAGCCCTCGGCAAAACCCGGGAAGAGCTCCCGCTGGTCAGGGTTCTCGAAGGGGGCACCTGGCACGCCGGAAGGCGTCTGGCTTCCCGACTCCGCTCGGACGGGGGTCCTCCGCTCAAGCTCCAGAGTGATGGAACCGTTTTCTAGCTTGTATTTTAGACTGAAATTTAACTCCCGAAGGAACAGAGATCATGGCCAAAACCAAGAAAAAATCAGCAAAAACCCCGCATCCGACCGTGACCATCCTCGAGCACCCGGTGCTCCAGCACAAGCTGTCGATTCTCCGTGACAAAAACATCTCCTCGATGGCATTCCGCCAAATCGTCGAAGAAATGAGCCAGATGATGGCCTACGAAGCCACCCGCGATCTGCGGATGGGACTCTCCACAGTCGAGACTCCTCTCGAGAAGACCCAGTCTCCCAAGATCACCGAAACTTTCACCATTGTGGCCATTCTTCGCGCGGGCCTCGGCATGCTGAACGGAATGATGAAGATCCTCCCCTTCGCAACGGTCGGACATATCGGGATCTACCGCGACCGTTTTGTGAACGCCACCGTCGAATACTACCTGCGTTTGCCAAAGAACGTGAAGGGTCAGCGCGTTTTGTTGCTCGATCCGATGCTCGCCACCGGAGATACCGCTTGCGCGGCCATCGAAAGACTGAAGGAGTACGGTGTGGGACAAATCCGGCTCCTGACCCTCCTTGCGGCTCCACAGGGCATTCGAAAGATCCATGCGAACTTTCCGGATGTGGAGATCGTCACGGTCAGTCTCGAGCGCGAATTGAATAAAAAAGGTTACATCCTTCCCGGTATGGGTGATGCGGGCGATCGTCTCTACGATACGGTCCATTACTCATGACCCCGGAAACCGTCATGCTCATCGGAATCTCGGGAGGCAGCGGCTCGGGGAAAACCACCTTCGCCCGGATGCTCAATGACTATCTCAATTCCACCCGCGGTGAGGGGTTCTCTGCGATTCTGGCGCAGGATCACTACTACATCGACCAGTCCGCCCGGTTCAAAGAGGACGGGGACCCATCGGTGAATTTCGACCACCCTTCGGCCATCGAATTCCCGCTCCTGAGCCGCCATCTCGAGCAACTCCGTCTCAAAAAGCCGGTGGAAGTCCCGATCTACGATTTCGTAACCCACACCCGGAAGAACGAGACCACTCCGTTTCCACCCCGCCCGGTGGTCATTGTGGATGGAATGCTTCTGCTTTCACAGGCCATTGTACGCCCCTGGCTCGATCACAGTATCTACGTCGATGCACCCGAGTCGGTCCGCTACGAACGCCGTCTCCGTCGGGATGTCACCGAAAGAGGGCGGACTCCCGATGGCGTGGAACGCCAGTTCCGGGCCCAGGTGAAACCCATGCACGATGAATTCATCGAACCTTCCAGAAGGTATGCATCCCTTCTGGTCGATGGAACGCGGGATTTCGCACCGGTCATCGCAGGATTGCGCCTCTGAAATCGAGCTGTTTGCTTGAGTTCCGCGTCAATTTCAGGTAAGTTCGCGACATATGAACACAGGATTCTCGACCGGTCACTACAAGCAAAACCCCAACATGCTCCAATACAAGGTGCGCGATATCACCTTGGCCGATTGGGGTCGTAAGGAAATCAAACTCGCTGAAGCCGAGATGCCCGGACTCATGTCCCTCCGCCGGGAATTCGGTCCTTCCAAGCCTCTGAAGGGCGCACGGATTGCCGGTTGCCTGCACATGACCATCCAGACTGCGGTTCTCATCGAAACCCTGGTCGAACTCGGTGCTGAAGTCACCTGGTCTTCCTGCAACATCTTTTCGACCCAGGACCATGCGGCTGCGGCAATCGCAGCGGCCGGCATTCCGGTCTATGCCTGGAAGGGGCAAACCGAAGAAGAGTTCATGTGGTGTATCGACCAGACCGTATTCTTCGGCGATAAGAACCGTCCACTCAACATGATCCTCGATGACGGTGGAGACCTCACCGGTCTCGTCCTCACCCAGTACCCTGCTCTCTATGAAGGGATCCGCGGGATCTCTGAAGAGACCACCACTGGCGTACACCGCCTGCACGAGCTCGAACGCCTCGGAAAGCTCCCCGTTCCGTGCATCAACGTGAACGACTCGGTGACCAAGTCCAAGTTCGATAACAAATACGGTTGCCGCGAATCTTGCGTGGACGCGATTCGCAGGGCCACTGACGTCATGATCGCAGGAAAAGTCGCGGTTGTAGCCGGTTTCGGCGATGTCGGCAAAGGTTCGGCAGATTCCCTCAGTGGCGCCGGTGCCCGCGTAATCGTGACCGAGATCGATCCTATTTGTGCCCTTCAGGCCGCGATGGAAGGCTACGAAGTGAAGAAGATGGACGATGTGATCGGGATTGCCGATATCGTCGTGACCGCCACCGGTTGCAAGGGCATCATCCAGGATCGCCACTTCAAGGCGATGAAGGACAAGACCATCGTTTGCAACATCGGGCACTTCGACATCGAAATCGACATGGCCTGGCTCAACAAGAACTACGGCCACACCAAAGACACCATCAAGCCCCAGGTGGATCTCTACACTCTCGACGGGAACAAGCAAGTCATCGTGCTGGCTGAAGGCCGCTTGGTGAACCTCGGATGCGCCACCGGTCACCCGAGCTTTGTGATGTCGAACTCGTTTGCGAACCAAACTCTCGCGCAGATCGAGCTTTGGGCGCATGCTTCGAAATACGAGAAAAAGGTCTACATGTTGCCGAAGCACCTGGACGAAAAAGTGGCCCGCCTCCATCTGGAGAAAATCGGAGTGGAGTTGGATGTACTGACCTCGGATCAGGCCCAATACCTCGGACTCCGTCCAGAAGGCCCCTATAAGCCCGAGTACTACCGCTACTGATCCTGCTGACCTAAGTCCTTGATCTCAAGAGCAATAGCCCCTGGCATCCTCCCGGTTGTCAGGGGCTTCTTCTTTTTGCAAGCATTTCACGCACTTCCGCTCAATTCGGTCTTGATTTTTTATTTATTCACTGTATAATCCGCGACCATGAAATCCAAAACCCCTCTGATCGCCCTGATGGCCTGCTTGTTGCTCTCCGCCTGCGGAGTCGCGACCACGGCCAATTCCCACCTCGGCAATCTCGACCAGACCTCGCAGAAGATGCTCGATGAACTGAAGAGCAGCCGGGAACAACTCGAGGTCGCCACCCGCCAGTCCGAGCGGATCGCGGACGCCTTGGTGGCCTTGAAGGACCTCGGCTTCGATCTGGTCAAAATGCTGCAGTCCACTTTCGCACCCAAACCGTCCGGAACCACGGACAACATCGACGATGTTTTGAATCAAACCCAGGAGGTCTCTCATGAATAAGGGTCTGCTTTTGTCTTGGTTGCTTCCTTTATCGATCCTCGCAACTGATGCCCGCGCTGTGGAAATCGCAGAACACCACTGCGTCGAGGCGCGGATCGATGCCGTCCACACTCTCTTCACCCGGTACCCGGACTATGCCACGATGCCCGGATCGGCCTATACGGTCGGCCTGGCCGGAGCGAAAATCGATCTGATCAAAATGATCAAGTCCCAGGCGAAAAGAGTCAGTGAATCCGGGCGTGACACGAAGAACCTGGTCTGGATCGTGCTCCAACCGGCTCTGGTGGAAGACTCCAAATTCTACCCGCGCTTCCTTCTCGATTGTTCGGTCAATTGGAATGATGTCTCTTCCTTCAAACAAAATTGCGCACTCCAGAAGGAGAAACAACACTACGGCCTCGACGATCTGACCATCGCGATCGACGTCAAGGAGCAGGACACCGCCTGCAAACCCCACGAGACCGGAATCCGTCTCCGGATCAATATCACCGGAAACAACAAGGAGATTGCCGAAATCAAAAAGGCCACGCTTGCTCCGGCAGGAGTGCTGGCTCCCCTGATCTCGGCACTTTTCGATGAGGATGCCTTCTTCAGGAACTACTTCCGCAACATTTACGACAAGTGGATCAAGACTCTTTGATTTCGCGGTTCTTGAAGTAATCGAGAGTCAACCGAAGTCCTTCTTCGAGATCAACGCGGGGACTCCAATCCAGGAGCTTTCCTGCGAGTGTGATGTCGGGCTTCCGTTGTTTGGGATCATCTCCGGGCAGAGGCTTGAAGACGAGATCTCCTGCTGAAGGGATCAGTTGACCGACCTTCCCGGCGAACTCGAGGATGGTGAACTCCCCCGGATTGCCTAGATTGACCGGTCCTGTGTGGTCGACGCCCATGAATCGCACGATCCCTTCGACCAGATCGGACACATACTGGAAGCTCCGGGTCTGTCGTCCATCGCCGTAAATGGTGAGAGCTTGCCCGCGCAGGGCCTGAAACATGAGATTCGTCACCACTCGACCGTCTTCGGGATCCATTCTCGGTCCGTAAGTATTGAAGATCCGGATCACGCGGATCGGAACCCCTTTTGAGCGGTGATAGGCAAAACAAAGCGCTTCTCCATACCGCTTGCCTTCGTCATAAATGGAGCGGACACCGATCGGATTCACATTCCCCCAATACCCCTCGGGTTGAGGATGAACCAGCGGATCGCCGTACACTTCCGAAGTCGATGCGAAAAAAAACGAGGCTCCGGCCTTTGCGCAGAGATCAAGGAGTTTTCGTGTACCTTCCCCGTTCACTAGCAGGGTCTCGATCGGACGGGCATCGTATTTGGGCGGTGAAGCCGGAGATGCAAAATGCATGATCCAATCCCACTTTTGAGATTGGAGTTCCTCCGGCAAATCCATCGACACATCGGCCTGTACAAAACGGAACGCCGGGTGGCTTTCAAATGCGGTCAGATTCACCGACCGACCGGTGCAGAGATTATCCACCCCGACCACTTCGAATCCATCATTCAACAGACGCTCGGCCAAGTGGCTCCCGACAAAGCCGGCAGCACCGGTCAGGAGGACCCGCTTCATCGGTTGGACCTCCCGAGAGTCAGAAGACGGATCCCGGCGGCGGACAAAGCTTTTCCATCCATGAGACCCCGACCGTCCAGGACCAACTTCTGTTTCATTTTCGGTGCGAGCGCCTCGAAATCCAGGGTACGGAACTCTGGCCACTCGGTGACCAGGATCACTGCGTCGGCCTCATCGAATACCGACTCAGCCGAATCGACCAGTTCGAGTTCGAGCGACTTCCATTCGATCCGGGCACGTCCGTTGGCAACAGGATCGAATCCCACCACCTTCGCTCCGCGATCGATCAGTTTTGTAGCGATCTCGTGGGCGGGTGCGTCCCGCAGGTCATCGGTGAAAGGCTTGAAGGCAAGACCGAGAATACCGATCTTGCGACCCTTCAGGATTTTCAATTCTGAAAGCAGGATTTCGACCATCCGGATCCTTTGCCTGAAGTTCACCGAACGGGCAGCCTCGGTGATCTGCATGTTGAGTCCGTATTCTTTCCCAGTTGCGATCAAGGCTGCGGTGTCCTTGCCGAAACACGAACCACCCCAACCGATCCCGGCCTGAAGAAACCGGTTTCCGATCCGGGAGTCGAGACCGATCCCGCGCGCCACATGCTGGATGTCGGCGCCGACCTTCTCTGAAAGCTCGGCAATCTCGTTGATGAAGGAGATTTTCAGGGCCAGAAAGGCATTAGCGGCATACTTGATCAGTTCCGCAGATTGAAGATCACTGGTCAGGAAAGGAACCGCACGAAACCCTTCCGGACGGCGTAAAAAATGAGGCGACTCGAAAGTCTGTTCAAGCAGTGGCTGATACAGGCGGCGAAGCACTTCAAGTGCCTCGGGCTCGTCCGAGCCGACCACCACGCGATCGGCGTAAAGCATGTCAGAAAGAGCGGATCCCTCACGGAGAAACTCCGGATTCGAGGCCACCGAGAAACGGGTACGATCCGACCCTCGGACCCGATAGGCATCACGAACCAGACTTTCCACCCAATTCCCGCTCCCGATCGGAACCGTGGACTTGTTCACAATCACGACGAAGGGATTGGAAATATGAGTCCCGATCAAATGTGCTGCCGATTTCAGGTAGCTCAGATTAGGATTCCCGTCAGGGAGCGAGGGAGTCCCGACTGCGATGAACACCACGTCTGCATTCTCGAGGGCTGCCCGGGCGTCAGTGGTGAACACCAGGTTCGGTGACGCGAGTTCCATCAACTCATCCAGATGCGGCTCGTAAATCGGGGATTTCCCCGCCTTCAGCGAAACGACTTTTGCCTCATCCACATCGAAGCAAGTCACCCGGTGACCGAGAAAGGCCAACGCCACCCCGGTGGTCAGACCGACATACCCTGTCCCAATTATCGCGACGTTCATGGTATCCCTCAGACTTTCGGTTCGTAATCGTCTTGGTCGTCTCCGACCGTTTCACCCGCTGCTGCGGAACCGCCCGCACCCGGAGCCTTCCGCGTGAGCGGAAACAGTACGCAGTCTTTGATATTGTCCGAGTTCGTGACGAACTGGACCAGGCGATCGATTCCGATTCCCCAACCCGAAATGGGAGGCATGCCGTACTCCATGGACAGAACGTAATCCTCGTCCTTGACCATGGCGTCCGCATCCCCTTCTGCATTCAGTTGGGCCTGTTCCTCGAGACGCTTCATCTGCTCGATCGGATCCACGAGCTCGGAGTAGGCGTTCACAATCTCGACACCGTTCACCACCAACTGGAAGCGATCTGTGAGATCGGGACGGTCGTCGTTCGCTCGAGCCAGCGGTGAAAGATCGATGGGGTGTTCGGTCAGGAATGTCGGCCCCACCATCTTCGGACGGCTCACCTTTTTGTACAAAGTGTCGATCAGATTGCCACGTCCCAGCTTCTCGGGGTGATCCTCTTCGAGGTCGATGCGCTGGTCTTTGATGGCGGCCAGGAGTTCAGGTGCGGTTTTGAATTTTTCGATATCGATTCCGCAGTCCTTCAGGATCAAATCCCTGAAGGTCACTGTGCCCCACTCCCCGCCGAAATCGACCTCGGTTTCACCGAGCTTGATTTTGGTGGTCCCGAGAGTCTTTTGGAACACCGTTTGAAAAAGTCGCTTCATCAGATCCATGTTGTCGCGGTAATTCCAGTAAGCCGAGTACCCCTCGACCATGGTGAACTCCTGAAGGTGGTTCGGGCTGATCCCCTCGTTGCGGTAACACCTTGCGAACTCAAACACGTGCTGGAATCCGCCCACCACCAGACGCTTCAAATAAGTCTCGGGTGCGATGCGAAGGTACAGATCGATGTCGAGGGAGTTGTGATGGGTCATGAATGGCCGAGCCAACGCTCCCGAAGGATTCGGCTGAAGACTGGCCGTTTCGACTTCAATGAAGGACTCGCCTTCGAGAAAATTTCTCATTTCGCGGATGATCGAAGACCGGAGCAAAAAGCGTTTCCGGGCCTCTTCACTCGTGATCAAATCGAGGTAGCGCTGACGGTACTTGATTTCCACGTCCTGGAGTCCGTGGAATTTTTCCGGCAAAGGGCGAAGGCACTTGCCCAGAAAAGTGTAATCCTTCACCTGAAGGGTCTTTTCTCCCACCCGGGTGGTGAACATCTCGCCAGTGGCGCCGAAAAAATCACCGATGTCCACAAAGTCGACGTAATGCTGATACCGTTCTTCACCCACATCATCGATCTTCATGCAGAGTTGCAGTTTGCCACGCAAGTCCTGAACGGTGATGAAGCTGAGCTTCCCCATCCGCCGGATCGCAGTGATCCTACCGGCAACGCGGACTCCGACAGTTCCATCGGCAAGCTCCCGCGCCTCAGCAAGACCGTGGGTGGTCTCATAACGTTCCGGGTAGGGATGGATCCCCGAAGTCTTCAGTTTCTCGAGCTTTTCTCGACGGACTAACTCTTGTTCGGACAGGTTCTGATGATCAGATTGCATGGAGCGACACTAACATGGCACCCCCCGTTTTCCTAGCCGATCAGCCCCTTGCGCAACAAGTCATCACCAGCTGAAGCCAGCGGCTTCCGAATCTTTCTTGAAGGTCTGGACGGTATCCAGACTGAGTTCTTCAAGCGTCTTGAACCCGGTGGATAATTTTCCGAGCACATCAAAGGGCACAGTGATGATGTCGATTCCACACTGCTCGGCTTGGAGGATATTGTAAACCTCGCGGGTCGAGGCCCAGAGACTCTCGATCCCCCCTCCGAAATCCTGACAAATCTGCGCCGCTGCCGTCAGGGTCGGCACCGGATCGTGCCCCAGATCGGCTGCACGACCCGCGAACACCGAAACGATCGACGGTGCACCACCCTCAAGAGCCTGGCAGGTTTCGAGGGTCTGTTTCACCGTATAGATGGCGGTGACATTCAGCTTGATCCCCGAGCGGGTCAACTCACGAACCAAAGGCAAGCAGGACTTCCCTTCACTGTTCTGGATAGGGACTTTCACGTAAACATTGGAACCCCAGGTGGAGATTTCCCGTGCCTGACGCTCCATGGAGGGGAAGTCGTCTGCGAACACTTCAAAGGAGATCGGCTTTTCGCGGATCGTAAGCAGGATGTCCTTGCAGAATGCCCGGTAATCCTGAACTCCCGCCTTTTTCATGAGGGACGGGTTGGTCGTCATCCCTCCCACTTGAGGGTTGGAGTTCATCTTCAGGAGCTGGTCTTTTTCTGCGCCATCCGAGAAAATCTTGATCCGGTAATTTCTTTTCGTCTTCATTGTGCTTTGACCTCGCATTTGGGAGCGCCCTTCAAGGACCACTCCGGTTCAGAACAATCCTTTTTCACCGCTACGGTCTTGCGGTAGCTATTCACTTTGTAATCATAGACTGTTTGGACCTTCAGATCCTCGTAGCTTTCGCCTTTTTTCCTTTTGAGCGCGGATTTCCCCTCAAAAGCGAACAGTTCTCCGGTCGCGGGTTTCAGGTAAAACTGCATCGGATCCACCACGGCCTTCACGATGAGACTGACGGGAGCCATTTCGAGAACCACGAAGTCTTCTCCCGCCACCGTCTTTCCGGACTTCACTCTTCTCATGACAAAACTGAACGAATCCCGTCTGTCGAGAACCGCCACCTTCAAAGGAAACTCTTTCCCTCTTTCGAGCTCGGCGAAATGAGGCCGGATGTAAGACATGACAGTGGAAGGAACCACCAGGTTTTCTTCAGCATCATCGACCGAAGTCTTGACCGAGTGATCCCGGAGATCCGTCACCTTGTAGTGGACTTTTCCATCTCTGATCTCGAGCTCGGACTTTTTCTGGAGTACACGGTTTTCGATCACAGCCCGCTGGACTCGTCCGTCTTTCTCCCAGGACTCCTCGATCACCTGATCACCTTCCGGGGCCGTGAAGACGTTCGTGGCATGCACGAGGCCATCCGGACGGAGCTGGCTCACCATGCGGACCTTCCCGAAAGCCTGGGCTGCACAGGGCCCCCCAGACAACAAATCTTTACATTCCGCGGGGAATGTATCCTTGGGATAAATCCGCCCGTGAATTTCCATCAGTAATTTCGGCTCTGGCGCGGACCGCAGCGTCGCACCGCGACTGCCCGACTCCGCCAGGGCGGATTCACTGCCCAGGAGGGCGACAAAGAGGCTGGCCAAAAGGATGTTCAACACGTTCTTCATGATCACCGAGTCTAGAATGGGAGCTTTTTTTCGTCCAGATCGGCCTCAATGAAAACCTTAGGGAAGATGCCTCCCCGCTGATGTTTCATCAACACCTGGAGGGAGTAGGTCCCCCAAAGGCCCATCAGATTCTTCTCCCGGCTGGCGCCCTCAGCCAATCTGGAAGAGAGTGAGGCCAGTCCTGCCGCAAAGCGTTCCGAGGTTTGGCTCACCGGGGTCACAACAAACTGAAGCTCGAGGTCGGTTTGATCCGAATTATTGAAGAAAAACGAGGTCTCCTCGACTTTGGCACCCGCTCCTGCCAGAACCGAGGTGATTCGATTCCGGATCTGGGTCCTGAATTCGTCCGAACCCAATGGAATCCGGTAACGAATCCGTTTCCCGGCCAATTGTTCCGGGCTTGGCGCGACACGTCCTGATAACAGGTCTGCGAGCTTTGCGCGCTCTGCAGCATCTTTGCAGAAAGCGTCTTCACGGAAAGACCTGCAAACCCAGAATACCGAAAGACGCATCTCTGTGTCCTGAACCCGGTGTTCATTCAAAGATTCGGACTCACCGGGCCTGGCGAGGATGAAGTCGCAAGAAGGATTTTTGATCGGAGCGCTCTGGAACTTGAGCGTCCGGAAGAAGGGTTTCGGGAGCATCACCGGAAAGTCATCCCGGCTCACCAGAATCACCTCTTTCGGGAGCCATTTTCTCACTTTGTATGGCCCCGATGAGATCCATTCCTTGGTCGGTTTTTCTCCACGCTTCAATGCCTCGAGATTGGAAGGGTGAATGACCCCGCTCAATGGGTGGGTCAATACCTCGGTCATGAACTCCTCAAGGTCGAAGTCGGCCGAACCGGCCGGAATCCGGATGCGGAGTCCCTGGTCGATCGCCTCGTATCGAGTTCCCAGAAATGCGCTCCAGACCGCCACAGAAGAAAGATCCGGCGATCGCGATTTGATGAAATCTTGTGCTGCCGCGAAATGAGCGGGCAAAATCGGATCCCCGTTCGAATACCGCAGACCGGGCTTCAACTTCACGTCGAGCACATTCTCTTTCGCATTCCAGGACCAACTCTCGGCAAGCAAGGGGGTCAAAGGTCGCTCGCCGCTCAGATGATCCGGCTGAAAGAGTGTTCCGATCACACCCTGTTGCGGGGAAAGGTCCAAAGCAACATAAGCATCGAGCGGAGACGCGCTGAGAGGCAGTTCGTAAATCCAGACACTTTTGGCTTCCTCGACCACCAACGCCTTCTTCGAGAGGAAAAAGGCGAGGAAATTCACCCCGAAGGCCACCGCAAACACGAGCACCGCCAGCTTTGTCTTTGACATGCCACTTGTGTTACACTGCCGGGGTCCCCCATGCAACTCGAAGACTTCATTCAAAAATCGTCTTATTTCTCTCTCGGGCATTTGCCCACCGAGGGCTTTCACCCCGCCACTTCGAACTTGTCGGCCCTGACCGTTTCGAATCCGGATGAGGCCATCCGGCTGATCGGACGGGTCGATGCTGAAGCCATCCAGACCCTGCGGGATTCTTTGGAATCGATTCAAAACCTTTCTGCAGAGATCCAGGTGACCCTGGAGCACGGAAACCGGGTCTTCATCTCGGGATGCGGAGCGACCGGAAGGTTGGCTCTGGCGCTCGAATCCACTTTCCGTTCGATCCACCGGGGGAAGCCTTGGGAAAACCGGGTCCAAGGACTGATGGCCGGAGGTGATTTCGCACTGGTGAAGTCCGTCGAGAATTTCGAGGACTTCCCTTCGTATGGCGAGCGCCATCTGTCGGATCTGGGTTTCACCGAAGGGGATCTCCTCGTCGCCGTGACTGAAGGTGGCGAAACCCCCTACGTGATCGGAACCGTGCACGGGGCCCTCGCCCGTTCGAGCCGGAAGCCCTGGTTCGTGTTCTGCAACCCGTCCGACCTGCTCGCCGCAACGGTGGAGCGGAGCCGGGAGGTGCTCGAGCACCCCGGAGTGAACTCACTGTGCCTTTCGGTCGGACCGATGGCGCTTTCGGGAAGCACGCGTTTGCAAGCTGCGACGGTTCAAATGCTCGCAGTTGGAATAGCCCTCACCCGGAATTTCGCCTTGCTCGATCACCTCCTCGTGGAGATGTCGCGTCTCGATCTCGCCTCTTTCCTCACTCCTTTTGTGGAGTGGGAGTCGGGGGTGTACCGGTCCGGAGGAAGTGTTTTGTACCGGACCTCAACCTACCCGATCGCGGTCCTCACCGACACCACCGAGCGATCACCGACCTTCAGCCTGGCCCCATTCGAGAAATCCACCTGGTCGGGTGAGGCCTGCTCCTGGTGTTACCTGAGCATACCGGATGCCCGATCTCCGCTCGAATCCTGGGAACGCATCCTGAACCGGAAACCGATCGGCCTCGAGTGGGAGGAGTTCAGTGGAAAACTCGGACTCCAATCGATTCTGGAATTCGATTTCGGACGGGATGCGGCAGAAGCCCGATCGCAGCGGATCCGACCTAAAAAACAGGAAAGCATCCGGATTGAAAAACAAGCGGGCACCTCGCGCCTGGAACTGAATACCGGAACGCTGGAGTCCGCACTCGAGAGCCCGCTTCTCATGGATCCGCTCGGCAGTCAGATTCTGGTCAAGATCATCCTGAATACACTCTCACTGGTCGTCATGGGGCGCATGGGGCGGTATGAGGGGAATGTGATGACCTGGGTCCGCTCAAGCAATGGAAAGCTGATCGACCGGACCCTCCGTTACCTCGATCGCTTGATCACACAAAGAGGACTTCCCCACCCCGGTCGTGAGGCTCTGATCGTCATGGTCTTCGAGACTCAGGCTGCAATCGGCTCCGACGAAGCGGTGATCTTACGTGTTTTGGAGCGGATCAGAAGCGAAGCTCAATCCCGCCCTTGAAGATGAATCCAGAATAGTCGATCTTGAAGGCCGGAATGGTTCCAAGAGCGGTCGTAGCAGGCAAGTCTCCTGTCACCTGATACTGGTAACCGAACTCTCCGAAAACACCGAATGCTTTTCCGAGACCGTAAGCAACCTGGACTACCCCGGTTCCGAGAACATCCATTGAACTGAACTTCACCGAGCTGCTCTGGGAGGTGGTGGTCTGGACCACCTCTGTGTAAGAAACAGCAGTGATCCCCCCGTATCCCCCGACGCCGATGCGCCATCTTTGGGTATGGATCGGAAAATAAATGAGACCAACTTGAAGCGGAATGGCCGAGTGCTCGTAAGTCTGAGTGGTTCCGCCACCGAGATCGAGTTCCCCCGTCTTCGATCCGCGGAGTTCGGCGCGGAAGGCGAGACTCAAAGGAAAACTCAACCTCCTCTGGACCTCGAAAGAATAGACTTTCCCGAAATTGAGTGAACTCGTTCCGGAAAAGTTGTCGGAAAGACCGCCATAGGCGAGATTCGACAGGCCGAACCCCAGCTGAACTCGGTAAGTGGCTCCGAGAAATCGCTCACCGTCGATCATGGCGTCGGACAAGGGACGTTTCCCGTTCACCCTCGCTTCGGGACCGGGCCCGGTGTCAGAAGGCAATGCGCCTCCGCCCGCCAACAAATCATTTCCGGAAATCCATCCGGTCTCGCCCCCCTGCAGACGGATTTTGTAATAGCCCTCGGTCTTCAGATTGCTGACTGCATGGACCGAGTCCTTCTTGAGCCTCAAGATCACTTTCGAACTCTTCTGTGGAAACTCGTAAACAGGCGCATCCTCGACGACCACCCTGCCGTTCTGGGCTGCCCATGCGACCCCTGCCTGGATAAAAAGAGTCACGACTAAAAGAAATGTTCTCAACACGGTCTGACCTCCACCTCTCCGTCACTGAATCTCAATGCCAACCTGTCACGCCCTGCGACCTCTGCCGCACTCCGGATGATCTTTTGCCCGCCTTCCGCACTAACCAGTGCGTACCCCCGCGAGAGCACCTGCAAAGGCGAAAGCGCATGCAGTTTGGCGGCGGCCCGCTCGAGCGATCCGCGCCTCCGTTCGAGCATGATTCGCATCCCACGCTCAAGACCCAGAGAAAGTTCATCGAGGCGCTGGGCTTTTTCACGGAGTTTGTCCTGAGGACTTTTCAACTTTCCTGCGAGGATCTGGAGAGCTTGCCTCCGGAAGGCCAAATCCCGGGTCTGGGCTCGCACCAAGCGCTCCTTCAGCTGGCCGGATCGGTCTTTGAGTGTCACCCAGTGTTGCGTGAGGATCTCGGCTCCAGCAGAGGGAGTCGGAGCCCGAAGATCGGCCACAAAGTCCGAGATGGTGAAATCCACCTCATGCCCGACAGCCGAAACCACGGGAATCGAAAGGGAAGCGATTGTCCGGGCCAGTTCCTCGTTGTTGAAGGCCCAAAGATCCTCGAGACTTCCGCCTCCGCGGGTCAACAGAATGACCTGACCCAAACGATGGTGATCGGCAACCCGCAGTGCCTGGATGAGCTTTACCGGCGCATCCTCGCCTTGGACCAGTGCCGGAACCAGCAGCACCTCTACAAACGGCGCGCGCCGTCTCAGTACGGTGCGGACATCGTGAAATGCCGCCGCCTGGGGGGAGGTGATCACAACGATCCGTGAAGGGTATTTGGGAAGCGCCTTTTTGCGCGAACTATCGAATAAGCCCTCTTGCTTCAGTTTTTCTTTCAGTTGCTCGAATGCGAGTTGAAGCGATCCGATCCCTCTGGGCTCGATCGCCTCGACAATGAGCTGGTAGTTCCCGCGATTCGCATAAACAGAGATGGTCCCTTTGCACAGGATCTCCATCCCGTCCTTGAGTTCGAACCCTTGTTTCTTCCTGCCCCAATTGAAGGCAACGGCGGAGAGCATGGCGCCCTCGTCCTTGAGTGAGAAGTAAACATGCCCGCTCGAAGCCGCCTTCAGATTGCTCACCTCGCCCTGGATCCAGACATCACGGAAGGTTCCCTCCAACTGCGCCTTGATACGCGTGGTGACCTGACTGACCGTCAAGGCAGGAGGTGGAGTTCGTGACCCGGCATTCTGAAAGAGAGGTAGGTCTTCAGTCATGACTTGATTTTTTTGAATACCTCGAACGACTTCAGGTACTTCAAAGCCTCACGGGTTTGATAGTCTTCGTTCGGATCGAACCGGAGAGGCGTCATATCGCTGTTTTCTTCTGTTTCGGCGGATGCGGCGGACTTACCCTTCTCTTTGAATTCCTGAACCGAAAAATCGTCCCGCGAAGTGCCGGCTTCTGGGTTTGCCAGGTGCCCCTTCAAATCCCGCTCACGGGTCGCGTCACGTTTGATCTTCGCCTGAGCGAGCAATTTGGGATCGTATTCTTCCAGGACGATATCGGGGATCACTCCACGTTCCTGGATGCTGGCCCCACTCGGTGAGTAATACCTGGCCACGGTGAGCTTGAGTCCCATTTCGTTACCGAGTTCGATGATGGTCTGAACGGAACCCTTACCGAATGTGGTCTCACCGAGAATCATCGCCCGATGATGATCCTGCAAGGCGGCTGATACGATTTCTGCAGCCGAAGCCGTACTGCTGTTGACGAGTACCACCAGGGGAAGCTCCTTGCGGGCATCCCCTTTCTTGGCCATCCGAACCTCTTTCTGCGCCGCGTCCTTGCCGATGGTCGAAACCACCACGCCCTCGTCGACAAAGAGCGAAGTCACATCCACCGCTTGATCGAGAAGCCCGCCCGGATTCATCCGAAGATCGAAAATGAGCCCCTTCAGTTTGCCCTTGGCTTCGAGCTTGTCGATCGCATGGCGCACATCCCTTGCCGCATTCTCGTTGAAAGACGAAAGTTTCACGTAACCGAAGCCCGGCTCGAGCTCCTGATGGCGGACCGAGCGGATCTTGATTTCCTCGCGTTTGAGATTGACGGCTTTGAAGCGGTTCCAGCCTTTGCGATAAAGGGTCAGATTCAGTGGAGAACCGTTCTTTCCCCGCATCCTCGAAATAGCCTCGGACAACGAGAACCCCTTGGTACTTTCTCCATTGATCCGCACGATCCGGTCGCCGGGCTGGATTCCGGCCCTCCATGCCGGTGAATCCTCCATCGGTACGATCACGGTGAGCACATCATCCTTGATCCCGACTTCGATTCCGATCCCGCCGAACTTTCCACTGGTGTCGATCTTCATATCCCGGTAAACCTCGGCGGCGAGAAAGTTCGAATGGGGATCGAGCGTTTCCAGCATGCCCCGGATAGCACCGTGGACGAGGACATCATTCTGGGTCGAATCCACATAGTTGCGTTCCACAAACTGGAGCACTTTCTGAAAGAGTTCGAGATTTTTGTAGCGGTCATTCTTGTTGAGAACCCGAGCCGGCTCGGCGCTGGCCGTCAACCCGTGAAGGAGCATTCCCGAAACCATCCAAAAACCGATACTATTCATTCTGTCACCCTTTGAAAAAATCATCTTAGCCATTTCACCGGATCGATTGCCACGTTCTTGGCCCGGATTTCAAAATACAAGGATTGATCGCCCGAGAGGACCCCGACCGGATCACTGGCACGGACAAACTCACCGCTTTTTTTCTGAAGCTCTCTCAGGCCCGAATAGATGGTGTAGATCGAATTCGGGTGTTCGAGAATGAGCACCTTCCCTTTACCGGGAATCTCCCCTGAAAATTGAACCTGACCGTCCAGAACGGCCGAGACCGGCGCACGATCCTGAACGGTGAGAATCTCGATTCCTTTCCGGAACACCTGCAAACCCGACTTCGGATCCTGATGTTGCCCGTAAGATCCGACCAATTTGCCACTCATGGGCCAAGGAAGACTCTTCGGCTTGAACGCGATGAGAGGAAGACGCTTCTTACCCTGCTCGGCAGTCTCGGACTTCCGCTTCTCCTGGAATCCGGAGATCATTTTCTCGATCTCATTCTCGGATAATTTCAATTTCCTGTACTCTTCCAACTGCCTCAACTGATCCTCATGCTTTTCCTGTGTGAGGTTCTCCCGGATCTTCCTGTGAAACTCGAGCAAGGACTCCTGCTCCGATACATCTTGCAGGAGTGCCGTGATCTGTTGCTTTTCCTGTTCGATCCGGCTCTCGATCTCCTGTGCATCCGTAAGATCCGCCACCCAGGTCTCGAGATCCTTCAATTCTGAAATCACAATTCGACTCAGGACCTGCTCCCTGACCCTCCGCTCTCCTTCACCTTCCTCACCCCGGAAAGTCCTCTCACCCCGGGCCAGAAGCGGGTGAATGAGTCGGGAAAGCTTTTTCTTGAGCCCGCCCCGTGTCGTCTCGACTCTTCTGGCGACCTCTTCCTTACGGGTTTGGAGCTCTTTCACGTAGGTTTCGAGCGTCTGGAGGCGCTGGCGGGTGAGTGCTTTCTCCTTCACCTGGAGCGACTGCAGCGCCTTCAAGCGTTTCAACTGATCCTGAGTGGTCTTCTTCGCTTTCTCCGCATCGATCAGTGATTTCTCCACGGCCAAACGCTGGAGCCTCACCTCATCGAGTTTCTGATGAAGAGCCGCGGTTCCGGTTTCGGCCCCGTTCGCAGCACCCGTTCCGGGCCCAAACATCAGGAACACTAAAAGCAGGTTCATTCTTCCTCAGGTCTCCGGGAAAACGCGAGGGTTCCGGCCAAAAGAAGCATGACCGCGGCCGTGACCGCACAAAGAGCCAGGGGGAAATCCAGATTCCCATCGACACTGAGTTCACCCAAAAAAGAATTCTCTTTCCAGACCCAGGTCCGGAACACCCACCATTCGACCAGGGAGAGAGCAAAGGCCCCCTGCGTGATCATCAACAAAGAGCCGAATCCGGGAGAAAGAGCATCGAGAGACGAAGCCCCCCAAGAGGAAAGATTGCGTGAGACTTCCTGGCTGTCACGACCGAGAATCCGGTGACAGACCAGGATCTGCACCGCGGTCAGGAAAACAATGAGTGCGAGCGCGATCCTCATCTCCAATCCGAGGTGATGGTAGAACCGTTTGAGCCGTGCGTGATGGACCGGACTGGATTCGACCTTCGAAACCTCGGTCATCAACTTCAATTTCTCCAGCGCGGCATCCGGAATCGGTCCCCGGGCGAGAATCATCCGGGGCACCAGTCCGAGACCCTCACCACCAACCGATTGGATGGTCTGGACGATCTCGGGCTCCTCGGCCTCCAGACGCTCGAGCACCTGTCCTGACTTGAGCTCTTCGATCGCGACATCCTCTCCTGCGAGAGCCTCTTTGATCGGATCGGCTAAAACGGATTCATCACGAAGCTGAACCGTTACAAACCGGGACCGGTCGGCATAAGCCCCGGTCCTCGCCAATTCAGAGGTGATTCCGCCACACAACCAGAGCCCGAGCAGGATCTGGGCGAGCGAGACGCCGAGGAATCCGATCAACAGCCAGGAGCGTCGGATCGGAAGAAAGGAAAGCTTCAACAGAATGCGGATCCGACTCATGCCCTCTCCTCCACGCGGAACCCGCCGTCTTTCAGGATCGCACAACGCTTCCGGAGACGTCTCACCATCTCGAGATCATGGGTCGCCAACAGCAGCGCGACTCCCGAGAGGTTGAGCTTCACAAACAGATCCATCAGCTTCCAAGTCATCTCGAAGTCTTGGGCTCCGGTCGGTTCATCGGCAATCAAGATTTCAGCGCGCTTCGAGAGCGCCCGCAAAATAGCCACGCGTTGGCGTTCTCCACCCGAAAGCGTGCCGACGCGCTTGTCGAGCTTTTTGCCCAAACCTGTCAATTGCACAAACCCTTCCATCGTCTTGTCGTCGGTCCGGTCCTCGGGACCGAGCGGCAAACGACTCATCTCAAGGTGATCCCTGACCGTGAGATCCGGAATGAGTCCCAGGTTCTGGGGAATGAAAGCCATGCGTTGCCGGATCCGTTCGAGCCCGGAACGTCCGACCGATGCCAGGTCCTGGCCATGAAACGAGACTTTCCCCTCGGAGGGGATCTCGAGACTCGAGAGAGTGCGGAGCAAAGAGCTCTTTCCCGCACCCGAGCCCCCCAGGATGTAGAGGAAATCCCCCCGACCCAGATCGAAATTGACATTCTGCCACACAAACTCCCCGGGAGCATAAGCCTTGGAGAGATTTTCAACTTTTAGGAGCGGTGTTTTCATGATGTACTTCCACAGTCTAGCCATGTGGAAAGCGAACCTCAATCGGCATTTTTGGAAAACTCTCCCGGCCCTGAAGGTTCCGTTTTTCCTCGTGCTATGGAACGGGATTTTCCATTCGTTCACACTCGCCATCCTTCTGTTCTGGACCCTCACCTCGCGGCGCATTCCCGCGCTGCAACGGATGAGCACATTGAACCAGTTCCTGAGCGAGAACCAGATGCTCTTCGCAGCCCTCGCCTCTTGTTCCGCCTTGTTTTTCTTCAAAGGCCCGCTCGCCGACGCCTGGAATGACCGCAGGCGCGGGACTGTCCAATTCGGGAAAGGCTTCCTGCGCGGGCTCGGATTCGGCTCGGCCGTGGTGATCGCCCTGAGTCTGAAGGGTGAACTCTCGTTCCTCGGACTGAGCACCCAATTGAATCTGAACTTCTTGGCGGCTTACGCTTGGATTCTCCGCTCACTGCTGATTCTCGCCCTGGTGGTTTCGGCCGAATTCCTGGTCCGGGTGGTCGTGCGGGAGGAGCTCAGGGGGACTCCGATCCGGATCCCGCTCGAGATCCTCACCCTGATTTCGATTTATTGGGCCTGGTTCGCTCCCGGCAGTGCCGAGTCCCTCACTCTGGCGCTCGCTTTCTCGGTCTTTCCGGCATTCTGGTCCTCCGCGGGCTTCGTTTCGGCATTCTTCATCCTGATCCATGCCATTTGTGGCTTGGACTTCTTCGAGAACCAAACAGCAGGCATCCTCCAGTTCAAACCCGGGGGTTCCGAAACCCCCGTTCTCCAGAATCTGTACGTCCAGGTGATGTTGTTCGTTTTACTCGCTCTGGCCCGCTATGTTAGCATCAAAAATCGAAAGGAACTCCGAAGCTCATGACCCCCACCTCCGCAGCCGTTCATCCGAGCACTTGGACCCTGGTGGCTGATGCCGGCCCACTCGTCAAATTCGTTCTCCTCATGCTCCTCGGAGCCTCGGTGCTCACCTGGGCGGTCATCCTGACCAAGGCCCGTCTCATCCGGGAAGCTCTCGCAGGGAATGCCCGTTTCAACGAGGTTTTCTGGAACTCGAAGACCCTGGATGAGATTCACCAGCGGATGCCGGAATTCCGTGGATCTCCGGTCGCCAAGACCTTCGAAGCCGGTTTTCAGGAACTCCGGAAAATACCGATCGAAGCCCGCTCGAACGAGGGCGGTCCTGAAATCAGCACCATCGAACGCGCGCTGAACCGGGCCCACAGTCTGGAGATCGATGAGCTTGAAAAATATGTCGATTGGCTCGCCTCGACCGCGAGTGCCGCACCTTTTGTCGGATTGTTCGGAACCGTGTGGGGGATCATGAACTCCTTCCAGAACATCGGTGCGATGGGCACGGCGTCTCTGGCCGTGGTCGCGCCCGGCATCTCGGAAGCCCTGATCGCAACAGCCATGGGACTTGCTGCGGCGATTCCAGCGGCCATCGCTTACAATATTCTCGTAAACCGCACCAAACGCATCAGCCTCGATGTGGAGAGCTTTTCGCAGGAGTTCCTGAATATGATCCAGAGACAACTCCTCCAACGGAAAGGAGACGCCGGAAATGGCCCTCAATCCGTCACCGAAAGCTAAGGGAGGACGGGTTTCCCTTTCCGAGATCAACGTGACCCCGATGGTGGATGTCATGTTGGTGTTGCTGATCGTTTTCATGGTCTCCGCACCGCTCTTGCAACAGGGCATCGACGTCAAGCTCCCGAAAGCGGACGCAGGCAATCTCGAGCACGACGAGCATCCGGTCATGATCGCCGTGAAGTCGAACCGATCCATCGATCTCGACGGACGTACCGTGACACTGGAGGATCTCGGCAACCGGCTGAACACCCTCTCACGTGACAAACCGGAGACTCAGGTACTGGTCCAGGCCGATCAGGACGTGAGCTATGGCACCGTAGCCAAGGTGATGGCGAAGGTGAAAAAAGCGAATATCCGTCGTGTCGGACTGGTCACCGCCCCGGAGGAGGGAGTCTCACGCCCCGCCTCACCATGACGGTTTCCGAGCCCAGCCCTCAAAAAGGATTTCTCTCCCGCTTCTTGGCAGTTTCGGCTTCGCTTCACCTGCTGGCTTATCTCATTCTCCTGATCGGTCCATCGTTCAGGCTCAGCACCCCGAAACCCTACATTCCCTCGCTGAGAGTCGACCTGGTAGGGCTTCCCACGCAAAAAACGGTCGAATCCGCAGCTCCGCCTCCGGGAGAGTCAGCACCCACCCCCGCTCCGGCGCCTGCCCCGAAGAAAACAAAAATCCGCAACCTTCCCGAAGAGGGTGACTATTCCCTCAAGAAATCGAAGACCAAAACCAAGGAGTCTAAAAAGGAAAAAGAAGCGAAGCGAAAACTCAAGCAGGCCATTGAAAGAATTCGCTCCATCGAACGGATCAAGGCTCTGACTGCGACGGAGGAGGTCCGCGGCAATCGCATCTCGAAGGGGACCTCACTCTCCGCGGAAGCCCGATCCACCCTTGAGGCGGGATACTTCGATGTGGTTCTCGAGCAAGTGAGGACTCACTGGGAACTCCCCAAATGGTTGCTTGGACAAGGGCTCTCTGCGAAGGTCCTCTTGCAGATCGACTCGAGGGGCAATATCCGCAATTTCAAGTTCGTCCAATCTTCCGGAAACCCGGGATTCGACCAGGAGGTCAAACGCGCACTTCTTGCCGCGAATCCCTTCCCGATCCCTCCTCAGGACATTTCCACTGCAATCCTGAACGACGGGATTTTGCTTGGGTTTCCACTCTGAGAACCCTATAATCCGGGTATGTTGAGACCCCTGCTCGCGATCCTGTGGCTCGCATCCCCCATCGCCGCTTTGGCAGAATCCACTTACCTTCCGGTGGGTGAGGCTCGCGCCAAGAAACCTTCCATTGCTCTCACCGGCGGAAAAGCCTCATCCGCCGCTCAATCCGGTCTCCTGGAACTGGTGGACAAGAGGATCCGAGAGGACCTCGCATTCATCGACAGTTTCCGACTGCTCGACCGCGAACAGTTCGTTCAGGGCCCCTTGCTCGACGAACAGGGCAAACCCGATGCTGCGGCTTGGATCAAGGCTGGGGCGGATCACGTTGCTTACGGGAACTTCTCCAAGAACGGGGCCCAAGCAGTTTACGAGTTCAGGCTCTTTTCGACCGCCAACCAGTCCGAGATCCTCTCGAAAAAATATCTGGGCGATTCCACGACTCCCGCCATCCTCGCCCACACCATCGCCAACGACATGGTCCAAGCCATTACGGGTAAACCGGGAATCTTTTTGACCCGGATCGTATTCGTTTGCGACAAAACCGGAAAAAAGGAGATCTACTCCTCCGGATTCGACGGAGGGGATGTTCGGCAAATCACCCGCCTCAGATCACTTTCCATGGCTCCGGCCTGGAGCCCGGACGGAACCCGTATCGCGTTCTCCGTTTACAACCGGCATTCCGACAACACTAAGAATCTCGATCTCTTCGAGTACGATTTCAAGAATGGTCGCTACCGGCTGCTGAGCAACCGTAAGGGAATCAACTCGGGAGCTGCCTATTCTCCGAAAGGAGACCGGATCGCTTACACGATGAGCGTGACAGGAAATCCCGAAATCCATCTGCTCGACCCTGCAACACGCGAATCTTCGCAAGTGACTCGCTCGATCGGTTTCGATGTCGATCCGGCATGGAGTCCAGACGGAAAGCAGTTGGCATTCGTTTCGTCACGCCCCGGAAAACCGATGCTTTACACTCTGGATATCGATCGTCCTGCGGATGCGAAGCGCCTGACTTACGCCGGGAATTACAATGCCACCCCGAGTTGGTCTCCTGACGGGAAAAAGATCGCATTTGCCGGATGGCTCGATGGGAAGTTCGATCTGTTCACCATCACCGCTGACGGTGGAAAAATCGAGCGTCTGACGAAGGACGAGGGAAACAACGAAGATCCCCACTTCAGCCCCGACGGGAACTTTCTCGTATTCTCCTCGTCCCGCTCCGGCGGGAAAAACATCTTTCTCATGGGAGCCGGCGGCGGTAACGTCAAGCGACTGACCATCGGCATGGGAGAGTGCGTCGCGCCCAAATGGAGCCCCTACCTCTGAGGAGGCAAGCGCCTCCTTGCCAAATCCCGGCTGATCCCATAAGTTCAGGGGCCTCATGTTTTCCTCTTCAGAGATCCACCTTCGCGTTAAATCCGGTTACATCGAAAGGGTCAATACTCGTCTTCGCAAGATGCGCAAGCAACTCGTTGACCGGGATTGGAATGGCCTGAAGCAGGAGGCCCACCACCTCTCAGAAGGCGCGAAGAATTTCGGGTACCTCGAAATCGCTGCAGAAGTGGATGAAGCGCTCCGCATCTTGAACTCCAGCCCTTTGTCACGCACCGCCATCAATACCGAGGCGAAGTCCGCGATGGAGAAGCTCTTTCAACGGTTGGATCGTTTTTTGGTAGAAGAGCAGGGGCTCTGAGTCCTACACTGGAGTCATGACCAATTCAGATCGCATTGCAGTGGTCGGAGGAGTTCGCACTCCTTTCGCCCGGGCCCGTACCGTATTCCAAAAGATGTCTCCCGCCCAACTCGGGGGGATCGCGCTTCGTGAGGCGGTGAACCGTACCGGCCTCGATCCGAAACTCATCGACGAGGTCTACTTCGGCATCGTGAGCGCTCCGGCCGAAGGTTCGAATATCGCCCGCGAGGCCTTGTTCGATTCCGGACTCCCCCCGTCCATCGCGGCAACCGGGATCAACCGTTACTGCGCATCCTCACTCGAGGCGGCAGCAGGCATCGCAGCCAAAATCACCGCCGGCCAGATTGAGATCGGTGTCGCAGGTGGCGTCGAATCCATCAGCTCGGTCCGTGCCCTTTTCAGTCTCGAGGCAACGGATTTCTTCCAGGATCTCGCCAAGGCAAAGACCATGAGCCAGCGTCTCTCGCTGCTCTCTAAATTCAAAGCATCCTTCCTGGCACCGCTCGCTCCGGGCATCAAAGAGCCCACGACCGGTCAGACCATGGGCCAATCGGCAGACCTCATGGGCAGATTGTTCAAGGTCTCTCGCGAAGAGCAAGATCGCTTCGCTCTCGAAAGCCATCAAAAAGCCGCACGTGCTTGGGATAACGGCTTCTATGCCGGACATGTCTGCAAGGTACCGACTCCGGATGGAAAAGTGATCGAGCGCGACACCGATGTCCGCTCGGATTCGACTTTTGAAAAGCTCTCCAAGTTGAAGCCCGTATTTTATAAGGACGGAACCATCACCGCAGGTAATGCCAGTCCTCTGACCGATGGTGCTTCTGCCGTGGTGCTCATGAAAGAATCGCGCGCGCGCGAACTCGGACTGAAGCCCCTGGGTTTCATCCGCGGCTATGCGGCAGCCGGTGTCGACATCCAGAGCGAACCCCTTCTGATCGGCCCAGCTTATGCCATCCATAAAGCTCTCAAGGCGGCCGGCATGACCTGGGATCAACTCGATCTCCTCGAAATCCACGAGGCCTTCGCTGCCCAAGTGATCGCCACCATCCGTGCCATCGAATGTCCCGAGTTCGCGAAGAACAAGCTCGGCCTCGACGCCCCGATCGGCAAAGTGGATCCGGCCAAACTGAACGTCAATGGCGGTTCGATCTCGATCGGACACCCCTTCGGTGCGACCGGGGGTCGACTCATGCTCCAGACCTTGCACCAACTCAAGGCCTCGGGTAAATCGACCGGACTCATTTCCGTGTGCGCAGCCGGCGGACTCGGCTCGGTGATGATTCTCGAAGCGAACTGATGTCCGAGTTGAATGACATTGTCGCAGTGGGATTGGATCTGAAACCCAAGACCCTGCTCCATGCTTATTCACAAGGGGTATTCCCGTGGCCGACCGAAGGTCTGCCCTTGCTTTGGCATTGTCCCTCCCGACGCGGGGTTCTGGAATTCGAGTCACTTCACATCGGACGTCGACTCAAATCCTATCTCAAGCAGGCTCCATGGACCTACACCATCGACCTCGCCTTTGATCGAGTGATCGAGGCCTGCTCGATCCGTGAGGATGAAGGCACCTGGATCACCCCTGAGATGAAGGAGGCATATTGCGAGCTGCACCGTCTCGGTCATGCTCACAGCGTGGAAGTGTGGAATGGTGACGACTTGGTCGGGGGGATGTACGGGGTGGACTCTTCGGGTTACTTCGCCGGCGAGAGCATGTTCCATCGGGAGAGCAATGCCTCGAAAGCCGCACTCCTGTTCGGCGTCTCGCGACAGATGATCGCCGGACGGGAATGGATGGACATCCAGGTCCTGACTCCACACATGGAGGCGCTAGGTGCACGTGAAATCAGCCGGTCGAAATTCTTGAAAATGCTCGGTCGTGCAAAAGAGAACCAGAAAATCACTCCGCCGGAAGGACCGTTCCTTCCGGGAGGACGCCACCATTACCGCGATTTCTCGATGCTCATGGAGTAAGAGATCTCGTCAGCAATCAGTGCGGGATCTCCCGAAGCAACCGGCGCTGGAGCGGCGAAATTCCAAGTGAGGGGCGACGTGGCCACTGACTTCCGGACAAAGGTGATCGAAGATTCTGGAAGGACCGAGAGGTCCTCGCCAGAGGCTCCATCCATCACGATGCGGATCTGGACCTTGCGAAGGCGCTCACCGGTGCGGATCTCGACATCCGGAGCCTTCATTTCAATCACCCGGACCGTGCGGCCTTCGCGCGACTCCTGGCGCACACGAACTTCGTTCACCCGGACTGTTCCGGTCAGCGTGCTGTCTTTGCCGGAAGCATCCTGGATGCGGAGAGAAAGACTGAGTTCCAGGTTGCCCGCGTTCGATCCCGAGAAAGAGACCATGGCTTGCTCGTGCAATCCTTCATTCAGAGAGAACCGGGAGGTGTGGACCAACATCCGGCGCTCCGGGCTGCAGCCCCGACCTTGAAGTCCGTTTCCACAATACAAACCTGCGACCGTGACTTCCTGATCCGGAACCAGACCTTGAAGGGGAGCCTGGAGGGCGGCCAAGTCCTGGGACCCGAGCAATCCTGCTTGCCCGGACGGAGAGGACCAAGAACCCGAGCTTCCACCGGATCCACCCGAGCCGCCGGAGGATGGCCCGCTTGGATCACCTGTCCCCGAAGAACCGGCAGACGGAAGCATCATGCCCTGTGCCTGAGCCGAAGCCGGGGTAGCCTGGCTATCGCCGCGAACGGGAGACTCCTGGGCCGGCGTACGGAGACCTTGCTGATAAAGAGCCATCCAGGATTCGGGATTCATGAAAGCCGGAAGAGGTTCGGCAGTGGCAATCGGGCCGAATCCTTCTTGAGGAACAGCATCTCCTTGAGCCGTGGCTTCCGGGGTCGGACTGGCTTCGGGGGTGGCCGATGGACTCGGAGCAACGGCGAGTGCTTGGCTGGTCAGGACCGGTGCCGCCTTTTCTACCGAAGGGGCCTGCTGAAAAGACGGCAAGAAGGTGGGTGCGAAAGCCTGAGTCGGCACGAAGCCCTGAACCGGAGCGAGGGCCTGGGGCGCCACCACAGCCGGAGCGGAAGGATGCATCCAAGAGCTGACCTGGGCATAAGAACAATAAGTGGCGGTAGCCAATCCCAAGAAGAAGCAAAAGCGGTAGAAAATCCATTTCAATCGTTCCATGTGCATTCTCCTTACCCCAGAAGAAAGCACACACCGTGCCAATGTATTTATATTTGATATCAACAACTTGATTCATTCTACTTGCCCCTGGGTTGTGTAAACCTCCCGAAAGCTGTCTAAAAAATTTACACACCCGGCCAAGTGCTCAACCAAGAAGATTTACAAGCGCCTCGCCACCTGTTATCACACCGCGACGAGGTTGAACCTGATGGGCGCTTCAGTGAAATATTTGGTGATTTTGTTTTCTGTGTTGAATCTGCCCTTCGCCCGGGCCGAGGGGGACACTTTTGTTCAGCCAGCGGACCAGATTCCGGTCGGGAACACCCTCATTCGCCAGGACAGCATCGAAACCGTCGTGAGGGGAATCGTCGCCCGGATCATCAATGCAGATGTGAACGGCTCGACCATCACTTTCGGGGCGGACGGCATGCGGGAGGTGATCCCGATCGAACCCAAAGACGATACCTTCCGCGAAGTCCTCCAGCTCCTTGGAATCCGAGAGAAGCTCTCCTACTCCATCTCTCCCTTGAAAATCCGCTTCTCTTTGCCGGAACAAGGTCTCACCATCCAGATCAAACCGACCTCGCCCGACACCTTCGAGGTGAAGGCCCGCTGGCAGATCGACACCCTGAAGGTCACAGCCGAGCAACTCTCGATCCGCGTTCCCAAAGGATTGTTCGCTTACCCCTTCCAGATCGAATCGAAGCCCTTGAAAGTCGGAATGAAAGACAAGTCCCCCCCTTTCCGCTTCGAGCTGAGCTTGTTGACCATGCTGAAGCCCGAAGGAACCCGGATCCGGATCCAGAGCTTCACCACCAATATCCTGTCACGCAATCGCCCCGAGTTTTTTCTGACTCTCGGCCCACTCACGGTCGAGGGAAAGCCCCTGTCAGTGGACATCCAGTCGGGAGAGACCGTGCTCCACGCAGGTGAGTCCGACATCCGGCGCGAGCTCCAGAAGCTCGAACCCGAGGTGGTGTCCCAGCTGAGAGCCCGCATTGCCGGTGCCATCGAAGACAGTCTGAAACTCGCGACCCAGCGGGCTGAAGAAGCTCCTCCGGTGAAGTACACTGTCAGTACCGATGATTTGCTCCAGACCAACCCGGCGGGCCCGACGGTCCGGCAGTTGATCGGCGGGATCACAGGCGACTTCGTATTCAGCTACTTGCAGTACGCCAAAGAGGCGAACCTGTTTTCGACTCAGATCTCGGCCAAGGTCTGTTTTGACGGAATGTGTTTGAAACCCGATGGGAACTCGACCTCCATCGGCCTCCCCGACCTGAATGTGATGGGACCTAAAGACGGGGTGGGCATTGTCCTCTATGAGTCGTTCCTGAAGGAAGTCGTCCATACCCCGCTCTTTCAACAGCGCATTTCAAAGGTCTATTCCATGGTCGGCCCTTCACCGGGCGTGAACCTTTCCGGCAAGGGTGTCAGAGTGGCCTTCGATCCCGTACGGAACTCGATCGTTGCGGTCCTCAATCTCGAGATCGACATCAAGAAGACGATTCGCGAGAACACCCCGTTCGGCGAGCGCCTCCGGCTTGGGCTCGGAGACCTGATCGAACGGTACTTCGGATCCGGAAAACTGGTTCAGATTCCGGTCGAGCTCGATTTCCACCTGATCGGAATCTTCCCTGACAACCAGGGTAATCCGAATATCCTGGTCACCAGCTCACTTCCTTTCGATGCCAAGGGAAACTACATCCCGCCCCGGACCTGTCCGGAAGCCTATTGCCCGAGCAATGTGGGCCAAATGACCTCCTTTGTGAAAAAGAGCTTCATGGAGTCGGTACGGAAGGAATTCCAGAGGATCCTCCAACCCTCCATTCTGATTCCCATCGGGCGGACCCTCACGGTTCAAGATTTCGAGTTCCACCCCAAGTTCGTACGGATCACTCCGAACAGAGGATTGCTGATCTCGGCCGACCTGACCGATGAAGGGAGCCTTTGGTGATGCAGACCCTATTCGTGGCCCTGATCCTTTTTCTTCCGCTCCAGAGCCTTGCCGCACCGGACGACGTTCTCCTTCAAACGCGGATCAGTCGCGGTTCCATGGAGTGGTTGATCGAGAAAACCCTTCTGATTCTCAATAACGCCGAGATCGACGACGGCCTCACCGGGATCACCACCATCGATGACGAGATCCTGACCCTGGACGAAATCACCTCCGATCCGGCGGTTGAAAAAGTCCGAAGCCTGGTTTCATCGGTATTCCGTGTGGATGCGGCCAAAGCCGTGCTCAGGATCCGGATTCCGAAACTCTCTTACAAAGTGCACTCCTTGCGGGCCTCCGCGAAGCACCTCGATGTGGTCGATCCGGTCATGAACATCGACGCATCAGCACGGATTCAAGGCGTGGACATCGGGCTTCCGGAAGGTGTTCAGGTGGACCTCATGGTACCGGATTCCAAAACCGGGGCTTTGAACCGTTTCCTCTCGGCCACCCTGGCCCCGAGCCAGGTGAAGGTGCCTGCCTCTCTCGAACCGGCCGAATTCGAAGTTTCTCTTCAGGCTCTTCGGGACGATAACCTGAATTTCAAACTCACCGGTTACAAACTCGACACGCTCCCCCCTTACGTCGAACGCCATGTGAACGAGATTCAAACTTCCGAGCTTGCCACGGGCGGTCCGATCACTGCGGAACAGATTGCCGTACAACCCGTGTATGTCCGGGTGAACCAACTGAGCCGGACCATCGATTTCTCGGTATTCAAGCCCCTGATCCAGAAGAAGATGAAGGGCATCCTCACCACGATCATCCTCGAGGTGGGAAAGTCCCTGAAAACCAGTATCGGCCCGTCGATACTGAAGTCGATTTTCAAAGAAAGCCTTCCGAGCACCCTCGCAATCAGCTCGGACCCGTTCTACACCTCATTCAAAGTGAAAAGTTTCTCCCAACCGAAACGGGACCAGTTCCAACTGGGTGTCGGGGGCGGACTTTGCACCCTGGAGATGTACCGCAGATTCGGAATCAACTGCGTCCAAGAGACTCCTGTTCCCGAACCCGTCCGTCTGATCGGGCCGGACATCCGGCGCCTCGCAGTCGAAGAAATGTCCTCAGTTCTGGCATCCGGTAGAGCCGACGTCGTCACGAGTGTTTCTGAGGAGTTTCTGAATCGGATCATCAAGACTGCGATCGACAGCAAACTTTGGGACGAGTTGCTTGCAGCGGATCACCTGAAGCTCGGACCGAAGGGCGCATTTGTGATCCTCGACCAGAAGGGCTCCGCACCGGTTCTTTACCTGGATCTGATTTATTCCGGAAAAGGTGGATTCGAGGGGATCTTCATCAATCCGAAACGTCCGATCCGCTTCCCTCTTCGCATCGACACCCGCCTTTCCTTCCCTCTCGAGAACGGGATTCCAAAATTGGTGATCACCACTGAAAAGGTGCTCTCTGATGCGGATGAAATCATCCGGGGCATCCCGCAATACGGTCTGCCGAGCAAGCTCGTGTGCGGACTCCGGAAGAAGGTCGCCAAAATGATCCTCCGGATGTCGAAAACACTGGAAGGCAAGAACACGGTTGAGCTGCCCCTCCCGATCTTCAAGGGAATCGGCCTCGAAAAAACCTGGATGGAAAGCTCGGAATTCGGGCGGATGAACATCTACTTCAAAATCTGAGCCCCCCCGGAAGGACCCATGAGCACATTCCGCTTTCCTTCATTGTTTGTGAGTCACGGTTCTCCCATGCTTGCCTACGGGGATGATCCCGCCCAGGAAGCGATGAACCGTCTGGCACGGAGCCTACCCAGACCGAAGGCGATCGTATGCCTGTCCGCCCATTCGATCTCGCGAGACCAGGTCAAGGTGCTCAAAACTGCGGGCAACACCATCCAACATGACTTCGGTGGGTTTCCGGATGACCTTTACGACATCGAGTACCCTTGCGGGGGCGATCCGGGTCTCGCCGAACAGATCATCACCCTCCTGAAGGAATCGGGGATTCCCGCCACAGCCGATCCGATCGGTCCGCTCGATCATGGAATCTGGATTCCGCTCATGCACCTTTACCCCAAGGGTGAGATCCCGGTGGTCAGGATCAGCCTCCCGCTCGAGTTCCAACCCCTTCAGATCATGAAGATGGGGCATGCCTTGGCTCCGCTCCGGGAGCAGGGTGTGATGCTCATGGCGAGCGGCGGAGCCGTCCACAACCTCAGGGAACTCCGGTGGGCCGAAAAGCGCGGGCCCGGAGCCGATTTCGCACTCCGTTTCGAAGAGTGGCTCATCGGCTGCCTGCAAAGAAAAGATGTCGAGTCCCTCGTCGCATTCGAGGAGAACCCCGACTACCACCGTAGTCACCCCACCTCGGAACACTTTCTTCCCCTGCTCTTCACTGTGGGTTCGGCACTCCCCAAGGATGATTTCCGTCTGGTCCATCGCGGAGTGGAATACTCGACCCTGTCCATGCTGAGCTTCGTCCTGAATCATGAGAACGATCAGATTCTTCATTGATCGCCCCGAGAGTGCGGGAATTCTCATCCTGCTCATCTCCCACCTTTTAGCGGCGGTTTATTCGACCGGCTTTCACCATCCGGATGAACACTGTCAAATCCTCGAATTCGCCAACCATGCATCAGGTCTCCTGCAGGACACGAGTCTCCTGCGGTGGGAGTATCAGTCGCAGATCCGCCCCTGGTTCCAACCCTTGCTTCATGCGGGTCTCATGAAACCCGCCATTCTTGCCGGTGTGTTCGAGCCCCATGCATTTGCGACCCTCTTCCGACTGATTTACGGACTGCTCAATATCCTCGCCCTCTGGTCATTGTGGAGGGCGTTTCGAGAAAGGGACGGGATCGACCCTGAAGGGTTCCTCTGGATATCCCTGATCTGGTTTTTCCCGTATCTTCACATAAGGACTTCGAGCGAAAACCTCTCCGGGATTTTGCTCACCTTCGCTGCCGCACGCATGGTGGCAGGGCGCACACCAGGCATGACCGGCATCCTGCTCGGACTTTCATTTCTGGCGCGCTATCAAATCGCTCTGGGATTGATCGGTTTGGCTCCAATGTTGCTGATACGGGACCGTGGACTCCGCAAACCCCACCTTGTACTCCTGGGTGGATTCCTATTGAGCCTGACCCTGGGACTGGTGCTCGATCGATGGTTCTACGGGCAATGGACCCTCACCCCTTGGAACTACTTCAAGGTGAACCTCATCGACGGAGTCGCCGCCACCTTCAGCCCCCATCCCTGGTACCAGTATTTCATCTGGATTCTGATGTTGAACCCGTTCTGGTCGATCCCGCTGTTTGCAGGGGCCGTCCGATACGGGCTTCGGGAGTGGAAAGACGGACTCGCTGCATTCGTTTGGGCCTTTTTCATATTTCATCTCCTCATGACCAACAAGGACATCCGTTTCCTTTTTCCGGTACTCAATATCGTGGCTGTCATGACCGTTGCGGTTTTCTACAAAACGGAAGGATTCCGCTGGAACCCGAAACTGGCGCTGGCCCAGTTGCTGACGGGAATCGCAGGCTTCGCCTACACTTCTTTCCAGTGCGCATCGATCCCCGAGCTCTGGGCACTAGAGGCCCTTCACCGCCACAGCAGACCGTCAGAACACTGGATTTCGTCGGGCTTTGATTTGAATCCGATGAAACAGACCTACTACCCCGGACCCCGAGGACTCGTCCGCGAATGCAAAAGTCCTTCGGCTCTGCAAGACTGCCTGGATGCCAACCCCGGATCGAGCGTTATCGTGAGCTTCAAAAAGAACGAGCCGGACTCGATCTCCTACTTGGACACTCTCGATCGAAACGAATGCAAGAAAATCGAATCCACCCACCCCGACTGGCTCTTCACGTTCGAGGACCGGTTTCCTGTCCTGAACCGTCTTAAATTCAAAGCGGTCTACCGTTGCCCTGAACTCACTTCGAGAGCCTCTCGAACTCGTTGAGCGCGTCTTCAAAGACCTGGAAGGCAGCCTCGATCGGCTCCGGACCTCGCAGGTCCATGCCTGCGCGGATCAGGGTATCGATCGGATCCCGGCTCGATCCTGACTTCAAGAACCCCAGGTACGAATCCCGGAGCTTCGTATCCCCCTCGTAAATCCCTTTGGCAAAATACTGGGCGGCTGCAAAGCTGGTCGAGTACTTGTACACGTAAAAGTTGTAGTAAAAGTGCGGGATCCTCGACCATTCGAAACGGATGTTTTTGTGTCGCTTCATTTCCGGACCGTAGTAACGGGCGTTCAATGATTCGAAATGATCCGAGAGTGACTCCGCGGTCAGGGGCTCTCCGCGCTCGACCATGGCATGGATGTCGCGTTCGAATTCGGCGAACTGAACCTGCCGGTAGAGGGTGCTCCTGAATTGGGTGAAGAGGTGATCGAGCAGGTACAGCTTCATCTCTCTCGATTCGGCCTTCTCGTACAAATGGAAATGAAGGAGCATTTCGTTCGTCGTCGAAGCGACCTCAGCCAGGAAAATCGGATAATTCGCGGTCGTGTAGTGTTGGCTCGCGTTCGAGAAATGCGTGTGGAGCGAATGCCCGAGCTCGTGCGCCAAGGTGAAGGTGCTCCCGAGATTGTGCTTGTGGTTCAGCAAAATGTAGGGCTTGGTCAGGTACATCCCGCCTGAGTAAGCGCCACTCCGCTTCCCCGGAGTGTAGAACACGTCAATCCAGCGCTCTGTAAATGCCTTTTCGAGTGCGGAACCGTACTCTTCACCGAGCGGACGGACCGCTTCCCGAACCAGACGACACCCCTCCTCGTAAGGCAGCTCGGTCCGGGTCGGCTTCACCATCGGTACGAACTGATCGAAGATCTCCATCTCACTCAACCCGAGCACCCGCTTCTTGAGACCCACCCACCGGTGCAAAAGAGGAAGGAAACGATTCACGGTATCGATGAGCCCGTTGTAAACGGTAAGCGGCACCGCATCCGAAAACAGACTCGCCTCGATGGCG
This sequence comes from Bdellovibrio sp. ZAP7, assembly GCA_945874535.1. Lineage (GTDB taxonomy): Bacteria > Bdellovibrionota > UBA1018 > UBA1018 > CAIMNF01 > CAIMNF01. The sequence goes on from CAMCGZ010000009.1 coordinate 94,354, forward strand.
CTGTTGAACCGTCGGGCACGGGCGTAAAACACTTGTTTTTTCACGTGAGAATCGATGGTCGCAGCGAAGGTGTTCTGGTACTTCGAGAACTCCCTGATGTAATTCCCGAATGCGCTCCGCCGGAGCTCGCGGTCGTCCGATTCGAGATAGGCTCCGTAGGTCGCATGATTCAGCTCGCAGTTTTTGCCCTGAGCATCGACCGCATCCTGGAATTTCATATCCGCGTTTTCGAGCAGACTGAAGGCCTTGTAGGCCCCGTCCATCGGCTCTGAAGCCAGGGCCAGAATCTCCTCCACTTCGGCGCTCCGCTGATGGGGCTTCGAGCGGATCAGGAGTTCGAGCTTTCGCGAAAAATCCCGGAGCAAGGGGTCGCGGCTCAGGGAATTCAATTGCTCGACAGGAATCTCGAGCAGTTCCGGCTCGAACCACGACAGGCGGGCTCCGGCCTTCGTCGCCTCGCCCCGGATGCGGTCCACCCGTCCGAGCTTGGCCGAATCACGGGTGTCTTCATCCGAACTGTGATGGGCATAGGAGTAGAGTTTCTCGATCAGAAGGTCGAGATTGACCTGAGCTTCAAATGCTTCCTTCATGGTGAGCGCACCGGAACCGAGTTTCCCCTTGAACTCCTCCACCCGACGGACATGTGAGTCCACTTTGGCGAAGTCCGCTTCCCAGGATTCGAGCGATGGATAAACCAAGGACAGATTCCAACGGAAGGCTTCGGGAATTTCGTTGCGGTTGCTGAATTGATCCACTTTAACTTGATCCATTTTGACTTCATCCATGAGGAGCTCCTCTCAAAATGGTAGCATCGAAGAGGAGTGACAAGCCAAGTCATCCTCAAAGAATGATCGACAGTTGGCGGGATTGACGATCTCCACGCCGGTAACTCTGAAACACCGGTTCTCCTGCTGCCATCGAACAGTAAGTGCAAGCGGGGTGCACTTCGGGCTGTGCGAAGCCCAAAGACACGAACTGGTGATTCAAGACAGCAACCAGATCCAGCCTCCGGACCGCAGGCTCGAGAAGCTGGCGGGAAAGCCCCTGGAATTCCCGACTAAAAGACTCGATCAATTCATCGCTGACTTCATAACAGCAGGCTCGAATTGAAGGACCGAAGATCGCCCTCCAATCGGATGGATTTGCCAGTTCGGAAGGGAGTGACCCGAAAAACGCTCGCGGAATCCCTGCGAACACCCCCCGCCAGCCTGCATGCAAGGCGCCACGGACGGATCCGGAAACGTGCTCCAGAAGGATGGGGACACAATCTGCCGTCACCACCCCGATCGGAATTCCGGGGGTCCGAGTCCAGAGCCCATCCACTTCGCCACAGTCCTGACCAAGATCGGTCACCTCGGCGATCCCCACACCATGAACCTGCTTCCACTTGGGTCTTGCCGCCTCCCAGGACTCTTTCTGGAATCCGCCGAGTGGATCTTGTCGGTTTCCCCAAAATACCCGTGACTTCATGGAGCCTCCTCTTCGAGCACTGCAGACAACGCGAGATGATCCGAGAGCCTGGACCATGGAGGCCCCGTCAGGGTTTCGACCTCGGTGACCCGGAAGCCCCTCACATAAATCCGGTCCAACTTCAGATAGGGCCAAAACGCGGGAAAAGTTCGTGCGTGGTCTCCGATCCGATCCAGAAATACCTCTCGGAGCCCGGCCCCTTCGCTCAATCCGGATGTCAGCTCCTCCGCCCAATCATTGAAATCCCCAGCCAGGATCAAGGGCTCCCCCGGTGGCACTCTGGAGCGGATGGCTTCGCAGAGTTTGGCGAGTTGGCGCTCCCGCCCCCAAGCCAGGAGATCGAGATGGGCTGTCATGACATGGACCTTCTTCCCCTCCCATTCGGGGCACGACACCACCCCGTGCAAAAGTCCCCGCCGCTCGAAACGATGGTTCGAAAGATCCAAATTTTCGTAAGATTCGAAGGGATATTGGCTCAAAATGGCGTTTCCGTGATGCCCCTTCGAGTACACCGCGTTCTTTCCATAAGCGTAATGACTCCAAACCCGGTCAGCGAGAAACTCAAACTGTGGACGGGGCGCGAAGAGCTCGTGCCACCCGAGCACCTCCTGGAGGCAAACCACGTCGGCACCCAAGGCCTGCAAATGGGTTTTCATCTCCTCGAGCGTGACCTTCCGGTTGAACCAGGAGAAACCTTTGTGGATATTGAAGGTGACGACCTTGATCCTCATGCCCAATACCTCAAGCGGATGACCAGCCACCGCAAGAATCGCATTCCCCAACCGCCCTTCGAAGGGTCGAACTCCCGGATCTCGACCGAATCCTCCAGATCAGACTCGAATTGCCGTTCCAATGATTTGAAGGAAGCGGGGTGTTCCATCTCCGCGTCCACCTCGAGGTCGTGCATCAAGCTCCGGTGATTGAGGTTGGTCGATCCGACGATCGCAAAGCCCTGATCCACCAGCATCGACTTGGCATGAATGAATCGGGCCCGGTACTCATAAACCCTCACCCCGCTCAGCAGCAGGTACCGGTAATAGGTCTCAGAGAGCCACTTCATGAACCGGTAATCCGGCTCGGCCGGGAGCAAAAGTCTCACATCCACCCCCCGAAGCCCGGCTGAACACAGGGCGCGCAACAGGAACCAAGGGGGAACGAAATAGGCATTCGTGATCCAAACCCGTTGTTTCGCATCATGAATTTTCCGGACCAATTCGCGATTCCACCTGACCCGAAGGCGCCGGGTCAGATTGAGGCGGATGCGCGAGGGTTCACGCAAGGGGAGTCTCCGGCTCGGAAAACGCCCCTGCCACAGGATGCGGAACGCTTCTTCGAGCTCCCGAACGCCCGGTCCGCTCAGCCGCACCCCGGTGTCCCGATGGTGCCGATGGGTGATATTGAAACTCCCCACAAAAACAGTTTTGCCGTCCAAGATGCAAACCTTCCTGTGCAGTCGACGATTCAAGCGGGCAAAAGCCCACCTGAACAAGGATACGGGATGATAAACACGGAACTCGACACCGGAATCCCGGAGTGCGTCACGCAGGATCCCGATCCAGAACCAAGACCCGACCCCGTCCACCACCAACCGGACGCGGACTCCTCTCCGGGAAGCGGATCGGAGCGCATCCAACACCCGTAGCCCGGTCGGATCCGGTTCGAAAATATAGGTCTCCATTTCGATGGAATGCCGGGCAGAGGCAAGCCCTTCGAAGAGCGCCCCAAAATAGGTCTCCTTGTCGAAAAACAGGCTTTCCTCGCTCCAGGACTCCCGACTCATTCCACCCCACCTTCTCACATTCCGGGGCCCGACGGAATGCCGGGCCCGCCATCCTG
>CAMCGZ010000010.1 GCA_945874535.1 Bdellovibrio sp. ZAP7
ATTCCATTCCGAACTCAGAAGTTAAGCCCGCCTGCGGCGAAAATAGTGCCGAGGTAGCTCGGTGTCAAAATAGCACGACGCCCCCATTTAATTCGAAACCCCCGGTTGTTTCTTCACAACAACCGGGGGTTTCTGCTTTTAAAGGGTCAATTCCCGGAACCAAGTAAGGCGTTTGCAATCCTGGAGATGACCAGGCCGTAGTCCTTGCTCCGGTTGTAGGCGTACAGCGCCTGGAGTTGGGCCGTCTCGGATTGATTGGTCCATCCCGAGTTTTTCAGGAAATGGCCGACACTCAGAATCGCATCCGAGTGCAGGTGGAGGTCCGCCCGCCTCCGGTATTTGCTGATTGCATGGGTGAGGTAGCTCGACGGAATGAACTGCGGGATGCCAAAGGCCCCTGCAAAAGAGCCCTGGATCCGGAATGGATTCAGGACGCCTTCCTTCCAGAGTTTCTGAATCGCTTTCAGTTCTTCAATCGCCCAGACTGCCTTGGCTTCACAGCGTTCGATGGTTTTGTCACGGGCCATTTCAATCGTGGAGATTTTCTTTCGTGTGGCGGCTTGGAACTTCGCGGGGAGTGCCTCGAGGACTCTGGAGCAAAGATTGGGGTGCGCCCCCAAAACCAAAGCCTGGAACACCCACGGGACCGGATGACGTCCGAGGTCCTTACCGAGCTTCGTTTCCACCCAGAGCAGGGACGCGATCGCGTAGGCGTTCACGTGGTATTCTCTCTCGGCCTCTTTGAAACTCAATTGGTGGTCGCGGAGGTATTTCAAGATAGCGCGTCTGCCTGGCGGAGTGTCGTGAGAAAAATAATCGCCGGAGTACAGGAATCCGAGAACATTCGGTTCAAGAATTTTGGTCGCCGATTCGATCCAGTTTTTCTTTCCCCGGATATAGCGTCGGTTCAGTTCTTCAATGAAATCCTCTTCCAGGCCCGCATCACGCATCCGCTTTTCCGTGGCATGTACAGCAGCCATCGGATCGGTCTCGATCGGACCCAGCGAGACCGGTGCCTTGGGTGTTTCAGAAGGGGCCGGAGTCGCACAAGAGGGCACCGAGGTGAAGCAGAGAGCGACAACAAGGGTGCGTAGAGCGGCAGTTCGCATGGTCACCTCAGGATATCGAAGCGGAGGACTCCGGAGGATGGGAAATAAATGCCGACTCCGCGAATCAGAGTCGTTTTCCGAGTAAAACCAATTCTGAGGTCCCGATCTGGATGCGGGATGCCTCGACATAACCGTTTTTATTGTAAAATCCCACATTCCGCTCTGCGGCCCCGGTGACCAGGTGCACTCCCGGTATGGAGCGTTGACTGAGGCGTTGCTCAAACTCAGCCAGAAGCAGGCTTCCGAGACCGAGTCCGCGGGCTTCCGCAGCGAAGTTGATATGTAGGTGTGCCGGGTATCGTTCCATCGCCGGGCGGAAGCCCTCAAGGTAGGGATTCAATTGGAAGTGTTCCTCACGCATTCGGGGAGATCCGGCCAGGTACCCGAGGACCGTTCCGTTTTCACTGTAAGCCAGTAAAAACCAATCGGGATCACCTTCGGCATAAACGCTGAAGTAGCGTTGCCGGAACTGCGACCGTTCTTTCTCTCCGGAGAAAGTCTGCTTCGAGCTCGATTCGAAAAAGATTTTCTCCGCGGCTTCAAGCCCGGTTCGAGGGGAGGGGGATTCGTTGAGGGTGAGAATCTGCATACAAAAAAATGCCCCCCGACCGGGATGACCGGCCGGAGGGCAGAAGGGTCAATCGATCAACCGGCCAGGAGGTGCATGGCCATGTACAGCACGAGGGTCAGAACCACTCCGAAGTGGATCACATGCTTGAGTTTTTGGAGTGGGCCCATCTTGCCTTTCACTGCATTGAGCTCCAGCGCTCCTGCCAGGATGCCGAACACACACCAGTAGGGGATCAGGCTCTTCTCGGGCGAGAGAGTGAGAGGCAGGTGGGAGGCCGCGGTCATGAAAAACAGCATCGGCAGCGAGAAAAGGGTGTTGGTGCGCGAAGCGATCGCAGCGCGGGCTGCGAGGTCGGCCACGCCGGGAATAGCGGGTTCGCCCCGGGCGGTGCGTTCAGCATTCTCGATGATCACGCGATTGTTCGGCCAAATGATGAGCCAGACGTTCAGGAACATCAGGGTTCCGAGAAGTCCACCAGTCAGGATGATGGTCGACCAGGAAGAGGTCACAGGAATCCCCAAGGCACCCATCTTGTGGCCAATCATTCCCCAGCCGGTGAGGAAGGTCACCAGGGCACCGTAGCGGAACCAGAACATGGTTCTCGGGGTGAGCTTCTGGAAAACCACCGACTTGGTTGCGGCGTCTGCCTCACCCATGAAAGCCATTTGAGAGAAGTTGAAGTAATACAGGTGACCGATCCAAAGGATTCCGAAAAAGGTGTGGAACCAACGTAGCCAGAATTCGGCGGCTGCACCGGAGAAGAGAGTCATAGGTCGCTCCTTGAGAATGAAGGGTTGAAAACAATCATGATTTTCTTCGAGGGTAACACAGAATTGAGTTTGGCACCGCGCAATAAATGACTCAGGGCTTTTTCAGGCGCTTCTGGATTTCCTCAAAAAAGTTGAGAACTTCTTCTTCGTGACGCTTGGCTGCCTCTTCACTCTTGAATTGGGGGGTCGAACTCTCATCGCGCTCCAGGATCAAATCCTGCGGGATGTCCTCGAGAAACCTGCAGGGGTTCCGCGGGACCGTTTTGCCGTAGCGGATCCGGTTTTTCGCCCGACTGAGATAAAGGACCTCCTTGGCCCGGGTGATGCCCACATAGAACAATCTTCGCTCCTCGGAGAGGTCCGTGCCCTCGTCGATGGTGCGTTGGTGCGGAAGGTTTCCGTCCTCCAGGCCGACCAGGAACACGACTGGGAACTCAAGCCCCTTGGCGCCATGAAGGGTCATCAGCGTCACAGCATTCTGGGGGGTGTCTTCTTTGTCTTCCTCTTCTTTGGAGTTGAGAACGAGCTGGGACAGAAACTCTTCGAGGACCGGCTCCGCTGTTTTCGGACTCTCCACCTGAGAGAGAGGTGCGATATCCATGAGACCGATGCTGCTCGCGAGCTCGTCGATGTTTTCGAACCGTCGCTGGGCTTTCACAAGATCATCTTCCTCGGCTTGCAGCGCGAGTTTCGCTCCCACGCGTTCCAGGCTCGATCGGGCCCACTCGGAAATGGCCGAAAGGAAGGCGCCATCCTGATCCGCAAAGTCCTCGCGACGGATTGCCGCCAACCCCCTTCTCAGTTCATCGAGGGTCTGAAGAAAGGAACCGATCCCTTTTTTCGCCCGTTCATTCAGTCCAGCAGTGATCTCCTCGAGCAGCATGGCCTCGTAAAACGAACAGCCCCGCTTCACTGAGGCCTCATGGATGGCCTCGATCGATGCCTTGCCGATACCGCGGGCGGGCCAATTGATGATGCGCCGGATGGCCGTATCATCTTTCGGATTCAATACGAGTTTCCAATAGCAGAGAATGTCCTTCACTTCCCTCCTGTCCAAGAAAGAAAGAGCTCCGATCAATTTGTAGGGGATTTGTTGGAGACGGAGAGATTCCTCGAAGATGCGGGACTGGCGGTTCGAGCGGTAGAGGATGGCGAAGTCGTTCCAGAATACATGGCCGCCTCCCGCGTCGCTTGCCTTCGCGCGAGACTCTCCGAGCTTCTTGATTTCCTCCACGACCATCTGGGATTCGGCGCGGTCTTCCTCGACTGCGATCAGGTGGATTGGGGAGCCTTCTCCTTTGCCCGACCAGAGGGACTTCGGATGCCTCTTGGGATTCTTAGCGATGACTTCATTGGCCGCCTTCAGGATGTTCTCGGTACTCCGGTAATTCCGGTCGAGAATGATCCGGGTGGTGTCCGGGAAGTGCTCGTGGAATCCGAGGATGTGGGCGGGATCAGCTCCCCTCCAGGCATAGATCGATTGATCGTCATCACCCACCACGCACAGATTTTTATGGGTGCTGGTCAGAGCCTCGAGCAGGCGGAACTGGGCCGGATTCGTATCCTGGTACTCGTCCACCAGGATGTACTGGAACCGCCAAGAGAGGCCTTTCCGCACATCTTCGTGGGTCTCAAGCAGGGTCACGGCATGAAAAAGCAGGTCATCGAAGTCCATCGCATTCAGGAGCTTCAGGCGCTCGATGTAGCGGGGAAACACGCTCTGTACTGCGATCGAATACTCGTCGTAGGATACCTTCGGGCCTTTGAGTCCGTCGAAGAACTCCATCGCCTGGTCCCCCGATAGGAACTTGTTCTTGGCTTGCCCGATCTGGAACAGGATCCATGCCGGGTCGAATTTTTTGCTGTCGATGTTCACGTGTTTCAGGATTTCACGGACAATCGATTCCTGGTCGGAAGGGTCGAGGATCGAGAACTCACGCGTGAATCCGATCCGGTCGGCATATTCCCGCAGGATCCGGACGCACAAACTGTGAAAGGTGGAAACGATCAGACCCTTGGCGGCCTGATCACCCGCAGTCTTCTTCACCAAAGACCGGACCCGATCTTTCAGTTCGGTTGCAGCCTTGTTGGTGAAGGAGAGACCGAGAATCCGGTTCGCGGGGATGCCTTTTTCGGCAATCAGGTAGGCGATCCGGTGGGTCATGGTGTTGGTTTTTCCACTTCCGGCTCCCGCCAGGATGAGCAGGGGACCCTCGGTGTGCAAGACGGCGGCGCGTTGCTCGGGGTTCAAGCGACTCAGATCGAGCTTGGATTTGGAAGCAGGCGATTTTGCTTTGGAATGAACGTCCATGTCCGGGTCCCCACGCTATCCCAGGCCTTTTGATTTTGCAATTTCGCCAATCCGGTGACACCCTGAATCCGGATGAAATCTTATCTCGACCTGATGCAAAAGATCCTGGATGAGGGCACCCGTAAAACTGACCGGACCGGAACCGGAACCCTGAGTCTTTTCGGGGGGCAGCTCCGATACAATCTGGAAGAGGGGTTTCCTCTTGTCACCACTAAGAAGGTGCATTTGAGGTCGATCATCCACGAGCTCCTCTGGTTTCTGAAGGGCGATACGAACATTGCCTACCTGAAAGAAAATGGAGTGAGCATCTGGGACGAGTGGGCGGATGCCGATGGCAGTCTCGGGCCGGTCTATGGAGCCCAATGGAGGTCCTGGCGGGCCCCGGATGGAAGGACCATCGATCAGATCACCCAGGTGGTGGAGCAGATCAAAAAAAATCCGGACTCGCGGCGCCTGATTGTGAGTGCTTGGAATCCGGGTGAGATCGACAAAATGGCTTTGGCCCCCTGCCACGCTTTCTTTCAGTTTTATGTCGCGGACGGCAGACTCTCTTGCCAGTTGTACCAGCGCTCGGCTGACTTTTTTCTGGGGGTTCCGTTCAATATTGCGAGCTATGCACTCTTGACCCTGATGGTGGCCCAGGTCTGTGACCTGAAGCCCGGTGATTTCGTCCACACCTTCGGAGATCTGCACCTGTATTCCAACCACCTCGAGCAAGCCAAACTCCAGTTGTCACGTGATCCACGCCCGCTTCCGCAGATGAAGCTCAATCCCGCGGTCCGCGACATCTTCGGGTTCCGCTTCGAGGACTTCACCTTGGAAGGCTACGATCCGCATCCCGGAATCAAAGCGCCCGTCGCAGTTTGAGGTCATCGAGTGAAAATCATCGCTATAGCCGCTGTCGGAAGAAACGGAGTGATCGGAAAGGGGAGTGAGCTGCCCTGGAACATTCCGGAAGACATGAAATTCTTCAGAGAATCGACCCGGGGACAAGTGGTGATCATGGGGAGAAAGACCTACGATTCACTCGGAAAAGCCCTTCCCGCGAGAAGAAACGCGGTCATCACCCGCAACTCATCCTGGTCCGTTCCGGATGCCGAAGTGTATTCCGAACTATCCTCCGCACTGACGGCTTTGGCGCCGGTTGCGAAGGGGGAGAACAAGGACTTGTTCGTGATCGGTGGGGCTGAAATTTACGCTCTGTCCCTGCCTTTTTTGGATGAAGTGTGGCTCACTGAAATCGATGCCGAGTTCGATGGAGACGTATTTTTTCCGCTCTACCGTGAGGGACGATTCGAAGCGCCCGGCTTTGCGCGGGCGAGTGTCCGGGAACAAACGGATTCTTCCTCTCCCTTTCGTTATCGCTTCTGTGTGTATCAAAGCCACTCCTCAAAATAACCGTTTCATTTCAGACCCTTACGCAGCATCTGAGAAAAGCGGATTCAGATAAAATTTTATCGTTGAATAATTGAATTAAACATGGTTAGTTGAGCCCACTTTTAGAGGAGTAGCACTGATGAAACGTGGCAGACCAAAAGGAAAATCGACCGACAAACGTTCTTTCGGACCGCTGGGAGATCTCATTCGCAAGCGGCGCTTGGAAAAGGCTCTCGGTCTCGCCGATGTGGCAAAAGCCGTGAAGTGCTCGGTGCAATTCATTTCGAACATCGAACATGGCCGCGCCCCCCTTCCTTGGGATAAGGCCGAGCGGCTTTCTAGCTTCCTCGAGATCCCGATGGATGAGCTCCAGGCGGCCAATCTCCAGATCCGGGCCGACTTCAAGAGTTTCATGGCCACTTCGAAGGGCAAGCGCGTGGCGAAAGCCAATACCGCTCTCGCTTCGGTGAAGGACGCGGCGACTGTTGTGGCTGCCAGCGCCCAGGATACTTTGCTCAGCGACATCATCCGTCTGTACCAGGCAGCAGCTCCGGCCAACCGCAAAAAGCTGTACACTGCCGCCAAGGAACTGCTCGAATCTGTTTGAATCTTTGCCGAGGGGGCTCGGTAGGGGACGAGGGTTGTCGGAGGGGTCCGACAACCCTCATTTTTTTAATCCTATGAACGACGAATATTTTTATCTGGATCCGGCTCATACGGATCCGAAGCGCATCAAGAAGGAACGTGAAATCGCCCGCGAGCTGAAAAAAACTCCGTGGTGGAAGGAAAAAGTCCGTTCAGGGTTGTGCGCTCATTGCGGGTTGAAGTTCAAGCCCGAGGAGTTGACGATGGACCATGTGGTGCCATTGGCGCGGGGCGGCACCTCCTCGAAGGCGAACCTGGTTCCCTCTTGCAAAGAATGCAATGCACAAAAAAAATTGAGCACCCCGGTCGATCTGCTCTTCGCTCAGCTCGATCGTGAAAAAAACGGACTTTAACTCGGTAAAAAACGTCATTTTTTTTACGCACCCTTCTTGTTCCTGTGTCTTCTGGCGAGAGGTGTCATGGCGGGTGTGAGTTTGTCACAACTTCGTCATTGTCAACTCAAGCGGTTTTCAATAATCTCAAGGTCATTCCAGCAGTAAGTTAAATTGATGAAATTTCGGGCATTATGCCCGTTTTTTTCGATCTAAAGAATTGGAGCGACCCAGCATGAACTCAGGTCTGCGCAAATTTGCGCTATTTGGGGTGGTAGTTGTAGCAGCACTTCTCTGGCAGGTACTTCCGAGAACCTCCAACCAGGGATACGAACCGGAACAGCCGATCCCCTTCAGTCACAAGCTTCATGCGGGTAAGTTCAATATCGACTGCCGTTATTGCCATACCGGCGCCTACAAAGGCGCCCATGCAACCGTGCCTTCGGTTTCCACCTGTATGAACTGTCACTCGGTGGTTTATCCGGAAAGCCCTTGGATGCAAAAAATCAAGAAGGCCTATGCTGAAGGCAAGCCGATCGAGTGGGTGCGGATCCACGAGCTTCCCGATCATGCGCATTTCAATCACAAGCGCCACGTATCAAAGGGCGTTTCTTGCGAAACCTGTCACGGCAACGTGAAGGAAATGGATCGCCTTTATCAGGCGCAGCCCCTCACCATGGGTTGGTGCTTGAATTGCCACCGCGGTTTCGAGACTCCGAAGTATCTCAGAAAGACCATTTATCCTGAGAATCCGGATTCTACCGATCCGGTCGCGCCCTTCACCTGCAACACCTGTCACTACTGAACATTTTTGGAGCTGAATCACGATGGAACTCAACGAAAAGAAGAATGAGCAGAAGTTCGAGAAGCCCAGGTACTGGAAAGGTCCCGAGGAGCTGAATCCCTCCTACTGGTCCGACGAGTCTGTCCAGACCCGCAACTCCCAGGAGTTTTACGACAAGCCCATTGAAACACTCGAGAAGATCGAGGCGATGGACAAAAGTGGCGTGACCCGCCGGGATTTCCTGACTGTGATGGGAGCCAGCATGGCAATGGCCAGCTTCGCTTGTGCTCGTCGTCCGGTGAACAAGATCATCCCGTACGTGGTCCAGCCCCAGGAGCTGACTCCCGGTATCCCGCTCCACTATGCCTCCACTTGTAAAGAGTGCGCCCAGGCTTGCGGGATCCTGGTGAAGACCCGCGAAGGCCGTCCGGTAAAGCTCGAAGGGAATGAGTCCCATCCGATGAATGCCGGGAAAATGTGCGCCCGCGGACAGTCTTCCATTCTGAATCTTTACGATCCCGACCGTCTCCGTCAGCCCATGAAGGGTTCGAAGGGTGGCACTAAGAATGGCGCAAACTGGGCCGAAGTGGACGCCTTGGTGGTTGCCGCCCTCAAAGAAGCCAAGAAAGTCCGTATCGTTTCCTTGCCCGAGTCGGGTGAGTCCACCCGCCGGATCATGAAGGAATTCATGGGGGCGTTCGTGGATGCCAAGTGGATCGAAGTCGATCCGATCGGCATGGACGAAGTGGCAGAAGGTCAGGCTGAAAGCTACGGGACCCAAGTCTTCCCGGACTATGCCTTTGACCGCGCAGAAATGGTCGTTTCTTTCGGTGCCGACTTCCTCGGAACCTGGGGTAACCCGGTCGAGAACGGTAAGCGTTGGGCAACGACCCGTAAGCTGGCCGGCAAGAAGGATGACGCTCTCTCGAAGCTCGTCGTTTTCGAAGCCAACATGAGCATCACCGGTGCCAGCGCCGACGAGCGCTTTCCGGTGGTTCCGGGTAACGAAGTGGCCGCGGCCCTCGCGCTCGCACACGAATTGATCGTGACCCAGAAGCGCGGCAAGTTCGCATCCGTTCAGGAAGTGTCTTCGCTGCTTTCGGGTTCTGTCGAGGAGTGGATCTCCAAGGCTGGAAGTCTCGATCGCGCGAAGGTCAAGAAGATCGCCGAAGAGCTTTGGAATGCCCGTGGTAAGAGCATTGTGGTCGGGCATGGATCGATTGCACTGCAAGCCGTCGTCAACCTGTTGAACAGCACCCTTGAGAACGACGGAAAGACTGTCGATGGAACCGCCGATGTGGTGGCTTACAATTCCTCTACGAAGAATCTGGTCGCCCTCCAGGCAGAGCTCGAAGCAGGCCAGGTGGATGTGCTCGTTGTTCATCGTGCGAACCCGGTTTACTTCCTGCCGAAGGGCGGTGAATTCGGCGAAGCCATGAAGAAGGCCAAGCTCGTGATCGCTGTTACGGATCGAGTGGATGAAACCGCCGAGTTCGCAGACGTGGTGCTTGCCGAGAATCATTATCTCGAGAGCTGGGGTGACGCTCATCCCAAGGCATCCATGCACTCTTTGCAGCAGCCCACGATCGCGCCTCTTTTCGATACCCGCAGCATGGAAGACATTCTGATCGGATGGACCCGTGGCGGCGTCAAGGCCGGCGGACTCCTTTCTACGATCGCATCCGGCCCGAAAAACAGTTTTCATGACTACCTGAAAGAGAACTGGAAGCAAACGCTCTATCCGGCTCATGGCAAGGGTAAGGCTTTCAAGGATTTCTGGGAACTGACCCTTCAAAATGGTGTTCTCGAGTCCAAAAGTGGCGCAGCCCGTGAACGTGCATTCAAGTCGGGCTCGCTCAAATCAGCCAAAGACGCGATTGCCGGCCTCAAGAGTCTTTCCCTCGGTAAGAAGAAAATGGGACCTCGTATTGAAGGTTCCGGTTTCGCCCTCGGGATTTACTCTAAGGTGTCACTCGCGGATGGACGTTCTGCGAACAATGCCTGGCTCCAGGAAATGCCGGATCCGATCAGCACGATCACCTGGGACAATTACCTCAACATCGGACCCGCTTCCGCGGCTGAACTCGGTGTCGATACCAACGACGTCGTTCTCCTGAGCGGTGAGGGTTCCAGCTTTGAGATTCCTGTGAAGGTGCAGCCCGGTATCCTGAAGGGCGTGGTCACCCTCGCCATGGGGTACGGACGGACACGTGCCGGAAAAGTGGGTTCGCTGGTCGGTAAAAACGCTTTTAAAATGGCGACCTTTTCGGGCGAACGCGGACTGCTTCTGAATCAGGGCACCGTGACCATTGCCAAGACCGGGATGAGGTATCAGCTCGCGGCCATTCAAGAGCATCACCGGATCATGGGGCGTCCGATTCTGAACGAGGTCACTCTCGAGGAGTACCGTAAGGATCCGAACGCATCCATGGAAGTCGAACCGCCCGTCAAGATGGCGAAGGTGCCGACACTTTGGGACGCCCCTGTGGACTACTCCAAAAACGAGTACCGCTGGATGCTGGGCGTGGATCTCAACTCCTGTACCGGTTGCGGCGCTTGCGTGATCGCATGCCAGGCAGAGAACAACACTCCTGTGGTGGGCCGCGATCGCGTCCGCCAGAGTCGTGAGATGCACTGGATGCGGATCGACCGTTACTACAGCGGCGACGAGACGAATCCGACCGTGGTCTTCCAGCCGATGATGTGTCAGCACTGTGAAAACGCACCGTGCGAGACCGTCTGTCCGGTGGTGGCGACTTCTCACAGCGATGACGGCCTCAATCAGATGACTTACAGCCGTTGCGTGGGGACCCGTTATTGTCAGAATAACTGTCCTTACAAAACCCGTCGTTTCAACTTCTTCGATCATTGGAAAGACTACAAGGACACCATGAACATGGTTTGGAACCCGGACGTCACTGTGCGTTCGAGGGGGATCATGGAGAAGTGCACGTTCTGTGTCCAGCGGATCAACGAATCCAAGAGCAAGGCGAAGGACAATAAGACCAAGATCAAGGACGGTGATCTGCGGACCGCGTGTCAGCAGACCTGTCCGACCGACGCCATTGTATTCGGAAACGTGAACGACAAGGAAAGTCAGATTTCGAAATGGATTTCCAATCCCCGGACCTTCCGGTCGATGGAGATTCTCAACACCCGTCCGGCTGTGAACTACCTCACGAAGGTCAGAAACGCCGAAGGCGAACACCATGCAGGAGGCAAAGAACATGGCCACGGCTGATAGCTCGAACGAGTTGGTGAAACCCGTGAATGATGTGCTCGTGACTGGCGGAAGGACTTTCGCCGAGGTCAACGAGGATGTATCCAGACCCCTCGAGAACTTCCCCACTGGCAAGTGGTGGGTGTGTTTTATCGCCGCTCTCGGAGCTTTCTTCATCGGTGCGGTGATGCTTCTCATCACCATGCGTGACGGGATCGGAGTGTGGGGTCTGAACCAGCCGGTCGGCTGGGGTAACGACGTGACCACTTTCGTGTTCTGGGTGGGTATCGGTCACGCGGGAACCCTGATTTCCGCGATCCTGTTCCTGTTCCGTCAGAAGTGGCGTACCGGGATCAACCGTTCTGCCGAGGCGATGACCATCTTCGCGGTCATGACCGCAGGGATGACCATTCTGACCCACACCGGCCGCTCCTGGCTGGCGTGCTTCTGGCTCCTGCCGTATCCGAACCAACGTCAACTCTGGCCGAACTTCCGTTCGCCCCTCGAGTGGGACGTGTTCGCGGTTTCGACCTACTTCACGATCTCATTGATCTTCTGGTACACCGGTCTCATTCCCGATCTCGCATCGGTGCGTGATCGCGCTAAAAACAAGATCCGGAAGACCGCTTTGACCATCCTTTCCCTGGGTTGGAGAGGTTCGAACAAACACTGGCTTCACTACGAGCAGGCGTATCTGATTTTCGCCGGTCTTTCGACTCCGCTCGTATTGTCGGTTCACTCGGTGGTCTCGTTCGACTTCGCGGTTTCCCAGCTTCCGGGCTGGCACACCACGATCTTCCCGCCTTATTTCGTTGCCGGAGCGATTTTCTCCGGGTTTGCGATGGTAGTGACGCTTCTGGTGCTCGCACGTGAGGCGTTCAATCTGAAGCACTACATCACGATGGATCACCTGGAAAAGATGAACAAGATCATCATGACCACCGGGATGCTGGTGGGTTATGCATACGGAGTCGAGTTCTTCATTGCTTGGTATTCCGGGTCTCCGTTCGAGCAATTCGCGTTCATCAACCGGGCTTTCGGTCCGTACTGGTGGGCGTACTGGATCATGGTGAGCTGTAACGTATTCATTCCTCAGCTCTTCTGGTTCAAGAAATTCCGTCGTTCGATTCCGGTCATGTTCGTGGTCTCCCTGTATGTGAACATCGGGATGTACTTCGAGCGTTTCGTGATCATCGTCACGTCCCTGCACCGTGACTTCCTGCCTTCCAGCTGGGCGATGTACGTACCGTCCTGGGTGGAGTGGGGGATGTTCTTCGGTTGGTTGGGATTCTTCTTCATCTTCTTCCTCCTCTTCGTCCGGTTCCTGCCGTCGATTGCAATGGGTGAGGTCAAGTCGGTGATGGATCAACCCCGCAAAGGAGGGGCTCATGCATAAGGAGAACACAGGTCCAGTTCTGTCGGGCGTCGTCGGGTTTTTCGATGATCCGGAAAGTCTGATCGAGGCAACTGCCAAGGTCCGTGATTCGGATTACAAGGACTTCGATTGTTTCACCCCGTATGCGGTTCATGGGCTCGAGCATGCGCAGGGGCTGGCCCGTTCGAAGGTGCCTTACGTTACCGGAGCACTGGCATTCACGGGTACCGCCACCGCCTTCGCGTGGCAGTATGCCGCATCGAAGACCTGGTGGCCGCACATCATCGGTGGAAAGCCTTTCAACTCTCTCCCGGCTTTTGTTCCGATCATGTTCGAACTCTCGGTTCTGTTCGGGGGAATCGCCACGTTTCTCGCCATGTTGGCGTTCAACCGGCTTCCCAATTTGAGCAAGCGGTCGTTCGATCCGTCGATCACCAACAACCGGTTCGCCATCATGATCGAAAGTCCTCCAGCATCGGATGATGATGAGACTCCGGTCGAGTTCTCCGCCGAGAAAGCAGAAGCTTTCCTGAAATCGCTCGGCGCGAAGGACACCAGAAAAGTGTTTGAAGAGGGGTGGTTCTGAAATGAAAACCTTGGTTCAGATTTCGTTCTTGTCCGTACTGGGCGGTTTGCTCGGCGGTTGTTACGTGAAGCACTCGAAGCCGTACTATGTGTACGCTCCAGACATGCACTACAGTGTGGCTCTCAAGGCCCAGGAGGAAGGTGCTACCCGTTCTCCGGTTGAGGGTACTGTACCGCGTGACTTCAGGCCTTACTCTTATGTTTCTATCGAAGAGTCCAAAGCCAACCTGAACCCGCTTCCTCGCAACAAGGAAACACTCCTGAGCGGGAAGTCACTCTTCAATACCTATTGTATCGTTTGCCACGGTCAATACGGCGAGGGTGACGGTAATGTGGTGGCCATGAAAGACTGGCCACGCCCGCTTTATCCCCGGCCCCCCAGTCTTCAGAGTGACAAAGTCCGTGACTACAAGGACGGACAGATTTTCCATGTCATCACCATGGGTCAGAATCTGATGCCTTCTTACGCTGAAAAGCTGAATGAAGAAGAACGTTGGGCTGTGGTCCATTACGTCCGGGCTCTTTACCGGGCCAAACACCCGAATGCCGAGGACCTGAAGAAGGCCGAAGGCTACGTGGAAGAGAATCTCTGAGAAAGGATTGGTAAAGAAGCATGGGACACGCACACGCGATGGATCACAAGATTGAGAACCCCGGACGCCTCAGGGCCTCCGGTTTCATGACCGGGCTGTTTTCGTTTTTCATTTTGCTCGGATTGGTCTCTTTTTTCGTGCTCTTTTCGATTGATCAAAAGCACGCTTGGTCGGCCGTACTCCGGTCGCACTTTTATTTTCTTGCGATCTCGATGACCGCACTCTTCTTCGTGGTGATCCAATGGGTGACCACATCGATGTGGAGTGCTCCTGTCCGCCGGATCGCCGAGGGCTTCACCGCCTATATCCCTTTCATCCTGGTGTCGACCTTGCTGGTTTTCGCCGGGTCAAAGTCATTGTTCATGTGGCTCGATCCCGCCCACACGCACGGTGATCATGTGATCGAAGGAAAGCTCGGTTATCTCAACATGACCTTCTTCAGCATCCGGACCCTCATCGCCGTATTGGGTTGGGCGTTCTTCGCGAATAAGATCGTAGGCGCCTCATTGAAGACCGATAACGGGGCCGACTACAAGGCTGCGTACGAGAACAACCGTAAGTGGGGTGTCGGGTTCCTGGTGTTTTTCGCCATTACCTTCTCGATGGGTGCTTTCGATCAGCTCATGTCGCTTGATCCGCACTTTTTCTCGACCATGTTCGGGGTTTACACTTTCGCGGGTGCTTATCAGACATTCTTTGCGATGCTGGCCATCGTGGTGATTTTGATGAAGCGTTCCGGATACCTGAGCAAAGTCGTGAATGAGAACCACATCCACGATATCGCCAAGCTCATGTTCGCCTTCACGGTTTTTTGGGCGTACACCGGCTTTTCGCAATACATGTTGATCTGGTACGCCAACTTGCCAGAGGAAACCGGTTACTTCTTGCTCCGTTTCAACGAGGGTTGGACTCCATGGACCCTTTCCCTTTTCGCGGGCAAGTTCCTGCTTCCTTTCTTCTTGTTGCTTCCTCGCGGAAACAAGAGAAGTGAGGAGATCGTATTCCTCACTGCTTGCTGGATCCTGATCACCGAGTACTTCGATCTCAACTGGATGATTCAGCCTCAGATTTTTGAAGGCGGACCGAAGTTCCATCTCGCCGACATCGGGATTTGGCTCGGATTTCTCGGAGTATTCGGTATGCTGGTGAGCCGTTTCTACCGCAAAAACAACGTCCTGGCGATCAAGGACCCGTACTTGCCGGACTCGGTATTCCATCATCATATCTGATGCATCGAAACAGTTTGAACAGAAGGCGTCGGAGGGTTCCTCCGGCGCCTTTTTATTTCACATCGAACATGTTCTTGAGTTGTTCGGGCTCGATCTGAGAGAGAGCGAGCATGGCCTGAAGGGTGTTTTCAGCGCCGTGGATCATCAGCCCCAGGGTTTCGAGGCGTCCGGTCTCGAGCATGGATGGATCCGCGCCCGACTCCGCAAGGCTTTGCAGGAGGCGGAACTCTTCATTGGTTTTCTTGAGTAGTTCCTGCTCACGGGTCACCAGGACTTGCCGGATGGCAGAAAAGACATCCGGGTTGGCCACGTAGAATTTGTTTTTCTTGTTCAGGCTCTCTTCGGTTTGAAGCACCAGCCCGTAATGCATCAGATCCTTCATGGTCAGGCTGATCAGTGCCTTCGAAACCTTGAGGCGGGCGATCAATTCTTGCGCGGACACCGGACGGGGAGAGAGGTAAAGGTGGGTCCAGATCATCCCGTGGATTCTCTTGAATCCCCAGTATTCAATGAAAGTCCCGACTTTCTCGGCGAGTCGATTGACATGACTCAATGTGGATTGACGTTTCATGAGTTTATATTATCTTAAACTATCAGGTGCCAAATGTCAGCGCCCCGGAGGAATAAATTATGGTTCAATACCCCCTCAAATTCTCTGTTTCTGCTGAAGGAGCCTCAGGAATCGATTCGACCTGGATGACTCAGGTACCGGGGAGTGGTCCCGGGGAGTGGCGTGAGTTGAAGGGAGCGATTCCTCCTGAATTCCAAGGCCCGGGGGGAGGGTATTCTCCGGAGGACTTTTACGCACTGGCCTTGCTGAATTGCTTCATGGCGACTTTCCGCGTGATCGCCGCGAAGTCCCAACTGGTGTACCAGTCCATTCGATTGAAGGGTGAGCTCGTGGTGGATCGGGATGAAAAGGGAGCCCCCTGGATGAAGCACTTTACTCTGAACGCTGCTGTGTCGGGGGCTGTTGACCCGGAGCGAGCGAAACGACTTTTGGAGAAGGCCAGTCAATCCTGCCTGATTCTCAACTCGGTCAAGACCGGCAAAACTTTTGAGTTTGAAGCTCAGGCTTAGGCCGCTTTTTTCTCGTTTCCGGAGTTGGTATTCCGTCGAGTGGGGAAAGGAATCACTTGGGCCATGGGCCGCTCCTGGTCCCCTTGGGTCTCTAACTTATCCCGCTCAGATTTCAGGCGGTTGATGAGCTCCCGGTTGAGTTTTTCGAAGTAGAATTCCTCGGCATCATAGCCCGCATGGGACCAATCGTGTTTGCTCAGCATAGTACTTAACAGTATAACGCGTTGCGAAAACTTCGCAATAAGCAAAATTCTTCATGTATGCAGTGAGTTAGCGAAGATCTGTCAGGAGCGGGGGTGGAGCCAGATCGACCACAGATCCGCTGTGATCACAAATAGATAGACCATCATGCTGAAGTTGATGCTCAAGAAAAACCTGAGCCAAGTCTTCTGAGCAGGATGATAGAGGAATCGCAGAAGTTCGAAGATCAGCCAAGTGCTGGTGAGCAAGCTTCCTGTGAGCCCCAGGATTCCAATGGGGAAGAACAGGGGTGAGAGGAGTCCGAGTGCTGCGTAGGCCAGACACCAGAGGGTGATCTGAAATCGAGTGACGCCGGTGCCTTTGGCAACAGGTAGGGTGGGGAATCCGCCTTGGTGGTAGTCCTCCGAGTACTTGAGAGCCAGGACCCAGAAGTGAGGCATCTGCCAGAAAAAGAGAATGGCGAACAGATAGTAGCCTCTGAGGTCGGTGAGGCTCCCGTTCGCGGCGACAAATCCGATCCAGATCGGAAGGGCGCCGGGGATGGCGCCCGGTATGGCGGCGAAGGCGAGTTTCTTCTTCCACCAAAGGGTGTAGAGTCCGTTGTAACTGATCACTGCTGTCCATCCGAGGATCAGAACCGGTGTGGACACCCAGCTCAGTAACAGTGTCCCGAATGCCAGAAGGAAAAGCGTCAGGCTCCAAGCCGAGGCCAGCGTCACCCGTCCGCTTGGAAGCGGTCGGTCGCGTGTCCGGTCCATCTGTGCGTCTTGTTCTCTTTCCTGGATTTGATTCAGTGCACCTGCTGCGAGTGCCAGGCAAGAAACGCCCGTTAGGGCCAGGATGAATCGCGACCAATCAAAAGGTAGCTCGAAGGGGTGGCCGATCATGAACCCCGCAGCCAAAGTGATGGCCTCGAGCAGGACGATTTCCGCTTTAGTCAGTCTGAGGATGACCTTGGTCCGATCCAAAATTTTTGTCATGGTAGTGTCAATATTTTTATTACGGAATCCGGTTCCTGCTGTTAAGGTATTCTTCATACGAAGAGGGTGTTTTGTGAAGCTGCATTTTGGAAAAAATGCGATTTTTTGCGTCCTGTTGCTGGGTCTTGCTGGCCCGGTGTCCTCGCGCGCAGATTCCGCTGCACCTGCAAAACCCGCTCAAGTCGAGTTGAAGGGCGATCCTAAAAAAGTACCCCAGGAGCTCGATGGTGTCGGTGTTTCGGAACACCTCGGAGAGCGGGTGGACCTTGCGGGAATCGAGTTCACTGATTCCGCTGACGGCAAGCCCAAGAAGCTCATTGAATTCTTCTCGAGCGGCAAGCCTGTGATTCTCAACCTTGTGTACTACGAGTGTCCGATGTTGTGCACCATGGTGCTGAACGGACTGACAGACGGGATCAAAGGGCTTCAGTGGAGTGTCGGAAAAGAGTTCCGTGTGGTCACAGTGAGCATCAATCCAAAAGAGTCTTCCCAGATGGCTCTTGGGAAAAAAGAAGTTTATCTGGAGGAATATTTTGACGGCGCTCAAAGGAACGCCGATGTGGCCAAGGCTGGTTGGCACTTCCTGACCGGAACGGAAGAACAGATTAAGAAGCTTTCTACCCAGGTGGGTTTCAACTTCAAATACGATGCTTTCCAGAAGCAGTACGCGCATCCGGCTGTGACTTTTATTCTGACGCCTGAAGGTGTGATTTCCCGTTATCTTTACGGTGTGACCTATCAGCCGAGGGATCTCAAGCTCGCATTGCTTGAGGCCTCGCAGGGCAAGATCGGCAATGTGCTCGATCGCCTTCTCATGTTTTGCTATCACTACGAGCCCTCCGCTCGGGGGTATTCCCTCCAGGCATTCCGGGTGATGCAATTGGGCGCTGCTCTCACAACGCTCCTGTTGGGCTCATATTTAAGCATCTTTTGGACCAGACAAAGGAAAGGAAAAACGAAATGAACAAGCTGCTGCTTTGCTTGCTCTTCATCACCACAACCGCACAGGCCACCACCGTTCCGGTGGCAGGGACGGACGTTGCCCAGAGTTGGGATGCGATCTATTGGTTCTTGGTGTACCTCAGTCTCATCTTCTTCGTGGGGATTGTGGCTGCAATGCTCATCTTTGCGATCAAGTATCGCAGCGGGGTGTTCAAGAAGCCGAAGTACATCCACGGGAATACCCCTCTCGAGATCATCTGGACGGTGATTCCCACCATTCTCCTCTTCATCTGTTTCGGATGGGGTTGGCAGGTTTACAAGGAAATGATTCACGCACCGTCTGACTCGATGGAAGTCCGTGTGATCGGGAAACAGTGGCTGTGGCAATTCGTTTACAAGAACGGCACCAGCAGTGTGGGTGATCTTTTTGTTCCGGCCAATAAGCCCGTAAAATTGATCATGTCCTCCGAAGATGTGTTGCACGCTTTTTTCATCCCGAACTTCCGGGTGAAAAAGGATGTCGTTCCGGGAATGTATTCAAGCGTCTGGTTCGAGGCGAAGGTTCCGGGGATCCATCAGGTGTATTGCACCGAGTACTGCGGAACCTCGCACTCCGGAATGTTGGCCCGTCTGATTGTTTTGAATGAAGCGCAATGGAAAGACTGGTTGTCCGGTAAGAAGATCGATGTGGATTCTCTTCCTGCCGATCCGACCTTCCCCGGATTCCGGGCCAATCGCCTGGGTGAGGGAATGCCTGAAGCCCAAGCGGGCGCCAAGTCGGGTGGACAGCTGAGCCTCGCCGACAAAGGGAAAGCTCTGGTTTCGGCGAAGGGTTGTGTCGCTTGCCACTCTTCAGACGGCTCCAAATTGGTCGGTCCTTCTTACAAGGGACTTTATGGAAGAGATGAAAAAGTGGTGGAGGGCGGAAAAACCGTCACAGTCACCGCTGATGAAAACTACCTTCGCGAGTCGATCGAGAATCCCTTGGCAAAGGTTGTTGAAGGTTATCCGCCTTCGATGCCTCCCTACAAAGGTCTCGTGAACGAGGAAGAGCTCGGCGCGATCATCGAATACATCAAGAGTTTGAAATAATAGAAGGAGAACGACAATATGTCTCACCCTGCTAGCGCACATGGCGATAACTATCTGAATCACTCCCACGGGCTCAAGTCGTGGCTGTTCACTCTAGATCACAAGCGGATCGGTATCATGTACCTGTTCGTGATCCTGGGAATGTTCCTGCTCGGGGGGCTTTTCGCCCTCGGAGTCCGGTTGGAGCTTTTCTCTCCGGGGATGCAGTACCTCACGATGGATCAGTACAACCGGTTCTTCACCTACCACGGGGCCATCATGGTGTTCATGGTGATCATCCCGCTGGTTCCCGCAGCAATCGCGAACTTCATCCTTCCGATGCAAATCGGTGCGAAGGACGTGGCGTTTCCTCGTTGGAACCTGGTGTCGTTCTATGTTTACATCCTGGGTGCGACGATTGCCGCGAGCACCCTCTTTTTGAAGGGTGTCGATACCGGCTGGACGTTCTATGCGCCTTATTCGATCAAGACCGGATCCAGCGCTACTTTGGTTCTCCTAGGCGCCTTCATCATGGGTTTCAGTTCGATTCTGACCGGACTGAACTTCATCGTGACCATTCATAAGCTGCGGGCTCCAGGGCTCACTTGGGATCGCTTGCCTCTGTTTCTGTGGGCGATCTACGCAACTTCGATCATTCAGGTTCTGGCCACTCCGGTGCTTGCGATCACTCTTTTGCTTCTCGTTCTGGAGCGGGTGATCGGGATCGGGATTTTCGACCCGACCCTCGGGGGCGATCCGGTGTTGTTCCAGCACTTTTTCTGGTTTTACTCTCACCCTGCCGTATACATCATGGTTCTGCCGGCAATGGGCGTGATCTCTGACGTGATCCCTGTGTTCTCCCGTAAGCCGGTGTTCGGTTACAAGGCGATCGCAGCAGCCACCTTCGGGATCGCTCTGGTCTCCTTCGTCGTCTGGGGCCACCACATGTTCGTGAGCGGGCAATCCGATTTCGCGAATTTCGTGTTCTCCTTCCTGACCATGCTCGTGGCGGTTCCGACCGGCGTGAAGGTGTTCAGCTGGCTCGGAACCATGTACAAAGGGTCTCTCCGTTTCGATACTCCGATGCTTTACGCGATGGGTTTTCTCTTCGTGTTCACGATCGGTGGCTTGACCGGAGTGTTTCTGGCAGTGGTATCCGTGGATGTCCATTTGACCGGGACTTACTTCGTTGTGGCTCACTTCCACTACGTGATGGTGGGTGGAACGCTGCTCGCGTTCCTGGCGGGCTTGCACTACTGGTTCCCTAAGTTCAGTGGGAAAATGTACTCCGAAGGTCCGGCTCGCCTGGCCTCTTGGATGATTATGGTCGGATTCAACGTGACCTTCTTCCCGCAGTTCATTCTCGGGGTGCTTGGCATGCCTCGTCGCTATGCCGATTACCTCCCGCAGCTGACCACACTCAACCGGATTTCAACCACGGGCTCCTGGCTCCTGGGCCTCGGTTTTTTGCTGGTCGCATGGAATCTCGCGAGGGGCCTGAAATCAGGTCGCGCCTCCGGTCCGAATCCATGGGGTGCACTCACTTTGGAATGGATGACAGCTTCTCCTCCTCCGCATGAGAACTTCCTCGTTGAGCCCGTCGTGACCGATGGACCTTACGAGTACCGCGGTGAAAAAGCTCTGATGGGCGATAACGCCTAAGAAAGGAAAGTATCATGGCTCAAGCTACCGGCTCAGTACCGCATCATGAACGGCACCATGCCCATCATTTCAAGACAGGCATGGAAGAATTCGAAGCATGCAAGCAGGGGATGTGGATTTTCCTCGTGACCGAGGTCCTCTTCTTCGCTGGTATGTTCATGGCTTACGCCGTTCTCCGTGTTTTCTATCCTCAGATGATGAAGGATGTTCATCAGCTGTTGAATTGGAAAATGGGGGCGCTCAATACCGTGATTCTGATCAGCAGCTCGCTTTCTATGGCGCTGGCGGTGTCTGCGGCCCAGAGGGGCGAGCGTGAGAAGATCGTCCGGAATCTTTGGATCACCCTCATGTTCGCTGCGGGATTCTTGGTGGTGAAGTACTTCGAGTATTCACACAAGATCCATGAGGCGATTCTCCCGGGTAAGCTTTATGCCTACCACGAGTTGAGCGTGGCCAAGGCGCCGCTGTTTTTCTCGGTCTATTTCGTGATGACCGGAATCCACGGTCTCCACGTGATTATCGGTATGGGCGTGATTTACTGGCTCATCCGCCGGGCTTCCCGTAACGAGTTCGGTCCGAATTATTTCACTCCGGTCGAGATGACCGGACTTTACTGGCACTTCGTGGATCTGGTTTGGATTTACCTGTTCCCGTTGCTGTATCTGGTGAGCTGAGGAGAGGAAGATAATATGTCAGATCATAATCAACACCATAGTCATCATATCCTTTCAAATTCGCTGGCCTGGAGAGTCTTCGGGGCCTTGATCTTCCTGACGGTGGTCACTGTAGCGGTGGCCCAAGTGGATCTCGGGGTTCTCAACTTCGCAGTCGCCATGTTGGTGGCTTCGATCAAGGCTTCCCTGGTTTGCATGTTCTTCATGGGTCTCAAGTACGACCACAAAGAGAACACGGTCATTTTTTCGACCTCGTTGATCTTCATGGCGATCTTCATGATCCTCACTTTCGGTGACTTGCTCACTCGGGGTGATGTCTATGTGAAAGACATGAAAAAGATCATTCCAGACGGGGCGGTTGCAGCTTCGACCAAGTCCAAGTTCGAGAAAGCCTGGGTTTCGAACCCAGAGCTCGTTTCTTCGGGTAAGGAGCTGTTTGCTGCTCAATGTGTTTCTTGTCACGGCGCGGGTGGTGGCGGTGATGGCGTCGCAGCTGCGGGGCTGAATCCGAAGCCGCGTAACTTCAAGGGCGCGGAGGGCTGGAAGGCCGGGCGCAAACCGAGCCAGATCTACAACACCCTCACCAAGGGTTTGAATCAGATGCCTGCCTTCGGTACCCTCCCACCGGATGACCGTTGGGCGCTCGCTCACTATGTGCGGACTCTCGGGCCGCACGAGTCCGAGAAGGACGCAGCTGAAGATCTGAAGAAGATCGGAATCGATCCGACTAAAGCCGATGGCGGTGGTTCGGGTGAGAAGTCGATCCCGGTGGATCTGGCTATCGACCAGATCACCCAAGGGAAATAATCGGCCGATCAGGCCAGTTTTAACGGGGAATGGGGCTCGGCCCTGTTCCCCGTTTTTCTTTTAGGTTTCGAGGTAGGAATCCTGTTCCAGCTGCAAGGATGAATCAAATTCGAATATCCAGGGTTTCCCGGTAGGGATGTTGAGTTCGAGGACTTCCTCCGGAGTGAGGCCCTTGATGTGCTTGACCAGGCCTCGGAGGCTGTTTCCGTGAGCGACGACCAACAGATTCTCGTTCCGGGTGAGGCGGGGTGCTAGCTCCTCGTTCCATACCGGCATCACTCGTTCGATGGTGGTCTTCAGTGATTCAGCAAGCGGTGGGTGTTCGAGGCCCAGAAGCTTGTAGCGAGGATCCCTTGCGGGATTCATCGGTGATGCGGCGTCGAGAACGGGAGGGAGGGTTTCATACGACCTTCTCCAGATCTTCACTTGAGCATCACCGTATTGCTTTGCGGTTTCTTCCTTATTGAGGCCCTGGAGACTTCCATAATGACGCTCATTGAAACGCCAGGTCCGGGTCACCGGGTACCAGAGCCGATCCATCGCCTCCAGTGCGAGGAAGTGGGTCCGGATCGCACGCTTCAATACCGAGGTGTAGGTGTGGTGGAATTCGATCTGGAGCGACCGGAGCAGGTGGCCTGCGGCTTTGGCTTCGTCAAGGCCTTTGCCCGAAAGGTCGACATCCACCCATCCTGTGAAACGGTTTTCGAGGTTCCATTGACTTTCTCCATGGCGGAGGATCACCAGTTTTCCCATGATCCGAATGTTATCATATCCTTGACTGGAAGGGGTGGGTTTGGTATCTGTTGAGAATGATTCTCAATAACGAGAAATCCGTTCCTTTGTCCCGTCTTCAGCCCGGAGAGGCGGCCCGGATTTTTGGATTCGACGCCGAAGCCTCACTTGAGCCCTTTTTTTTGCGACTGCTTGAAGTGGGTTTCCTTCCCGGAGAGCGGATCGAAGTGTTGAACCATTCGCCTTTCGGAGGGGATGCCATCAGTGTGCAAGTGATGGAGGGGGTCTATGCGATCCGTGTGAGTGAGGCCCGGAGGATTCAAGTGGTGAGGGAAGTGCCGTGAGCAAAAAACGGATTGCATTGGTGGGGACCCCGAACGCAGGGAAAACCGCATTGTTCAATGCCTTGACCCGATCTCATCAGAGAACAGCGAATTACAGCGGTGTGACCGTGGAGAGTGCCGAGGCGGATGTGTCACTTCCGGGAGGGGAGGTTTGCTCCCTGGTGGATTTACCGGGAGCCTACAGCTTGCGGCCCTATACCGAGGACGAAGGAGTTTTGACCCGGGCCCTGATCGGGCAAGAGTACGCTGGCATGATCCTCGTTGCCGACGCGACCCAGCCCGAGCGTTCCATCCGGTTCATGCTCGAAGTCCTCGACTCGACCTCGATCCCCTGTGTGATCGCTCTCAACATGATGGACCTTGCCGACTCGAGGGGTTTTCGCTTCGATCTTCCCCGCCTCGAGACCGAGGCAGGGGTCCCTGTGGTGTCGTGTTCCGCGCTCCGGAAAACGGGTTTGAAGCCGGTTTTGCATCTCCTCGAAAAAGCGATGATCGGGCCTCGTCGCGAGAAGCATGTGTTTTTTCCACCGCCTGAGGCAACCGAGTCCCCGGAACAGTCATCGCGTCGGATTCTTGATTTTTACAAGCGCGCAGACAGCATCAAGAAAGCGGCCTTGGTCCGTTCCGGTGATCCCGATACGAGATCCCGCCGGATCGATCGCATCGTGCTGCACCCGGTCTGGGGGCTTTTCATCCTGGTCGCCATTCTGGGGCTCACCTTCCAGTTGATGTTCAACCTGGCTCAGTTCCCGATGGATCTCATCGAGGGCGCAGTCTCGGCCATTCAAGGTTGGGTGAACAGCCGCGAAATCCCCTTGCTGGCCAGAAGCTTTCTGGCAGACGGAGTCCTGGCAGGAGTGGGTGGCACTTTGGTGTTTTTGCCTCAAATCCTGATTCTTTTTGCGATGATTCTTTTGTTGGAAGATGTGGGGTTCATGGCCCGCGCCGTTTTCATTCTCGATCACCTCATGGGCAAGGTGGGTCTTCATGGACGGGCTTTTTTACCACTGTTGTCGAGTTATGCTTGTGCCGTCCCGGGCATCATGGCTACTCGAACGATGGAAGAGCGTCGGGATAGGATCCTCACTACATGGATCATTCCGCTGACCACTTGCTCGGCACGTTTGCCGGTTTATGCGCTTTTGATTTCGGCATTTGTGCCGAACACCGAAGTGATCGGTGGAGTCAGACTTCAGGGTTTGGTGATGCTCGGTTTGTACGCGTCGGGACTCGTTTCTGCCCTCGCTATCGGAGCTCTTTTGAAAAAACTCCTGTTCAAGAAGGGGCGCCCACCACTGCTGATCGAGCTTCCCTCCTATAAGCGCCCGTCTTTCCGGAGTCTGTTGAAGGGTCTGTTGTATCGAGCCCGACTCTTCCTCGTGCGGGTGGGAACGGTGATCCTGGTGCTGTCCATTCTGATCTGGGGTCTTTTGAGTTTCCCGCGTGCCGGGGACGGAACCAGTCTTCCCATCGAGTCCACCTATGCAGGACGGATCGGAAAGACGCTCGAGCCCGCTCTGAGCCCGCTCGGCTTCGACTGGAGAATCGGGATGGCTCTAGTTCCGACATTTGCTGCCAGAGAGGTGATGGTGAGCACTCTGGCCACAGTCTACGCAGTGGAAGGAAGGAACGAGCCCGGTGAGTCGGCGGATCTGGCCGAAGTTCTACGTAAGGAATGGGGAGTTGCCACAGGGATTTCGCTTTTGGTCTGGTTCATTTTCGCACCGATGTGTTTGTCCACGCTCGCCACGGTCCGGCGTGAGCTGCAGGGTACGAAGCATGCCGTGTTCATGACGGTCTATCTATTCGCATTGGCCTACGGAGCTTCGTGGCTCACGTATTCTTGCCTCAGTCGATGGATTCGATGATTCCCGTTCCGGAATTTGAACGGATTTTTTGACCGGATCGCAGACGCGCGAAAGCCCCTTTGATTCCGAATCGGGAAGGAATGCCGAACTCACGGCAAAGAATGGAAGCATGGGAAAGTGTTGATCCTGTTTCGGAAATCAGTCCTCCGATCCACGGCAACTGGTGGACTATTCCGGGTCCTGCTGCGTGCATGACGAGAATCTTGCCTTTTAAAACCTCAGGTGATTCAGGCATCCGATCTTCTCGTGGAATCAGCAAGACCTCGCCCTCCATCGGAAGTTCCGCAGACCGTAAGCCCGTCAGACTCCCCGAGCGGGGAACGGTGTCCGGGAGCCAACCCCCATCGTGACTGCCGCGCAATCTCCCTTGAACTTCGATTTCACCCTGATCGTAGTGGATCACTCTGCGATCCAGGATCTGATCCCGGTGATTTCCTCCCGCCTGTTCCATGCTGAGGAGTTCTTCCAGTTGGAAGAAAAAAACATCCTCTCTCGATTCGACGGCCCCTTTTTCTTCCAGTAGATTTCCCATTCTGAGCAAGCGACTCCGGAGCACACCGAATGCCCTGGCCCTCATCCAACGGGCACTTTGCCTGAAAGAGAGTAAGGAAGTGAACTTCCGTTCGAGCCAGAAGGGTTCCGCGTTGTGGTTCTGATGGGTTGCCAGAAGGGGTGCAGGCTTGCGCTCGGTTTCGTGCAGAAGAACAGGGAGGAAGAGTTCGGGGTATTCGCGGTAACTGCGGGTTTCGAGCTTGAGTTCTCCCGGACACCGGTCGCCGAATTCTTCGAGGAAATCATTCAGGAGATGTGCAAGATCGTCATTCCGGAGCCGTAACATGGCAGGGGAATAGTGACCTGTGCCGGCACAGGAGAGCAGGTAATCCCGGGCAGAGGCATCCTGGCGGATGGCATTCCTCAAGTGACGGATACTCCGCAAGCAGGATGCGGTCGTGGGATCCGTCCGGACCGGTAGACTTCGACCAAGCGAACGGTAAAGGTCATCCAAAAAGAGTGCGAGGATGTCGACTTGGAGTAAGGGTTCGAAGCGTTTCCGGGTCTCGTCGATGAATGGCAGGAGAGAGTCCCGCAGTTCCAACCAGTCCGACTCGGAGTTGAAACGGGAGTGCTCGGCCCTCAGGAATGAATCGAGGTCTCTCAAAAAACCGACCTCCAAGTCTTCTACCTTCCGTAAGGTGGACAGTAGGTTTCGGGCCATCGGCCAAAGGGTCTTGAACGGGAGGCGGGAACTTTTTTCGGAAGAGGGCAGTAGGCTTTTAGCTGCTTTGGGACCGACCCCGAGTAGGTCTGAAAGCGAAGAAATCGAGTAATAGGCGCGTCCTTCAAAGAAAACGATCGGGGAGGCGGGTTCCGGAAGACCTGCCGTACGCGCCAGGGATCTTGCCAAAGGGGGATAAATCCTCAGGATCACATCACGGGTCATGGGCGAGCAGGGACCGGGAAAACTCTCGGAGAGATTTTCGTCATCCAGAACCGGTATGCCTGTCGGAACGCCACTCATACTTGCGAGCCTATCATGTTCAGGGGGATGCGGCTGCCTTGGCTTAAAATCCCTTAAATCTCGTATTCTTACTGAAAGGTACTCCGTGTCGTAGGAAGCCTTTTTCCTTGAATTCACCTTCGGTCTCGGGCAAGATGCCGGCATGGGATACGACATCAAGACAGTGAATACGGTTCGTGAACGTCGCTTCGAGGGTACTCCGCGCCCGGAACTTTGGGCGGATGTGCCTGAACGGGATTGGAACAACTGGATCTGGCAGCAACAGAAGCGCCTGAAGACCATGGAGCAGTTGGAAAAAGTGATCAATCCGACCGCTGACGAGCGCGAGGCTTTTGCCCAATCCCATGAGATGTTCAACATGGGTATCACGCCGTATTACGCGGCCCTCATGGACAAAGACGATCCGAACTGTCCGATCCGTCTCCAGTCCGTGCCCGGCAAAGGGGAACTGCACATCGCTCCGGAGGATCTCGAAGATCCCCTGGCCGAGGAACGCGACATGCCCGTTCCCGGAATCACCCATCGCTATCCCGATCGCGTTCTGTTTTACACCACACACAACTGCGCGATGTACTGTCGTCATTGCACCCGGAAAAGAAAGGTAGCCGATCCTGACTCCGCCACTTCGGCTAAAACCCTCGAAGAAGGTCTTGCTTATATCGAGCGGACCAAGAGTATCCGCGATGTGGTGATTTCCGGCGGAGACGCCCTCTCTAATTCGGATGACCGGATTGAGTACATCCTTTCCCGTTTGCGTGCGATGGATCATATCGAGATTTTCCGGATCGGAACCAGGAATCTCGTGACGCTCCCGCAGCGGATTACAGATGATTTCTGCAAAATGCTTAGAAAGTACCAGCCGGTATTCATCCACACGCATTTCAATCATCCCAAGGAACTGACCCGCGAGGCATTCGATGCTTGCGCCCGCCTGGCCGATGCGGGTTGTGTGATCAACAACCAGATGGTGTTGCTCAAAGGTGTGAATGACGACGCTAAGACGGTCATGGAGCTCAATCATAAGTTATTGATGGCTCGCGTCCGTCCTTATTACATGTTCCAGGCCGACCTCTCGCAGGGGATCAGTCACTTCAGAACTCCGGTTGAAAAGGGCCTGGAAATCATCAAGGCACTCCGTGGTTGGACTTCGGGGATGGCGGTTCCGCACTTTGTGATCGACGCTCCCGGCGGCGGAGGCAAGATTCCACTGATTCCGAAGTATCTGATCAGCCATGAAGGCAAGGAATGGACCTTCCGGAACTATAGGGATCAAGAGTACAAGTATTTTGAGCCGTAAAGCGCCGCTCTGGGCCCTGCTTTTGGTTTCTTGCTCCTCGACTCCGGACATGCTTCCGGAAAGGCATGCCCGTTACCGTTTTCCGAAGGAACGGGTCTACATCGAGGAGCCCGAGGGGAAGGATACGGGTCGTCCCTATCAACCTCTCGGTTGGGTGAAGTCGAAAGCCTCCTGGTCCACATTGGATCAGGATCCGAATTCTTCGCGTCTGTGCCGGAATTACTTCAATAAGGCGTCGAAGATCCTGCTCGATGAGGCTCTCAAGGCAGGAGCCGATGCCGTCATCAAGGTCCGGTCTGTGGTCTTGTTGCTCGACGGCAAGCTCGAGTTCCATCCCCGTGCCGAGTGTTCGGATGACGGAGCGGAGGGTGAGGTCCTGCTTCAGGGAATCGCTATCAAATTCAAGCCTTTGCCGTCGCCCACCCCTGTTTCTGAACAGCGTTAAAGTTTTTCTACGGATTTACCGATCAGACTTTGACGAGGGTACATCATTCTATGAGCGAATCAGTCCTCAAAAAATTCGGAAAGTATTTTCTGCTCGATCGGATCGGAGAGGGCGGAATGGCGGAGATTTTCCGTGCCCGGACGGCAACCGCCGATGCGAACGGCCGTTTCATCGTGATCAAGCGGATTCAGGGTGCTTACAGCAACAACCAGGAGTTCGTGCAGATGTTCCGTGCAGAGGTCCAGGTGACGATGCGATTCTCGCACCCGAATATCGTTCAGTTGTACGAGTCCGGAGAGGAATCCGGTCAGCATTATATCGCGATGGAGTTGGTCGAGGGGCGAAACCTCAGGCAAGTTCTCTCTAAAATTTCACAGAAGCAGCAACGTATTCCAATTCCGGCGTCTTGTTTCATCATCGAGCAGGCGGCTGCCGGATTGAATTATGCCCATCAGTTCAAGGATCGGATTACCGGAGAGCCATTGAATCTGGTCCACCGAGACGTGAGTCCGCAGAACGTTCTCGTTTCTTATGACGGCAACATCAAAGTGATCGATTTCGGTATCGCAAAAGCCGCGACGAACGGAGAGGCGACCCGCGCCGGGGTGATCAAGGGGAAGCTCAGTTACCTTTCACCGGAGCAGGTGATGGGGGAGGTCCTTGACGGTAGGTCAGACATATTCGCATTGGGAATCGTGCTTTGGGAGTTGCTCACCGGGAAAAGACTCTTTGTAGCCGAGGGAGACAACGAATTCCAGGTTCTCAAAATGATCGAGAGCTGCACTACTTATGTGAAGCCGCCGTCGACCTACAATCCTGAGATTTCGAAAGACCTGGATGCAGTGGTCATGCAGGCTCTTGCCCGCGATCCTAAAAAACGCTTCCAGAATGGCGAAGAGATGGGGCGTGCACTCAGGAAATTATTAGCTGTCGAGTACTCGGATTTCGGACCTTCGGATCTCTCGATTTTCGTGAAAAAGCTTTTTCACGATTTGATTGTGGAAGATCGCAAACAACTGCAGCAACTGAACTCAAGAGCGGATGAGTTGATCGCGCTCGGTGCACCGGCCCAAGCCAAGCCGGCACCGACCTCTGAGGCGACGACCGATCCCGGTGTCCCGGTCAAAGAAGCTCCGAGGGAGCAGACCCGGGTCAGCAATTTGGGAGACAAGTTCGACAAGTCACAGATCACCTCAGCCGATCGTGTTGAAATCGCGCGTCAGCCGCAAAACCAGATGAGGGTCCCCTCGTCAGCCCGGGCCAACACCCAAACCGGTATCCGTTCGAGTCCCCCTGTGAACAAAGGGACGGGCACAGGAATCCGCAGGCCGGTTCCCCAGTTGGAGCCTGTGAGGGAGTCATCGGGTTCGGCAGGGATGTTGAAGCTTCTCGGTGGAGCGGCCATGTTGGCGATTGCCGGCTTTTTCGCCTTTGAGCAGTTGAACCCGGTGGATCGCAAGCCCGATTCGGTTTCGATCGAGGATCCGACGCCCACGGTTCAGAATCCATTTACCAGCAAAGCGAGTTTCCGTGTCCGTATTTTTCCTGACGGGGATCTTTCAAAGACCAGGATCAGTGTCAATTCGGCTCCTTTCGACCTCAACAAAGGATTCATCAAACTCAATATCGACGAGCCTGTGGAGTTGGTGATTGAGCGGCAGGGGTTTGTTACCTATCGCAAAGAGTTCACGGTGAAGCAGGGCGATTTGAGCCCTTCGCGGGAATTCGTGATGGATGTGAAACTCGACCCAATGGTGTACGGTACTTTCACGCTTTCGACCCAGCCTGAGATCGCCGATGTCAGCATCGTGAACCTGGACCAGGGGACTTCGGGGAATTCTTCGAAACCCTTGCTCTTGAAGACCCCGGTTTATCAGGAAAAGCTACCGGTTGGACATTACCGTGTGACCGTTCGAAACGAGACCTTGAACGTTGAAAAATCTTTTCAAATCGAGGTCAAAGAAGGCGATCGCCTGGTCAAGAACGGGGTCGCGCTCGAGCCTGTGAGAAGCCCTGCCGGAAATCGCCGTTAAGGCAGGTATTTGTAGCCGATCCCGTAAACACTCTGGATATGCACGTTCATTTCAGGGATCTTTTTTCTCAGGGATCGGATATGCACGTCGATGGTCCGGTCGGTCGTGGCGGGTGCAGAATCCTTCCAGATTTCTTTCATGATTTCCGATCGTGATACCACCACACCGTTACGTGAGGCGAGGAGACGAAGGATATCGTACTCCGTCAGGGTGAGAGGAACGGGTTGCTCATCGTAGTTTGCTGTGCGATTGATCGGATCGATTTCGAGCTTGCCGACTTTGACTTTGGGTGAAGTGGAGAGCCGGGAGCGCAGCAAGCGGGATTTGATCCGTGCCATCAGTTCCCGGTGGTCGAAAGGTTTCGGAAGGTAGTCCTCGGCACCCATCGAAAGTCCGTAAGTGATCTCTGCAGTCGTGTTTTTACCTGAAAGGAATATAACGGGGATCGACTGGGTGTCGGGATCCGATTTCAGCCGCTTACAGGTATCATAGCCGTTCAGTACCGGCATGATCACATCGAGAACGATGAGGTCCGGGCATTGCGAGCGGGCAATGGCAATTCCATCTAGGCCGTTTTCTGCGACCAAGACTTCGAACTCACGCCCGAGCATCACCTGCAGGAATCTGCGGGTGTCGGGATTATCCTCGATGACCAGGATCTTCTGTCGCATCTAAGAACCTTTCGGCGATCAAGGAGAGTCCGGAAAGCAGAAGTTCGCACTCCGCCGGCTCGAGCGGTGTGCTCAACCCGAGAATCCGGGAAAGGGTGAGTGATAACTCCTGATCCCTCATTTGTTACGTTCGCTCCAAAGTTTCTTTGCAAAACTACCGAACCAAGGGCTGGTTTCACCCATGTGGTCGATCCGTTTCAGCTCGTCTTCAACGGTTTGGCGGAGATTGCGGTTTTCCTCAAGCAGTCGTTCGGCATCCAGTCGCATTTTTTCACGGAGTTCGAGTCGGGATTGAAGCAAGTGAACCTGCTCTTCGAGTGCGGATTCGACCAGTTTTCTGCGGAGCTCCTCGAGTTCAGAAGCGTTACGGGCACACTTGAAGTGGATTCCCTTCGAAGAGGCAAGAGACTTGGCTTCCTCAATCAGTCCATTCAGAGCCGGAATGGTTCCATCTGATTCAATGCCACCGAGGTCGAGTACGGTGAACACGGGTGAGGTTTCGAAAAACCTGAAGAGACTCGAACGGAGCGTCTCGAGATCCTCAGTTGAAGTCGGGCCCTGGATCCTGAACTCATTGATGCCATTCCTGGTCTGAAAGAGGATATTCATGACCCTAGTGTCTCATATCGCCCGATCATTCCATAGAGTCAGGGCATTGGCACAATGCCCGGCAATCTTTGCCGATGGTGTTTTGACGCTGAATGTTTCCGGGGATTCCGCCGAAAAGGAAAATGGAGGTGGTTTCCTTGGTTTCCAGAATGGGATGGATTTGGATATTCGGACTGGTCCTGACGGGCGGCATCCCGCAGGCATCCGCTATCCCGTATTCTTATCCCGGGATCCGGTATGTGAGTCCATACAGCCAGTCTCTCGGTGGTGTGACGCTTCCGCTTTCGAATGAAACCGGCAATTCACTGTTCAACAATCCGGCGGGCTTGGCCAAAAATACAAAATTCAGGGCGGAGTACCTCAATCTCCAGTTTGATGTGAACTCCGGAGTCGCAGGGGACATGACTCAGGCCACCAAGATGTTCAATCTCGGCAGTCTCACCGGAGCGCTCAATTCAGATATCAACTACCTTTATTCTGGAGGGATCGGAAATCTGACCGCGCTTTCGTGGGGTGGCTTTGCAGTGGGCTTGCTCCTGCAAGATCGTGTTCGTGCTTATTCGGATGGGACCAATGTCCATTACGAGACGAACAGTCTCGCAGTCCCTGCTCTCGGGTACGGGTTTTCTCTGGCCCGCGGAGTGGTCAGGCTCGGTTACAGTCTTCAATTGGTGAATCTCGCATCCGGTACCACACAGTCGGTTTCTGACTCGAGCGCCGGATTCCTTTCTGGTCTCAGCGAAGGGAAAGGACTCTCTCACACGGCATCTGTCAATTTCGCATTTCCGTTCACTTATCTTCCTACCGTGTCACTCGTCGCACGGAATATCGGCGGAGTGACCTATGCGGAGGGGAGTCTACTGCCCAGGGCGAAAAGCCCGAGTGGAGCGCCCCCCACGGAAGTGATGACGGTCGATGCCGCCTTCGGAATGATGGTGCGGATCTCCGGGCAGGTGAAGACCAATTGGTACCTGCAATACAAAGACATCAATAACCGTGTCAGTGTTCCTTTTTTGGAGAAGCTCAATTTCGGGCTCGATCTCAGTCTGAGTCCGGCGGTGGCTCTCAGGGCTGGAATGACCGGGGATCAGTTTAGTGCGGGCCTTGGCTACCGGAGTGCAGCGAGCGAGATCAACCTCGCCTGGTACAAGGATCCGACCCCCTTCAAGGATATTTCATACTACGACACCCGATTCGCACTTCAATACAAGGTCCTCTTCCAGGACCAGAACACCCGCAACCGTGAGGATGAGGGCAAACCCAAGTGAGAGGACGACATGACTCAGCCAAAATTCCACTTTAGCATCCTCGGCCGGGACCGTGAGACCGAACAACGCTGGATCGCAGAGATCCGGACATTCCAACGCGGACTCGGAGGAGCACTGGGGGCGACACCGACACCAGCGGGCGAGATCCTTTCGAATCTGATCCTCATCGATGCCGCAAGGCCGGGATGGCAGCACTGGCTCGAGAGCGTCGATCCGTCGGGCAAATCATTTGTCCTGGTTCTTGATGAAGAGGATGGATTGCCATCAGGGAGCGAGGTTCAGCGGGTATCGGATCTGCTGGTGCATCCTTTCCGGGTTCCTGAATTGTTGAGTGTCGTCAAACACCATCATGAGAGGGTTCGTGCGGATGAACTTCTTGCTGAGGCGGTAGCTGCGGAAAGGGATCTGGTGGATGCGAACGCCACACTCGAAAGGATCCTGCAGGCCAAAACGCCCAAACGCTATTCCGGGATCAAGGGGCTTCAGATCATGTCGAAGCATCTGTCCGGTTTGAAGCCGGGCGGGGACTACTTCGATGTTTTCGAGTCGGATAAAAAGGACTTCGTCAATTTTTTACTGGTGGATTCCTCGAGCTATGGTGTTTCGGCAGCCATTCTCGGGATGATCCTGTCTTGTTCCGCCCGTATGGCAAATGATCACCAGGTCACCACATCACAGTGGGTCCGCAATATTTATGAAGAGCTCCGGCTCACGCTCGGGGACCAGGGGCACTTCAGCATGTTTTTCGGCCGTTTGAACCGGCGCGATTTCAGCCTCCACTATCAATTGTTCGGATCGGTCGAGGGTTTTGTGGTCGATCAAGCTGGAGATTCGAGGCACCTGGAGCGGAATGGCGAGGCCATCAGCAACCGGCATGCTCCCTCCGAGTCCGAAGAAAAAGTCCTGAAACTCCAACCGAAAGACCGTCTCATCCTGTTGTCTGATGGATTCGTGAAGGGCGTCGGCGGAGAGTTTCATCTGGACCGTGTCTTCAGAGAGAGGCTCGAGCGCGAACCCTTTGCTCTCGTGAACGAGTTGGCATTTCTCATCAAATCACGACTGAATGAAGGAGAGACCTTCCCGGGTGAAGACTGCTCTGCCATCGTGATCGATGTCGAGAAACGGGTATTGAGACTCGCCCCTACGGGTTGATTCTGGCAGTTGCCAGCGGAGGCAGGGGATGATTCCCCGACCTCAGAATCGAGTGGATGAGGGAATGCCCTGAAGCCAGGACGCTTGCGTGGTCGTATTGAATGCAGGCCGCCTTGAATTGTAAGACCATTCCCTGGGAATGAAATTCGACGATTTCACCGGTCACGGGGGGATGGGGTCGTACCCCTTGGAGGCTTGCGAGCGCTTCGGTCACTTCCCGGATCACCCGGTCGGGCTCTGCTGTCAGAGAGAGATGAATCTTGAAAGAGGCGAGACGCCAAGGGTGTGAACTCGAGTTCACGATATTGTCTGAAAAGAGTTTGTGATTGGCTACGAAAATCCTCTGTTGATCGGCATTGTCGATCAGTGTCGCAAAAAGTCCGATTTCACGGACCACACCACTCACTCCCGCACCATGGATGACGTCTCCAGCCTTGAACGGTCGGAAGACGATAAGAAAAATCCCAGCCGCGAAATTGGAAAGCAGTCCGGACCAGGCCACACCGATGGCAACACCAGCGGCAGCGAGGACTGCCGAGAATGATGTGGTTTCAATTCCGAAAAGACTCAAAATAGCTACGATTGCGAGCGTGCGGATCGAGAAGGCAAGAGTCTGATTTGCGTACAGAATGAGAGTGGGGTCGACGTTCTTCGACCTGAGGGCGGTGCTGAGAATCCGCTTTGCCCATCGGATCACCAGAGAACCGGCGGTCCAGATGGCGAATGCACCGACAACCTTCAGTAAAAAGGGGACGAGCAAACGGTGTACCACACCATCCATTTTCGCGAATTCCGTCCAATCTGATGTCATAGTGTACCCTCGAATGTTTTTTCGACTTTTCCCGAGAACCAGATATTGTCAAAACGGCCCGGAGCGGTACTCCGGAATTGAACCCTGAGTTCCCCGCCCACACAATGGATCAGCTCGGTTCCGGTCACAATCGCCGTAGCAATGGCCCCGGTGCCGCAGGAGAGGGTCTCATCTTCGACCCCCCGTTCATAGGTTCTGAGAAAAACCCGACCATCCCTTTTCTCATAGAAATTGACATTGATTCCGTTGGGCAGGAACTGTGCGGAATTGCGGATGCGACGTCCTTCTCCAACGACATCGTAATCGATCAGTCCGGTGACCGGAATGACCAGATGGGGAGACCCGGTGTCGAGCACATGTCCCACCGAAGTTTCACGGATTCCGCTCACTTCCTGCATTCGGATCGAAACAGTATCTCCGTCGATTTTTCCAGTATGTTCACCGTCGATTGCGACAAAACGGGAATCGCCACTGGAAATTCCGGAGTCGGCGGCGAAACGGAGCAAGGCTCTTCCTCCGTTTCCGCACATGGTGCATTCGCCTCCGTCGGCGTTGTAGTTCTTCATGCCGAAATCAAATCCATCCGCCCTGGTGAGCAGAATCAGGCCGTCGGCACCGATTCCGTAACGTCGGTGGCAGAGACGCGCGATTTCCGCACGACTTGGATTCCATGATGAATCCCGGTGATCGACCAAAATGAAATCGTTGCCGTTCGCATGGTATTTCGAGAACTTCAGGGCCATGCGCTCACTTTAACCGGAGATGTTCTTTTTGAGAAGGCTGGCGGTCAGCTCCACCTCGTACTGGGAGGGTAGCCGCAAGGGAGTGATTTTATGTTCAAGCGATCCCAGAGCATCCGCCCCCTTGAGTCGGGCGCGGCGCTTCAAGGCTTCCGTCATGCGTTCGATCACTTCCTGAAAGAGGTCGGATTTTTCGACTTCCAGCATTTCAGCACGGAGGTACTGTACCATCCGGATTGAATCATAAACCACAAATCCAGCTTCTTTGGCTGCTGTGGCAGGTAGCACCGGGATCTTCTTTTCGGCGGGATTCCCGGTACGTGTTCCGTCGAAGTGAAATCGGGATGAGGGTGACTCGGGCGTCACCTCGTCAGGGTCCCTGGGGGAGGGCTTCAGGAGGAATTCGAGTCCGGAATCCCTCATGTCCTGGATGAGTTTGATCCCGGAGAACTCACTGATCCTGGAAAAGAGCACCCGTCCGGCGTTGATCTGGAAATCGAGCTCACTCGAGGAGAGTCCGACATCGTTTTCAGTGATGAAAAGCAGTAATTTGTCCCGGGCGAAAAGGTCGAATTCTCCCGAGACGAGAAGATGATGGGGAAACCGGGTTCCGGGTGCGAAAGGAGCTTCCTTCACCTTTTCGGCATACGATCGGATGGGTTCGAGGGGGGGAGTGGAAGGGGGAGGTGCTTGGAACTCCTCGAGAAAGTCCATGGGCGGTGCCGGAGCGGGTACGGTGGATTCTGATCCGAATGGATCCGGCAACTCGGCAGGCCCCACATCCATGGTCTCTGGAGCCTCGTTGAATGCAGGAGATTGGAAAGGATCTGGAAGGGGCTCTTCCGGAGGCGCCTCGTGATCCATCATCCCAATCTGATCGATGGATTCGAAGGTATCGATGGCTTCAATCGGTTGCAGTTCATTGACTGCGAACGGATCTTCCGGAACAGCCGCTCCGTCATCTCCCACCGGATCGAGCTGGGGGAGTTCGAGGATTCCCGTCAGATCTTTCTTGTCAGGCGGGTTTCCGTCGTTAGCCATGGTCAGAGGTGGACCCCGTGACATTTTTTGAACTTCTTGCCGCTTCCGCAAGGGCAATCATCATTTCTTCCGATTCCGGAAAGGTCGGTGCCTTTCGGGAGAGGGCTCAGCCCTTTGAGTGCTTCAGCTGCTGAAAGCATCCGTGGGCCACCGTCATCGTGTAGCGGAGCTTCTTGGATCTCCTCTGCTTCAAAGGCCTCAGAGGGCTCAGCAGTGATCTGCACGGCAAAGAGCTTCCGAACCACATCCCCGGTGATCTGGGCCATCATCATCTCGAAGAACTTGAAACCCTGTTTCTTGTATTCCACTAGAGGATCTTTTTGACCGTAGCCTTGGAGTCCGATTCCGTCCCGGAGATGGTCCATGGCCAGGAGATGGTCTTTCCAGAGATGATCGATCGTACCGAGGAGGACCATTTTCTCGACTTGGCGAACCAAATCGGCACCGTACTGGGTCTCTTTGGCCTGATAGGCATCTTCGGTCAGGCGGGAGAGGAGCTTTCTGAGCCCTTCACCGGTGAGCGGCTGAATATCGGATTCCCGGATATCGGATTGAATCTGATAGGTGACGGCCAGTGCTTCATTGAGTTCTTTCAGATTAAGGGATGAGGATCCATCCACTTTTCTGATCTTTCCGCCCGGGAAGAAGTCCTCTGCAATGGCGGAGTTGATCTCTTCCACCATGGAAACGACCATGTCGCGAAGGTTTGGCTGACCGAGAACCTCGCGGCGCCAGGCATAAACCACCTTCCGTTGCTGGTTCATGACATCGTCATACTCGAGCAGGTGCTTCCGGATATCGTAGTTGTGGCCTTCGACCTTCTTCTGGGCATTGGCGATCGCTTTGGTGATCCATGGATGCTCGATCGGAGCATCGTCTTCCATGAATCTCTTGATATTGACGCCACCGAAAATCCGCATCAAGTCGTCATCCAAAGACAGGTAGAACTTCGATTTCCCGGGGTCGCCCTGACGACCGGCACGCCCCCGGAGCTGATTGTCGATCCGGCGGGATTCGTGACGTTCGGTCCCGAGAATGTAGAGGCCGCCGAGACTCTTCACTTCATTACGCTCGCGTTCGACGTCGTCGGCCCAACGTTTCATGTTCTCATCCAGTCGGGTTTTCCAAGCCGCATGGTCTTCTTCAGTCGCTTCGGGTGGAAGGGTTCCCGTGGCCTGCTTGGCGAGGAATTCGGCATTGCCCCCGAGAAGGATGTCTGTTCCGCGACCCGCCATGTTGGTGGAGATCGTCACTGAGCCCTTACGTCCCGCCTGGGCCACGATGTCTGCCTCACGCTCATGTTGCTTGGCATTCAGAACGTTGTGCCGGATACCGGCCGATTTCAGATGACTCGAGAGTTCCTCGGATTTGTTCACCGAGACAGTTCCGACGAGCACGGGTTGTCCGCGGTCGTTCGCGGTTTTGATCTCTTCCAGAATGGCCTTGATTTTGGACGACTCGGACTTGTAGATGGTGTCCGCATCGTCTTTACGGATATTGGTGCGGTTGGTGGGGATGATCGAGACATCGAGATTGTAGATCTGCTTGAATTCGGTGGCCTCGGTATCCGCAGTGCCGGTCATTCCCGAGAGCTTTTTGTACATCCGGAAATAGTTCTGGAAAGTGATGGTGGCGAGAGTCTGATTCTCGCTTTCGATCTTCACGCCCTCTTTGGCTTCGACAGCCTGGTGGAGACCGTCGCTCCAGCGGCGGCCGGGCATGAGGCGGCCGGTGAACTCGTCGACGATGCAGACTTCGCCCTCTTTCACGACATAATCGACATCGCGTTTGAACAGCACGTGTGCTCTCAAGGCCTGGTTCACGTGGTGCAGAAGTTCGATATTGGCCGGATCATAGAGGTTCTTGATTCCGAGTCTCTGCTCCATTTTGTCCACACCGGATTCGGTGAGTGCGGCGGTCTTGGACTTCTCGTCCACGGTGTAGTCGGTTTGCTGGGTCAGGCCGCCATCCGCGCGGATCTGCCTGTCGATGATGTAGTAAAGCTCGGTCGAATCTTCGGATGGTCCGGAGATGATGAGCGGGGTCCGCGCCTCATCGATCAGGATCGAATCGACTTCGTCAATGATGGCATAATTCAACTCGCGCTGGACGTAATCTTCCAGGCGGAACTTCATGTTGTCACGAAGGTAATCGAATCCGAATTCGTTGTTGGTACCGTAAGTGATGTCACAACCGTAGTTGATCTGTCTCTGGCGGTCGTTCAGTCCGTGCATGATGATGCCGGTCGAGAGGCCGAGGTATCCGTAGACACGTCCCATCCATTCGCTATCGCGCCGGGCGAGGTAATCGTTGACCGTGATGACATGCACTCCCTTGCCTTCGAGCGCATTGGTGTAAGAGGGGAGTGTGGCGACCAGGGTCTTTCCTTCACCGGTCTTCATTTCGGCGATGCGGCCCCGATGCAGGGTGATGCCCCCGATGAGCTGAACATCGTAGTGGCGCTGCCCGATCACGCGCCATGCGGCTTCACGCACAGTTGCGAATGCCTCGGGTAGAATCGAGTCGATTTTCTCGCCCCGGGCAATCCGCTCCCTGAACTTCGCGGTCTGGGCTTTCAGATCATCGTTGGATAGCGCCTTGATGCGCGGCTCGAGTTCATTGATCCGGTTGACAATCGGGGCGATGGTTTTCAGCTCCCGTTCGTTTTGTGTTCCAAAAATTTTTCTGCCGATCTGGCTCAGTTGATTGATCATGATGTCCTCTATTTCAATTTTCCAAAATATAAGCCAAGGGATCCACCGGGATTCCATGCACACGCACCTCGTAATGGAGGTGGGCTCCTGTGGATTTTCCCGAGTTTCCGATGAGTGCGATCAGTTGACCGCGTTTCACGAGTTGTCCGGGCTTCACAATGATTCGGGAGGTGTGCCCGTACCAGGTTTCCAGGCCGTAGCCATGGTCCAGAATCACAATTTGTCCGTAACCCGATTTCCGTCCCGCGAAAACCACAGTTGCTTGGGCAGGAGCCTTGATCGGCGTTCCGACCGCATTGGCGACATCGAGGCCCTCATGCATTTTTTCGGCACCGTCCCCGAGCGGCGAAACCCGGACACCGAATCCGGAAGTGAAGTACCCGTCGGCCGGCTTTTTGGTCGGAAGCGCATTCAGGAAGGATTTTTGATCGGAGAGCAATTCGTAGAGGTCGTGCAAGGACTGCTCGAGCTCCAGTGATTTGAGGCTGACTTTCTCGAAATGCGTATCCTCGGTCGACACCGGGATTTGGGTTTCCCGGGATGCGAACGCGAGGTTTTGAGCCGCATTCGGAGGCGGGAGGTCGATGTGTCTCGAGAGTTGATCCTGATCCATGAGGTTCGTGATCATTTTCAGGCGGGCCGAAAAGTTCTCGATCCGATCGATGCTCGCCTCAAGAGCCTCCACGCGGTTCTGGTAAAGTTGCAGATCCTGACGCAATTTTCGGTTCTCGGATTGAAGCTCACGGTTCTCGTAGACTTGGTTGGCCACGAATCGGTAATCGAGGAATAACGTGATCGAGATGAGCACCAGCACCGGAACGATCACCCATCCCGCACGGACCAACCACGAGGGGATGTTGAATTGCCTCGGACGGGAGGAATTCTCCGGAATGATCATGATGGTGTAAAAGCGGTTCGCCATGGTTTTGCTTAAAGCACTTTCACCAAAACGACTGTGGCATTGTCATCACCGCTATTCGAGTTCGCGGTGTGAATGAGTCGTTTGGCTGCTTCGCCTAAGCTTAACCCGCTTTTCCGGGTTTCTTCAAGAATTTCAAACATTAGGACATCATCTACCGGGCCGGATACTCCGTCGGAACAGAGCAGGAATCCGTCCCCCCGCGCCA
This sequence comes from Bdellovibrio sp. ZAP7, assembly GCA_945874535.1. GTDB lineage: Bacteria > Bdellovibrionota > UBA1018 > UBA1018 > CAIMNF01 > CAIMNF01. The sequence continues at coordinate 40,690 of CAMCGZ010000010.1, forward strand.
CAGGGAAGGTGAAGCAATCCGCCTTCAAGCCGGGCTCGTATCCGACTGAGCGCGTAATCACATTCTTCATTTCGTCAGACTTCACCTGTTCGCGTGTGATCAGTCCCGCCCGGAGCTTTTCCTGGACCAAGGAGTGGTCCTTCGTGAGTTGCCAAATGCCCTCGTTATTCCAATAATATCCCCGGGAGTCTCCTACTTGGAGCAGGGTGGCGGTTTCGTCACGGATCAGCAGAACGGTCGCCGTGGTTCCCATACCATGAAGCCGGGAGTCTTCCCGGGCCCGCTTCAATATGGCCTCATTCGAATCTTGAATGGCCTTCTCGAGCAGGGGACGATCGAGATCCTTCGGATTGCGTTCCACGGTTTGGATCAGGGTTTCGACGCACAGCTGGCTGGCGATCTCGCCCCCTTGGTGGCCACCCATGCCGTCTGCGACGACGAACAGTCCGAGGTCAGGGCGAACGCCTCCCGTGTCCTGGTTTTGTTTACGCTTCAGGCCGATATCGGAGATCAGAGCACAATCCAGGATCAGGTTCGAGTTTCCACTCATGGCAATTGAAATCAGTCTGAACAAGATCGGGGCGGATGTCCACGTTTTCCGTCTCGCAGCGCCAAGGGTCAGAACTTTGACAAAGAAGGTCCGATTTCCTCACGGATGTGACGGGAGAGAGCGTCCGGGTCGGAAAAGTGCCAGGTCACCGATGGGGCCATTCCCGGGTCGTGATTTTGCTCGAGGAGCAAACGTTTGCCCGCGATGCGGGCCAGGGCTCCGGCTGAATCGAGAATGTTCCAGCCTGGCAGACGGTCTTCGAAGGCTTTACGGATCCATGGGTAATGGGTGCAGGCCAGGAGAGCCGCTCCGGGACCGAGATTCCGGTACTCGCGGACATACTCCTCCACGGTCAGTCCCAGAATCGGGTGTTCGATCCAGCCTTCTTCGATCAGCGGAACCAAAAGAGGGCATTCCTGTTCAAAAACCCGAAGATCGGGGGATTTGATCCGCAACCAGTCCGAATAAATCCGACTCCGGACTGTGGCGCGGGTCCCGAGAACAAGAGCCGGCGCGCTTCCGTCCGGAATCGCCTCAGTGATGGACTCGACCCCGGCCTCAACGACATCGAGAATGGGAAGGGTCGAGAGCACCTGTTTGAACTCATTGAGGGCGAGACTGGCGGCCGTGTTGCACGCGATCACCAGCGCTTCGATCCCGTGAGATTCCATTCGGAGCGCCGAATCCCGGCAAAGGGCGCGGATCTGGGTGGGGCTTTTGGACCCGTAGGGGACGTTGGCTGTGTCGCCAAAGTAAAGGTAATGGTGGGAGGGGAAGCGCTTTCGCAGTTCCTTCAAAACGGTCACTCCGCCGACTCCCGAATCAAAGACGCCGATTCTCACCCCGATGAGGTTGCGGCATGGTCCGTAAAAAGTCAAAACCTTGGCAGAAAAATGTTGCCCCGGGTTAAATCGGGTTTGTAGAATGGAATGCGGTGCAGGGGCCGTTTTCCTTAGACGGGGGAGCCATTGCATCGATACACTGAATTCGAGAAGAGGGCCTGTCAAGATGACTGCATCCGCACAAGAATGGTCGAAGTACCTGAATCAAATCCAGATGAAAGAGGAGTTCCGCCACCTCAACTGGGAGGGGGACTTCTTCGATTACCTCGAGTTGGTGAAGAAGAATCCGAACATCGCCCGGAATGCGTTCCAGCGGATGTACGACATGGTCCTCTCCTGGGGAACCGACAATTTCGTCGAGTACAAAAAAGAAATCACCCGGTACAAGTTTTTCGACGATCCGATTGATGGCGGAAAAGACGCCGTCTTCGGCCTCGATGTCCAGCTCATGAAGCTGGTGAACTTTTTCAAATCTGCAGCCTACGGGTACGGAACCGAGAAGCGTGTTCTTTTGTTGCACGGCCCGGTCGGCTCTGCCAAATCGACCATCGCCCGTCTCCTGAAGAAGGGGATCGAGCATTATTCACGCACCGATACCGGAGCGCTTTACACCTTCAAGTGGATCGATCCAACCGGCAAAGGAGAAGTCCTGTTCGGTGGGGCGACCGAGATGATGTCGCCCATGCACGAAGATCCTTTGAAGCTGATTCCGGAAGAAATGCGGGCTCAGGTCCTGACCGAAATCAACAAGGGTCTGAAGTCGGATTACAAGGTCCACATCAAAGGGGACATCGACCCGGCTTCCCGGTTCGTGATGAGGGAGCTTCTCAAGCGTTATCAGGGTGATTGGGCCCAAGTGGTCACGAACCACATCCGCGTGGTCCGGGTGGTCCTGTCTGAAAAAGACCGGATCGGGATCGGCACGTTCCAGCCGAAGGACGAGAAGAATCAGGACTCGACCGAGCTCACCGGTGACATCAATTACCGGAAGATCGCCGAGTACGGTTCGGATTCCGATCCCCGGGCGTTCAATTTCGACGGTGAATTCTGCGTGGCCAACCGTGGCGTGATCGAGTTCATCGAGGTCCTGAAGCTCGACGTGGCGTTCTTGTATGATCTCTTGACCGCGTCCCAAGAACACAAGATCAAGCCCAAAAAATTCGCCCAGACCGATATCGACGAGGTGATCATCGGGCACACCAATGAACCCGAATTCCGAAAGCTCCAGAACAACGAGTTCATGGAAGCGCTCCGGGACCGGACGGTCAAGATCGATATTCCGTACATCACGAAGCTCAAGCATGAGATCAAGATTTACGAGAAAGATTTCAATTCGCAGAAGATCCGTGGAAAGAGTATCGCTCCTCACACGATCGAAGTGGCCGCGATGTGGGCCATCCTCACCCGACTCGAGCACCCAAAGAAGTCGAATCTCTCTCTCATTCAGAAGCTGAAGCTCTATGATGGTAAGGCGCTATCCGGGTTTTCCGAAGAGAACGTGAAGGAGCTCCGCAAGGAGGCCATCCGTGAAGGACTCGATGGAGTGTCCCCGCGCTATGTTCAGGATAAGATCTCGAATGCTATCGTGAAGAGCGAGATTCCCTGTGTGAATCCTTTCATGATCCTGAACGAGCTCGAATCCGGCCTGAAGAATCATGGGTTGATCGCGAGCGAGGAAAAGCGCCGGGAATACCGGGACCTGATCGGAGTCGTGAAGCAGGAGTACGAGGATATCGTCAAGAACGAGGTTCAACGTGCCATTTCTGCGGATGAAGACGCGATCGCGAAGCTCTGCGGGAACTACATCGACAATGTGAAGGCTTACACTCAGCGCGAGAAAGTCCGGAATAAGTACACCGGTATGGATGAGGAAGCCGATGAGCGCCTGATGCGTTCGATCGAGGAGAAAGCCGAAGTCCAGGAGAGCCGGAAGGACGATTTCCGTCGCGAGATCATGAACTACATCGGCGCTCTGGCCATCGAGGGCCGGACTTTCGACTTCAGAACCAACGAGCGCCTCCTGAAAGCACTCGAACTCAAGTTGTTCGAAGACCAGAAAGACACCATCAAGTTGACCAGTTTGGTGTCGAATGTGGTGGATCGTGCTACTCAGGAGAAGATCGACGTGGTCAAATCCCGCCTCATCAAATCCTTCGGATATGATGAGATCTCGGCAACAGATGTGCTCAACTTCGTGGCGAGCATCTTCGCCCGGGGTGACGTGAAGAAGCGGGAGTAGTCATGATAGACGGTGCTCGCCGCGATCATGCACGCTTTCGTCAGATTGTCCGTGGGAAGATCAAGCAGGATCTCAAGAAGTACATCACCCATTCCGAGATGATCGGTCGCAAGGGCAAGGACACGGTGACCATTCCCATGCCCCAGATCGACATTCCCAGGTTCCGTTACGGTTCGAATCAGGGGGGCGTCGGTCAAGGGGAAGGCGATGTGGGAGATCCTGTTCCGGGTCAGGGCGATCCGAACGAGCAACAGGGTGAGGGCGGCAAGCAAGCTGGTAAAGACGGGGGCGAGCACGAGCTCGAGGTGGAGTTCACACTCGAGGAACTCGCAGAGATTCTCGGAGAGCAATTGGAACTGCCGCGAATCGAGCCGAGGGGACAGAAGACCTTGAAGTCGAAGGTGGACAAGTACACCGCCATCGCCACCCAAGGACCGAATTCTCTCCGTCACTTCAAACGCACTTTCAAGGAAGCCCTGAAGCGTCAAATCGCCTCAGGAACGTACGATCCTTCGAACCCGGTGATCGTTCCCATCAAGAAGGACATGCGGTACCGGTCCTGGAAGTCCGATGTTCAGCACGAGAACTCGGCTGTGATCATTTACATGATGGATGTTTCCGGATCGATGGGAGACGAGCAGAAAGAGATCGTCCGGACAGAGGCATTCTGGATCAATACTTGGCTCCGTTCTCAGTATAAAGGGGTCGAAACCCGCTATATCATCCACGATGCGACGGCCAAGGAAGTGGATGAGGATACTTTTTTTAGAACCCGCGAGAGCGGGGGGACACTCATCAGTTCGGCGTACAAATTGTGCGAGCAAATGATCACTACGGATTATCCCCCGGGCGATTGGAACATTTATCCTTTTCATTTTTCGGACGGGGACAATTGGTCTACCGAGGACACCAAGTCCTGTATCGAACTCCTGAAGACCTCGCTTTTGTCTAAGGTGAATGTGTTCTGCTACGGTCAGGTCGATTCCAGGTACGGCTCCGGCCAGTTTTACAAGGATTTGAATGAAGCCTTCGGTAAGGAGGATGACCAGGTGATCCTCTCCAGGATCGAGAATCAGGACGGGATCCTGCCGTCGATCAAAGAATTCCTGGGAAGGGGGAAATGATGGGAATCCGTTCCACCAGCCTTCCGCTCGAGCTCGCGCGCCTGCAAGAGGAGATCCGCGGTTTTGCAGAGGGTTTCGGTCTCGATTTTTTTGAAACCATTTTCGAGATGGTTCCTTCGGATGCGATCAACGCCCTTGCCGCCCAGGAGGGATTCCCGGTCCGGTATCCGCACTGGCGTTTCGGCATGAACTACGATCAGTATTCGAAAGGTTATGAGTGGGGTCTTTCCAAGATCTACGAAATGGTGATCAACACCAATCCCTCTTATGCCTACCTGATGAGTTCCAATTCCTATGTCGACCAGAAAATGGTTATGGCACACGTTTACGGGCACGTGGATTTCTTCAAGAACAATATCTGGTTCTCGAAGACCAACAGGAAAATGCTCGATACGATGGCCAATCATGCTGTCCGGATCAGACAGTACATGGATGATGTCGGACAGGACGAAGTAGAGAGTTTCATCGACCTTTGCCTGAGTCTGGACAATCTCATCGATCCGCATCTTCCGTTCGAGTCACCGAAGTCTTCGCGGAAAGACGAGGATCGAAAGCCTTCCGAGACCGGGAAGCTGAAGGTGGAGCGTTCTTACATGGACCGCTACATCAATCCGCCCGAATTCGTCGAATCCCAGCGCAAGAAGCTCGAAGAGCAGAGCCGGCAAAAGCAGGTGTTTCCGGAATCTCCTGTCCGGGACATCATGTTCTTTTTGCTTCAGAATGCTCCATTGTCCGAGTGGCAGGCCGACGTGCTGCGGATGATCCGGGACGAGGCCTATTACTTTGTTCCTCAAATGCAGACCAAGATCATGAACGAGGGCTGGGCCTCTTACTGGCACTCCGAGATCATGACGAAGAAAGCCCTCAAGGATAGCGAGATTCTCGACTTTGCCGACCATCATGCTGGCGTCACCGCCATGGCTCCGGGGCGCATCAATCCCTACAAAATCGGTATCGAGTTGTTCCGGGATATCGAAGACCGTTGGAATCGGGGGCGCTTCGGTAAGGCATATGAGGATTGTTCTGATCTGAGAGAGCGGGCCCACTGGGACAAGAAGCTCGGCCTCGGGCGGCAGAAGATTTTCGAGGTCAGGAAGGTCTGTAACGATGTGACCTTCATCGATGAGTACATCACCCCCGAGTTTGTGGATCGGTTCCGCCTGTATTCCTACGAGCTGAACCGGCGAACGGGTCAGTATGAGATCACGGATCGTGATTTCAAAAGCGTGAAAGAAAAGCTGCTTTCATCTCTCACCAATCAAGGTCAGCCCCACATATCGGTTGTGAATGCGAATCACGAGAATCGGGGCGAGTTGTTGTTGGCTCACAAGCACCTGGGCGGTGATCTGGATCTGCGGTATGCCCGTGAAACGATGCGGTCGATTTTCATGATGTGGAAGCGGCCAGTCCACATCGAGACCACCATTGACGGCAGAAGCCGTTTTTACAGCTATCTCTCCAATCATGAGTTTGTTGCTAAAGACTGATTCTCAAAGTCCTTGAAGGTCTTGACCGAGGGCTTTCCGGATGAAAGTCCGGTTGGGAAAGTTGAGAACGAAGCCCGCAGCTGAGGCCCCTAGGAAGGGGAGGATGATCGAGGGTTGCCTCTGGAGAAACCCGGCGACGAACCCGTACAGGCAGACGCTCTCGAGCAGGGCGAGTCTCACCACGAATCCCGTAAAAAACCCTTCAAACAGGTCCGATTCGGATAACTTTTCAACAGCGGGTAATTTCTTTGAAGCCTGGTTCCAGATGATTCTCGGAATCATCCAGGCGATGGCCAGTGTGCCCGCTGCCATCACTGCCAGTGCGATGAGCACCGGTGACTCCGCGAAAGACAGGGTCTGGAGGGGGGTATCCCCAGGTTTCACCACGGACTCCAAAGCCGCGGCATAGAAGAACTGGGAGGCGAACAGGATTGACCAGAGGATCAGGGGAGGATTTTTCATCGGGATTCCTTTCAGCTGACCGGTTTTCCACGGGCCTTTTGCATCAGGATCTGATGGGTGCCCAGATCCCGTTTGGAATGCTTCACTTTTCTTTTCTTGTAGGTGCCATCTGAACTCATTTCCCATCCCTGGCGGTGATCGTCGATCAGGAGGTTCAGGAAATCAAAGATGCGCTCCCGGTGCTGGAGCTCCTCGACAGGCACTACGGCTTCAACCCGTGAAAGGAGATTTCGGTGCATCCAGTCGGCAGACCCGATGAAGAATTCGCCGCTCACCTCGTTTTCCTCTCCGTTCTGGAAGTAGAAGATACGCGAGTGTTCCAAGAACCTGCCGATCACCGAAAACACGCGGATGTTCGAACTGAGTCCCTTCACGCCCGGTCTCAAGCAACAGATTCCACGGATAATCAGGTCGATCCGGACTCCTGCCTCGGACGCCTCATAAAGAGCATGACTGAGATCGCGTTCATCGAGACTGTTCACCTTCGCTATGATTCTGGCTGGGAGTCCTTTTTTTGCATTCGCAGTTTCGCGGTGGATCCGCTTGAGGAACTGTTCCTTCAGGGTCAGGGGAGCGACCAGGAGCCTGTTGTAGTCTTTTTTCAGTGATTTTCCGGTGAGGAAGTGAAACAGGTTCACCACATCCTCGGCGATCTCTCTTTTACATGTGAAGAGGCCGAAGTCGGTATAGAGTCTTGAGGTGACCGAGTGGTAGTTCCCTGTCCCGATGTGACAGTAGCTTTTGATCTCGTCACCCTCCTGCCGGACGATCAGGGTGGTCTTGCAATGGGTCTTCAGTCCGATCACGCCGTACACGACATGGACCCCGGAGTCCTCAAGGCTTTGGGCCACGAGGATGTTTTTTTCCTCGTCAAATCGGGCTTTGAGTTCGACGAGGCAGACCACGTGCTTCCCCAGCTCGGCTGCCTTCTTGAGAAGCGGAATCAAAGGACTGTCGGCCCCGGTGCGGTAGAGGGTCATTTTGATTGCCGTTACCTTCGGGTCGTTGACTGCTGCGCGGATGAATCGTTCCACCGATCCGGTGAAGCTTTCGTACGGGTGGTGAACCAGAATGTCATGGTGCTTGATGGTCTGGAAAATGTCCCGATCCGGATCGGAAAGGGCGGGTACCGGAACGGGGATCCACGGTTCGAATTTGAATTCGGGTCGACTGAGTTCCAGTATCGGCTTCAGCGACGTGTATTCGAGCAAGCCTTGGACTTCGTACACCTGGTCTTCATCGAGGTGGAGTTCATCCCGGAGCATCTCCAGCATGAGAGGATGCCCTTTGCCGGTGTACTCGAGCCTCACCACATCCCCGAATTTGCGTTCCTTCAATTCGGTTGAGATGGCTTCGAGGAGGTCGTCTGACTCTTCAGGATCGGCTTCGATATTGGTGTTCCGAGTCACCCGGAACGGCATCATGTCGCGGATTTCCATGCCGGGAAAAAGCGAGTCCACATTCGCCACAATCAGTTCGATGACTGAGAGGAATCTGGCGTGTTTGGGGTCTTTTTTCCCGTCCACCCGGATCCACTGGGGGAAGAAGTTGGGAACCTTGATTCTCGCGAAGTGGGTCTCATCCTCCCTTCCCGGATAGTTCAAAAAAACCCCGAGTGAGAGCGAGAGGTTCGATACGAATGGGAAGGGATGGCCTGAGTCGACAGCAAAAGGGGTCAATACGGGAAAAATCTGGTGCCGGAAAAAATGATTGGCTCTCTCCCTTTCCTCGGGAGAAAGCTCTTTCCAGGGTAACAGGTGGATCCCCGCATTTTTGAGTTCTGGAACGAGCTCTTTCTCGAAGCAGGTCCTGAGGTCGTTGAGCAGAGGGAGCAATTGTTCTCTGAATCGGATCCTCGCGAGGGAGTAGAGCGATCCCATGCGTTTCATGAAATATTCATCGAGATTGGACTGGAAGATTCCGAGGAACCTAACCCTCTCGAATAGAGGAGTGCGATCATCGAGTGCCTCGTGAAGGACCCTTGCATTGAATTCAAGCCAGCTTAAATCGCGGTGATTGAATAGATCTTTCTCACTCATCGTCATGCGTAACTGCGAAACTCCCTGATATTCCTTTCGGTGGATGGGGCTCCGGACTAAAGTCGGGCTATCGAGCGTCAAGATTCGGACGGCGGGTGGGCTGGACAGCGAAGGAGAGGTCCGGCAAAATCATAGATGAATGAACCCGGGAGGCTCCAGATGAAGCAGACGGAACCGAATCCATCTCGATTGAGTCTTTCCCGAAGGTTCTCGGAGAGCGGTTCCGATCCTTTGGATCTGGTGCGCATGGTCCGTGCGGACTCGAAAATCCGTGATCCGGATGGCCGCCTCGTGTTTGAGTTGAAAGGGATCGAGGTTCCGGAATCGTGGTCCCAATTGGCGATTGATATTGTGGTCTCGAAGTATTTCCGCAAGGCGGGTGTTCCGGGAACAGGACATGAGACTTCTGTCAGGCAGGTGATTCGCAGGATCGTCGGGGCTCTCAGTGCGGCCGGAACGCGCGCCGGTTTGTTCGAGGGCACGGATCAGTCTGTTTTCGAAGATGAACTCGCACATTTGTTGGTGCATCAGTTTGCGGCCTTCAATTCACCGGTCTGGTTCAATCTGGGTCTCCATGAGCAATACGGAATCCGGGGGAGCGGCGGCAATTACTTTTACGATCCCGTTACCGATTCGATCCGCGAGACGGTCGACGCCTACGAGCATCCGCAATGCTCGGCATGCTTCATCCAGTCGGTGGATGACGATCTGATGTCGATCTTCGAATTGATGAAGAACGAGGCCCGGCTCTTCAAATACGGATCCGGTACGGGGACTAATTTTTCCAGGATCCGGGGACGTCAGGAAAAGTTGTCCGGGGGCGGCTATTCCTCCGGACTGATGAGCTTTCTCGAAGTGCTCGATCGTGGGGCGGGTGCGACTAAGTCGGGAGGAACCACACGGCGTGCAGCCAAAATGGTCTGTCTCGATCTTGATCATCCTGAAATCGTCGATTTCATCGAATGGAAGATGCGTGAGGAGCGCAAGGTGGCTGCACTCATCGCAGCGGGTTACAGCGCCGATTTCAACGGGGAGGCTTATCGAACCGTATCGGGTCAGAACTCCAACAACTCGGTTCGGATCACCGACGGGTTCATGAAGGCGGTGATTGAAGACGGATCCTGGCAAACACGCTCCCGGACCGACGGGAGTGTTTTGGAATCCTATCGGGCACGGGACCTCTGGCGGAAGATCGCCGAGGCGGCTTGGGCTTGCGCGGATCCAGGACTTCAATTCGACACCACCATCAATGCTTGGCACACCTGTCCGACATCCGGGGCCATCCGTTCATCAAATCCCTGTTCCGAGTACATGTTTCTCGATGACAGTGCTTGCAATCTGGCATCTTTGAATCTCGTCCGTTTTCTCGATCGGGTCGGGACATTCGATGTGGAGAAATACCGTCATGCGATCCGGATCCTGATTCTCGCCCAGGAGATCCTGGTGGATCATTCGAGTTATCCCACTGCCAGGATTGCAAAGAACTCCCACGATTACCGTCCCCTCGGACTCGGTTACGCCAACCTCGGAACATTCTTGATGCTGAAGGGGCTTCCCTACGACTCCGAGGGGGGCCGCTCTTGGGCGGCGGCACTGACAGCGATTCTCACGGGTGAGGCTTATGCAGTGAGTGCTGAAATGGCCGCTATTCTAGGGCCTTTCAAAGGTTTCTCAAAAAATCGGGGTTCCATGCTCGGAGTCATCCGGAAACACCGGGCGGCTGCGGACCAAGTTTTCCGCGAGGGACTGGACCCGGTGATGATCACCACCGTTTCGGAGTGCTGGGATCGGGCGCTCCGATCCGGAGAACAGAACGGGTACCGGAATGCCCAGGTGACAGTGCTCGCTCCCACCGGAACGATCGGCCTGCTCATGGATTGCGACACGACCGGGATCGAACCTGATTTCGCACTCGTTAAGTTCAAGAAGCTCGTCGGTGGAGGAGTATTCAAGATTGTGAATCAATCCGTGAGAGGAGCTCTTCAGCATCTCGGATACTCGACGGACCAGATCGCAGGGATTCTGGAGACCCTCGTCGGAACGCAGCGTTTGGATTCAAGCGCACCGCACGTGAATCGTGAGTATCTCATTTCGAAGGGACTGAGTGAACAGGAGATCCTCCGGGTCGAAGAAAGTCTGCCCGGGGTCCTCGATTTGAGGCACGCTTTTACCCGGCACGCACTTGGAGATGAGTGTCTGGTGCGGATCGGTGTCAATCAGGTCGAGTTCAAGGCGCCGGGCTTCAACTTTTTGGAATGGTCCGGTTTGAGCAGGAGTCAGGTGGACGAAGCAAACGCGGTCATCTGTGGAACCCTCGGTGTCGAGGGCGCTCCTCATCTATTGAAAGAGCACCTGGCAGTGTTCGATTGTGCGAATCCTTGCGGCCCCAAGGGCACCCGATTCATCGCTCCGATGGGGCACATCCGGATGATGGCTGCGACTCAACCTTTTCTTTCGGGCGCGATCTCTAAAACGGTGAATCTTCCGAATCACACGACGGTCGAGGAGATCGAAGAGCTTTACCTTCAGGCATGGAAGCTCGGACTGAAGGCAGTCGCTCTTTACCGGGACGGTTGCAAGTGGTCTCAACCGCTCTCCACTCGCATTCCCGGAAGTGAATCGAAGGAGAGCGTCGTGGTGAGGCGCCGTCTCCCTCCCAAACGGAATGGACTGACTGTTGAAGCCGCGGTTTCAGGAACCCAGGTCTACCTACGGACAGGGGAATACGAAGATGGACGTTTGGGTGAGATCTTGATCGATCTTGATCACGGGAATGAGATCTACCGGTCACTTCTGGACTGTTTCGCCATTTCCGTCAGTTTGGGACTTCAGTATGGAGTCCCGCTTTCGGAGTATGTCGATAAATTCACCTTTACCCGATTCGAGCCGGGGGGGCCGGTCGCCGGGCACCCGAACGTGAAGATGGCCACATCGATTGTGGATTACGTGTTCAGGGTGCTGGGAATGGAATACCTCGGGCGGACCGATTTTTTACAGGTGAAGCCTACCGCAGTGCTGGAGCGTAGGGAACAAGTCGGCCCCGATGTGGAAGACCGTCTTGCAGGTTTGTCTGGTGATGCGCCCAACTGCGACGCGTGCGGGTACCGCACGGTCCGGAGTGGATCCTGTTTCAGGTGCCTGAATTGTGGAAACAGTATCGGTTGCAGTTGATCCGTCGATCAACATGCCAAGTCAATACGCCCAGTCAATCAGGGTAGCGCCCCAGGTGAAGCCGCCACCGAAGGCGACCAGTGCCAGTCGATCGCCTTTCTTGAGCCGAGGTTCCCACTCCCACAAACAAAGAGGCAGGGTCGCTGCGGTGGTATTTCCGAACTTTTCGATATTCACCATCACCCGTTCCATGGGGATGCCGGCGCGAGCTGCAGTGGATTCGATGATCCGGATGTTTGCCTGATGGGGCACGAGCCAAGTGATGTCGTCTGCCTTCAAGTTGTTTCGTTCCATCAGTTCGAGCACGACTTCCGCCATGCCCTTCACAGCGAATTTGTAAACCGCCGCCCCCTCTTGCTTGACGAAGTGTTGGCGGGCCTGAACGGTTTCGACACTCGGAGGTAGCAGCGAACCCCCTGCCTCGGTTCGGAGGTATTTCACACCCGATCCGTCGCTTTTTAGCAGGCTGTCACCGATCCCCATTCCGGAGTCGGTCGGTTCGAGAAGCACAGCTCCTGCGCCATCGCCGAAAATGATGCAAGTGTTCCGATCCTGATAGTCGATAATGGAGCTCATTTTGTCGGCTCCCACCACGACCACTTTTTTGTGTCGGCCGCTTTCGATCAGCGCGGCTCCGGAGGTCAGCGCATAAAGAAATCCCGAGCAGGCACCGGAGAGGTCGTAGCCCCACGCGTTTTTTGCGCCGATCCGGTCACAGACCAGGTTCGCAGTCGAAGGAAAGGGGTAGTCACCGGTCACTGTTGCCACGATCAAACACTCGATTTCGGAGGGGTCGATCCCCCGTTTTTTACAAAGCTCGAGGACCGCGGGTACGATCAGATCCGAAGTGGCTTTTCCGGGTTCATTCAGGATGCGACGTTCCCGGATGCCAGTGCGGGTCCGGATCCAATCATCCTGGGTATCCACCATTTTTTCGAGGTCTTGATTGGTGAGGCGCGTCTCGGGGACGTAGCCTCCCACTGCGGTGATGGCGACACGGGGCTTGGAGATCATGAAGGAACGGTACCTGAGGGTGGGGCAAAAATCTACTTTGCAGACCCGAGCAGGAGATTGATCAGAAAAATACAATCATGCCCTGCAGATTTGGGAGAAAGCTCCACGTCATACTTGGGCCAACCCTCTTCCACGCGAGGGAAGGGTTTGGTGGCAGGGCACTTGGCCAAAAGGAGTCGAGCGGTCTCTTCGTCGGGGCCCCTCACCAGAAAGCGGAGCAGGGGATGATCCGGATGGCGGTAATGAAGCACGTGGCTGATCGCATCGATCAAATCCGAATCGGCGATTTGGATTCCACGTTTTTTCATTTCACGGAGGAGGTAGATGGTCTCGGCAGTTCCGAGCAAATCATAACCTTTTTCCTGCCCGACTTTTCTGGCATCCTCGTTCCTGACCATCAAATAACCCAGATACTTTAGGGACTGGCCGTCTTCTAGGAACTTGAAGTGATCATTGAGTTGCCAGGCCAGGTGCCAGAAGTAAGCCCGGATCCGGCACTGATTCTCAGGGTCCCGGACATCTGGACAGTAACGACCGTCGTTTTTACGAATGTAAGCGATCCAGTCGGCAGCGGTCTTCTGATCGGCTTTGGCAATCAGATAGGCCAAAACTCCACGGGCGGATGAAGAGGAGAAGGTGGGGAGTCCCTCGTTCTCGACTCCGATGAAGCTTTTGCTCCGCCAAAAACGTCCCAGATCATCCTTCGCCTCACGGACCTGTTCGCAGGACGTGAAGTCGCCTGAAAGACAGAGAAGTCCGAGGTGGCGCAAAGCTTCGGGGTAGGGACAAGTGTGATACGTGAGGATTCCATCATCGCACCGGGGCGCCCATTGCCGGATGTTGGATCGGAGGGCTCTCAGGGCGGCCAACGTGGCGGGCTTTAGGGGCGTAGAAGCCGTTTTTTTAAGCCAATCGGGATCGATTCCCCCGGCTTCCGCGGCGACTTCATCCGTGATCAAACGGGTTTCGTCAATGTCCCGCTCGGTATCGGTCAGTCGGGCGAATCCGATGTGAAGATCGGCTTCGGCAAGACTCATTCCGAACTGTTTTTCAAAATGGTGGCGCCCAACTAGGATTAGGAACCCCAAGATGAGGGCGGGCAGAAACAGGATGAATCGTTTTTTTTGTGCCGCGGACATCTTCAGTTTGGTCATGGGTCTGATGAAATGATCCCCAGAGAGTTAAGGGGGATCAAGGAATTTGTTCGAGTGTGTCGGGTTCGGGAGCATGGATCCGGTACCGGGCACCGCGAAGCTCGAACTCGACCCTGCTGGCATGCAAACCGAGCCGCACAGAAGTGGCGGGGGCACCGGATGTTCCGTAAATCGGATCACCCACCAGCGGGAACCCCGCATGGGCCAAGTGAGCCCGGATCTGATGCATCACTCCGGTTTCGATGCGGACCTCGATCCTCAAGGCCCGAAGACCTGGGAGATGAGCCGGACGGATCGAGTCGATCCAAGTGAGAGCCGTAAGCGGCTTGCCCCGGAATCTTCTGAACTTGCCCTCCGGAAGAACGATCATTCGCTTCTTGCTTTGAGGGTGGTGGGCTAGCGGGAGGTCGATCTTGAGTGGAAAATCCGGCAAGGGATCGGGAGGTGTCGCCTCCGACCAGGCGATATAGGACTTGTGGAGAGTCCGCTCTGCGAACTTCTGCCTCATCTCCAGAAAGATTTCATCAGTCTTGGCAAAGAGCAGGACGCCGCTGGTTCCGGTATCGAGACGGTGCAAAAGCTGGATGGGTGAGCTCGGGAAGTGGTTCGTGACGCGGCGTTCTGCCGTGTCTTGATCGGGATCTTGTTGGTTTTGCGAGGGAAGTCCGGATGGCTTGTTCAGGGCCAGAATGAAGTCGTCCTCGAAGAGGGGATCGATCATGGCTCGAGATTAACACGAAACGCGCGGTGTTTCCTGTTGATTTTCAATGGCTTTGGACTAATGTCAGGTTTATGAACATCAAACGTCACACTCTGCGTCTAGTCGCTCTTTGCGCCCTGCTGACACTCGGCTTTTCCGGTGAGGCTCGTGCCCTCATGGTCGAAGGGTCGATTGATTATCCTGTGGGAGTCGGTGCGGCAGCTCAGAACTTCAATCCGAATCTCGGATTCACCGGCAAGGTCTATCTGAATCCATTGTTTGATCCGGCGATCCGCAACTACGTGAGCGTGGCTTATCAGAATCTTTCTTTGAAGACCGAAGCGAACAGCTCCTTCCGGATTTTTCCGATCCTTGCGGGTCTTGAGTTCCAAGGTAAAGTGACGGACAAGATCCACACCACCCTCGGGGGCGGGATCGGTTTCGCCACGGCCTATTTGAATTCTCGCTCAGCGACGCTGTTCCGCACTTATGGTTATTTTTCAGCCCAGCTTCACGGCGGGATCGAGTATGACCTCGGAAGCGGGTTTTCGACCTTTTTCCGTCTGCCGGTCACCTACATGGTCAGCTCGGCCACCATCAGCTATCTGACTTATACTTTTGGCGCCAACTACGCGCTCTAACCCGGGAAACACGAGGAAGATCATGAAAAACACTATCAAGAATGCCATCGTGGGAATCAGTCTGTTGCTCGGTCTCTCCGCCTGCGGGGGAGCCAACGGTGTGGTCGATCCGATCACGCTTTTCAGCGACAATTCCATTCCGAAATTGAATGCGATTGTGGCGAATGGATTCGTCGGTTCGACTCTTTCATCTCCGTTCACTCCGAGTACTCCTTATTGGTTGATGAACGGTACAGTCCTGGGTGCGCCTGTAGTGGCACCTGCAAATGGGATTGTCACATCGACAGGGTTGACCACCATCAATGGTGCCACTGTCACCTATGTTGCAGTTGCCCATTCCGGCCGGATCTCTACTGCGATCTACGGGATGCAAAATGTGATCGTTCGAGCCGGTGACTCTGTCAGGGCCGGCGACTCCCTGGGTTCTTTTGTCGGGTTTACTGGGCAGGTTGCATTTCAGGTGCTTCTGGATGGAGTGGCAATTTGCCCGCTTTCGTTCATGAGCGATTCTTTTCGAGCCACTTTGACCAACGCTTTTTTTGGAAGCGTTGCCCCCTGCCTCTGATCTCCATGAGCACACTCGTGGGTAAAAAAGCCGTCATCCTGGGCCTCGCCAATGACCGTTCGATTGCTTGGGGAATTGCTCAGGCTTTGCGTGCGGCCGGTGCCGAGCTCGCCTTCAATTACCTCGGCGAATCGCTCGAGCGTCGGGTTCGTCCTTTGGCCGAGAGTCTCGGGGCCTCGATCATCGAGCCCTGCGATGTGAGCAGTGATGAGCAAATCGCCTCGTTTTTCTCGAAGGTAAAAGAGAAGTGGGGTGGAATCGACATCCTGATCCACTCGGTGGCCTTTGCCAATAAGACCGATCTTGCAGGCCGTTTTGTCGACACCACTCGCGACGGATTCCGTCTGGCGCTGGATGTGAGTGCCTATTCGTTGGTGGCCACAGCCCGTGAGGCCGAGAAGCTCATGGATCCCGCTCAAGGCGGGACCGTGATCACGCTCACTTATTACGGCTCTGAAAAGGTCATGCCCGGGTACAATGTCATGGGTGTGGCCAAGGCCGCGCTCGAGGCCTCGGTGCGGTACCTGGCCCACGATTTGGGACCGAAGAAGATCCGCGTGCATGCGATTTCAGCCGGGCCGATCAAGACGCTGGCCGCTGCAGGGGGCATCTCGAATTTCCGTGATTTTCTCGGCCAGATCGAGCAGCGCGCTCCCTTGCATGAGAACGTCTCTCCCGAGGATGTGGGATCCCTGGCAGCGTTCCTCTGTCAGGATGGCGCCCGCCACATGACCGGAAACGTTTTGTATGTAGACTCCGGATTCAACATCATGGGTGCCTGATGTGGGATCTCATCCGGACCTACCGTAAGTACGATCCTGCGACCAAAAGCTCACTCGAAGTTCTCTTCTTGTATCCCGGAGTGAAGGCGATCGCTCTTCATCGGATCGCACACATGTTTTACCGTGCGGGGATTCCCTTCATCCCCCGGGCCATCAGCGAATGGTCACGTTTTTTGACCGGTATCGACATCCACCCCGGGGCCAGGATCGGGAAAAACCTCATCATCGACCATGGAATGGGTGTTGTCATCGGCGAAACGGCCGAAGTCGGGGATCATTGTCTGATTTTTCACGGGGTGACTCTCGGTGGGGTCGATTTCAGCCCGGTGAAACGCCATCCCACGCTCGGGAACCATGTCGTGGTCGGGGCGGGGGCTAAAATTCTCGGTAATATCACCATCGGCGATCATGCCCGGATCGGGGCGAATTCCGTCGTGATCAAGTCCGTTCCGGAACACTGCACGGCAACCGGGATTCCCGCCAAAGTGGTGAACTCCAAGGGTGTGGTTCCGGGCGAGGAACTCAAGCACGATCAGATTGACTGAGGTCCTGACTCTGATTCGGCGGGTTCAGAGTTTGCAGTAGTGCCGGGTCTGGGATGCCTCGCAAAAGGTCTTGAGGCTCTTCAGATTCTGCGCAACCTCAATGTCTTCCTCGGGGGCAAGCTCGACTCGTGAAACCATGGCGCTCGCCTCCGCGTAAGGCTTGTCGGGCTCGTACCAAGGTTCGTATACGAGGCCATGCTTCGAAGTGACTTCGATGATCTTCGGAGATTTCTTCAGTGTCTCAGCGTAGAAGTTGATATCCCAGAGGTGGATCTTGGCACGGTTGCCGGGCAGCCGCTCCACCCGGTTGACCAGCACCACATGAATGTCAGTACTCATGCCGAGGATCTTCCCGCTGGGGATCAGGGCCGAGAACAGGACCTTCGGAAACTCCCCCCGCCCGAGGCGGATTTCGAGGTTCCTGAGCAGGGATTCCACTTCCTCGAAACTCATCGCCTCGGTGGAATTCTTGAAAATTTTGAGAGAGCTGCTCCGGACCGCCCGGCTCCTCCAGAGTTCCATGGTGTTGAGTTTCAAATAGAGCTCAATGCGGGGTTCAAGGCTCAACTCGTGGATATTCCGGTAGCCCGGTATCACGGTGGCTTGACCTGCGACCAATCGGTCGATCTTCCGCAGGTAGTACTCGACATCGGGAACTCTCGGCTGATCCGGGTCGAAGAATGCGAGCTGGGTGAGATTCCGGAACAGTGTCGAAAAGCCCCAGCAGTAACCGAACTTCCGATCGCTGATTCCTTCAAACTCATGGTCTGCGTTGACGAGGGTGAGTCCGTTTTCCACCTGTGGCTGGTAACGGTCTTGGTGGACCCGAAGGTAGCGGTGATAGGCAGGATCAGATGCCCGCTCACGAGACGCCGAGTGATGGCGGTACTCCGCCTTCATGGTGAGGAAGGATTTCTGGATATTCTTCTCGATGTTGCCATTGATGCCCGTCAGGACCAACCGTTCCTGGTTCAGGGGCTTCTTCAGCCGGTATTTGACCCCGCGTGATGGATCATTTTCGGCTTGGTCATGTGCCGTATCCACCTCGTGGTCATGGGGAGTGCCGCTCAAGGGTACGGGAGTGGGCTCAGGCAAGGCGGCTTGGGCGGAAAGTCCCAGACAAAGCATGGCAAAAACGGGGCTGAGAGAAGGAATCCTGCGCATAGGGGCGCAGGTTTATCATGGGGAAACGGTCGATTCAAGAAAAATTTCGCGGCGCGTTATTCTTTGGTAAACCACCCATCCCACGAGACTTCCAAAGAAAAAACCGGCCAAGGTGTCTGTCGGGTAGTGGCGTCCACCGATGACGCGCAAGCATGCGGTCAGGGCAGTCAGGAGGGGGTAGGCCAGCCAAGCCAGGGCCAGAATGGTTCTGCGCTTTCCACCTTCCACATGGTCCCTGAGGCTCAGGCAGGTCATCAGGAGGGCCAGAGCCACAAAGCTGGTATGACCGGAATAAAAGGAGGTGTACTGGTGGATGTTGGCACCATCCCCGGTGGGGGAGCGAAAGACCAAGGGACGCGGACGTTGGGCCAGTGCCCGGACGGCCTCCACCACCACGCCATTCCAGGCTGTGGCCGAGAGCAGCGCTAAATTCAGGGTCAGGGAGCGCGCGGCTCCGCGGCGGATCAGCAACCAGGGCAAAACGAATGCCAGGACGCCAACCGAGTTCTGGAGGAGATTCGAGAGGAAGTCCGCAAAAACGGACTGAAAGCCGAAGGCGATCCGGTCCAGGTCATTGACCCGGTCGACCGTGCAGGGGGTCGGTTCGGTGGCACACCAGGGTTTGAACCAAAGCGGGCGGGCTAGGAAGAAAACAAGGTAAATCCCCGAGGGTAACAGGATGCTGGCGAGCAGTGATCGGAGACGGGGAACCGGTGGCATTTCTCTTGTCAGAGTCTACCTTCGCAAGTAAGGTATTGGAATTCAAAAGTGAAT
Organism: Bdellovibrio sp. ZAP7; assembly: GCA_945874535.1. Classification (GTDB taxonomy): domain Bacteria; phylum Bdellovibrionota; class UBA1018; order UBA1018; family CAIMNF01; genus CAIMNF01. Next base: position 59,943 of record CAMCGZ010000010.1, read on the forward strand.
CAACTCCAGAAAGGAATCCCTCCCGTGTGGAATGTTAAAGTGGGACAACCCGCTCCTCAATTCAAGGCCCCTGCCTACGTCGCAGGTCAGTTCAAAGACGTTTCCCTTCAGGAATACAAAGGAAAGTGGGTGTGCCTGTTCTTCTACCCGCTCGATTTCACTTTCGTTTGCCCGACCGAGATCCGTGGCTTCGCACAGCTCGAAAAACAATTCCTTGAATCCAATTGCCAAGTGATCGGTGCCTCGACCGACAGTCAGCATTCCCACAAGGCCTGGTTCGAGAAAGACCTTCCAGAAGTGAAATTCCCTGTTCTTGCGGACACCAATCATTCCGTGTCCCGGAACTACGGAGTTCTCATTGAAGACAGCGGAATCGCCCTCCGGGGTACTTTCCTCATCGATCCGAACGGGATCCTGCAGGCCATGAGTGTCAATGCTCTCGGCGTGGGACGTTCAGTCGAAGAGACTCTCCGCACCCTTCAAGCCCTCCAAACCGGCGAACTGTGCCCCGTAAACTGGAAACCGGGCCAGGCAACTTTAACCAAGAAATAAAGGAAAACTGAATATGAGCACGACTACCACTACCACCACCCCCAAAGCCAAACTCGGACGTCGCACCATCCGCAAGCTCGGACGCGATAAGCGCAAGACCAAGATCGTGGCTGACAAAGAATTCGCCAAGAAACTGTTCGATGGCAAGTCCAAGCGCTCTGCCGATAAAAAAGTCCAGTTCCGCAAGAAGAAAGCCAAGAAGTAATTCCTGATTCCAGGAGAAGGGCCGGATCCGGTTCACCCGGGTGCCGGCCTTTTTTTATGCCGAAGGAACGGGCGCAAAAAATCATCGCAGCGGCAGGACTGATGAGTCGGAGGCACGCAGAGGAAGCGATCCGTGCGGGGCGGGTGGCTTTGAATGGCGAGGTGTTCACCGATCTCGGAAGGGTCCTCGACCCGGACACGGATCATTTGACCCTCGACGGGGCACCGGTCAAGAAGCCGGAACGGAAGCGCCTGTTTTTGTTTCATAAGCCGAAGGGTGTGGTCACCACCAAAGACGATCCCGAGGGGCGTCCCACGGTGATGGATTTTTTCAGGGATCTTCCGGGTCTGAATCCGGTGGGGCGTCTGGACTTCGATTCCGAAGGCCTGCTTCTCATGACCGACGACGGGGATTTGCTCCTCAAGCTGACTCATCCTCGATACGGAGTTCGTAAGGTTTACGAAGTCGACGTGGAGGGGAAGGGGCCTCGTGATTTTAGAAAGCGCTTGCTCGAGTCGGTCGAACTTTCCGATGGTCCGGGCAAGTTCGATGAACTGGAAGTGGTCCTTCCCGGCACCCGTTACCGGGTCACGGTGAGCGAGGGCCGGAATCGCTTTGTCAGACGCATGTTCGGTGCTCTGGGATTGTCGGTGGTGCGACTCATCCGGATCCGGATGGGAGATTACGAGCTCGGAGCCCTCAAGCCGGGTGAAAGGCGCGAGGTGGAGTCCACTTGAGTCTGAACGCGATTGAGAAGCGGATCATCGCCTGTGAGGGTTGTCCGCGACTGCGAGATCATTGCCGGGAAGTAGCGCGGGTGAAACGACGCCAATTCCTGGATCAGGACTATTGGGGAAAACCCGTGCCCGGTTTTGGCGATTCAGAAGCCCGCTTGCTGATCGTGGGACTGGCACCAGCCGCTCATGGCGCCAATCGGACGGGTCGGATGTTCACTGGGGATCAATCCGGGCTTTGGCTTTACCGGGCGATTCACAAGGCTGGATTCTCGAATCGGCCCGTGAGTGAGGGGCGGGGGGACCGACTCCAGCTCAGGGACTGTTTCATCACCACCGCTGCCCGTTGCGCTCCCCCCGGGAACAAACCCCTCCCTGCAGAGTTGGAGCGTTGTGGAGCTTACCTGGCTGAAGAATTGCTCGAACTGAAGCGGGTCCGGGTGTTCTTGGTGCTGGGGAAGATCGCCCTTCACGCCCTTTGGCGTCAGTTACCGGCGGAAATCAGGCCGACCCGGACTCTTCCTGCTTTTGCCCACGGAACTGAAATCCCCTTAAAAGACGGACGGGTGATAGTCTGCTCCTACCACCCGAGTCAGCAAAACACCTTTACCGGAAAGCTCACCGAGCCCATGTTCGATCGGGTGTTTGAAGTGTCACGGAAACGCCTCGTGTCGGGCGATTTTTGACTCAACTTTTTTCCGTTTTTGCCGATCAGGTACCATGGCTTCCAGGCTCCGTAAGCACACCACAGGCATCACCGTGTTTCTCGGTTTGACCGCCTTTTCCTGTTCGCTTCCGTTTTTCGGAAAAAACGAGGGAGGGCATGCCGAGCGAGGCTCTTCACTGCCGGCCCGCCTGACTGGTGTCCTCGAGCTGAACCCCGGCTGTGGTGTTGGTTACTATCAAATCCGCCTCGTCGGGTTGAATGACGAATCTCAGAACCAGGTCGAATCGCAGTCCGATCAGAATGGAAGATTCTCAATCGTAGCCCCTTCGGGTTCCTACCAGATCCATGTTGCCAAAGGGGAATGCGGGGTCAAACAGACCATTCACCTGGAAGGCAATACAGAACACATGATTTCCTTGCCGGTTGCCGGGACCCAAGCTCTCGAGAAGGCTGAAAACAGCCCGGGCCGACTCCCTGCGTCGGTTTTGATCGAACCGAAACGCTAAGGCAATCATTTCCCATTCAGGGGGGCCCGCTCTTTCCCGAAGAGCAGTCATCACCTGAGGAGGGATGAGGGAATGAGCAAGGCAAACGAGATTTTCGAGGAAATCGAGCTTTCCAACGACACTTCCACAGCGGAGACCGGTCAGGCTTCGGCCTTGAAGCCGGGAATCGGATCCCTCGACCAAACCATCAGGCATTTTTCACACTGCCAAATCTGCGGTGGCCGGATGCACTTCAATTATGTCAGTGATTTCAGTCGGAACACCACGCAGGAAAAGGCGATTTGCCCCGAGTGCGGCCTCGATACCCGCGAAGTTTTGCATCGTCTCCAGTAATGCGGTAGCCTCCGGGACGTGAGTTCCCGTCTGACTTCTTTGCTTCCGGAATCCTCTTTCGTCATGGCCCGCAAATCCGCGGACCGAGTTCTCATTCTCGGCTTCGGAGTCCATGGGGGTCCGAGCGGGGAACTGCTTTCCAAGATGGTGGCCTCTCTCCAGGCGCCTCCCGGTAAAGTCACTCTTGAGGAGGCGGGAAATGATTTCGATCCGTCCCGCTGGTTCGGGTTCGGCATCTGGGTGGTTTTGGGTGAGGAGTTCGCCTCCCGCCACGGCTGGAAACGCGGTGGTCTTCAGGACTGGAACGGAGTCCGGGTGATCGTCACCGAATCCCTCGAGGACTTGCTCCAGCGCCCGGCACTCAAGCGCTCAGCCTGGGAGGATTTGAAGCTCGTGATGCACGAAATGGGCTGGAAAAACCCTTGATATTTTCGGATTTTCCTCTAAAACGGATGGATCGAAAAACCGTCCGGAAACCGAGGAGAAGCCGCCATGTCGAAAACCGTCACTCAATTCATGGAACACCACTACCGCCACTTCAATGCAGCGGCAATGATGGATGCTGCCAAGGCCTACAAGACGCACCTCGAAGACGGTAACAAAATGATGGTCACCCTCGCCGGTGCAATGAGCACGGCCGAGCTCGGTCTTTCCTTGGCCGAGATGATCCGCCAAGACAAAGTCCATGCGATCTCCTGCACCGGAGCGAACCTTGAAGAAGACATCTACAATCTGGTCGCTCACGAGCACTATGTCCGGATCCCCAACTACCGTGATTTGACTCCCGAGCAGGAGAATGACCTCCTGAAACGCTCGCTCAACCGCGTGACCGACACCTGCATTCCAGAAGAAGAAGCCATGAGAAAAATCTGGCGGATCATGGAAGAAGAGTGGACCGAAGCCGAGGCTAAGGGTGAGCGTTGCTTCCCGCATGAGTTCTTCTTCCGTGCGCTCCTGAAGGGCAAGTTCAAGCAGCATTACCAGATCGACCCAAAGAACAGCTGGATGCTCGCTGCAGCCGAGAAGAACATTCCGATCATCGTTCCGGGCTGGGAAGATTCCACTCTCGGGAATATGTTCGCCGCCTATTGCATCGAAAAGCGCGTGAAGAACGTGCATACCGTCCGTACCGGGATTGAATACATGATGAGCCTGGCTGACTGGTACATGGAGAACACCTCCGGCAAGAGCACGGTCGGTTTCTTCCAGATCGGTGGCGGGATCGCAGGCGACTTCCCGATTTGTGTGGTGCCGATGCTCGAGAAAGATCTGAATCGCAGTCCGAAGCTGTGGAGCTACTTCTGCCAGATCAGCGATTCGACCACGTCATACGGATCTTACTCCGGCGCGGTACCGAATGAGAAGATCACCTGGGCGAAGCTCGGCGTCGATACCCCGAAGTTCATCGTCGAGTCCGATGCCACCATTGTGGCACCGCTGATGTTCGCCTACATCCTCGGCTGGTAATTCAAATCACAGTTTGATCTGCCCGGACTCACCGAGAGTCCGGGCGGTTTCACAGATTTTCTCGCGGGCCAGGATCACGTCCGATTGTTTCTGAGGCCCCATGAGTTGCATTTCCTCGAGCAGCGCACCCGCCTGTCTTTCGGTCATTTTCGAGAACACGGTTTTCTTCGATGCCTCGTCGAGGCCCCTCAGTGAGAGTGCGATCAGGTTTTGCGGGCAGGAACGAAGCACTTTTTGCAAATCAGCCGCATCGAGTGCGATCACCCGATCGAAGCTGACCAGGCCTTTTTTGAGTTTGTCTGCGAGTCCGGGGTCCTTCTGACGGATTTCTCCGAGGATCCGGTTCCGCATGGAGGGGTCGAGTCCGGCGAGGAGTTCGGAAGCCATTTTCGCTCCGTTGATCTGTATGGGTTCGTCTTTTTTCTTGGTCATGGAACAGAGCCTCAGAGGGTTTTCAGGTATTCGACGATTTCGTCTTTTTCCAGCGGATCCAGGTCGATGAATTTCTCATGGCCACGGTTCGACTGTCCGTGAAGTCGGGTGTCGTAGATCGAGCGATCGGGTGCGTTCGACGTCGCCACATCGACCCGGGTCAGTCCCATTCGTACGGGGTCGAACCGGTACCGTTCTCCGGCGTCTTTGAGCGAAAACCGGACTGGTCGATCCGAGGCTTTTTCGAGAAGGTCCCGGAGGGTCGGAACCGAACCGTTATGTAGGTAGGGGAATCGGGCCCAGATGGCATGGAGTCGCGGGGCGATGTATTTCCGTTGGCCTGCTTCCTCGGAAAGCTGGATCAGGTCCTGAAGCGGACTGCGGAGGACCCGGGTGAGAAAATCCGGAGTGACATAGTCGAGGCGGTCCGGATCGGTGCCGACTTTCTCGAGCGGGATGAACTTGGGTACCTCGTATACGGGTTTACCATCGGGCTGAAAGGTGTAAGAGCCATGGCACTTGGCACAGGTCCGATCGAAAATCGCTTTTCCCCGGTCCGCCCGGGGCCGATCGATGGAAAAAGGATAGGGAGGAGGGGTGAGGGCGCTGATGAGTGAAACAGCCCGTTCGACCTTGCCGAAATAAGCACGGACCTGGTCCGGGGTCTGGCCTGAAGTGATCTCGACACCGATGATCCAGCCCGGGGGATGGCCCCGACCGATGCCATCCGCAAACTGGCCTGCCTCCAGCTTCTTTTCAAAACCGAACCAAGAGGGAACCTTTACGGCTCCGATGTGGCCATGATCGGGGACCTGGGCTTGATCCATTTCATAAAACCAGCTTCCGACCAGCGAAACCGGGACCAATCCTTGAGTCAGTGCGCTCATTCGGGGATCGGCCAGTTTTTCCATGAGCCGGATCGATCGGTCTTCGAGCCCGCTCCAAGTTTTTGATTTCTTCAAAAGATGGGTTCGAACCAATGCGTCGGTCAAAGTCTTGAAACGCTTCTCGATTCGCACTCCATCGATCCCGATCCTGCCCGGGTCGATGTTCTTGTTTCCGATCCCCACGATGTGCTGGCCGGCGGCTTTGCCGCTGTGGCAGGCGACGCAACCCAGGACTCCGACATGAAGGCTCTTGTACTTCACGGTCTTGATCCCGATGATTTCGCCCTGATGTTCCTGGAGGCCCCAACGACGGGTCAGGGTCCGAAGCAGGCTCTCGTCGGCCCGGGTTCCGCCGATCACATCCCGGAGTTGATCGAGTTTGTTGAGGATCCCCGGAGAAAGATGCATGCCCCGTCCGCCCTCGAAAAAATCGAGCTGCATGAGCTCGCGGGCCTCGCGCGAGGGCTCAGTCGCAATCGCGGGAACCTGGAGAAAACAAAGGGTCCACAAAAGAAAAATCACGGGGTCACCCTAACATGGCCCCGTGATTCATGGAATCGTTGCGTTAAAAAAATCAATTCTGTTTGCGATACCGCTTGCAGGTCGCTTGCTCGTCGAGGAGTTCGCCGTTCCGCTTCTGATAAAAGAGGGCAGCCGGGATCTCGTCCACCGAGTTCGCGATCAGGGTTCCGGTGTGGGAGTAAGAGAATTTGATTTTCAGGATGATGGTCTTGAGCTGGCCGAGTTTGGTGCCAGCCACATTCTCACCCTGGCGTCCGCTATCGAGATACCGGAGGTCGACTTGAGCCTGGTATTGACCCCGTCCCAGGTACTTCAAGGTCTGATTCTGGTCGGAGAAAACGGCGATGGTTTTATGTTCGCTTTGGACCATCGGGTTCGACAGGACCAGAACCGCCGGAGTGCGGGTGCCGTAGGCCGGATCGGTGTGATTGTAGAGTTTAACCTGGAGTCCGGAATTCTTGCCTTCACAAAGGAATCCGTCAGCCAGAGCGAAAGGGGTGGAGAGGATCAGGGTCGCAAGACTCAGAAGAACAGTTTTCATGCGTTGCAATGTAACAGAATGTCACGATTTTGACATTAAAATATTTTATGGTTTAATATAAAATTAACAAATATGAAGAACGCTCTCGATATCGGTGAACTGTCTCGGACCCTGCCCTCGGTGGAGTCCCTTCTGGCCTTGCTTGCTTTTGAGAGGGAGGGCGACATGGTTCGAGCGGCGCGTTCACTCGGATTGACCCAGCCCGCTCTTTCATTCCAGCTGAAAAAGCTCGAAGACAGCGTGGGGTTCGCTCTATTTTCATTCACAGGGAAGCGGAAGGTTCTGACCAAGGTGGGGCAGGCCTATGTCGAAGAGCTGAAGTCCTCCGTGCTCGGACTCCATCTCCTGCACCAGAAATTCTCGAAAGCAGCCACCGATCTCGACCACCAGAAGTTGCGAATCGCAGGTCGAAGGGAACTCTTCATTCCCTTTCTGCCCTTTCCGTTCCCGGGGCAGGTGGAACTCATCCAGACCAGCAGTGCGGAAGCCCTGCGGTCTCTCCGGGAACACCGGGTGGACCTGGCTGTTTCGGCTCAGATCATCGATTCCGGTGATCTCGTGGCCAAACTGTTTTTCGAATCCGGCTTCAAGTTGATCACACCCCGCAAGTGGAAGACCGATCCCTCGGATGCCGAAGCGCTTCACCATCGACCCGTGGTGGTGTACGGGAACCACCACGCCTACCTCGATGAGTACTTGTCCTGGAAAGGGTGGAAGTTCGGGGATCTGCAAGTCGCCAGGATTGTCGAGGACTGGTTCAGTGTGGTGGAATTGGTGCGCTACGGATTCGGGTGGGCCATCATCCCCGAGGGGTGGGAGCCTCACACGCAGGATGTGATGGTGCAGGATCTCGGAGTGCAATCGATTCCGAAGCAAAAGATCTTCCTCTTCCACCGCAGGGAGGACCGGAAGTCTCCCTGGGTGGAGAGTCTGGATCGTTGGCTTTCGAATCGTTAGAGTCAGTCGACGTTCTCGAGCAGGGTGGCAACGCCCTGGCCGAAGCCGATGCACATGGTGGAGATCCCGAAGCGTGCCTGCTTGGCTTTCATCAAGTGAACCAGGGTGGCGGTGATCCGGGAACCGGAGCAGCCGAGCGGATGCCCCAGTGCGATTGCGCCACCATTCAGGTTGATCTTCGTCTCCATCGCATCCAGGAGTCCGAGTGCTTTGATCACCGGCAGACTTTGGGCCGCGAAGGCTTCGTTCAGTTCAAAAAGATCCACATCCTCGATCTTCATGCCTGCACGTTTCAGTGTCTTTTCCACGGCAGGGACGGGGCCGAATCCCATGATGGAGGGGTCGCACCCGGCAGCTGCCATCGAGCGTACTTTGGCGAGCGGTTTCAGTCCGAGTGATTTCGCCCGCTCCGCTGACATCACGAGTAGAGCAGAGGCTCCGTCCGAGATCGCAGAGGCATTTCCGGCAGTGACGGTTCCATTTTTCGGATCGAACACGGGTCTGAGTGCGGCGAGTGACTCGTAGGTGGATTCAGGGCGGATCACCTCGTCGAAGTCATACATCTTCAGAAACCCTTTGTCGTCGTGACCGGGGGTTGCGACGATCTCGTTTTTGAATGCGCCCGAAACAGTGGCTTGGTGAGCATTCTGGTGCGAGCGGAGTGCGAAACGATCCTGCTGCTCGCGGTTGATTCCGTGCATTTTCGAAAGCAGCTCCGCGGTGAGTCCCATGTTCTGGGCACCCTTCGAGATCGCGCGATTCGACTTCGGGTTGAAATCCACATTGAAGGTCATCGGCACATGCCCCATGTGTTCAACACCCCCGACGATGAACACATCGCCGTAACCGGCCTGAATGCTCATCGTGGCAGTGTGAAGCGCCGTCATCGAGGATCCGCAGAGGCGGTTCACGGTCTGCGCACTCACGTGGAAGGGGATGCGGGTCACGAGCTGGGCCATGCGGCCCACGTTGAAGGCCTGCTCGAGCGTCTGTTGCACGCATCCCCAGATGATGTCCTCGATCTCACCGGGGTCCACAGCGGGATTCCGGTCGAGGAGGGCGTTCATCAAGTGAGCGGAAAGCTCCTCCGCACGCTGGTTGCGGAAAGCTCCGCCTTTTGAGCGACCCATCGGGGTCCGAACAGCATCGACAATCACGACATCTCTCGGTTTCAGATCAGACATGGCTCAGGACCTCCTTCATTCCGGTCGTCACGCTGTAGAGCGGGCCGAAGTTTTTTTCATAATGGTTGGCTTTCTCGATCACGGTTACGGCGCCGAGAGACTCGGCAAAACGCATCGGTCCTCCGCGGAACGGAGGGAAGCCGAGTCCGGACAGCATGGCCAGATCCAACTCGTGCGCCTCATCGACGATTTTCTCCTCGAGGCAGCGGGTCGACTCGAGGATGAACGGCAGCATGAGGCGATCCATGATCTCCTGATCGGTGACCGTGGTGTTCAGCTTGGCCGGATCCTGTCCGAGGACCGCATAGATTTCGGGATTCACTTCCTTCTTCGACTTTCCTTTTGCGTCGAGAGTGTAGGTGTAGAAACCCTTGCCGTTCTTCTGACCGAAGCGCTTGGCTTCGTAGAGAAGGCTCACGCTATCGGCAGGAGTCAGGGGCATCCGGTCGGGGAAACCCTTCGACATCACAGCGCTTGCGTGTTGGGCGGTATCCACTCCGACCACGTCGAGAAGGTAGGCCGGACCCATGGGCCAGCCCCACTTCTCCATGACCTTATCGATACGGACGAAATCCACGCCATCACGGACAAGACGGTTGAATGCCGTGAAGTAGGCGAAGAGAACCCGGTTCACAAGAAAACCGGGACAATCATTGACCACGATCGGGGTCTTGCCCATCTGGCTTGCGTACTGGACCGCGGAAGCGATCGTCTCGGGTGAGGTTTTCTCGCCTCGGATGATCTCGACGAGCGGCATCTTCGGAACCGGGTTGAAGAAGTGCATCCCGCAGAATTTTTCTGGGCGCTTCAGGTTTTTCGCAAGCCCGGTGATTGAAATGGTCGAGGTGTTCGAAGTGAGGATCGCGTCCTCTGAGAGCAGGGATTCGGTTTCTTTCAGAACCGAGATCTTGACTTGCTCGTTCTCTGTCACGGCTTCAATCACGAAGTTCGCACTCTTCAGAGCCTGGGAATCGAGAGTGGGGGTGATCCGGCCGAGGGTGTCTGCCATCCCGAGGGCATTCAATTTTCCGCGCTGGATCTGCTTGTCGAGAAGCGTGGCTGCTTCTTTCATTCCGTTCTTGAGCGCATCCTCCCGGATGTCTTTCATCAGAATCGGGACCTTGGAATAGGCACTCTGGTAAGCAATGCCGCCTCCCATGATTCCGGATCCGAGTACTGCCGCCTGTTTCACTTCTTTGGCCAGACTCTTCGCACCCTTTGCCTTCTTTTTCACAGCTTGATCGGCCAGGAAGGTTCCCACCAGGGCCTTGGCCTGGGTCGACTTCGAGACCTTCGCGAACCCGGCGGCTTCGTTGTCGAGCGCTTCGTCTCGCCCCGAATTCTGCGATTTTTCGATGGCCTCGATGGCCGCGAAGGGTGCCGGATAATTCGGACCCGCCGCAGCGAACACGCCGGCCTTCATGATGTTGAAGCCCATGGTTTTCTCTGTTCCGTTCAGGCTCAAAGGGGCTTTTTTCTGGAGTTTTCGATTCTTCCAGGAAAGAGTTCCGTCGGTGAGTTTGGCGAGCAGGTCGAGTCCGGCGTTGCGGAGATCCTGCGGAGCCACGATGGCGTCCACCACACCCAACTTGAAGGCTTCATTCGCGTCGTTCTGGTTTCCGCCTGTGATCCACTCAATGGCTGGATCGAGACCGATCAGGCGGGGGAGCCGGACGGTGCCGCCCCAACCCGGAATGATGCCGAGTTTGGTTTCGGGCAGACCGATTTTCGCTCCGACGGTGGCGATCCGGTAATCACAGGTGAGGGCGAATTCGAGTCCGCCCCCGAGTGCGAAGCCCGCGATCGTACAAACGGTGGGGGCGTCGAGATCTTCGATCCGGTTGAAAAGGTTCTGGGTCTTACGGATCCATTGCTTCAGATCCGCTTCAGGACGCTTGAAGTGCTCGAGAAACTCGGTGATGTCGGCACCGGCAAGAAAGGTGTCCTTGCCACTGGTGACCAAAAGTCCGGTCACTCCGGTTGGAAGGGCGTTCAGCGCCTGTTCCAGTTCCGCCAGGGTCTCGGCGTTGAACTTGTTCACCGATTCCTTCTTCAGATTGATCGACAGTTCCAGTGCGCCCTTCGGTCCGCCCTCGAGCGGTTTCAATTCCACACAGTTTCCGGAAAAGAGAGACATAACGGAAGCTTCCTTTCGATTTCCATTTCACAAAATGCCAGAATTTTGCGTTAATGAGATTATGGCATTTGAACCCACCCTGAGCGCAATCGGTTTTTCTGAGGTGATCAAGACACTCGGGCCGAAATTGATTGTCGCCCTTTTTTGCGGCGGGTTGATCGGTTTGGAGCGTGAGCTCAAAAACAAGTCAGCAGGCATCAAGACAAACATGCTGATTTGTGTCGGCTCGATGTTATTCACTGCGTTGTCAGTTATGCTGGCCTTTGACGGGGCGGGTGAAAACTACCGGCCGGGAGATCCCGGGCGGATTGGTGCACAAATTGTCTCAGGGATCGGCTTTTTGGGTGGGGGAGCGATCCTTCAATCCAAGGGGAATGTGGTCGGTCTGACCACTGCTGCCAGTATCTGGCTCGTGGCTGCGGTCGGGATGTGGATTGGTGTCGGCCAACTCGAGTTGGCGCTCTTTGTCACGGTCCTGATGGTTCTGGTTCTGGTTTCGGTGAACCTGTTCGAGAATCGTTTTCTGGAACGTCGCCGTTTGTTCAAAATCACGCTCCATTTGCGCGAGAAAACTGACGACGTCACCCGGGCCGCCCTGGAGGGTTTGCTCAGTAACAACGAACTCTCTCTTGAAGATTACCGGGAGAACATGAGTGACCTCCAACCGGAGGTCCGTCTGACCTACCTGGGGCGGAATCGCGATCACTCGCGCTTGCTTCTCGATCTCTGGAAGATTCCCGGCATTCTCGATGTGAAGCAGAGTTGAGACAGGTTTCGTCAATAACGTGGCGCTTTGTCTCATTCGGTCATTCAGGAAAATCTGTTTGATTTCCTTGCCTTAGTGATCTGCTCTTCGGTATCCTGTTTCTATCAAGGAGAAGGTGGATGACCAAGGCAGATCTGATCAATATCGTGGCTCAGAAAGTGAACCTCCAGAACCGTCAGGCAGAGACTGTGGTGAACCTCGTGTTCGACATGATGGCCGAGACTCTGAAGAAGGACGACCGCATTGAGATTCGCGGGTTCGGTTCTTTTGTGAATCGCGTTTACGGGGCTTATGAAGGCCGTAATCCGAAAACAGGCGAGCTCGTGAAGGTGGAACCCAAGCGTGTTCCGTTCTTCAAGGTGGGCAAAGAACTGAAAGAAATGGTCGATCGTAAAAGATAAGATCGGGAAATCCATGCGAAAAAAAATTTGGAGTGGAATCGGGCTCTTGCTCGTTTCGTTTTGGGTGGAGCATGCCCCTGCGTTTGCTGCTTCATCGGACGATTACAATTTCAGTTGGCTTGATCCGGAGAAGAAAATCTACGTCCTGCAAAACCGGCGTTACCGTAAGGCCGGTTCCGCACAGGTTTACGGGATGGGCGGAATGTCGCTCGGGGATACGTACCGTACGGTGCTCCAGGTCCAACCGAGACTGGCTTGGTGGATCAATGAGGATATGGGCCTAGAGGTGTTTTATTCCCATCGGATGCACAATCCGAACAATGTGTATGAGGCCTTGGCCGAGGGGATCAAGTCGGGAGGACAGTCTCCTTGGATCCGCGAGGTCCGTTCTCAATTCGGTGTGCTCTACAACTGGGCGCCCTGGTACGCCAAGATCAATGTCTTCAATTCGGTACTCTACTTCGATTGGTATTTCTCAGTCGGGGCCGGGATGATCGGAAGCATGGTTGGACCCAAGACCGAAGATACCGATGTGACCAAGAGCTGGAAGACCCAGAACCTGTTCGCGGCCTATTTGGGATCCGGGCACTTGTTTCATCTGAGCGAGCACTGGAAGGTGCGTTTGGATGTCCTCGGTCATTTTTATGTGGCCAATGTTTTCGAGGGGCTCTCGGTTTCCCCGAAACAGGCAGTGTTCTCGAATTTTGCGACCCAGGTCGGGATCGGGTACCAGCTATGAGGAGAGCGGTTGCGCTCACTGCGGTTCTTGCGGGTTCGCTCCTGTTCTCATCAGGTGCGAGTGCCGGGATGGATGCGGTTCGGGGAGCTTATGACTCCGGCCAGTATTTCTCGGCTGCCCGGATGGCATTCAACGATCTGAACGGACTCAAAAACCCGGGAGATCGTGCCAAAGCGTATTACTGGATCACCCAGAGTCTGGTGAAGGCCGGGCTTGATCAGTCGGCGATCTATTTTTTCGCAAGCGCACTCCAGCTTCGTGATCCGACGGCCACCCGGCTCACCCTCGAGTTGGCGCCGTTCTTTTTGGATCGTGGAGGCAGTGATTTGATCCGGAAAATCCTGATCAAAAACACCAAGAGCGAGGACTATTCTCCACGGGCCCGTAACGCCTATTGGTACGCACTTTCGAAGGAATCGCTCCTGAAGGGTGATTATGCAGGTGCAGTCCAGGCTGCATCGCAAGTTTCCTCCCGGCATCCGCTGTATCCGGTTTCGCTCCAGTTCAAGGGGACCGCTCTGGCCATGCAGGGACGTCTTGAGTCCGCTTTGGCCGAATTCCGTGCTTGCGAGAGGTCGGCTGATCTTCGCAAACAGCTCGAATCGGGGAGTGTCGAGGCCGAGATCGAACGTGATCATCCCGGAGTCCTCTTGCAGCGTTGGCGTCAACTCAGATTGGAAGCAGCTCGAGACCTTGCGGCCCGCTGTATTGCCGATCAGGCACGCGTACTTTATGAGATGAAGCGATTCGAGGATGCCGACCGGCTTTACGATCGGATTCCGAAGTCCAGTTTCGTATGGACCGACACCCTGTTCGAACATGCCTGGAATACCTTTGCCCGTGAGGAATACAATCGGACCCTTGGCAAACTCGTTTCTTACAAGAGTCCGTCTCTTTCGTTCTCTTTGAATTCCGAGATCGATATTTTGATGGCCCAGAGCTACATGTCTCTGTGTCTGTACGATGATGCCGGCCGGATCATCGATGACTTCAGCAGGAAACTCGGGACCTTGGCCAAGGATGTGAAAGCATTTGTCGAGAGCAATCCCTCGGATGCCCTTCCTTACTACGAGCTCGGAACGGGAGCACTTCAGGACAAACTCCACACCCAGCGGCCGATGCACCGGTTTCTGAACCGGTTTGTCCGCTCCCCGGTATTCCAGACTCTGGCCCTGACCGAGGACCGGGTCACTGCCGAAAAAGCCGCGATCGAAAGGCTCGATGCCGCCCGACCCGAGACCCGCACGGGCCTGGATCGGGGTTTTCCCGGTTTTTTGAATGTGATGCTGGATTGGCGCGTACGCACCATCCGGATGATCGGCGGTGTGTTTGTCAGGAATTCGATGATCGATTACCATCAGATCCTCATCTCCGATCTTGAGAAAATGCAGTTCATGAAGATCGACATTCTCTCCCATCAAAAGAGAAAACTCCTCGAGCCGGATGCGGCAATGAACTCCGAGCGCTCCCGTGGAAACCGGGTGCCCGTCCGTCGTGACGATCAGTTGCTCTGGTCCTTCAATGGGGAGTTCTGGAATGACGAAATCGGCGATTATGTTTTTGCCCTGGAAAGCGAATGCGGAAAGGACCGGGGGCGGAATGAGAAGTAGATCGGGCGCCCTCTGGATCGGTCTCGGTTTGCTCGCATGGTCCGGCACGGATCAGGCTTGGGCCGCATGGGGTGCGCGCGACTACACTTCTGTCGAAACCCCAACAGAGCGCAAGGTCGAGAGTATCCGTAACGAGGAGATCAAAGCGATCCGGACGGCTCTCGGTCTCAGGAATCCAGAAAACCGCAAAGCCGAACTTTATCTCCGTCTCGCCGAGCTTTACCAGGAAGCCTATCGGGCCGATTTCCTGATGGAAGGCCGTTTGCAAGAGCGTGAGTTGAAGCGCAATCCTCAGGCCAAGTTTGTGAAAAGCCGTTCGATCGATGATCTCAAGTACAGCATCGGCGCGGCTGAAACGATCCTCTCGCTTTCTATCGATCAGAAGAAGCTCGATCAGGTTTATTTTTTCCTCGGCTACAATTACGGCGAGCTAGGCAACAAGAAGAAGAGCATCGAGTATTACCGAAAGCTCGCCAAGCAGTTCCCTGATTCTTTTTTCGCCTCAGAGGCGGTGCGGTTCATCGCCGAAGAGGCTTTTCAACGCAGTGATTATGCCGAGGCCCAGGCGAATTTCGAGATCGCACTGAGGCGAGCCAAAGACAAGGGGCAGACTGCGCGGATCCTGCACAAGCTCGCCTGGTGTCATTACCGTCAGAAGCGGGGTGCCCAAGCGCTCGAGACCATGAAGCGTGGAATCGAGATTGCCAAGAGTGAGGGTGGGGACCGCCTGATGAGTGTCAGGGAAGAAGGGCTCCGCGATCTGGCGATTTACTATTCCGAGTTCGGAAGGGCCGATGAGGCGATCGACTATTTCAAAGAGAATTCGGGCAGCAAGGACAAGCTGGTCCGCTTGCTCGAGCGACTCGGTCGCGAGTACGAACGCAAGGGCGAGGTGGATAGCGCCCTCAAGGTGTATGAAGTGCTGCTGAAAACCGATCAACGGGATGAAAGCGGGTTCAGGGTTTCCGCTAAAATGATCGAGCTCGATATCATGAAGGCGCGGCATGACCGGGCTCTCGACCGCATGAAGAAGATCGAGCTTCTTGAAGGCAAAGAACCAGAAACCCAGGTCGCGCTTCTCAATCTCAGGAATCTCGTCCGGACAACGGCTGTGACGTATCAGGAACGTTATCGGAAGACCAAGGACGCCGAAGAGGGTAAACGCTACCTTCAGGCCGCCGACCGCTATTATTCCGCTTATCTCGATAAGTTTTTGCAAGCAGACGCCGCGCACCGTGGAGTCCGGAATGAAATCCGGATGTACCAGGCCGAGGTGAAAAGCGGACTCGGCAAGCCCGGAGATGCGGCCGCACTTTATCAGGCGGTCATCCAGGATCAAGATTCCAAGTATTCAAAAATCGCAGCGGGGCATTGGATGAACAGTCTCCATGCCGAGCTCAAGCGGCGTGAGGATTCCGGAGAAAAAAGAGGGAGCTCTCCTTCCCGGATCGAGCGGGATTTCATCTCGGCGTCGGACCTGGTCGAAAAACACCTCTCCGGGACTCCGGAGTCGCTCGAGGCGAGGCTTCGTTCGGTTCAGGTGCTGAAATTCTATTCAGGGGAACGTAAAGAGGCGCTCAAGCGGGGCAATTCGATCGTGGATCAGGCAGCCCATGCACCCCAATCGGTGTTGGCGGCGAGGATCGTGATCGAGCTGGACCCGACACGTGAGAACTTCGAACGTTTCCAGTCCAATCCGGCATTGCTCCAGGAGGATGCATTGACCGGAGGCAAGCTGGCTGCCGATCTCGACCAACTGGCTCGATCCTTGTTGGTTGCCAGAATCAAAACCCATGAACAGGCCCGGGAGCATTTGAACGCGGCAAAAGGGTACGAGGAGTTCATCCGGGGTGCCAAGGGGAAGCTGGGCAAAACCGAGCTCGATGGTGCCTATCAGGGTGCGTTCGTTTCATTTGCGCGGTCGGTTCGCGTGGAAGATGCCGTACGGATCCTTACGGAGTGGGTGAAGGTCGTTCCAGGGAGCAAGTTGATGGATTCTGCCGTTCCCCAGCAAGCCGGTGATCTATTGATCCGGGGTTATTTCAAAGAAGCCGCCCTTTTGTTCAGGGAGTCCGGGAAGGCCTCGCGCAATCGATCCAGTCTTGAGTTGGCATCCGATCTTTATCGCGGAATCGATCAGATCGGTCCTGCGCGGGATTCTCTCAAAGAGGCCATGGGTTTTTGTCGGAGTGATGAAGAAAGGGCCGAGATCCATGTGCGTTCGGCCATGCTGTATCGGGACGAGAAAAACGAAACCGGAGGTCTCGCTGATTGGAGATCTTGTGCAAAGTTGGTAACCCGACACCAAGCCCAGTGCCACACCATGATGGGAGCCCTGTTGAGGGGTAAAGGGGATTTGAAGGGTGCGCGCAAGGCCTATCAAGAAGCTTCCCGGATCTCGAAGGGGCCTTCTGCCGGATCCGCTTATGTCGCGAATGCTTTGTACGAGCTGGCGGTCATTGCCGAGCAGGAAGTCAAACCGACCCGGCCGGTTCTGCCCTTGAAACGCCTGATCGGAGCTGTCGAGAAGCGTTCCAAAGAAATCCGCAGGATCCGCGATCCGTATCAAAAAGCCTTGGAGGCGGGAGGCCCTTGGGGAATCGCAGCGGCCGAGCGGATGGGGGATGTCATTCTTGATTTCAGTCGGGAGTTGGCGGCTTTGCAATCCGATCCGACAGCTGATGCGCAAACCAAGGAGCTTTTGAGCCGGATGATTTCGCGGCTGAACCGTGATTCTTTCGAAATCTCCAAAGCCGCCTACGACGTGGCTCTCAAGAATGCGCAGATTTCGAAGGCCCTGCCGGTGATCGAGGATCGATTGGTCGATTCCGGTCAGACGCAGTTGAAGCGTTCTCAAGGCAGCCGTTCGGGATATAAGCTGATTGGCATGCTTCCGGAGGGGGATTCCTCCGGCAAAGAATCTTCGATGAAGAAGGTCCGTGAGTTATTGATGGCTTCTTCGGCCAATCCCAAGGCCTGGGTCGATTACGGAAATCTCCTGTGGGGGACCGGTCGTCCGGGACTTGCCCGCATTGCTTATGAGCAGGCGCTTTTGCATCAGCCGTCTCATGCCGATGCCTTGAACAACATGGCTGTGGTTCAGATCATGGAGTTGAAGGTCGAGACCTGGAGTGCGGCCATTCTTGCCATCAACGCCTGGAAGAAGGCGATCGAGAAACAGTCCGATCATCTGGCTTCTCACTTCAATCTCGGCTTGATTTTCAATTACTACAGGTTGTTTCCTGAGGGCGAGCGATACTTCCTCAAAGCGGTCGAGAAATCGCCCAAGTTGGCCGAGGCCCATGAGGGTTTGGCTGTGGCGTATTACGGGCAGGGGCGCGATACTGATGCCTCAGAAGAGGCCAAGAAAGCGGTTTCGCTCGGATTGAAACCCCAGACGTTTTCAAAACGATTCCGCGATGTGCTCTTGAGCGATCCCAAGGAATGCAAGACCCGCACGGAGGATTTGAGCCGGGGGAACGACCTGAACGGATTCGAGTTGATCTCAGTGAATCTTCTCAAAGCGAGGTGCTCTTCATGATTCCAATTTTGTTGATGTTGACCCTGGGGGTCACTCATGCGGCCGAAAAAGTGAAGAAGATCTATCCCTCTCAGCAGAGTCTGGATTTCGAGGGTTTGAACCTCGAGGGTGAGTTGAAGGCGCCCGGTGAATTTTATTTCCAGAACCGACCGCAAGAACGGTTCGACTCGTTGACCCGGAGAAGGCTCGATTTCAGACGTGAAATGCTTCGCGATGCGGTCCAGAGCAACTGAGGAGGAACAATGGAAGGGATGACACTCAAAAGCTCGGGAACCTCGAATCCATCTCCGATCCAAGTCCGGATTGAAGTTCATCTGGGTGGGAGCAAACAATTGTACCACTCCGCTAAGACCAGATTGGTGATCGGGAGTGTGGAGTCGGCAGACATCCGGATCGAGGGATCTCAAGTCGCTCCGATTCATGCCTTGATCGAAGTGGGCTTCGGTGGGGAATTGGCCCATTGCACGTTGAGGGTGGTGGATCTGGCAAGCCCTTTCGGAGTTTCTTTGAATGGTGTCCGGGTATTGAATGAGGAGATCCGACCGGGTGATTCGGTGAGGATCGGTGATGCCAGTATCAAATTCGGTTTTTCCAGGACCCCGGATGAGGAGCCCCTTCCGGAGAAGGCATTGCTTCTGATCGACCGGAGGACAGTCGATCCCATTTTCGATTATCAGCCTTCCGCATTCGAGGCGCTCGAGGTGGTCTATTCTTTCAATGGCTCCATCTTCGAGGTGAGACACTTCACCCGTGAATCGGAGGTCGTGCTTTCATCTGACGGAAATGGAGATTTCACCATTCCCCCGGTACTGGTGAGCGGCAGGGAAATGAAACTGCTCCAAAGGCAAGGTGGGCAGTGGGTCCTGAACCTGGATGGATCGATGGGAGGAGTGCTTTATCAAAAAGGGCGTTTGACTCCGGTCGAGGATTTCAGAAAGGGTCAGACTCAGCGGAGTCTCGCAATCGAATCGGGTGATTTTGTCAAACTTCAGCTCGGATCTCTGACCTGGTACATCAGTCAGACCGTGGCACCACCTGCAATCAAGAAACAGTCGCCTTTCAGTCCTGATCCTTTCCTCATCAGAAGTTTTCTGGTTTCACTTCCGATCAGCATCATGATGATCTTGGGCATGGGATATGTGAGCATGCGGCTTGAAGATCCGATTGTCGCGGAACCGCCACCCCCTCCGGCTCCACCACCGGGATTCGTCATGACCTATCCGCCTGAGATGCCGATGCCGCCCGCCCCTCCGGTGACCAAGACCGAGCCTGAAGCACCGAAGAATCTCGAGGTCGACCTCAGTAAGCCGATGAAGCCCGTACCGACAAAAACGGGTCAGGTCGGGAAAAAAAGCCAACCCAAGAAGCCACTCCGGAGCAATCCCAAGGAGGGTGAGGGAGCTCGCTTGAAGGGCGCCGAGGGATCGAGGGGAACCCAAAAAGCTCCCCGTACCAAAACTCCGATCGATCAGGCGTTCAGGCCCTCCACTGAAGCAGGGACCGGGCGGGGTGGGGTGAAGTCCCAGACCCAAGACCAGGCGAACGTTCAGATGATGAAGTCAGCCTTGGATTCAGCTTTGGATGCAATCGGTGGAAGCGGAATCAAGATCGGTGACTCAGGCAACAGCATGAAGGGGGTCGGTGTGATCGATTCCCGTGGCGCAGGCGGACGTTTGATCCAGGGCGCTGGCAAAGGGGGCGGCGGTACTGCCGACCAATTGCTCGGTGGTGCAGGAAAGAAGGGCACCGGTGCCGGACGGAGTGGCACTGGCAAGGCCACGGACGGAAAAGCCGGAGGCATCATCAGCGGCGGAGAGCTCGGCCCACTCAGCAAAGGGGATCCGGAGGCGGTGATTGTCGGAGCAGTGGACCCTTCTGCAATCGAGCAGGCCATTCAGGCGCATGCTAACGAGTTCCGGTACTGCTACGAGCGGGAGCTCAATGCCGGTAATCCGGGTCTTTCCGGTAAGATTTTCACCACCTTCGTGATCGGTCCGTCGGGACTGGCCAATCAGACAGCGATCAAGTCGAGTACGGTTAAGAATGCGATGGTTGAAAAGTGTGTGCTCCAAGTGATCCGGAGAATCACCGAGTTTCCGAAGCCCGCCGGTGGGGCATCGGTGACGGTGACTTTTCCCTTCACCTATCAGAATTTAGGCAAGTGAGCGGAAGGACTTCTTAGTATGGATAGTTCACAGAAACCGGCTTTTTCAGATGATCGTGCGCAGTTTTACCTGCCTCACGGGGGTGGTTACAAGGGTCCGTTCCGACCTTCGGAATTGGTTGCGAAGATCCAAGCAGGACAACTGGGTTGGTCCGATCATTGTTTCCGCGAGCAGGACGGAGCATGGGTCAGGATATCGGAACACCCGGTTTTCAAGCAAATGCAATCGGGTGAGAGCCCTCAGCCTTCCGCAATTGTTCCCCCTCTGTTCAAACCGAAGGTGAGCCAAGCACTGAAATGGTACGTGTTCTCGAACGAGATTCAGACTGGCCCTTTCGAGACCAGTCTGGTTCTCAAAGGATGCATGGAGGGATCGATCCTTCCGGAGGCGTTTGTTTGGAACGAGAACTATACCGAGTGGAAATCGATCGGCGAGGTCGATGAGTTCCGCAATGCTTTTTCGAGTAAAACTCTCCAGCAGGTGGACCGGAGGAGCTCGAAGCGCCGGCCTTTGATCGCCCAGGTCTATGTCACCAACCTGAAAGAGGTGGTCTCGGCGATTTGCCAGGATGTGAGTTCCGGAGGCATGCAAGTGATCACCGAGGTCATTCCGGGAAGAGTCGGAGAGATCATCCGTCTGAATGTCCTTCCCCCCGCCGAAAGCGGATTGCCTGCCTTTGTAGCCGAGGGTGAAATCGTGAGGATTCTGGATCAGAATAAGGGCTTTTCTTTCAAATTCACCCGGATTTCTCCGGAGGCCATTGAAGCCATCGAGGGGTACGTGTCATGAGGATTCCTGAAGGCTATCCGAAGCTACCCTCTGAATTCGATTATGAAACCGAGGTCCTGACATCAGCCGACGGAGAGCACGATATTTTCCTCAATGTCTTCCGCAAGAGGGGAGTCAGGGTGGAGCGGGCGCTCCTCGTTGTTCACGGGCAAGGTGAACATGGGGCGAGGTACCAGCATTTTCCGCACTTTCTCGAGGGGCATTATCAATTGATTGTGGCTTTGGACCTGCGCGGACACGGTCGTTCCGAGGGGATCCGCGGCCATGTCGAAAACTTCGACGAGTACTGTGACGATGTTCTCCTGGCCTGGGATACGCTCGGGAAAAAAGCCGGGGCCGGTGTTCCGCTTGATTGGTTCGCGCACAGTATGGGGGGCACGATCACCTTGCGAATGCTCCAGCTCCGGCCGGATCCGGGGATTTCGAATTTGATTCTTTCTGCACCGGGAATCGACCTGACGGTCAAGGTCCCCTGGGTGAAGGATGTTGCCGCAAAACTGCTAGCCGGAGTTTGGGGATCTTTACAAATGGAGACCGGCCTTGACCCTGCCGAACTCAGTCATGAGGCCGCCGTTGTCGACGCGATTAAGAAAGACAGCCTCCATCATACCAAGGCGACCTCCAAATTTTATCTCGGATTCATGGCTGCAATGAGGGATCTGCGCGAAACCGATCTCAGAATTCCGGCTTCCACACGCCTCTTGCTTCAACTTGCCGGAGACGACCGGATCGTGAGTACTCCGGCGGCAGAGGTCTTGTTTGACCATTTGAAACACTCCCGCAAAGAAAAAATCGTCTATCCATCACTGTTTCATGAGATTTACCAGGAGACTGGGAAAGAGAAGGTGTTCGCGGATATGATTTCTTTCCTCGAACGGGGGAGGAAATCATGAGAGAGCGTCTGTTGGCATTCATTCTGGGTCGCAGTTACCGTGAGGGGGATTTCACCCTTTCCTCAGGTCAAAAGAGCAAATTTTATATCGATTTGAAACCGACCATACTGCATCCAGAGGGGGCGCAATCTTTGGGAAGAATGGCAGTGGAATGGATGATCAAAGAGAAGCTTTCGTTTGAAGGTGTCGGGGGCCTCACTTTGGGTGCTGACCCCATTGTGATGGCAATCAGTCTTGCTGCATGGGAGTCCGGAATCACATTGCCTGCGACCATGATCAGGAAGGAACCGAAGAAGCACGGAACATCCCGATTTATCGAAGGAGTGGAGAATTTCAATCCGGGGGCTCCGTTTTTGGTGGTGGAGGATGTAGTGACCACCGGAGCCTCGGCAATCAAAGCGATCGAAGTCCTCGAGAACGAAGGGTTCAAGCCTTCGCATGTTTTTTCGGTAGTGGATCGGGAGGCCGGGGGGCGTGAACAATTCGAGAAGATGGGCCTCCGGTTTCACGCACTCTTCACCTTGACCCAACTTCAGGATGCCTATCGGACGCAGCAGGTCCCGGGAAGGTAAAAAAAATCCCCGCTGCCAACAGGCAACGGGGATTTTTCTAACTAGAATCACTTCGCGGCAGTTTTAGCCTTGGAAGCTGTTCCGGTTTTGATCGGAAGAGAGTCCGGAAGGATCTTTTTTGCCAGGAGGGTCAAGCGGCTGATTTTGCGGGAAGCGCGAGCTTTAGGGATCGTGCCTTTACTGGCAGCCTTGCTCAGAGCCTTCACAGCCATCATGTAAGCTTCTTTGGCCTTGGTGAGGTCTTGGGTTTGAACCGCCTCGATCGCTTTCTTTACCGCAGTTTTGGTCGCGGACTTCACCGAGTTATTTCTTTCTTGCCGTGCGTTAGCTTGATTGGAACGCTTGGCTGATTGACGTTTATTTGCCATTTTTCTGATGCTCCTTAAACACCATCATGAGGATGGTTCGCCAAGGAGAATAGCCAAAGATTGCCGGGATGACAAGGGGTGAGGCGTGTAATATTCTGAAATCCATGGTCTCTTGCCGAACAATCCTACACCTGCTCCTTGCCGGAAGCCTGATCTCGGCTTGTTCCACGCCCCGGACCATTCCCAAGAAATTCACCCACGAAGCACCGTTATTGCCCGGGATGACGGGAAAAGTACCGAAAGAGCTCTTGGACGAAGATGATATTCCCGACCTCGATGCGCCCTCCAAACAGGAGCCCGTCGCGTCCGCTGGTTCCGCCTCCGGGAACGACAGTGAGAATGAGGAGATGGATGTCGATCTTGAACCTCAAAAGATTCGTAAAAAGCGACAAATTCCCTTTGAATTCAATCAGAAAGTGGCGAGTTGGGTCGAGTACTTTTCGCAGAAGGACCGGGAGCGTTTTCAGAGATTTTTTGATCGGGGCGAGCCTTATCGTGAGGTGATTCAGAACATTCTCGAGGAAAACGGTGTTCCGACCGACTTGTATTACCTCGGCATGATCGAAAGCGGATTCACCCTGAATGCCAAATCCACAGCCAAGGCTCTGGGGGTGTGGCAATTCATGAGAGCCACCGGGCGAATGTATGGATTGCGGTCCGATCCTTATGTGGATCAGCGCATGGACCCGATCCGGGCAACCGAGGCCGCAGCGCGGATGTTAAGGGACCTTTATCGGGATTTTCGCTCTTGGTACCTGGCCATGGCCGCGTACAATGCCGGGCCTGGACGGATTCGGTCGGCCATCAAAAGGGCAAAAACCAATGATTTCTGGGAGTTGGTTGAGCGAAGGATGTTGCCCCGGGAGACGATGGAGTACGTTCCCAAGTTTCTTGCGGCCAGGTACATCGGTGAGAACCCGGATCTTTTCGCTTTTTACATCAATGAAGAGACCCGTTACCCGGATGTTGAGTTGGTCCGGATTCCCTCTCCGGTTCCTTTCTCGACCCTGGAGCGGGCTTGTTCTATTCCGGAAGGCACGCTCTCGTTCGTCAATCCTCATTACTTGAGAGGCCACACACACCCCGCAAAAGGTGAAGACGAGATCTGGGTGCCCGCACCCTACGTCAAGCAAGTGGAGTCTAAGCACCGTGATTTGGCATCCCTGGTCATCCGGGTCAAACCGATACGCGCCGGCGAGGAGTTGTCCGGGGCCCTTGCGCGGGTCCAGATGTATACGGTGAGGAGCGGCGACACCCTCAAATCGATTGCACGTAAGCGAGGACTGTCGGTAGCCTACTTGAGACGGGTGAACGGGCTCCGGAGCAGTTCTCTGATGCCTGGACAAAAGCTGAAGCTCTCCGCGAGCAGTTATCAGCAGAAAAACTCCCATCCAAGGAAGAAAAGCAGGAGAAGATTAGGACGATGAGGGAGATCAGGTGGGGTTTCATGTCAAGAGTGCTGGCCTTTTCCCTGTTGTTCTTGTGCTCTGAAGGGTTTGCAGAAGAATCCAACAGGACCCGTGAAGATGTGAATCGGGAAGTCATCCTGACGTATTCAAAAGTCTATCTCGAGCAACGCGATTTCGAGCGAGCCGAGCAAGTGATTGTCGACTACATCGCATCAGAAAACGATCGTGACGGGCGGATCCTGTTCCAATTGGGAGAGGTGCAACTCGAACAAAAAAAGTTCGCAGATGCATGCAATTCCTATTCTGAGGCAGTGAAAGTACTCAAGGGAGCGGATCAGATCTATGCCCAGTACGGGCTGGCCAATTGCTACTTCCGCGGAGGAAGGACGGATGACTCCAAACGCCTTCTCTCGAAAATCGCCAAGGAGGCCTCGAATCACACAGACAGTGTGGATCAGGCGATTTCTTCGATCAAATCGGGGCAAATCCGCCCCGGGGACTCTCTGCCACCGTATCGGACCAGGAGTCGGGGTGAGTCTTTCCGTATGGCGGCAAGTTTGCTCACCGGCTATGACACGAATGTGTTGTTGGTTGAGGATGATGTAGCAGCAGGGGCATCCCCGAACGATATCGCCAGCCCTTTTGTGAATCCCTCTATTTTTGCGGCTTATCAGACACGGATTTTCGGTCGGCAACTGGAAGCGCGGACCTACCACACCTATACGCACTACACCAATGCTGCAGTGAACTCATTCAATTCGTTGTACTCCAGGATGGACCTCGCTTTCGGATCCGGATCGGTACGCTGGACCCTTTTCGGAGATGCCTTTTTATTGAACCGTCCGTCATTCGATCTTTACTCGTGGGAGGGAGGCTTGATGTGGTCTTTGTTCCGGGAAGATCAGTCTTCCAGGACCACGCTCATCGAGGTCCCGCTCCAGTATCAGAAGTTCGTCCTTCCGGAGGGAACCGATGCGGTCAATGACCGTACCGGTGCGGATCTCAAGGTCAGGTTCTACAGAAGATGGTTTCGTAATGATGGAGAGAATCTTCTCCTAGGCGCCATGTTGGACTTCCAGTATTCGAATGGAGCGAATTACAGGATGGCCGGATTCTCGTTTCCCGCATCCGGAGCGGTTTCACTCCCTTTGTTCCGCAGTCTGGGGCTACTGAATACTTTCGGCTTGGAGCTCCGGGGACAGTACTTTCCGGAGTCGGATTCAGGACGTCGCGATCTTTGGGGTAAGTTCTCAGCCGGTCTGTCGCGGCCCCTTGGAAGCAGATGGGCATTGTCGGTCGATTTTTCAGGTCAGAAGAACATTTCTACTGTGGCAGCGGCCAGGTATACTAAGAACGTGGTGTTCATGCAGTTGAGCGCCCAGCTATTTTAAGGGGTAGGAATGCATTCGATTCGGGTTCAAATTTTGAGTTTGATACTTCTTTCCACTCCGGTCATGGCCCAAGATGCGGGTGGTGGCAAAGTCATCGGCCAGGTCGGGCTCATCGAGGGGCGTGTTCTGATCGATTCGAAGCAGGTGAAAAAAGGTGCCAAGGTCCGCGAGGGCTCGGTCATAGAAGTCATGAAAGACGGTCGCGCAACCCTTATTCTGGGGACCGGCACGGTCTTCAACCTTTCAAGCGAGTCGAGGATGGTCGTCAAGGAGTACGGGTTGGCCGCAGGAAGTTCAGAAGAAAAAGCCGGCCTGGAATTGAGTTATGGACGCACCCGTGGATTGATTCTCAACAAGGGCACACGTCGGGATATCCGGATTCGCGCGCGATCTGCGACCATGGGAGTTCGAGGAACCGAAGTTTTTATTGATGTTCCAAAGGACGAGGCGCGTCCTGTGCAGTTTTTCACTCTGGAGGGAAAGGCCGATGTTTTCTCCATGCCGGGAGTTCAGCCAGTGGCACTCGGTCAGAATCAAGGGGTGGCCCATGCAGCATCCAAACCGGATTCGGTATCCGCAGCAGGAGCCCCTCCGGCCCTCAGTGCGGGTGAAGTGAAAGAAGCCATTCAGCAGTCGGGGCTCGAAAAAGTTCCGGTCAAGGGACCTCTGCCGCCACCGCCTCCTCCGGGAGGACCCCGTCAAGGGCCTGGCGCACCCGGTTCTTTTGCAGGGGGCAACTCGAATGGCGGCGTGGTGCCATTCCCCTTCGATCCGATTCAGGACAAGGTGGTGCCGCTTGGCATCAGTCCGAACTTTTGCAACGCGACTTCGGCCAACTGCCTCTAAAAGATTGGGACCCAGTTCAAGTCTCCAGCCTCGATCTCCGAAGAGAAGACGATATGAAGCACCCTCACTTTCGACCTTTGCGTACAGTCTTGATAGCCCTCAGTATCTTGAGCTTGCTCGATGCTGGTGCATGGGCACAGAAAAATCAGGGGGGTGGAAAGGGAAGCGGGAATACGGCTCCTAACCAGCCCTCTGACGTGAGCGGTGGAACCGTTCCTCTTCCAGGCTCGACTGGCACTGGCACTGGCACTGGCACTGGCTCCACCGGCACAGGCACCGGCACAGGCACAGGCACTGGCACTGGCACTGGCACTGGCACTGGCACTGGCACTGGCACTGGCACTGGCACTGGCACTGGCACTGGCACTGGCACTGGCACTGGCACTGGCACTGGCACTGGCACT
>CAMCGZ010000011.1 GCA_945874535.1 Bdellovibrio sp. ZAP7
GACGATCGATCTTGCGGAGCCTTTCCAGGTGCAGAGCGTCTGGCCCGGAGTGATGCGAGCTCCGTCCTCGAGTGACGATTCAATCTCGAGCGGAGAGCCGAGTTCCTGGCTCAATAAGGAAAGTGCGCGGAGTCCTGTAGCGCCAGCCCAGATGCCGGTGGCTTTCGCGACCAGCTTGGCCTCGGTGGGTTGGTGGTCAGGGCGGAGGGCTGCGAGGGAACGGGCCGTCCAGTCGAATGCGGCACCGTCTTCTTCGAGCCCGGTCAGGAGCCATTTCTTCCAAGAAGGAATAAGGGCACTCACGGAAGAATTCCGAAAGGCTTCAGGGTTTCGTTCTGGATTTCTTTCAATCGATCCAGGCCCCGCTTCGCCCCGTCCATCATGAGTTTCAGGTCCTCTTCCGAGAACGCACGTTTTTCTGCCGTGCCCTGGATTTCTACAAAAAGACCCGAGCCTGTCCGGACGAAGTTCATGTCGACATCGCCAGAAGAATCCTCTTCGTAATCGAGGTCAACATGGACTATGCCTCCGTGCATTCCGACACTCACCGCTTGAACGGTGTCGAGGAAAACGGCGCGGTCGCATTTGTTTTCGCGGACGAGCTTGGAGAGGGCCACGCCCACCGCCACACAGGCGCCCGTGATGGCTGCAGTCCGGGTGCCTCCGTCGGCCTGAAGGACGTCACAATCCACGATGATCTGACGTTCACCGAGTTTGGAAAGATCCACCATGGCCCGGAGGGCCCGACCGATGAGTCGCTGAATCTCCTGGGTGCGGCCCGAGACTTTTTCACGATCCCGCTTCGAACGGGTGTGGGTGGCTCGGGGGAGCATGGCATATTCGGCTGTGATCCAGCCTTGGCCTTTCCCTTTGAGCCAGGAGGGAACATTCTCTTCGATGCTGGCCGTGCAAAAAACCCGGGTGAGACCGGTTTCAATGATGCAGGAGCCTTCTGCGTAACGGGATACCCCCACTTCGATTTTGCACGGGCGGGAGTCGAGGGTGGAGCGGTCGGTTCTCATAGAGGGGGGTTCGACAGGAGCTTGTGGATCTCTTCTTTGATGATCTTCTCAGCGAGGTGGGGCATGAATTCCTCGGTGAATTGTTTCATCTCATGGTTGATTCGGTCCTGGACTTGAAAGTGCATTTCTTCGAGAACCCGGGCGACTTCGGCCTTCACCATGGACTCGACTTCCGAGGCCGAAAACATCGGTTCGTTCGAGGGACGGAGTGGAGAGGCTCCCGGGGCCGGGGGGAGATCCATGAAGTCCATCGAGGTGACCTCGCGCTGACCTGGGGTCGGAGGCGGTGCGAGGGGAGACGGTGAATTGAGGTCGATCGCCTCGACGCGGCCCGGCTCTACCATGCCCCAGTCTTGTTGATCGAGACCGCTCATCTCAAAAGTGTTCCGCGCGAGGGTCTGGATATCGTCCAGTCCGCCCTGCAGATCGGACCCGAGGGGCGGGAATTCATCAAAAGAAATGGCTGACTTGGGAGGTTCGAAGCGAAAGGGGTTTTCGGGGATCGGATCGAGGATCGGGTCAATCACCGCTGCCGTGATGGGATCCGGTTTTGGCGGCTGGGTGCTGACAGCCAGAAGGGTGGAACGCAAATGGGATGGATCGAATGGCTTCACCAGATGTCCGGAGAACCCGAGTCGGAGCATGCGCTCCTCGTCGACTTTTTCGAAGGTTGAAGACATCAGAACCACGGGAATGTGCTTCAAGTCAGGCTTTTCGAGGAACTTTTCGCGAAGTTGATACGCGTCAAGCTGGGGCAGTGAGACATCGATGATGCAAATGTCGGGACGGAACAGGGAGGCCTGCTCGAGCGCTTCTTTTCCGTCAGAAACAGTCTGGATTTCATAGCCGTCTCCGGAGAGAGCGAGCCGGATCACCTTCTGAATGGTAAGACTGTCGTCTGCAACGAGGATTTTTTTGCCTGCCATGCGTAAAGCAATGTTGTCAGTAATTTAACGCTCTGTAAATTAAAAATATTTTTACATTCCGCACATAGAAAATGCGCTTTTCTCGAGCAGCGGGAATTGCTATACTGATCTCAGCTTGGGGGACCAGTACTATAAACATCTGGACCCGACAGTCATTGACCCAGGGGGCTGTGCCTGACTCATGGTGAGCATGCCTACCTCGAGTAGGAAGCCTAAAGTGAGCATACGGCGCCCACGTGAACTTCTGGGGCTCCAATGTCTTGCTGGCCTCCCCCAAGCCCTTCATTTTCTTGACATCCCACGAAAAGGCTTCCTAAACTATCCGAAGCTATGAATATTTCCCACCACGGATGGATCCACGAAATTGCCAAAGTCGAGACCTCTCCGGAGGCTGAAGCGCTCTACAACATGACCCAGGGCGCCGGGCCCGAGCAGGCGATCGAGGAAAGCACGGTGGATTTCCTGACCGAACTCCGTGCTGATTTTCAGGAATATGTGCGGATCTTCAATTCACTCTCGGAAGGCGGAAAAAAGTTCGCCGAGATCAAAATCTTCAACCTGACCCAGGGTGCTGCTGATTTCATGCTGTATCGGAATGGAATCAAGCTGATTGTTTCCAATACCACTCACGGAGTGATCCAGGTTTCGTACGATCGCCATGGAGCTCCGGGAACCCAGGGGTTGAGCGTGCCTCAGCCGGACGAACTGCTGGCAAAGACCGGACCTTTCGGCACCGTGTGCTGGACTTACCGCTCTGAAAAAATCGAATGTGAGCAGGTTTCGAAGCACTTTTTCACCGAATTCAGCCGCCTCACCCGGGAGCAGAAGAAGGTGCGTCCGAATCAGAAGGTTTTGCTAGAGCAGATCAAGGCTTTGCTCCAGGAGCAAGGCCTCAGTCTTGAGTAGTTTCAGGGTCTGGGTGAAATTCAGCGAGTAGTCCTGATACTGGTATTCGAGGACAGAATCGAAGGGTGCCACTCGATCCGAACCCAATTCGAAATGCTCCAGGAACCTCACTGCCAGGTCATACTCGGAGATGCGAGTGAGTCCGCCCAGGTGGAGGATCTTGTTCCGGACATCGTATTGAAGCACGCGGTCGATTGCCGTCGCCAATTCCCGGATGTGAACGGGGTTGTGGATCTGCTTTCTGGATAGAGTGATTTTTTTCGGAGAGGGCATCGGGTCGCGCAGTCGATCGAGCCAAGAGGGGTGGTCCAGGGTCCCCCGGCCCAGCAAGGGGGCGCATCGGATCACCACATGATTGAGCGATCGGCTCCTGATGAAGTTCTCGGCGGAGAGTTTGGCTTTGCCGAGGGCATTGTAGGGAATGGTCGTGTCGGTCTCGCGGTAGTTGCCTTCGATTCCGGCAAACACGTAATCCGAGGAGATGAAGATGGTTTTCGCCTTCACATAATCGGCCGCAATCAGCATGTGATTGGCTCCGTTGGTGTGGGTGAGCATCATGGTGGCGGGGTCTTTCTCCGCACGGACCGGATCGGAGACTCCGGCTGCATAAATCACGACGGAGGGGTTGATCTGTTGAGCCAGGGCCACGCAGGCGTCTTTGTCGTGGAGCCCGGAGAATTGAACGGAGCTGACCCGGGGGTGGGGGGTTAGGGTCCGGTGCCAAGTCAGGGTCACGGGATAATCTCTCGAGAGGAAAGAGGCCAGATTCCATCCGATAAACCCGCTACCACCGACGATCAGGATTCTTTTGTCACTCATTTTGTGTCTCCAGGAAAACGGCGAAAGGCGGGATCGAGCCTTTGGTCGTAGGTCGATCCCGCCTTTCAGTTGATCTAGCTCAGGAGTTTCAGTGCAGCCTGTGAGGACTGGTTTGCTTGACCCAGGACGGAAATTCCGGCCTGCATCAGAATGTTGTTCTTGGTCATCTCGGACACCTCTTGGGCGAGATCCGCATCCCGGATCCGACTGTTGGCGGCCGAGAGGTTTTCGTCGCTGATCGCCAGTGAGTTGATCGTCGACTGAAGGCGGTTCTGGACAGCTCCAAGGTCGGCGCGGACCGAGTTGACCCGCATGAGAGCATCGTCCAGGACCGAGAGCGTGGTCTGCGCCCCGATCTTTGTGGAAACACTCTCTCCCACCATGCCGAGCGACTCGAGTGAGACGTTCGCATTTTCGGCATTGTATACAATCCGATCCGAAACCGGATTGTTGTGGATCCCTACCTGGAGTTCGAAAACTCCTGCTCTTCCGTTCAACAGGGGGTTCCCGTTGAAGTTCGTCGAATCAGCAACTCGCTGGATCTCGGACTTCAGCGCTTGGAATTCACGGTCGGTGAAAGACCGTTCCTTGTCGCCGATCGTGTCCGATGCCGCCTGGATCGCCAGTTCCCGGAGCCGGACAATCATGTTCGAGATCTCGTTCAGGCCGCCTTCGGTGACCTGGATCAGGGAGACCCCGTCCTGGGCATTCCGTTTGGCCTGCCTGAGTCCGCGGACTTGCGCCCGCAGGTTCTCGGAGATTGCCAGTCCGGCCGCGTCGTCTCCGGCGCGGTTGATCCGGTTGCCACTGGCCAATCGCTCCAGCGATCCGTCCAAGGCATGTTTCGTATTCGACAAGGTCCTCATCGACGCCAGCGCCGAGAGATTCGTATTGATTCTTAAACCCATATCAGCCTCCGTTCATATTCTTCTTCTCCCTAAGATCCGCACACGTTCCTTGATGTGCAGACAGCATCCTTGCCGTTTTGGTTTAGTCCCCGGGGGGCAGTGCCACCCCGGGGAGATTCCTGTTCATCAACCGAGGAGCTTCAGTACGGACTGGGCTGCGCTGTTCGCCTGACCCAGGACCGAGATCCCCGCTTGCATGAGAATGTTGTTCTTCGTCATTTCCGAGACTTCTTCGGCAAGATCTGCGTCCCGGATCCGGCTGTTGGCAGCCGTCATGTTTTCCTCGTTTACGGCGAGGTTGTTGATCGTGGATTGGAGCCGATTTTGCATCGCACCGAGGTCGGAGCGAACCTTACTGACCTGGGAGATCGCATCGTCGATCACCGACAGAGTGAGTTGGGACCCCTGTTTGGTGGCCACACTCTCACCGGTCATCCGCAACGCCTCGAGAGAGATGTCTGCGTTCTGACCGTCGTATACGATTCTGTCCGTCAGTGGGTTGTTTCCGGTGCCGACCTGGATCTCGAAGATCCCCGCCCGTCCGTTCAGGAGAGGCGTTCCGTTGAAGTTGGTGCTCATCGCGATCCGGTCCACCTCGGCCTTCAAGGCCTGGAATTCCCGATCGGTAAAGCTCCGCTCCCGGTCGCCCACCGTGTCCGAGGCCGATTGGATGGCCAATTCACGGAGGCGGATCAGGATGTTTGTCACTTCATTGAGTCCCCCTTCGGAGACTTGGATCAAGGAGACCCCGTCTTGGGCGTTCCGCTTGGCCTGCTTGAGGCCGCGGACCTGGGCCCGGAGGTTTTCCGAGATAGCCAGTCCTGCGGCATCGTCGCCGGCTGTGTTGATCCGGCTTCCCGAGGCGAGCCTCTCCATGTTCTTACTGAGCGAGGCCCGGGTTCCATTCAAGCTCCGCTGGGCTACCAGCGAAGAAATATTCGTGTTTACTCTGAGTCCCATACTATCCATCCATAAAAAGCGTCCTCCATGATCACCCGCAGACGACCAAATCCGCGGCCGGCAATCCATGCCGATTTTCTGGTGTGTCCCACCCGGTTCTCACAAACCGGACAGTTCACGGTTAAAACTTGTTTTTCGAACCTTTCCTTTCGATCCCCCCCCGGCCACCTCCGAGTTCCTCTCATCAGGGTCGGGGGGGTGGATCGATCCAGGAAACAGACGAGGCAACGCCACCGTCTAGATTAAACTTTCAGATCCTCCTATGACTGTCCTCCCAGGAGCCCGAGAACACTCTTGATGGAAGAGTTCGCTTGGGCGAGGACCGACACGCCGGCTTGGTTCAGGATCTGGGCTTTGGTCATCTCGGAAGTTTCTTCCGCGAGGTCCGCATCCCGGATCCGGCTGTTGGCCGCCATCATGTTCTCTTTGTTCACAGTTAAGTTGTTGATCACCGACTGGAGCCGGTTCTGCATGGAGCCGAAGCCCGCCCGGATCGAGGTCACGGTGTTCAGGGCCTGATCGATGCTGGCAAGACTGTTCTGGGCGCTCGTTTTGTCGGCGACCGAGGACAGATTGATCCCGAGGGAGACCAAGTTCACATTCGAAGCGTAGGGGTCGAAGAGCTTGATCCGGTCGACGAGGGGATTGTTTTTGGTCCCGATTTGAACTTCGAAGGCGCTCCCGTTCCCGTTCAGGAGAGGATTGCCGTTGAATTCGATCGAGTTCGCAATCCGGTCGATTTCCTCGGAAAGTTGCTGGAATTCGTTATTGAGGAAGCCGCGTTCGCGGGTTCCGACGGTGTCGGAAGAAGCCTGGACACCGAGCTCTCGCATCCGGATCAGGATGTTCGAGACTTCGACCAGTCCGCCTTCGGCCACTTGGACGAGCGAGATGCCGTCTTGGGCGTTCCGTTCCGCTTGGGAGATTCCGCGGATCTGAGCCCGAAGGGTTTCAGAAATTGCGAGTCCCGCAGCATCGTCACCGGCGTGATTGATTCTCGAGCCTGAACTCAGACGTTCGAGAGTGCGGTCGAGCAATTGCCGATTACCGCGGAGGTTGCGTTGAGCAACCAGAGAGGGCACGTTTGTATTGATTCGTAATCCCATACCTTCCTCCATGAAGGTCAAACTCACTTTTCACATCAGAGCACCCGAGTTTGAGGGTCAATCCATGACCCGATTAAGGCACTCACTACACACTTCGGAGTGTGTCGCTCATGACTTAAGAAAAAATTTCAAAAAAAATTTCATTATCCGCTTGAAGTAATCAGGAAGCGTTGTAACATCGGATTTAAGAAGTAATTGCCTAGGCAATAAATTCACAATGGAGGAAAACTAAAATGGCTAAGAAAAAAGTAGCGAAGAAGAAGACTGCTAAGAAAAAAGTTGCTAAGAAAAAAGCTAAGAAATAACTTTTTCTAAGCGAAAAGTAAAAGAGCCCCGGACGAGAGTCCGGGGTTTTTTTTTCTTTTTCTGGGTTCAGGCCTGTTTGCGGATCGCTTTCAGGATGTTCCGAACCAAAAAGGGCCCGCCATAGACGAAGCCAGTATAAAGCTGGATCTCGCTTGCTCCAGCCCGGAATCTTTCGAGGGCTTCTTCGGGTGTCATGATTCCACCCACCGAGATCAGGGGTAGGCGGGTGTAACTCCGGGCCTCGATCAATCGCTGACGGGAGTGGGTGGTCAAATTTTGCCCACTCCAGCCTCCGGTGAGTTCTTTCCCCTCATCTATATAGACTCCGCCTTGGGTGTTGGTGAGGATGAAGCCGGAAGCCCCCCCCCGATCCAGTGCCTCGATGAGGGTTTGGAGTTCGGTTCCGGTCAGTTCGGGGGCCAGTTTGACCCAAACCGGGATGGATCGACCGGTGCTTTCAATCTCGGAACGGACGCGGTTTAGGATGGGGATCAGGGCTTCGGGGGTTTGAAGGGCCCGGAGTCCTGGTGTGTTCGGCGAGCTGACGTTGATGACGAAGTAATCTGCGAGATCGAGAAAGGATCGAGCGGCTGCCGCGTAGTCTTCGGCTGCAGACTCATCGGGGGTGTCCTTGTTCTTACCGAGGTTGATCCCGACCTTGAAACCCTCCGGGAGTTTTGGACGGATCCGTCGGACCCGACCGGAGACGATTCCTGCCCCGAGATTGTTGAAGCCCATCCGGTTGAACAGGGTTTTATTCTCGGCGTTTCGAAACAGGCGCGGTCGGGGGTTTCCTCCTTGCGGTCTCGGGGTCACGGTCCCGATCTCGACATGGCCGAAACCGAATTTCGGCAGCACGTCGAGCAGCTCGGCGTTCTTATCGAAGCCGGCCGCCAATCCGATCGGGTTGTTTTGTATCTTTCGTGGGGCGGGAATGAACCTGGCAAGCATGCGCATCAGCACCTTGCCCACACCGTGAGCTTCTTCAGCAGGAATCATAAAAAGGAGCGCTCTAGCCAGTGACCACATGGGGAGCCTTCTACCATGAAATCCTTAGCTTCATGATGAAAAGATGGCTAAGATGGTTCTATGTCAAAAGTTTTCTACGATCGCTCCGGGAAGGCTCATGTTGTCGGTGATTCAGCGAAGAAGGGCGGAGGTCAGAAGGCGGCAGACTCCAAGCCGAGAGATCAAAAGACCCGGATCGAGCCCAAGAAGGAGTCTCCCTGGGGTTCCAAGCCGACGGGTCAGTCGGCAGGTAAACGGGGGGGGAAACCCGGAGGCAAGCCCGGAGGAAAACCCGGTCGTGGGCCCCATCGGGAGTGGGGACGCAAGGAACGTAATGAGTTGAAGAAGAAGGGGCGCGGTCCGGCCCGCCCGGAGCCCGATCCCTCTTGGATGCGTCTCAAGGGAGTTGTGGATAAGAATAAGCGTGGATCGGCATTCTTGGTCTTCGACCGGGCCGATCTCGAGGATCTGTTCATCCCCCGGTACTATGTTGATCAGCTCTTTCACGGGGATCGGGTCGAAGTTTTTGTCAGCGAACACGGCGAAATCGAGGACCTGAAAGTTCTCGAGCACCGGTTCAAGGAGATTTTCGGAAAGGTCGCCCTCGGAGACGGTCACGTGTTCGGGAAAGAGTTCAAGAAGACCAAGCAGAAGGCCCGGACCGGCCACTTGGTTTACGAGCGGAAGAAGGCAAAAGAGGAGGTCTACCTCCCCTCCGTTCCGGGTGAAGTCCAAGAAGGGGATTGGGTCCGCGCCGAGATGGTGTTCGGGGACAATGGCATGACGACCGCCAAGATCCTCGAGCGGATCGGTCCGACCTTGCCAGCCAGCTACGATATTCAAATGGTGGCCGGTGAGTTCAATCTGAAAGAGCACCACACCTTCGATGCGGTGAAAGAAGCCGAGAGCTTCCGACTCGAGATCCCCGGGAAAGACGAAATCGGTCGTACGGATCTCCGGAATATCCCTTTTTTTACGATCGACGGGGAGAGGGCCCGCGACTTTGACGATGCGGTTTACGTGGAGCGCCTCGAGCATCATGGCTACCGCTTGTGGGTGGCGATTGCCGATGTCTCCCACTATGTGAAAGAGGGAACCGCTCTCGATGCCGAGGCCTTTGCACGAGCCACTTCGGTCTATTTCCCCGAGCGGGCCTTTCACATGCTTCCCCGGGCCTTGTCGGAAGAGCTGTGTTCACTGAAGCCCCATGTGCCCCGACTTTCGATGGCCTGTTCGATCGACTACACCAAAGAGGGCAAAAAGGGGGAGATCCGCCTCTATGATGCCATCATAGAATCGCGCCGTCGCGCCACCTATACCGAAATTGAAGCCGAGAAGGCCGACCCCCGGCACAAAGACCTGTTCGAGCTCTACCGGATCTTGAAGAAGGCCCGCCATGAGCGGGGATCGATCGACTTCGACTTCCCGGAGAGTGAGATCATCCTGGATGAAAAATCCGGAGAACCGAGCGATATCGTCGTCAGGGAAAGAAATGACGCCCACCGGCTGATCGAAGAGTTCATGATCGCAGCCAATGAGTCCGTGACCGAGTGGATGATGGAGCGGAAGCTGCCTTTCGTTTACCGGATCCACGAAGAGCCCTCGATGGAGGCGATCGAGAAGTTCAGGAAGCTTTCCCGGAATATGGGGGTCGCGCTTTCCGGGCGTGACCAGGGGATCCCCAGACCCCCAACCCTGGCTGCTTTCATCCGGGGGCTCCGGGAGCATCCGGCCGAGCCGGTTCTCGCCACAGCGCTTTTACGGTCCATGCGCCAAGCGATTTACAGCGCTTCCCACGGTGAGCACTACGGATTGGCCTCCGAGGGTTACACCCACTTCACCTCACCGATCCGCCGATATCCGGATTTGATCGTTCATCGACTGCTCCGGGCAACCCTGCACCGGGAAAATCAGAAACAGCGGCATCCTACGGGTAAGGATGCCGAAGCTTCGCAGAACCGCCTCGAGGAGATGGCCGAGCACTGCAGTTATCGTGAACGGATTGCGAGTGATGCCGAGCGTGAATCGATCCGATTCAAGCAGTTGAGAATGATGGCCAAGAATCTCGGAGGAGAGTTCGAGGGCAAGGTGAACGGGCTGACCGATAAGGGGATGTTCATCCAGCTCTGGCACCCCTATTGCGAAGGGATGGTTCCCGTCGACAGCATGAAAGACGATTGGTACGAATTCAACGAGGAGCGGATGATTCTCGCCGGTCGCAAGAAGAAGCGGACCTTCACCATCGGAATGAAAGTGACCATCCGGGTGGTTTCAGTCGATTTGGACCAGCGGAGGGTGGAGTTCGCTCTTCTGGATGGCCCCGAGGATTCGACAAAGACCCCCAAGCGGGGTTAAGCTCTCACCATGGGCTTGGTCAGACGCAGCATTCAGTTCTC
This sequence comes from Bdellovibrio sp. ZAP7, assembly GCA_945874535.1. GTDB lineage: Bacteria > Bdellovibrionota > UBA1018 > UBA1018 > CAIMNF01 > CAIMNF01. Next base: position 10,358 of record CAMCGZ010000011.1, read on the forward strand.
CCGTGCCATGAAAGGTGCCGGAAGGCTCCGGCAGATTGTCTCCGTACTCTCGAAGCACGGCTTCGGAGATGTGATCCAGCGCCTGGGTTTGGGAAGCATGCTCCCGAGCGGGTTGGCCAAGTGGGTTGATGCAGAAGAGACAAAAGGTGTCGGGGAACGGATGCGCCTCGCATTCCAGGAGCTCGGCCCCACGTTTGTCAAACTCGGTCAGGTCCTTTCGATGCGCCCCGACCTCGTGCCGGAGCAGGTGGTCGAGGAGTTGGTGAAGTTGCAGGATCAGGTTTCTCCCTTGCCCTTCAGTACCATTCAAGAAGTTCTGAATCGGGAACTCGGCTTCAAATTACAGGCCCGCTTCCAGGAGATCAGCCCTTCTCCTCTGGGGTCTGCCAGCATCGGGCAGGTGCACGAAGCCATATTGGCCACCGGAGAAAAGGTCGTCATTAAGGTACTCCGTCCTGATATCCGGAAATCGATCGAAACCGACATCTCGCTCCTGACATTGCTTGCGGAGATGTTCGAGAAATACTTTCCGGAATTGAGTGTCTTGAATCCACGGGTTTTCGTGGAGGAGTTTTTCAAGTCGCTCCAGTACGAGCTCGATTTCAAGATCGAAGCGAACAACATTGAAAAAATCGCCAAGAACTCGACCGATTTTCCCGATCTGATTTTCCCGAAGGTGTACCACGAGCTCTCTACCCACGAGGTTTTGGTGCTCGAGCGATTCGAGGGGATCCGACTCAATGACCGGGAGGCGGTGCTCGGGGCACCCATCGATCGGAACAAGATTGCCACACTGGGGGCCCGCGCTTTTCTGGTCTCGGTCCTGAAGCACGGTTTATTCCACGGGGATCTTCACGGAGGCAATCTGTTCATCCTGCCGGGTGACCGGCTCGGTGTGATCGACTTCGGAATCGTGGGGAGACTTTCTCAGAAATCACGGGATCAGCTCGTCACCATGGTCTGGGCCTTGATCCAGGAAGATTATGAAACCCTGTGTTACACCTACGCAGAGCTCGGTTCGGCCGATACTTCGATCGATTTCGATTCTTTCCAGCGTGAGGTGAGGAATGTCCTTTCTCCTTATCTCGGGCTCAGTCTGAATGATGTCAATTCCGGTCGTGTCCTGATCGAGGCGACCAAAATCGCCGCCAAGTACAATATCCGCGTTCCGGGTGACTGGATGCTCGTGTTCCGGGCCATTCTGACCATGGAGGGGATGGGGCGCTTGCTCGATCCGAAGTTCGATCTCATTGCGATGGGTGAGACCCTCATCGTCGACCTGGTCAAGATCCAGCTGGCTCCGGCCCGTTTGAAGGGTGAGGCCTGGAAAATTTCAAAAGAGCTGATCTCACTGCTCGAGGTCCTTCCTCGGAATCTCCGCTGGGCCATCCGGCGTTTTGCCAAGAACGATTATGCGCTCGAAATCCGTTCACCCGAAGTGCTGAAGCTGTCCCAACAGGTGGATCGGGGTTCTAGACGGATGGCGCGCGCTCTGTCGGGTACCGGATTGCTGATCACCGGTGCGATGCTCTTCCAGTCGGAGAAAGCCTACCAATGGGAGGATTATCCGGTGATGGGGCTCGCATTCCTGGCGGCCGGGCTGTTCTTCATTTTGCGCTCAACAAGCGGAAAGCCCTGATACCCAGAACTCGGGATTCCACGGGCTTCCTTTTTTCAGCGGACGGGCCAGACAAAGGTTTTCGCGATAGCCGTCTGCAGTCTTGAACCCCATTCGCTCGAGATCGCTCTGCGTACCGATGATCTGTGCGATCGGACACTCGAGATAGAGGTAATAGAGGAGCTTTTGAATTCCAGCGGGGTCTCCTCCGGTTTCGTGGACGATGTGTTTCAGGTCCATGCCCCGCTCATAAGCCACGTAGCAGAATGGATTTGAAAAGGAGAGCCACCGGACCGAGCGGTGGGCAAAGACCCAGTCGCGGTCACCGGCAAGAAACCGGATGCCGGACTTCCGTGCCAACAAGTCGGACCAGATTTTTTCGTTGAGACCTTCGAGCGGAGGATTGGACTGAAGTCCGCTCACGGGAATCGATAAATCCGAAATCAGGAAGCGCCACTGGGTTCCCTCCAGTCGGAAGCCCTGCTTTCCGTAAAATTCGTGTTCGGATCCCCACAGAAGAGACCAAGTACATCCGCTTGCGTCGATTCTGCGCATGGCTTCCTGAAGCAAAAAGGAGCTGAAACCGCGCCCGCGGTGCTTCTCGTCCGTGGCAACGGCTCCGATCAGTGCGACACGCTCGATACCTCTCGAGGTTTGCATGTCGCCAGTCCTTATCCCCACGTGGCTGATCAGTTTCCCCTGATCGATCAACCCGAGACGGGTCACTCCGCCCGAGCCCCATACGGGGAAGTCCTCGAAGAAGCGCCTCCCCGAGGGATAACCGAACGACCGGGTGACCAGTTCATCGACCAGTCCCGCGCGCGAGGTTTCGATCAGTTCCGGAGTCACGCCCCTGGGCTCACCATCCGGTCCGCAATGAGAGAAGCGGTCAGACCGAACTTTTCATAAATTTTAGCGGCCGGAGCGGAGGCTCCGTAATCGTCGACGCCGAACTGAAGGCCCTCGCGACCCGTGATCTGCGCCCACCCCAGCGTAATCCCTGCTTCGATCGAGGCGACTTTCGAGCAAGCGGCGGGAATCACCTGTTCCCGATAGGCGCGATCCTGCTTCAAGAAGAGTTCGAGCGAGGGCATGGAAACCACTCTTGATGAAACTCCGCGTTTCTTCAGTTCGTCGCGGGTTTCGAGAGCCAGACCGACTTCCGAACCGGTGGCGACGAGGATCCAATTAAATGCCGGAGTGTCCGAGAGCACATAGGCACCCCGCTGAAGGCCTTTCTCGGAGCCGAACACGGTCCGATCGAGAGTCTTCAGTTTCTGCCGACTCAATACGAGTGCGGTCGGACCCCCTTTGTTCTTCATGGCGAAGGCCCAGGCTTCTTTGGCCTCATTCGCGTCGGCCGGACGGAGTGTGGTCAGATTCGGGATCCCCCGGAGGCTCATCAGGTGTTCGACCGGTTGATGGGTGGGGCCGTCTTCTCCGAGCCCGATCGAGTCGTGGGTGAACACGAATACCACCGGCAAACGATTCATGGCGGCCAGGCGGATGGCCGGCTTCATGTAGTCGGCGAAGCAGAAGAAGGTTGCGGTGAAAGTGCGTAGCCCGCCATGGTAGGCAATGCCGTTCGCAATCGCGCCCATGGCATGCTCACGAACGCCATAGTGGATGTTCCGGCCCGTGCCGTTGACACCCTCGAAGGATCCGCCCTCGCGAATGAGGGTGTTGGTCGAGCAGGACAGATCCGCATCCCCGCCGAAAAACAGAGGGTGGCACTGAGCGATCGCATTGAGCACCTTGCCTGCGGATTCACGGGAGGCGAAATCCTCGCCCGGCCTGAAAATCGGAAGGGCTGAGTCGAACCCGTCGGGGAGCCCCTCCTTCACGGCAAGCTCGTAGAGGGCTGCCTTCTCAGGTGAAGTGTTTTTCAAATTTTGAAGTTTCTGATTCCATTGTTTCTCGATCGACGAACCGCGATCCGAGGCGGATTGGAAATGCCGGAGGGCCTCGGCGGGCACAGTGAAGGGCTGGCTTGCTTCCCAGCCAAGAGCCTTCTTGGTGAGGGCCACTTCGTCCGGACCGAGAGGGGATCCGTGTGCGGAACTCTTGCCCGCTTTGTTTGGAGATCCGTATCCGATCGTGGTTTTGAAAATGATCAGCGAAGGGCGAATCAGGTCGGCTTTGGCATCACGGATAGCCAGGTCGATCGCCGTAAGATCGGTGTCGGCATTCGAAACGGTGATCACTTGCCAGCCATAGCTCTCGTAGCGTTTTGCCACATTTTCGGTGAAGGTCAAAGAGGTGGGGCCGTCGAGCGAAATGTCGTTCGAGTCGTAAAGGTAGATGAGCTTTCCGAGCTTGAGGTGACCCGCGAGGGAGGCGGCTTCTGTAGAAACGCCCTCCATCAGATCACCATCTCCCACCAGGCAATAAGTGTGGTGGTCGACCAAATCATGACCCGGAGTGTTCAGTAACGAGGCCAGTTTTCGCTCGGCAATCGCCATCCCGACTGCGTTCGCAGCGCCTTGACCCAGCGGGCCGGTAGTGGCTTCGATTCCGGGTGTGTGGTGGAATTCGGGATGCCCGGGTGTCAGGCTTCCGAGTTGTCGGAAGTTTTTGATCTGTTCGAGCGGGAGCGGGTAGCCATAGAGGTGCAACAAACTGTATGCGAGCATGCTGCCGTGTCCGGCAGAAAGGACAAATCGGTCGCGATCAAAAAACGCTGGGTTTCCCGGATTGAATTTCAGATGGCGTTGAAACAACACATAGGAAAACGGTGCTGCGCCCAGGGGCAGACCCGGATGACCCGAGTTCGCCTTTTGAATCGCATCGATCGAAAGGGTTCTGATCGTGTTGATACACAGCCAGTCAATTTTTTGAAAATCATTTTCCATATGTACGACCACCCTACCATCATCTAGACTGATTTTATATGGCGAACTGGATTCAGTTGATGGGTTGGGGAGCGCGGGCAATCATGTTGATTCTGCTCTTCTTGTCGGTTTGGTCTGTGGCGATCATGCTCGATCGGAGAAAGGTGTTCCGGACGGAGTTGGCAGGCACCACGCTCGACGAACTCAAGATGCGGATCGAGAGCTCTAATGGTTCAACCTTGAAAGAGTGGGCTGAGAAAAACCCTTCATTTCTTGCAGGTGTGGTTCGGGTCGCTCTTGGCGCCGGATCGGGTAACGAATCGGTGGATCGGGCGGTTCAGGCCTATCTCACCGAGCGCAAACTGATGATGGAGCGGGGCCTGAGTCTTTTGGCCACATTCGCTGCAAACTCAGCGTTCATCGGACTTCTCGGGACAGTCATGGGGATCATCCAGAGCTTCGGAATCCTCTCTTCGCAACAGGGTTCGGCCATGAATGCTGTGATGTTCGGGCTGGCAGAGGCACTCGTGACCACTGCGATCGGGATTTTTGTCGCTGTTCCCGCCGCCATCGCATACAACCATTTTTCACAGAAACTACGCAATGCCACGCAAGAGGCGGGTGCCGTGAGGGATTGGCTGATCTCCAAGGCGGGTCGCTGAATGGCCGGTGGAATCCACGGCTCCGGCCAGGAAGAAATGCCGACCATCTCGGAGATCAACGTCACACCGTTTGTGGATGTGGTGCTCGTGCTCCTGGTGATTTTCATGGTGACTGCTCCGATGCTGGTGCGCGAGCAAATGAACGTCAACTTGCCGAAAGCCAGTTCGGGTGAGAAATCGGCAGCCAAGTCGGTGTCGATTGTGATCGACAAGGCGGGTACGGTGCTGTTGATGGAGAAGCCTGTCCCAATGGAGTTGCTCGGTGAGGAAATCAAGAAGCTCCTGGCCGAAAGCCCCGATGCCCAAGCGGTGATCAGTGCGGATGAGGAGTCCCGTCATGGAGACGTGGTGAAGGTGATGGACATCCTGAAGGGTGCCGGTCTCAGCCGGTTTGCGATTCAGATCGACAGAAAGTGATCAGCTTGCCGGCCGATCTTCAGATTCGATCACATCGGTGATCGGTGAAAAGCCGGGCGTGCGCTCACCCTGGCGGTAGTCCCGCAACTCGGGTTGGCGGATCAGGTTGCCGTTCACCGATTCGCTCTCGGTGACGTTTGCCAGGACGGTGACCGAACCGGTCAGGGTCAGAAAAACAACCAGGAATCTCATACGTGCCGCGTTCCTTCCCTCGGAGTACTCCCGAGGTTCTTCGATTTTATCCGGCGCGTCCAAGGGGTGCAAACAAAAAGATCCGGTTGAGCCGAACTCAACCGGATCCATTTATGCTGCCCTCTTCTTGCGTTGAGGCGGAGCCTTTCCCCCGAGCCAGGACTCGAAAACCTTGGAGGCTTTCTTGGGGTCCCGCTCAATGAGGCGGGCAAGGTCTTTTACGCATGTGTCAATTTCCTGCCGTGTGGTTGTGGAGGGAGTGGACTTTGCGTTCCCGGTCTTGCCTTCGGGATGGGCTAACTTAAGCTGCTTCATGATTTTCAAAATTACGTGCGGTATTCATTTCTTCGCGGCGGATCGAGTCGAGCTGATCTTCCGAGATTGGGGCCATGAAAACCTCGTCTCCGATGATGGAGAAGGCGAACCAACGATCGCCAAGTTTTTGATAGAGAACATCGACATCCATCTCTTGAGCATTCGAATTGTTTGAGTTCCGGTTCATGTAATCCTCCTGGTCAGACAGTTCGGTTGGTGGCGGCTTCCGGACCGCACATCACACTCTTCGGAAGGGGTCCGCAAACCTGAATGGTGAACTTTTGCCCATTCAAGAAAAAACGGTGAGTGTCCGAAAGAGTCTCAAGAGGAGACGATCCATGAAGGACAACAACGACATCATCAGCCTGAACCAGTTCCGTAACCGTAAGCAGGAAGAAAAGAAGAGGAAGACCGAGCGCATCTTCTTTCATAACCTGGTCGGGGTTTACGGAGTCACCCAACCAGGAAAGATGGTACCCGTAGAGATCGCTGATGTGAGCGACGAGGGTCTCGGGATCCTGGTTCCTTACGATTCGGCTTCTGTGTGGCCTACGGCGACCGAGAATCTTCCTATCCGTCTTTACTTCAGTGCGGACAGTTTCATGGAGGTCTCGGTGGACGTGAAAAACTCACGACCGATGATCGAGGGTGGTTTTCGCTACACGCGATTCGGGTGTGAGGTTCGCGAAGATCAGCGGACCTATGGTGCGTGGAGAAGTTTTGTGAATTTCTTGCGCGCTTTTTCCGAAGTTTCCGAAAAAGACAACGGAAACATCAGTGTGGGTTCAATCTGACCCCGTCAGACTCGCTCAGCTGATCGATCAATTTAACAAAAGTCGTCCAGGCTTCACTGCCCGCATGGGGGCCGGTGAACTCGGCTCCGACCGTTTGTTCCTCTTCTGAATCCCGCTCGCGCACCACCCGGATCGTGGCCGGAAGGTAGAGAGATGGGTTCATGTAGAAGTGCAATTCGCATTCTTCGCCTGTCTTGAGCTTGAACTCACCGAGGGTGTCGATCGTGAAGCCGATTCCGGCCTCGCTGACATCCTGCACGCGATGCCTTGCAATTCCCAGTTTGGGGATGCAGACAAAGAAGGAGAATCGGTCCAGGATTTCACGCCTCTTTGCTCGGCGCTTTTCGGTCCAGTTCGGTGTTTCCAATCAGAGGCCCTCCCTGTTCGGAAGGCCGCTCTGATTTTTCGGGCTTTTTGCAGCCACATCCACTTTTTGCTTCATCAGTTCGAGTGCTTGTCGGGTGTCACTCAGCATCTTTCCGTGCTGGATCTCGAAAGCGGCTGGATCGCCCGGTTTTTCGAGTTGGTCGGATTCGAGCTGGATCAGGCCTTTGAGTGATTGAAAGGATGCCTTCACGAGCTCGAATACTTTTCCGTAAAAAAACTCGTTCTTGAGAGTTTCCGGACTCCACGTCTGAATGCTTTGATCGAGTTGTGTGCTGATCTGGGTCCAGAGCCCCAGGTTCTTCTTCCAGGAGTTCCGCATTGCCGCAGTGGCTTTTTTGGCGGTGAGGAGTCGCTGGAAGTCCGTAGTGAGGGTGTTGAATTGGGCATCGAGAGTTTGGGAGTACTGCTTCAGCTCTTGAAGCTCCTTCTCGGAGTTCGCACGGATTTTGTCATGAAAAGCCTTGAGTCGGGTGAGATAGGTTTCATCGCGCTCTCCACCGAGGAACAGACTCTTACTGATCACGAATTTAGCGGTCGACGGGATGCTGGGTGGAAGCTTGATTTGGTTCTTGATGGACTCCAGCGGCGCCAGTAGCTCTTTCACAGCGGCATCTTGATCGGAGGCTTCCACCACATAAGCCATGTAGCGTCCTTTGGGAAGCGGCTGTCCTCCTTCGGCGAGGAAGACCTCCGACTTACCGAAACCCTGGACGGTGGAAAGCGTCCCTTGGGTGGAGAACTGGAGTCGGTTCAGGAGCGTTTCGGCCTGGCCGACCAGATGGATTTCGAACTTGGTCCCGTTGGGAAGGTTGGTCGAGACATAGAAAAAGGGACGGTTCGCATCCTGGGTCGAGAGGGCGAGGGCGACTCGGGCTCCCTCATGGATCGAACCGGTCTTGGCGGCCTGAAGTTCGAAAAACTCATCTTCTTTGACGTCCGGGAGGGTCGGGATGAGCTGAAACAGGCTTCCGAGCGCGGGTGCGGACTGAACCAATCGGCTGAGAAGGGGGCGAATCGATGCGTGAAGCTCTTCGTTCGAAGAGCGACTGATTCCGATCAATGCAGCCAGGCTGCCGGTGATCACAATCAAAAAGGATGCTGCGAGAACCAAGGGGAGTTTTTTATTTTTCTTCTGGACTGACTTCGGAGCAGGCGCGGTAGCAACGCTCTCTTTCCTGGCCGCTGGGGCGGCAGCGGCGGGCCGGGACACCTCTTTGAACTCGCGGAGTCCCTGGTCGAGCTCGTTGACCTGGGAAAGCATCAGCCAATCGGCCATTCCTTCACACCAGACATAGCTGTCGGCGGTGATGTCACCGGAATCCTGACGGGCGGCCATCTCGGGAATGCTGAAGGGACCCTCGTGATGATCTCCGACGTAAACAAACCACTTTTTTTCCATTTCCATGTTCATTTTTAGCTCGTTTCCGTTCAACCTGAGTCTAATGGAAAAGGAAGCGATAGGCAATTTTTGCAGGGGTCGTTTCGCCTGGGTGGGCTATCCGGACGACCTCGGGATCAAAAACGTCAAGGGTCGTCCGGGAGCGGCAGAGGGTCCGGCTCGTTTTCTGGAGTTTTTCAAGCGCTTGAAGGGTCAGACCGATCTCCTTGCCTCATGTGTTGTCGAATCCTGGCTGGATGTGGGTGAGGATCTGGAACAGAACTATGAGTTTGCGGCCGCGACCACGCGTGATGCGCTGGGGCGCTTGGACCTCCAGCGTGATGTGCTATTGGCCGTAGGGGGCGGGCACGACTATGCCTATCCGTGGTTCAGGGCATTTCAGCAATCCTTGCCCGAAGGCACCCGGGTGGCCTGCCTCAATCTCGATGCCCACTTCGACCTGAGGCCATTTGAACCCGTGATGACCAGCGGATCCCCCTTCCGGCGCTTGATCGAAGAAGGGGTGCTCCAACCCGGTTTGTTCGCCGAGTTCGGAATCCAATCGCACTGCAATTCCGCAGAGCTGTTTCAATACGCTGAGGACCGTGGAATGAGTGTGATTCCGATGGAATCGCTCCGCGCGGGCAAAGCCGTGGAAGCCTTCCGTGAGACGCTCGCTCTCCTGTCCGACCATGCCGATCATGTCTTGATCTCACTCGATCTCGATGCACTCAGCTTTGCTTTTGCGCCGGGTGTTTCGGCGCCACAGGCCGAGGGATTCACCGCTTCCGAGGTGTTCCAGATGCTGGAAATCGCGGGGAGTGACAAAAAGGTGGCATCCCTCGGGATCTTCGAGTTGTCTCCTCCACTGGATGTGCAGGATCTGACTTCCCGTTTGGCTGCACAGGCGGCGTGGCACTTTCTGAACGCACGGATTCAGTGATATCCTGCGGTCATCATGAATCCACTTTTGCTTGCCATCGACCAGGGAACCACCGGGACCAAGGTCCTCATCATGGACTCGGCTCTGAATGTGATCGCCGAGAAGTCCACACCGTTTCCACAGCATTTCCCGGCACCGGGGGAGGTGGAGCACGATCTCGAAGAGATCTGGGAGAGCGTGCAGGCCGGAATCGATGCGGTAGTCGGACGGGTCGATCCCGCGCACATCCGTGCGATCGGAATCACCAATCAGCGTGAGACGCTTTGTTTTTGGGATCGCGAGAGTGTCCGCCCGCTCCGCCGGGCATTGGTGTGGCAAGACCGTCGGACCAGCGCACGCTGTGCGGAATTGAAAGCACTCGGCCTCGAGAATAAGGTGCAGGAGAAGACGGGACTTTTGCTCGACCCCTATTTTTCTGCGACGAAGCTTGAGTGGGCGCTGAAGAATGATCCGGCAGTGGCTGCGGCGGCGAAAGCAGGAACTCTTGCCGTTGGAACAATCGATTCGTTTTTGTTGGCCAGGCTGACGTCCGGGGTTTCTCACGCAACCGAGAGTTCGAACGCTTCCCGGACACTGTTGTATTCGCTCGACAAAGGGGATTGGGATCCCGAGCTCCTTCAGCTCTTCGGCGTCGATGCGAGGATTTTACCCGAGGTGCGGAACACCTTCGGTGAGTTCGGAAAAACCAAGGGGGTGAAGAGCCTTCCCGACGGGATCCCGATCACGGGGATGATCGGCGACCAGCAATCCGCTTTGCTCGGGCAAGCTTGTTTCAATCCGGGCAATGCCAAGTGCACCTACGGTACCGGGGCTTTTTTGCTGATGAACACGGGGTCGGAGAGAAAACGGAGCACCTCGCGCCTGTTGACCACGGTGGCCTGGCGGGATCGTACGGGAAAAACCTGTTTCGCTCTAGAGGGCAGTGCCTTCATGGCGGGTGCCACCATTCAGTGGCTTCGCGACGGTCTCGGCATCATTCAGAGTGCCTCGGAGGTCGAGGCCTTGGCAGCCTCGGTCGGCTCGAGTGAGGGTGTGATGCTGGTTCCGGCATTCACCGGTCTCGGAGCGCCCCATTGGGATCCTTCGGCCCGCGCGGTGATTTCGGGCCTGACCCGGGGATCCACCAAGGCGCACATCGCACGTGCTGCGCTCGAGGGTGTTGCATTCCAGAATGTGGATATTCTGAATGCCATGGAAAAGGATCTCGGAAGTGAAATCCGGGATGTGTCGGTCGACGGCGGAGCCTGTCGTAACAATCTACTCATGCAGATCCAGGCGGACTTGTTGGGACGGCGTTTGCTCCGCCCGGAGCTGACCGAAACGACTGCGATTGGAGCCGTGTTTTCAGCCGGTTTGGGAGCCGGAATCTGGAATGGCTTCGAAGAGCTCGAAAAGGTCTGGCGTTTGGATCGGGAGTTCTCACCCGTGATCACGCTCGAAGAGCGGTCCCGGCGATTGCTGGATTGGAACAAGGCGGTATCGCGCGCACGGTTGGTGTGAGTCTCAGGCAAGGTCCTTCAGCGCCTGCACATGGGTCACCGGAATCAGTTCGATCCCGCGGATCTTTTTGACCCGATCCATTTGCGATGCGGGCATCACGACTTCCTTGAAGCCGAGTTTTTTGGCTTCTTCCACGCGGATCTCGATCTGCGACACTTTCCGCACTTCTCCAGTCAGCCCCACTTCTCCAAGGAATACACGCGAGGCAGGAACGGGGCGCTCCCGGATGGCCGCATGAATGGCAGCCATGGAGGCGAGGTCGCAAGCCGGTTCGGTGAGCCGGAGTCCACCCGCCACATTGAAGAAGAGATCCTGGTTCATGAGCGGTGCCCCTACATGTTTTTCGAGCACGGCGGTCAGAATGGCGAGCTTTTGTGAGTCGAGCCCGACCGCGGTCCGCCTGGGGGTCGCGAAGGGGGAGGGGACACAAAGGGCCTGGAGTTCGACCAGCAGGGGGCGGGAACCTTCCATGGTGGCGACGATCGCCGTTCCCATGGCTTCCTCGCTCCGCTCGGAAAGAAAGAGCGAGGATGGATTGGCAACATCGACGAGTCCGTCGGAGGTCATTTCGAACACTCCGAGTTCATTTGTATTGCCGAAGCGGTTCTTCACCGTCCGGAGCAGGCGCATGGTTTGTCCGGAATCTCCTTCGAAGTAGAGAACGGTGTCGACCAGGTGTTCGACGATCTTCGGGCCGGCGATCGCGCCATCTTTGGTGACATGACCGACAAGCCAGACGGCAATGCCGGCGGATTTGGCCAAGTTCATGAGTCGAGAGGTGACTTCCCGAACCTGACTCACGGTTCCCGGAGCGGATTCCACATACCCGGTGGAAAAGGTCTGGAGGGAGTCCATGATCAGGAGATCTGGTTTCAGCTCTTTCACAATTCCGAGGGCTTTTTCGAATTGGGTCTCAGCCGCGAGAAAGATGCGTTCTGTGTTTCCGATTTTCAAGCGTTTGGCGCGGGCCTGGATTTGTTCGATCGATTCCTCTCCGCTGACATAGAGCACCCGGGCCCCAGATTCGACTTTGAGGAGTCCGTCTGCGACCTGGAGCAAGAGTGTGCTCTTTCCGATACCGGGATCTCCTCCGATCAGAACGAAACCGTCACGGACCATACCGCCACCGAGAACCCGATCGAGTTCAGCGGATCCCGAACTTCTTCGGTGTTTTCCGGCTCCGGATCCTGCGGGTTCCTCGCCCAGCTTCACCCAGGGCGATCCGCCCGGCTGTGAGGGCTGGAAGCTTTCTCGCACCGCCGAAATCGAGGATTCCTTGGAGGCGGTGATTTTCTCTTCGACGTAGGAGTTCCACGCCCCGCATTCCGGGCAGCGCCCCAGCCATTTCGGGTTCATGTGTCCGCAACTTTGACAGGTGTACTGGGTTTTTGTTTTCATGTACCCTCTCAGGTATGGCAAATGACGATCAAAGACGCAAAAACTTTTGGGACGAAGAAGAAGATGAGATCCCTGCGGGCAGATCGGGCCAGGCTGCGCCGGCATCGGGAGGGGATTCGGGCGAGATCGATCGCAAAATCCATGAAGCCCGGACCCTGATGGAGCAGACCCACCAACTTTACCTCCAGTTTTTCAATGGAGTCGAGAAACGGACCCCCATCGAGAAAGTGAAGATACTCGAGGCCAAGATCCAGGAACTCCAGAGAATGGGGAGCAACCTCACCTCGGCCAAGTTCCGGATCAGCCAGTTTCTTTCGCAATACGGTCAGATGAAGGAGCTTTGGGACCGGAAGTTGCGCGAGCGTGAGCGGAAGTAAGCCCACTCAGTTTCCTGAGAGCATGCTCCGGAACTGCTGTTCGTCGATGACCCGGACTCCGAGTGTGCGGGCTTTTTCGAGCTTGCTCCCCGCCTCTTCTCCGGCCAGGACAAAGTCGGTTTTCTTCGAAACCGATCCGGAGGTCTTGCCTCCGCGGTCTTCAATCAGCTTTTCGGCTTCCGAGCGGGTCATCCCGGGAAGGGTTCCCGTGAGGACGAAGGTCTTCCCCGCAAAAATGGGTTCCAGCCCCGAACTCAATGGGGCCTGAATCTCAAGCTTGTGGAGGAGCTCTTCGAGTTCGGAGCGGTTTTCAGAATGTGAAAACCACTCCCGTATGGATGTTGCCATCTCATCTCCGACCCCGCCCACCTCGAGCAACTCGGATTCCCCGGCTCCGGCGAGTGCCTCGATCGACTTGAACTTCTGGGCGAGGAGTTTGGCGGTCGCTTCTCCGATGTGCCGGATCCCCAGTCCGAAGATCACCCGATAGAGCTCCGGAGTGCGGGACTGGTCGATGGCGGTGAGGAGCTTTTGCGCTGATTTCTCGGCGAAGCCTTCGAGCGGAAGGACATTCGAGAACTCGAGATCGTAAAGATCAGGAATTCTCCGGACCAGTCCTTCATCCACCAGCTGATCGACGATCTTGTCGCCCAGGCCTTCGACGTTGACGGCGTCCTTTTGTACAAAATGTTTGATTCGCTCCTTCAGTTTGGCAATGCACCTCGTTCCGGAACAACGGGTGACGGCTTCACCTTCGGGCTTGACCGCGGGAGAGCCGCAGACCGGGCAATGATCCGGAATCCGGAACCGGCGTTCGTCACCGCGGCGGCGCTCTTTCAGGACCTCGACCACTTCCGGAATCACATCACCGGCTCTCTGGATCACCACGTGGTCCCCGATGCGGATGTCTTTCCGATCGATTTCGTCTTGATTGTGGAGTGTTGCTCGCCTGACGATCACTCCGTTGACATTCACCGGGCTCACCAGCGCTACCGGGGTCAATGCCCCGGTGCGACCCACTTGGATCTGGATGTCCTCCACCAGGGTCACGCTCTTCTTGGGCGGGTACTTGAAAGCGATCATGCCTCGGGGTGAGCGGGCGACGAATCCAGCAGTCTGTTGCTGGGTAAACTGGTTCAGCTTCACGACTACGCCGTCGATTTCGAAGGGAAGCGAGTCGCGGGTGTTCTCGACCTCCCGGTAAAAATCGACTACCTCCCCAGCGCCATTGCAGATTTTCCGGAGTGGCCCGACAGGTAATCCCCAACTCTCGAGGGTTTTCTCGTACTCGGCATGGGTCTTGGGTGGCGTCCATCCCTTCACTTCTCCGATGCCGTAAAAGAATCCGGTGAGGGGTCGACTGGCGGTGATTTTCGGATCGAGCTGGCGCAAACTGCCGGCGGCGGCATTTCTGGGATTGGCGAAAGGTTTTTGACCTTTGAGCTCCTGTTCCCGATTCAGTCGCACGAAATCATCGACAGGCAGAACAATCTCGCCACGGATTTCAATGCGTTCTGGCAAATCCGATCCGCGGAGTCTCAATGGAATGGAGCGGATGGTTCTGACATTCTCGGTCACATCTTCGCCTGTTTCGCCGTCCCCGCGGGTCGCAGCCCGGATCAGCGCCCCCTTTTCGTAGACCAGATTGATCGAAAGCCCGTCGAACTTGAGTTCGGCGAAGTACTCGAGGGGCTTTTCGGGGTCGAGCTCCAGAAAACGGTGCACCCGTTCGTCGAAGGCCGAGAACTCGGCGGGATCCATCGCATTGGCAAGAGAAAGCATGGATGCCCCGTGCTTCGATTTGACGAATTGGTCGAGAGCTTTTCCGCCCACTCGCCGGGTCGGCGAAGCGGTGGAGGCGAGTTCGGGATGGGTGGTCTCGAGCTCCTGGAGTCGACGAAAAAGACGGTCGTATTCCTCATCACCGATGAGTGGCGTATCGTGCACATAATACGCCTCATCGTGTTTTTCGATCTCCCGCATGAGGGAGGCCATCTCCTCGAGAATGCGCTTCTTTTCCGTGCTCATGGCTCAGAAATAATACATGAGGGAAGGGGAGAGGGAGAAGCTTTTTTGGGACAGACTCTGTCCTGCCGTGAAATCCATGCTTTGCGACGCAATGTTGAGCATGACGCGGAAGAAAAAGTGCGTATCCACCCGGTAAATTCCCGACAGTCTGAAGTTCAGATCGCTCGAGGCGCTGGCATCTCCGAAACCGAGGTCGGCAGCATCGGCGGTCCTGAAGATTCCGAGGTCGAGATCGAGTTGGGCCAGGAGTCGGGGAGTGACCGGGAAGCTGCCCCCCACACCGACAAAAATGCTATCGAGGGAGCTCTTCGAGGTCAGGTCCGCAGTGCTCGGAAGGGTGTGAGTGGTGGATTTGTAGCCGGCATGGATCCAGGCAACCGGATCGAACAGGCTTTTCATCGGCAAGAGCGAGGCGCCGAGAGCCGCACGAAGTCTCGAATGAGTACCGCTCACGCTGGTGCCGATCGCGGACCCTGTCGAAAGATCGGTGGGGGAATAGTTGAAGAGTGAAGTCTCGTAGGATCCCTGGACCAGGTAGCGCGAATTGAGCCAGATCTGGGTGTCGAGCTCGAAAACGCCAAGGATGCCGGAGCCGCCACGCGTTTTTCCTCCGGCTCCATCCGAGGTTTCACGTGCATAAAGCCCGGCGCCAGCATTCCCTGCGATCCAACCCGAGCGGGCGATGAAGACTTCTTCCTTTTCGAGAACGTTTTGTACCGGGGGCGCGGAGACGATCTCCCGGACCTTGTGGTTCCGGATCACATTCTGATTGCTCTCGGTCTCGATGACTTTAGCAAAGCACAAAGACTCTTCAACCTGTTCGACCCGCGCGCGGCCGATGGATTGCCATCGCCACTCTTCGATGGTCCCGAGAACCGGATGGCGTCTCACGCTTTGCAGGGTCGAGATCACGAGCAGGTCGCCCGGTTTGATTCCGGCGTTCCGCCCCAGGCTGGCGGTGATGGTCTCTCCTTCGACTCCGGTGATTTGACCGAGAAAGGGAAGTTTGGAGACAAGGGTGCCGATCGCCTGTTCGAATTGGCGGGGAAGGCTGCCTCCGGCCAAACCGGTTTCTTTGTGCTCGTCTGCGTAGCGGAACTCGTGTTGAGTGATCACTTCGGCGCGGGGTCCGTAGATCCACTCGATCAGGAACCGGTAGGTCTCTCCTTCTTTGAAGACTTGGGTGCGGATCAGGCTCTCCACCTCGAACTTCCGCGAGATTTTTTTGAGAATCTCGGGCTGGCGAATGAGCTCGCGGTAGCGGGCGCTCGATTTGCCCAGGATCTCTGAAACCCCTTTCAGGGGCTTGGGGGAGAAGCGGGTTTGAGCGGAGAAGTAGCGCTGAAACTGTTCGTCGACGAATTCGGAAAACACACCGTCCATGTTGTCGCTCGATCCGAGCCACGCGACCGTCTCGAGCTGGTAAACACGATCGTTTTCAGGACTTGCCCACGAGACCATCGGTGCGGAAACCAGAGTGAGGATGAAGAACAGCTGCTTCACTTGATTGATAATTGTGCCCATTTTTCCTCGTAAAACGCCAAAAGGGTTTTCAGCTCCGCGATCTCCTCGTGTGCGGCATGGAGAGCTGTCTGGAGTTCGCGGACCCTGCTTTCCTGATCTCCTGGTGCGATCTCTAGGGGCGTCGGAGCGGGTGACCTCAACTCCTGATTGCGGGGTGCGGTGAAGGTCCCGTCGTCCATGACCAGGTAGCGGCCTTCGAGAAGCTTCCAGGGAATTTTGTTGGACTTGATGTAGCGACGAAGAGTGGAGAGACTGATGCCCTTCTGGACGGAGAACTCCACCAGGGGAACCCACTTCTCGCTGTCCAAATCACTCGTCATTTCATCATTCTATTTCCCTAAGTGGAAAATTCAAGTATTCTCGGGACGGAGAGACCGAATTATGGTTGCGACACCGAAAAAAAGGATTTCGAGGAAGAAGAAGCTCGCCCTCGTGCTGTCGGGTGGCGGAACCAAGGCGGCGGCATTCCATATCGGCGTGGCCTATGCGCTCCGTGAGTGCGGATTCGAGTTCCAATGCGGACTCAAAACCGATCAGGCCGAGCCCGCGCCCCACTCCAGAATGATCCAGACCTATGTCGGCTCGAGCGGCGGTGCGTTCATTACGACCGTTCTTGCTGCGGGGTATTCACTTGAGAATATTTCAGCCTCCTTTCTGAACCAGGTTTCCACCGAGGGCTCCCAGTTTTTTCCCCGCCCACTGCCCCGACTCCAGTATTCGAAAATGTTCAAGATCCGTCCGGAAATCGCCAAGGAGCAGGTCACCCAGTTCGCTGCGGTCCGTGACATCATGGGCTCACTCATGGATGGGCGCTTTCCCTCACTTTTGCAGTTCAAGTGGTTGAAAATGACCGGACTCTTTAGCACGTCGGGTTTGGAGCAGTTCATCCGCGAGGAGGTGATCCCCTCGAACCGGTTCTCCGATTACAAGCCGGAGTTGTTCATTGTCAGCACCAAGCTGAACGACTCCCAGAAGGTGGTCTTCGGGAAAAGCTCTTATTTGCCACCGCCCCATGATCCCCGGTGCGAATACCAGACCCACGCGCGCATCTCCGATGCGGTAGCGGCCAGTGCCTCGCTTCCGGTGGTGTACGCCCCCTACCACATTCCAGATGAGCACGGGCGCTCGCATTATTACATCGATGGAGAGATCCGGGAAACGCTGTCGACCCACATCGCAGTCGATTCAGGTGCCGACCTGGTGTTCACCAGCTACACGCACCAGCCTTACCGGTTCGTGAAAGAAGTCGGCTCCCTAACGTCGCTCGGACTGCCGGCTATCGTGGTTCAGGCGATTTACATTCTCATCGAGCAGAAGATCAACAGCACTTATGAATCGTATCGCTCCAAAAAGTCGGCGATGAACGAAGTGTACCGGTACTGTAAGGATTCGGGATTGGGTGATGAGCAGGCCGAGAAAATTCTGCAAATCCTCGAAAAAGAACTGAATCAGAGCCGGGATCTCGACATCATTCCGATTCATCCGGATCCGTCCGACACCCGTACGATCATGGCCGAGCATTTCACCTTGAGTCCGAGGAAGCTCACCGAGATCGTGAAAGCAGGATACAAGGCCGGAATGAGGAATCTCTCGAAGTACGAATTCGAGGATTGATTCCTCTCAGCGTTTGAGTTGGCTTCTCAGATGGCTCAGTACCGCTTTTCCGGCCGTAGTGAGGGTTTTATCTTCGAGGTGGGCGATGCTGATGGTGTTCAGCAGCGGTGAGGATCCGCCCTTCAAAATCAGGAGATCTTCTCCGCGATTCAGGAGTTTCTGGGCCAAGTGGCCCGGAAGGATGCCTGCTCCGACCTGGTTCAGGATCAGCTTCGAGACGGCCTGTGCGTCAGTGATGTAAACGCGCACGTCGAGCTCCGGATTCCGGATTTGGAAATGGTGCTTCATCCACAGACTCAGAACCGACTGGTCCTCTTGGTAATCGACGTAAGAGAGTTTCTCGTAGAAAGCGTAGTCGGCGTGGGGCTTTTGCGGGAGCTGTGCCTTTTTGGAGACGCAAAGTTCGAGGAACTCGTCGTAAACCGGCTCGGTCTTGATTCCTTTATCGAGCGAGAACGAGTCCACAAAGGCGAAATCGAGCTCACCACTCATCAGCAGGTGATTCATCTCGAAGGCGAAACCTTGACGGATCTTGAAACGGACCTTCTGGTTCTTTTTCTGGAACTCGGCGAGCATCGGGATGATCACGTTGTTCCCGAATTCGATGGGTACGCCGATCGAAACCAGGCCGGCCAGGTCTTTGTCGGTGTTTTTGAGACGATTCAGGGTCGTCTCGATGTATTCAAAACTTTTGGAAGTGTGTTGGTAGAGCTCCCTTGCGGCCGGGGTCGCGACTAACTTCTGTTTGATCCGGTCGAAAAGCTTGAGCTCGAGCACTTCTTCCAGGGCTTTGATGTGCTGGCTAACGCCCGATTGGGTGAGGTGCAGCTCTTTTGCGGCCCGTGTCATGCTTTTGGTGCGGTACACCGACTCGAAAACCCGAAGCTGGTTGAGATTGATCTGGTCGATGAGCATCGGGGTCAGCATACGGGGCGCATCCCGTTGAAATCAAGTGGAGAAGGGAGCATTTTTGCGATAAAACAGGAAGACATCAAACCCAAAAAGGAGCGTTCCGAGCAATGGTACCTTTATCGCGGCTTTTTTCATCGACCTTGGGAAGAAAATATCTCATGGGAGCCTCAGGAATGGCGTTGGTCTTGTTCCTGGTGGTGCACCTTCTCGGCAACTTGACCCTGTATGCAGGAAGTGGTGAGGCCATGAACACCTATGCGGCAAGGTTGCATGCACTCGGGCCTGCGCTGGTCGCATTGGAGGTCGGACTCGCACTCACCATCCTGCTTCACATCGTCACAGCCTTTCAGGTGACTTATTCTGCCAAAGCGGCCCGACCTGTGGATTACGAGAATGCCAAGACCAAGGGCGGACCCTCGAAAAGCACGACCGGATCACGCAACATGATCTGGACCGGAGTGGTCCTCGGAGTGTTTCTGATCGTACACGTCGCCCAGTTCCGTTTCGGGCCGACCATGGAAGACGGTTACACCGCCTCAGTGAGCGGTGTGATGGTTCATGACATTTACAGGGTTGTTGTGGAGGCATTCACCCAGCTCAAGTGGGTGGCGTTCTATGTCGCTTCCATGCTCTTCCTCGGATTCCATTTGCGCCACGGTTACTGGAGCGCATTCCAGTCGCTCGGGATCATCAACCCCAGATGGTCGAAGCCCATTTACGCGATGGGGATGGCGATCGCCCTCCTGCTCGCATTCGGTTTCCTGTTCATCCCGATCTATATTTACGCAACCCAGTCCGGCGGAGGTAACGCATGAGTATCGAATTGAATCCCGGAATTCCTGAAGGACCGCTTTCCCAGAAGTGGGACCACTACAAAGCGAACATGAAACTGGTGAACCCGGCCAATAAGCGGAAGTACTCCGTGATTGTGGTAGGGACCGGACTTGCTGGAGCCTCGGCAGCGGCCTCTTTGGCGGAACTCGGTTACCAGGTGAAATCCTTCTGTACCCACGATTCGGCGCGCAGAGCTCACTCGATCGCCGCGCAGGGCGGGATCAACGCCGCGAAGAGCTATCCGAACGATGGCGACTCGGTTTGGCGCCTGTTCTACGATACCATCAAAGGAGGCGACTACCGCGCCCGCGAGGCGAACGTGTACCGCCTGGCACAGAATTCGACCTCGATCATCGATCAGTGTGTTTCACAAGGCGTTCCCTTTGCCCGTGAATACAGTGGGGAACTTGCGAACCGCTCTTTCGGTGGCGCCCAGGTTTCGCGGACCTTTTATGCCCGCGGCCAGACGGGGCAGCAACTGTTGCTGGGTGCTTACAGCCAACTCATGAAGGAAGTCGATAAGGGCAAGGTCACGTTGTTCCCGTATCGCGAGATGCTGGATGTGGTGATGGTCGACGGAAAAGCCCGTGGAATCATCACCCGCAATGTCACAACCGGTGAGATCGAACGACATGCGGCGGACGCGGTCGTACTGGCGACCGGCGGATACGGGCGTGTTTACTTCCTCTCGACCAATGCCATGAACTCGAATGTGACCGCCATCTGGCGCGCACACCGTCGAGGCGCACTCTTCGGTAATCCTTGCTATGTCCAGATCCATCCGACCTGCATTCCTGTTTCCGGAAGCTATCAGGCCAAGCTCACGCTGATGTCCGAGAGCCTGCGGAACGACGGCCGGGTTTGGGTGCCGAAGAAAAAAGAGGACTGTAAAAAGGATCCGAGCACGATTCCGGACGAAGACCGTGATTATTACCTCGAGCGTAAGTACCCGAGCTTCGGGAATCTCGCTCCACGGGATATCGCTTCCCGCGCAGCGAAAGAGGTTTGCGACGAGGGCAGGGGTGTCGGCGAGAGCGGACTTGCCGTGTACCTCGATTTCCGTGATGCGATCAAGCGCGATAGCGAAGCGGTGATCCGCGAGCGCTATGGCAACCTCTTCGACATGTATCACGAGATCACGAACGAGAATCCCTACCGGGCGCCCATGCGGATTTATCCGGCCGTTCACTACACCATGGGCGGACTCTGGGTGGATTACTCGCTCCAGACCACACTCCCCGGTTTGTTCGCCGCGGGTGAGGCCAACTTCTCGGATCACGGAGCGAATCGCCTCGGCGCCTCAGCGCTCATGCAGGGGCTTTCAGACGGGTATTTCGTACTGCCTTACACCGTGACCAACTACCTCGGCACCCATGCCCAGGAGTTGCTGAAGAAGGTGGATGTGTCTCATGCCGCATTCGATTCAGCCGAAAATGAAGTGCGTGCGGAGATCGATCGCATGCTCGAGAACGGAAAAAAGGGTAAGCGTACCGTGACCGAGATCTACCGCGATCTCGGCAAAGTCGTTTGGGAAAAAATCGGAATGGCCCGTTCGGAACAGGGCCTCAAGGAAGCGCTCGCAGAAATCGAGAAGCTTCAGAAGGATTTCGACACGGATCTGCTCCTGACCGGGGATTCCAAGCTCAACAAGAATCTTGAGATGGCAGGACGTCTTCGCGATTTACTCGAGCTCGGTGCGCTCATGGCTCGCGATGCGCTCGAGCGCAAGGAGTCTTGTGGCGGGCACTTCCGGGTGGAAAGCCAGACCCCGGATGGGGAAGCCCAGCGGGATGACGAGAATTTCGCCCATGTGGCAGCCTGGGAATACAAAGGCAAGGGACAAGTGCCCGCACGTCACCAGGAAAAGCTCGTGTACGAGAATGTGAAACTTTCTGTGAGGAGCTACAAATGATGAGCACTTCCAAGTCAAAAACCATCCATATCCGTTTGCGTGTCTGGAGACAGGAGTCCCGCGATGCCCAGGGATTCTTCGAAGAGCATGAGCTCAAGAACGTGCTGGTCGATATGTCATTCCTCGAGATGCTCGATGTGTTAAACGAGCAGATCATCAAGAGTGGAAAGCGTCCTCTGGAGTACGAGAGCGACTGTCGCGAGGGGATCTGCGGGACCTGTTCCTTGATGGTCCAGGGTCAGGCGCATGGTCCGATCCGTGGCGCCACCACTTGTCAGCTCTACATGCGTTCGTTCGTGGATGGCGAGACCATCACGATCGAGCCTTGGCGTGCGAAGGCCTTCCCGGTGGTCCGCGATCTGGTCACCGACCGTCGTGCCTTCGATCGGATTCAAATGGCAGGCGGTTACACGGGTGCGAAAACGGGCCCGCATGCTGATGCCAACGCAATCCTGATTCCGAAGGATCTTGCCGATCGCGCGATGGATGCTGCAGCCTGTATCGGATGCGGTGCCTGTGTTGCGGCATGCCCGAATGCCTCGGCCTCGCTCTTCACTTCGGCCAAGGTCACTCAGCTCGCACTCCTTCCACAAGGCCAGGCTGACCGGAAACGCCGTGTGATCCGGATGGTTGATCAGATGGATAAAGAAGGATTCGGCAGCTGTTCTAATCTTCAAGAGTGTGAAGCGGCTTGCCCGAAGAAGATCTCCATCCAGAATATCGCGATTCTGAAGCAAGAGTACCTGAAGGCTGCTTTGGCTGCGGACTTCCGTGCCGGTATGGGCAGCGCCGACGGCGGAGCTTAATCACGCCCGAATCGGTTTTTTATAAAATGCGAGTACCGCCCTCTTTCCCAAGGGAAGCAGGGCGGGTTCCTCGAACTCGATTTCTGCGAGTCGATCGAGCTCCAGAGGCAGGCTGTACACGAGGCCTTTGCGGGTGAGCTTGGCGACGGACTCTTTTTTGAGCCAGAGATCGAGAAACGCTCCTGTTTGGAGGATTCCGGGAAGACGCTTGAGCGCCGCGCTCTCGGTCGGATGAAAAAACCTTTCTGCCAGTTCGGTTACGGCGTGACCGGTTTGTCGATCAACGGGTTCGAGATCGACCCCGACCGGGCAAGCGTCCAAGGTCCATACGAGTAAGACCGAGTCCTGATCGTGCGCATAGGATAAACCGATCTCCCGGTTGCCGAGCCATTCCGGGCCCGAGTGATCGACTTTGAGTCTTCCACCCGGATCAGACAAATCAGCTCTCAGGATGGATTCGATCCGGAGTCGCGTCGCATCCCGGTCGGACTCGAGAGGAAACCATGCCCCTGAGTAGCGTGCTGTCCGGAACCGTCTTATCTGCGCGGAGGTGTCTTGGGGAAGCACTTGAAACTGGCGACCGTTTTTTCGCCATGTGGATCGGTTTGTTCGTAAGTCCAGCGGGACTGATTGGCTTCTTCGCGAACTAAAGAAAAGCGGGAAACCACTCCGCGTGGGTCACCGGTGTGTCCGATGATGGCGCTATCAAACGAGAGGATGTCGAACAGGATGTTGCCCGAGATGAACTTCCGGTTTCCACCGCTGGTGAAGACGTAGTTGCCGAGAACGCCGGAAACCCTCCCGTTCAAATCGAGAGAAAATTCGATCTCGGTCCAGAATCGATCATTCCGGAGTTTGCACTGCAATTGAAGAGGATCGATCGGGCGCAAATTCAAAGGGTACTGCGCCGATGAAGCCAGGGGCGAACTGAGGAGGAGTGCGAGGGTGAGGGCCTTCAGGTTCATTTGTGACGCTTATAGCCAGAATCACCGGCTTTGGGAAGTGTTTTCTTTCGAGAAATCCTTCTTGGAGTCCAGCTCCAAGTATCTGAGATCTTTACCAAATCCATCTTCCATTCTGAGGGCTCCCCAAAGGGCGGCTCCGAAGCACGCCGCTCCGACCGTCACACTTGCTCCCACCCAGCCCAAGCTTGGAATCAGGGCCCGGAATCCGAGAGTCAGCGGGATCACCGAGGCCCGAATCAGATTGGCGATCACGCTCGTGGCGGTCACCCGGAGGTTGGTACCAAAGCTCTCGGAAACCCACGCAACCAGGGTGGCAAAATATCCGTTTCCGAAACCGACCCATCCTTGAATTCCGTAAAACAACCAAGGGTCGGCTCCCGTCAGGAACCAAGGGTGTCCGAGTGCGAGTGCTCCGCCGAGAATCATGAAGGCAAGCACCGCACGTTTCCGGCTCTTCCACCGTTGGCTCAGGAGTCCGCAAGCGATGTCGCCCGCCATCGCTCCGACATACCCGCAAAAAATAGTCGTTCCGGCAGAAATATCGCCTTTCACCCCCAGGGCTTTCCCGAACTCCGGAGCGAAGTAGGACAAAATACCGCCCACATACCAGATCGGAACTCCGGCCAAAAGCGCCGGAAGGAGGCGTGCCAGTCTGGCTCGTGATCCGAACAGGAGTCGCAGAGAGCCCCAGCTCGCACCACTCGCTCCCTTTTTGGCTTGCAGGAACAGATCCGGATCCAGAATCCGGATACGGGCCACGAGGAGCATGAATCCGAGGAGGCCCCCGACCCCATAGGCTGTGCGCCAAGGGAGTTTCGAAGAGATCATGCTCGAGCATGCGGCTCCGAAAAAACCGATCGAGGCGATCCAAGCGCTTCCCATGCCCCGGATGTGGGTCGGGAGCACTTCATTGGCCAGGGTGACCGCAACGCCGAGTTCGCCGGCAAGTCCGCAACCCGCCAAGAAACGGAGTGCGGCGTAGGTCGGCAAGTCGTCGACCCAGGCATTCAGCAAAGTGGCGGTCGAATAAATGAAAATCGACCCGAAGAGGGTCGACTTCCTCCCGATGCGGTCGCCGAGAGCTCCGAACAGGAATCCCCCGAACACCATCCCGGCCATCTGGTAGTTTAAGAGACTCGCCCCCACGTGAAAGGCGGCATCTCCGGTGATGCCGATTCCGCGTAAGCTCTCCATCCGCACCGCTCCGTACAGCACCAGGTCATAGAGATCGACAAAATACCCGAGGGCGGCGACCCAGATCGCTTTTTGTGCAAAGATCGCTCTCATGTCCCCCGACCTTAACCCCCCGCCACGAGCGAAGCAACCCTCGAGCCCGATCCGGTTGGTACTCGGAAAATTCGATCCGGACCGGATCGAGCAGTGGAATTCGCCATTCGATTGCTTCGAACTCGATACCGGGCTCTGGTTCGGCCTGTCGGCGACGAAGCGTGCACGGTACCGCAAGCGATTCCGGGAGCGTGGAATTTCGGTGTTGGCGAGAACCGTGCTCCGGCCCATCCGGGACCCCGAGATCCTGCCCGAGAGGCTCCGCCTGATGGAGGAGGAACTCGAAGGCGTGGTTCAACTCCAGATTCTGGCGAGCGGTCGGCGGATCTTCGATCCGGAACCCGATGAGCTCTGGGTTCCAGCGATTCAAGAATCACAAAGAGGCTGCTGCACGAATCTGGTTCTGGAGTGGGGCGAGCAGGATACTGTTGCCAGCCTGCGCCGTTGGGACGGGATCGTGCCGGGAGCGGGATGGTTCATCGATCCGGATCGGCATCGAGTCCAGAAAAAACAGATTCCGGCCATCCTTCACCATAAGTTGCATGGATGGCATCCTGCCCGATGGGTGCGGCGATATGGCTCACAGCAGGCGCTCGATTTGACGGGAAAAATAAAAAAACTGAGTCGGTCAGTCGAAGGCGGTTTTCTCGTTCTTTCTCATTCCGGGCGGATCGAGGAGTTCGATATTTTTTCGAAAGCCATCGCAACCCGGGAAGAGTAAGATCGGAGCATGAGCCCGTCCGAAATGAAGTTTCATATCCGGGGGATGACCTGTGCCGCGTGTGTTTCCAAACTCGAGGCCGCTCTCCAAAAAATTCCCGGAGCGGAAGGGGTCTCGGTGAATCTGGCAACCGGAAGGGGCCGGATCCGGTTGAATGAGACGGAAGAGACGGCGCGAAGCCTGGTGCAGGGTGCGGTCGCAAGAGCCGGTTACGAAGCGGTCTTCACAGGAGCCCTCGACCCCGAGCGGGAAGCGAGGATCGAATTTACGGAATGGATCCGGGCTGCGATCCTGTCGATCCCTTTGGTGTTGATGTTTCCGATACCCTTTTGGATCCAGGCTGCAGTCGCGTCAGTGATCCAATTCGGTTCCGGCCGGAAGTTCTATGTCGGTGCTTGGAAGTCGATCCGGAGCGGAAGTGCCAATATGGATGTCCTCGTGGTTCTGGGCACCACAGCCGCCTACGGACTCAGCTTTTTTTCACACCATCCTTGGTTTGAAAGTTCGGCCATGATTCTGGTTCTCGTGCGGCTCGGAAAGTGGCTCGAGCTCCGTGCCCGCATCCGAACCACCCGCGCACTTCGCTCGCTTGAGACGCTCCAACCCGTTTCGGCCCGGGTGTGTTTCGGGGATCAAACCTTCGAGATGCCGATATCCGGAGTGAAGCGGGGGGACCGCATTCTGGTGCTGCCCGGGGAACGGATCCCTGCCGATGGCCGGTTGGTTGAGGGAGAGAGTGACCTCGATGAATCCTTCTTGACCGGAGAAAGTCGTCTGCTTGCTAAAATTGCGGGTGATACCGTCCGGGGTGGGGCACTCAATATCACGGGCCCGATCCGGATCGAGCTGACCGCGCTCGGAGCGGAAACCATCTTATCGAGAATCATCGCATTGATCGAAAACGCCCAAGATAAAAAACCACCCATCCAGCGCGCGGTCGATCGGGTCTCTGCGGTATTTGTTCCTGCGGTCCTGCTTCTTGCTTTAGGCGTTCTGTTCTGGATCGGAATCCAATCGGGATTCGGTGAGACTGCGCTATTGCGGGCGGTGACCGTCCTGGTGATTGCTTGTCCCTGTGCTCTCGGACTGGCGACCCCGACTGCGCTTATGGTGGGAACCGGTCGCGCCGCAAAAGAGGGGATTTTCATCCGCGATATGGATGCGCTCGAAATGGCAAACTGGATTACGGTGCTCGCTCTCGATAAAACCGGGACCCTCACCACCGGAAAGCCCGTTCTCAGTCGGATCGAATCCATCGAATCGGAGCGCGCTCTCGAGATCGCAAGGGCGTTGCAGGTCGGGAGTGAGCATCCATTGGCTAGGGCCATCCTTCGAGCCGCCCCATCCGGACAGAAAGCAACGGGCATCCGGATTCTTCCAGGCAGGGGAATCGAGGGTCGGGTGGATGGAAAGCTCTATCAGATGGGAAGCGACCGGTTGCTCGAATCCAATGGTCTTCCTGTTCCCATCGAAAGTGGATCGGGATCTTGCTCTTACCTGATCGAGTCGGCGGAATCTCCCCGTTGTCTGGCTGTATTTTGGTTCGAGGACGAGCTGAAACCCGGGGCTATCGAATTTGTGCGCCGGCTCCGTCAGATGAAGATCCGGCCCGTCTTGCTCACCGGAGACCGCCAGGAGGAGGCGTCCAGAATCGCTGGGATCCTCGGAATCGATGACGTTCATGCCCGGATGTTACCCGAGGAAAAGGCCGGTGTGATGGAATCACTGAGGAATCGGGGTGAGTGTGTTGCGATGCTCGGAGACGGGGTCAACGATGCCCCGGCCTTGGCGCTCGCCGATGTCGGAATCGCCCTTTCTACCGGTACCGATGCAGCCATGCAAACCGCCGGGATCACCTTGCTGGGTGGGGATCCGCTCAAGTCCCTCGAGGCGATCCGGATCTCCCGGGCCACCTACTGGAAGATCCGGCAAAACCTGGCTTGGGCCTTTGTTTACAACCTGATCGGGATCCCGCTTGCCATGACCGGAGTGCTGTCCCCTGTTCATGCCGGGGCCGCTATGGCATTGAGTAGTGTGAGTGTCGTCCTCAGTTCGTTATTGTTAGGGAGAATCCGTCATGCTGAAGTCCACCGCTGAGAAACTCTGTTGCCCGGCCAGAATCCAGGGAAAACCCTGTCAGGGTCAGTTCCGGTTGGAGGGCCAGGGCACCCGGGATGAAGTGGTCTACGGAGCGCTCGAGTGTGAGCGCTGCGGGGAGCGCTATCCCATACTCGAGGGGGTGGCCATCGTGGTTCCCGAGCCGGGCGAGTACTTGTTGGCACACGTGAAAGGCATCTCGAAGTTTGTTCCCGATTCCCAGATCCCGTCCGAATATCGCGATGAATTTACCGAGCAGCGCGAGGCCCTCGAGGCCGAAGCCGGCGAACACATCGAGGAGGACCTCGAGTCGGGTCGGGTCAATGCTTTGTACTTGATGAACCACTACCTGGGTTGCGAGGGAAACCCCGAGACCTGGTGGAAGAGTGTTCCGGCATCCGAGAGTCCGGAGATCACCGAATGGATCCGTCGCTACTGGGACCGTGGGCCCTTTGAAACGGTATCCGCTTGGATCGAACCGGGGCAGACCGTACTGGAGCTCGGTTGCGGTGTCGGAGGATTGTGCAGAAGGATCCGCGGAAAAGCCAAGAGCTACCTCGGGGTCGACAGTTCCTTTCATTCCATCTTGCTGGCCCGGCATCTCAATCTCGGAGCTCCTTATCGGGGTGAGCTCCGGTTTCCGGGAGATTTGCTTTTCGGTAACCTCGCCCGTGAGTTCACCTTGCCGATCGAACGAGGAGGAATCCATGCCGACGGTGTTCCGTATTCTGATTTCGTGGTGGGGGAGATCGACGCACTTCCTCTTCCGTCAGGGAAGTTCGAAGTGACGGTCTCGATGAATGCCATCGACATGCTCAATGAGCCGAAGATCCTGCCTGAAGAACAGTTCCGGTTGGTTTCGCCGGGCGGGGTGGCCATCCAGACCGGCCCTTACATCTGGCACGATCGGATTGCAAAAGGGCTGCGTGGACGGATGCCGAAAGGGATCTCGGACTCTGCAGCCGTTGTCGAATGGCTATACCGGATTTGCGGATTCCGGGTCGAGAAGTCAGAGCCTCATGTCCCTTGGCTGTTTTTCAAGCATCTGAGGCAGATCGAGTTGTATTCGGTTCATGCCCTGTACGCAAAGAAGCCGGACTAAACCACGTCGCCCGCCGCTGCGCCCGAAGCCCAAGCCCACTGAAAGTTGTATCCGCCGAGCCAGCCTGTGACGTCCACCACTTCGCCGATAAAATGGAGTCCGGCAACTTTCTTGGTCTCCAGGGTTTTCGATGACAATTCATCTGTAGAAACTCCCCCCCGGGTGACCTCTGCCTTGGAGTACCCGACGGTGGCTTTCGGAACAAAGGTCCATTCTTTCAGTAAGCTACAAAAGGCCCGGAGGTCTTTTTCAGACACATCCGGAAGCGGCTTCAAGTCCGGAAAATACAGTTCGCAAAGGCGCTCGGACAATCGTGAAGCCAGGAGTTCAGAAAGGAGGTTCTTGACGAGAGAGCGGTTCCCAGCCTTCTTTTTTTCGAGAAACCAGCTCATCGGATCCATTCCCGGGAGAAAATCGATCGTGACCGGATCGCCACTGTACCAGTGAAGCGAGGCCTGGAGAGTGGCAGGTCCCGAGAGTCCTGCATGCGTGAACAGGATTGCCTCATGGAAGCGGATGCCGTTGCAGGTGATATTGGAGTCGAAAGAGACTCCTGCGAGTCCAGAAAATCGATGTGCTTCTTCGTCGGCGAATACGAATCCATCAAGCGCGGCAGCCCGCTCGACCAAATCCAGACCGAAGTTCTTGGCGATTTCGTATCCGATCCCGGTGGCACCGATCTTGGGTAATGAAAGTCCTCCGGTGGCGACGACCACCGAAGAGCACTCGATCGATCCCCGGTCCGTACGCACCCGGAATCGATCCGGGTTGTCCGAGAGTTTCTCGACCTTCTCGATCTTGCAGGACAGCTCAAAGCGCGCGCCAGCCGCCAAGCACTCCTTTTCGAGCATTTCGACAATCGCCTGAGCGCTGCCATCGCAGAATTGCTGACCGAGCTTTTTCTCATGATAAGCAATGCCATGCTGATTCACCAATTCGATGAAGTCCCAAGGCGAGTAACGGGCCAAAGCCGACTTCATGAAATGAGGATTCTTCGAGACATAATTTCCCGGTCCTGCGCCAAGATTGGTGAAGTTACAACGACCGCCCCCTGAGATCAGGATTTTGCCCCCGATCTTCTTCGCATGGTCCAGGAGGATCACCGAACGCCCCCGGCGCCCCGCCCGGATCGCACACATCATCCCGGCTCCACCGGCCCCTAAAATGACGACATCGGCTTCGTTTTGCATGGGGGCACCATACTCTCTCCCCCACGAGGCATCAATCGGGATCTTCCGGCCCCACCCCGATTCACATTGTCCCACCCCGGGGGCCGTTTTCGATTTACCGCAGGTGCGGCGCTGGTCCGACCTTTGCAAATCGGACGACGCGGTGGCCGGTTTTAAGAGGCCCGGTCGGAGGCGTTACATCCCATCCCATCCCTACGCCTACGCCCGGGTTTCTTGAAGCCGGTCCACCCTTGATCATCGAAGGGGTTCCACATGCTCGGTCGTATCTTCATCCTGACGTTCTTCATTTGCGGTTCACCGGCCTCGGCCGACTCCGTTTCGCGGTACTGGAACCCCGTCCGCCCGAAGGACCCGGAGGCACCCGTTCAACGCTGGATCCGGACCGTCCACCAACTCGTCGACCGGCCCCTGTTTGAAACCCGCGATCTCCGGGTAGGCATCCTTCCTTTCGGTGCCATCGAAATCCGGTTCAAGTGATCGTCAGTGTTTGATTTCGGGCGCTGCCTCTGTCGAAGAAGAGGTGTGGATTTTTCGACGTTTGCTCACCAGATTGTAAACAGCCAATCCTGTGATGGCAAAGGCGGCCATTGCCACAAAAGGCTCCTTCTTCACGCTTTCTGAAACCCGTCCGAGCAGAGAGTCGATTTTCGACGACGCCGATTCGACAGCGTCAATCACCAAGGACTCCACCTCTTTCAGCATGGTCCCGCCATACTCACCCAGGGTGGTTTTCTCGTGTTGCATGAATTCCCGGGTACGACTTCTTAGAGACTCAATCTTCTCATTCACATTTTGGTCCATGATGGAACCTCGCTTTCCGCATATCAAGGGAGCAAGCGGCGTGCCCGCGGGGCGATCACTTCACCGCGACGAGGTACGCCAAATACGACTCGGGGAGTTCTGCGCTCTCGGTCGGAAGCAATTCTCCAGTGCCACGGCCCTTCGAGTCCACCTGTTCCCAGAGAACCACGCTCTTCCTGAATCCGGCATCGGCGAGAGCATCGCGAAGCTCGGGAATCCCCCAGATCCGCCAGTGGTACTGAAAGGCGTCCTGAAGCCAAGTGCCATCCGGCAAACCGAAGTGGATGGAGTAATCATTGATGCCGGTGATGGGATCGTACTGATGCTGTTCCCAGATTTGCTTCACTCCTCCGACTCCAGGAACCGAGAAGCTCCGTTGATCGTGTCGGGTCTCGATGAATCCCGGTCCCCCTGCCACTTCCAGGAACAGAGTTCCCGGTTTTTGAAGGGATTCATGTACAGCCCGGAAGTAACGAACCAGATCTGCGCGGGTCAGGAAGGTGAAGCACGAGAAATTGAATGCCCCGATCATGTCGAAAGTCTCGGAGGTGCGTTTCCGCACATCCTGGCGCTTCAATCGGATTCGAGATTTCTCTTCGCTCGAGAGCTGCGAAAGATTCCGTTCGCGAGCAATCCGGAGCGGCTCAGGATCGAGGTCGAGTCCGAGGGCCTGGTGACGGGACGATTGCTTCACCCACTCGCATGCGATTCTTGCGGTTCCGCAAAAATCCTCACGGAACACATACGGATTTTTCCGGGTCAGCCACCTGTGAAATTGGGGGAGGTAGTCCGTCTGCCAGCGGGGGCTCTGGACCCCGTATTCATAGAGCAGGTATTTTTTGTTCAAGGACGGACCTGAATGGGATTGCCCGAGCTGTCCACACATAGCCTGACAGAAGATCCATGATCCTGGAACTGCCCTTCGTTGCAGTTGTGGTCAGTCGACTTGACGAGATAACGCTTCCCGTAAAATGAAATGAAGGAAGGCGATTCGGGCGAGAGGCTGGCGGGTTTCCGGTTGGGTTCTGCTTTTTTGTTGGGTTGGGCTCCAGCTGGAGAGCTGATGAACACCGCTAAAAATAAAATGGAAAACAACACTCTCATCCCTACCTCTGAAACAGGTTAACAAATGGAATTTCATGAAATAATGAGTCGTTTTCGACACAGCTACACTTCAATGGATTTCGTTGAGCCGGAGCCTGTGGTAGCGTTTCGTCATGACAGAAGGATTTTTTCATCGATTGGTCCGGATTCTCGGAAGCCGGCGCATGCTTGCCACGCTCGGGTATGGATTTTCTTCGGGAATTCCTCTTGCTCTGACGGGGAGTACCCTCCAGGCCTGGATGAGTCAGGAAAAAGTGAACCTGACCACGATCGGTGTCTTCTCCTTGGTGGGAATGCCCTACACGCTGAAGTTCCTCTGGTCGCCGTTTCTGGATCGTTACCTGCCACCGGTACTCGGAAGACGGCGGGGGTGGATTCTGGTGCTTCAGATCCTTCTTGCGCTGACCATCTGCTGGATGGCCGTCACCTCCCCCTCGGAGCAGTCTGCGCGAATGGCCCTGATCGCTGTGGTGGCCGCTTTTTTGAGTGCCAGTCAGGACATCGTGGTCGACGCCTGGCGAACCGACACCCTGTTGCCCGAAGAATACGGTCTCGGATCGGGCGCCTATGTGATGGGATACCGGCTCGCCATGCTGGTGAGCGGAGCTTTGGCGCTGATTCTCGCCGATCGCATTCCTTGGAAGCAAGTTTACTTCCTGATGGCACTCTCCATGGGGGTGGGCGTTCTGTGCACCCTCTTTTTGGCTCCTGAGCCCGAGGTCGACTCCGAAGCCCGACCCCACTCACTCCGGGAGGCGGTGGTTCTGCCGCTGGTGGATTTTTTCAAACGTAAGGGATCGATCGAGGTTCTGTCGTTTATTGTATTGTACAAACTCGATGTAGTGGTGGCCTTGGCTCTGACCACGCCCTTCATGTTGGAACTCGGTTTTAGCAAAACCGATATCGGGGCGGTCAACAAGGGGATCGGACTCGTGGCCACAATTTTCGGTACCCTGGCTGGCGGAGCCCTCATGACCCGTCTGGGAATGAAGCGGTCTTTGTGGATCTTTGGAATCCTCCAGGGTGCGGGGAATTTGCTTTTTCTGGCTTTGGCTTACACCGGGCTCAACTACCCGCTGATGGTGGGTGCGATCGCCACGGAGAACCTGCTCTCAGGAATGGGAACCGCGGCGTATTCCGCTTTTTTGATGAGCCTCTGTAACAAGAAATTCTCGGCAACCCAGTATGCGCTCCTGACCAGTCTCATGGCATTGACACGGGTGGTGGCCGGGGCCCCTACGGGATACATGGCCGAGCACCTGGGATGGCCGGCCTACTTCGCTGTGGCGATCAGCTTGATGTTGCCGGGACTCTTGCTCTTGACCCGTTACGACCGGTGGACCGTCACGTCTTGACCCAAGTGATGAACCCCCAGAGACCCTCCTTGCTTCCTGCTCCTGCCCGTGTGGATGTGGTGGACGCATTCATTGAGGCTGGCGAAACTCAGGGGTACTTTAACAGAGTTCAAACCGAGACCCGTTGGCAGGAGCGGGAGATCGTGATGTTCGGGAAGCGGGTCATGCAACCGAGGCTGGTGGCGTGGCAGGGGGATCCGGGGAAATCGTATCGTTACTCGGGAGTGACCTGGCAGCCCGATCCCTGGGGTGGGGCGGTGGCGGAGATTCGGGAGCGCCTTCAGGAGCACCTCGGCATTCGATTCAACAGCGTCCTCCTGAACTTGTACCGGAATGGTAACGACTGCATGGGTTGGCATCGCGACGACGAGCCCGAATTGGGTTCGGAGCCGTGTATCGCCTCGGTTTCATTGGGCGCAGTCAGGAAATTCCGCTTCAGGAAAATGGGCGATCACCGTCAAAAAGCGGAGCTTGAGCTAGGATCCGGAAGTCTGCTCGTGATGTCGGGACGGACCCAGGAGCTCTGGCAACACGCCTTGCCGAGAATGTTGAGAGTGACGGAGCCCAGGATCAACCTCACCTTCCGGGTCATCCTTTGATACTCTAGGAGGGTGATCAAGTCCCTGTCTCCCGCTCTTTGGGTCTGCCTCATGTTTTTTTCTTTGTCTCTCACTTGGGTTGCGATTTCGAGAGAGTCGATCTCTTTAGATCAGATTCTTTCCGGAGGCTTTCCTTTTATCGAGCTACTCGGAGTGCTCATTGGCGGAGTTTTGATCAGGGCCACACGAGGGCGCCCCCGGATTCTGGTACTGGCTCTGGTCTGGCTCATTCCGGGTTATGCGGGGTGGAGCCTGTCGAGTGGTGAAAGCCTCATGCCGCTCAGAGACTGGATACCCGATCCTGCGATCGATTTTTTGTCGAGCTACCGCTTGATCTTGAGCGTACTCTCGATCCTCCCGCTCTTTTGGTTGGGTCAAGTGAGGGTGGTCGGCTCGCTTCTTGCCGAAGTCCTGCCCTGCTTTTTGATGGTGCTCGCGTATCCGTTTGTTCCACTCATGATTCGCACGTCGGGGCGGGCGGATTTCGACACAGCCCTCCTCCGGATGGATCAGTGGATCTTTGGTGGAGTCAATCCTCACTTCTGGATCTCGGCACGCATGCAGCCTTGGCTGACGGAATGGTTTGCATTCTGTTACTCGCTCTACGGGGCCTTGATTCTTGCAGTGTTCGGACTTCTGATTCTCTCGGATCGAAAGGAAGGGCTCCGTCAGTTTGTCTTCCGGTTCACACTCGTTCTGGCGATCGGCTACACGTGCTACGCACTCGTCCCGGTTCAGGGTCCGGTTTTCACGCTCGCCTTTCCAGAGTCCATGGATCTTCGCTACCTGCATGGAGTGAAAGAGGCCTTGATGGATCGGGCCCGTATCGAGCGGGATTGTTTTCCGAGCCTCCACACCGCGCTGACGGGGTTGGCCTGGGGAACGCTCCTGAGTCATTCCAGAAGGTTGGCCTGGGCTTTGTCGCCCTTCGCATTCACAGTCCCTGTGGCATGCATCGCGCTTCGCTACCATTACGTGGTGGATGTGCTCGCGGGTGGTGTTTTGGTGTTGGGTGTGTTCGGAATCAATAAAAAAAGGCGCCAGGGGGAATCTCCCGCCTGACGCCTTCGATTTTTTCAGATCAGTAAGCGCGTGAGCTCATTTGCGACGCGTTCTTGAGCATGTTGTACATGTTCCCGCGACCACCGCTCACCATGTACTGGGAGAAGGAGCTGATCTTGGTCACGCTGTCGATCGCGAGCTGTTTCAGTTCGGCACCGGTCAGATTCGGGTACTGGCTCAGCACTTCAGCCATCATGCCCACTGCAGTCGGAGTGGCCATCGAGGTTCCGGACATGCCCGCGTAGCGGTTGCCGGGAACGGTCGAATAGATGTCCGAGCCGGGAGCGGCCAAATCAACGGAGCGTTTTCCTACGTTTGAGAAGTAGGAAAGTCCGCCGTTCTGAGCCGTGGATGCAATGACCATCAGGCCATCCGCATTGAAGGACGCAGGGTACTTGGGGCGGACATCGATGTCCCACTTTCCACCGAAGCTCGAGTCATTTCCGGCTGCGGCCACGACGAGGGTCCCGAAGTTCTTGAAGATGTGGTCGATGGTCTCTTTCACGGCCATGCCGCCTTCATTGTGAGTCTTGCCGAAGGAGCAGTTGATGAGACGTGCTCCGTTCTTGGCAGCATAAAGGAAGGATTCGACGATGTTGACATCGGTTTCATCGGCATCATCCGGCACTGTCCGGATGGCCATGATTTTCACGTTCGAAGCAATCCCTGCGATGCCGATGCGATTGTTCTGCTTGGCTGCGATGGTGCCGGACACGTGGGTGCCGTGAGCGTGGCTCGCCATGGGGTCTCCGGTGGCGCGACCTTGAGAATCGCGGTCCAGAGTGTCGATTCCGTAAACATCGTCGACGTATCCGTTGCGATCGTCGTCGATTCCGTTACCCAGAACTTCACCCTTGTTGACCCACATCACTTCTTTCAGGTCTTCGTGGTTGTAGTCCACGCCGGTGTCCACCACCGCTACGATCACTTCTTTTTTGGAAGAGGTGGCCGCGAGGGTGTAGGCCTTGTTCACGGAGATTCCGTTTCCGCTGTCGTCCGCAAAAGACCAGATCTTCCCGACCAAAGGGTCGTTGAAGGAGGCTGCATCAGTGGTGTTTTCGACAGCTTGATGCTCGACAGGTTCAGGGAGAGCTTGTTTGCCGTGATAGGTGTTCCGTTCGGTGTATTCGATCAGACCTTTTTCTGCGAGCTCCTGGCGAAGAGCATCTGCATTTCCGGTTTGGACCACAAACAGGCGCCCGAAGAGGCGGGTGGCGGAGATCACGTGCTCGGAGCGAGGAAAGCGCTTGCCCTTTTTCAGTTTCACAAAAATCCGATGACGGTCCACACGAACGAGTTCGTGGTTGGACGAAACGGTCAGTTCCGAATCCGCATCGATCTCGAGGGCGTGCGAAAGTGTGGGAAGGGAGGCGAAGAGGGCCGCCAAGAAGGTGGCGGCGAGCCATTTGCGGGATTGGAACGGATGGGTCATGGGTTCTCCTTGTGTGAAAGTGCCGGCGCAGTCTAACTGAATGGCCGACCACCAATCAAGGAAATTTGACACCTCCAGCCGGAATCAATGGTCCTCATAGCGCTTCGAGCTTGAGTTGAGCCCGAAATTGCGGGATACTTAACAATGGAGGGTCTCATAAAATGACCATTTTGAATCTGGTGGCATGGTTGGGTAGCTGGGGATTGGGAATGGCAAATGCGGACATCCTCCTCCCTCCGGTAATGAAAGAGTGCCACTACCTTTCTCAGAATACCGTACAGGTCAAATCTTGCGGCTCCAGGCAGGTTTGCTTCGCCCAGATGCAGTGCGGACTCAAGGTCACGCCGGTTTCTTGCCTGGCCAAGAACGGACGTTGTCCGGAAAAACCCCGTGATTGCGCCGAAGACCCCCAGGTGGAGTTCGTCAAAGCCGAGGGAAATGTCCCTCCGGTCATCATGAATTCAAATGGAGTGCAGAATGGCGGGAAGGGCAACTGAGGGCTTGAGTCGGGCCATGCGGGTCCGATTCAGTCTGTTTCTATGGGTCATGGCATTGCCGCTACTCGCCTCTCCGGCTCGTGCGGGTATGGGGCCGGTGAGTACGATTCGCGGACAAGTGCTGTCTTTTGATGAGCGCAAAGTCAGGCTACGGGTCGGGAATTCTGCCATCTTTGTCGCCCGGGACACCATCGACGAGCGCTCCCTGAAAGTGGGGGCTTCAGTGGATTCGGTTTCTCCGAGTTCCGAGCTGTTTCCTGATCGAAAAAACCGATGATTCCGAGTGCGGCGCTCCTGGACTCCTGGAGAGGTGGAATTCTCAGGCGGACCCTTCGCCTGGGCCTTGCCAGAAGGATTTTTGTAGACCGGGCGCTCCGGACTCCGCTCTGGTTCTCGGTTTCTCTGGGGCTGAATGTCTTGCTGGTCTGGCAGTTCCCGGAATTCTCGTTCTATGCCGTTCCGCTGATTTTGGGCGTGCCACACCTGTTGGCGAGCTTCCGTTACGGTTGGGGTGAGTCGCGAGCATGGAGCCTCTATGCGGGGATCACTCTCGTGTTCGGGTGTGTGTTGGCAATGGGTGCGCCTGCGGCTTGGGCCCTGGTTGCGATAGCGGTCACGCTGCTGGGCATGCTCCGCCGGGGAATGAAGTTGCGGTGGATTTCGGCGAGCGGGGTCTTAGGGATGATCGGCTACGGATTTCATGCCGATCCGTACAAAACCGCGCTGTCTCTGGCTGTTCTACATAATTTCGTGGCCTTCTTTTTTTGGTTCCGATCCATTCGATCATCCAGCGAGCGTCGAGGGGCGATGTTTGCCCTCGGAATGACCGGGGTGGCTTGTGCGATGATTCCATTCTTACCAAACACCGCCTTGCTCGGTGAGATCTCCTGGAACCTGGCCGGTCTTCAGGCAGACCGGTTCGGGGTCGCTTTTGTCCGGATTTTTCTTTTGACCCAGTCCCTGCACTACTTCATTTGGTTGAAGGCGATTCCCGATCAGCACGCCCCGACCCAAGTCCCGAAAAGTTTCAGGTCAGGCTTTCGTGAGGATCGTTTGTGGTTCGGACCCTTCGTGCATGCCATGGTCCTGATTCTGGTGGTCGGGTTCCTCGTGTGGGCTCTTGGCGTGGACCGCGAAAGCGCGCGTCGAGCCTATGTCTATTTGGCGGCCTATCACGGATTCGCAGAACTCGCTTTTTTGGCCGGTATTCCGGGTCGGAGCAGGGGGTGAGTTGTGATCACTCCTATTCGGTCTTTCTGTATTTCTGGCAAGGCGATTGTGCCGAGATCTTTGCCCGTGCGCCTCTGAATCCCGAGATCGGATTCGCAGCCTACTTGTTTTTCTTTGCGATGACCTGCCTGTTTGAATGGCCGTGGTACCGGACGCCGGGACGAGTGGTGGTTCTGAATCTGCTCACGCACCCCTTGGTGGTGTGGGCTTGGCCGGCGCTGACCCGGAGTCTTGGCGGGGGCTACGGGAGCTATGTTCTGGCAGCAGAGGTTTTTGCCCCGGCACTGGAGGCTTGGGCGCTTCATCGGATCTGGAGGGTGCCAGCCCGCAGGGCGTTTTGGATAGCCCTCGGAGCCAATCTTTTCTCCTGGTTGGTCGGGGGTGAGATCGTGAACCGCTGGCTGCGGGCATGAACCCTGCACCTCCTGGTGGGGAGAGGTGCCTCATGTTTCTGACCTCAGGTTTCTTTCTGGTCTTGTCGTTGGCGATTTTTCTGTTCAATGCACGGCTGGGTGAGCGGGTTTCCTTCTCGCTCGGCGGTGTGGCATCCATCCTTCTTGCGCTTGCCATTGTGCTATTTATTTCAGCTTGGGCTCGAAAAAGCATCCGTGGCGTGAAAAGATCCTGATGACATGAGTCCAGAAACCGCATTCATCGATTACCGTGTTGTGCCGGAGCGTTCCCTCGTGAGCTTCTCGGTCAAGCACCTGATGATCTCGAAAGTGAAGGGGCATTTTGAGCGGTTCAGCGGGTTGCTTCGTCTCAATCCGGCTGATTGGGCCAGGAGTGAATTCAGCGGAGGGGTCGAGGTCGCTTCGATCACCACCTCGGACCGCTCCCGGGACGAATACCTTCGGACGAACGAGTTCTTCGACCCGAAGCGATTTCCAGAAATGACGTTCAAATCAACGGTGATCCGTCTCGGGAGCCGGGATGGGATCAAAATCTCAGGGATCCTTCGAATCAAAGACGCCCAGGGGCCTGTGGAGCTCGAGGTCGAGGGGTTGGGAGCGGTCCTGGTGGAGGCGGCGAAGCTTCCGGATCATTTTGAGATTCACGCCCGGGCCAAGATGGATCGGCGTGAGTTCGGCCTCGTGTGGCCCCCGGCGATCGAGGCGGGGGGAGTGCTGGTAGGGAATGAGGTCGAAATTGATCTGAAGTTCTATTGGGTTAAGGCTTAATTCCTTCCTGGGGCATTTAGGGCTTTACATTAATAATGCGCTGCGTTAAAAGTCGGCAGTCATTTTCAACCCTAGCCCCCTCTCTGAATGAGAAAGGAATTCCCCCAATGAAGTCCCTCTTTTCCCTTTTGATCCTCCTTCAGGCCGCGAGTGCCTACGCAGAATCCAAAATCGTGGTGACCCCGATCAGCCAAAAGATTCAACTGAAGGCCACCCGGACGAATGCCAATGGCCCGATCGAAGCGCAGGAAGACTATATTTTGAGCGCCCAGCGCAGTTTGGTGACCACCGAGATCATCACTTCGGTTGAGTATTCTTGCGAAGATGTCGACACCAATTCAGACGGTCGCCAAGGCAACTGGCACGGATTCTACGAGGCTCCGCAGGCCAAGAAGGCGGATTCTCTTGCGAAAGCCATTCAAGGTGTGGGCGACCGGACCG
Organism: Bdellovibrio sp. ZAP7; assembly: GCA_945874535.1. Taxonomy (GTDB): domain Bacteria; phylum Bdellovibrionota; class UBA1018; order UBA1018; family CAIMNF01; genus CAIMNF01. The sequence goes on from CAMCGZ010000011.1 coordinate 49,864, forward strand.
CACCGCACCTGGTTGCATACTTCATGAAAGGTAAGCCCCGGTCCTGGAGTGCCTTCACCAAACTCATCAAGACTGCTGCGAAAGACATGACTGCAAAGGGCATTCCTTCCGGTTGGGCGAGCCAGGTGATTTACACCCACAAAGAAGAGAACATCCGCAATCTGGGATACCTTTCGAATGCTGTCGATTGCCGGGCAGACGTGAAAACCTACAAGATTGAAAACTCCGAGAAGCTGGGCGAAGTGAATGCTCTCGTGAAACTGAAGGCGCGAAACATTTCTTTGCTTCCGGGCGAGTCGGAAAATTTTGAAATTCAGTATGACGGGAAGCGTGTCTCTGTGACGGCGAGCGAAGGTTACAACCAGGTCGCCTCACGCGTCGCTTATTCGGACTACGGAAACCGTTATGACACTTCTGCAAGCGTGGAGTTGATCGGAATGTCCCGTAAGGCGGTGACCCCGGGCAACCTGATTGAGTCTAATCGGTCTCGCATCGCCGCGGACGGAACCCTGGTGATCTCTCATCAGGGACTGAGTGCACTCGCGGTGAATCGCGAGTTCGCAGCCAAGTGTAAAGCGATCGTCAGCGCGAGCGTGATCGGTACCGAGGGATCCTTCTGGAATTCCAAGGATCGCACCCTCATGAGCCGCGAGATCCAGCTCGATCTTTCTGCGGGCCAAACTGTTGCCTCTTTTGGCAATACCGGCAAGTCGACAAAAGAGGACCTTTCAGTGAGCTACGATCTCCGCTTCGCACCCGGCTGCCCGTTCTACAACAGCAAGCCGACTTTGAAGTCCCTGATCGGAGATTGAAATCATGAAACGCCTGGCTCAAATCTTCAGCACGGCGATTTTGTTCCTGAGTTTGGGTGGCACCTCGTACTCCGCGGAGTCCGGGGTGCTTCCCTCGCTCGGGGATCTAACCAGAGCCCTGAACCAGTATTGTTCCGAGCCGGGGACCGAGAATTCGGCCGATTGCCTCAAGGCTTATCTCTCGTATCGTTGTACGGTGAATTTCACTTTCAGCGATCCGTTTTACATCTATTCTTGCATAGATGCCTCGTTGGATCTCGTCGATGTGCTGGATCTCACGCAAGTGAAGGTCGATCCCACCCGGGACGCGGGGGTGAACGGGCTCAAGCTCCACCAGGTGGCCTTTACTTCCCGACTCAAAAAAGCATTCTCAGCGGATCCGTCGATATTTTCGGGCTGGATGCAGACCTTCCAGTCGGAGTTCGAGGACTCCTACCGCAACGGGGCTGTCCATTCTCTTTGGACGGTTGCCGTCCGGATCACGGGCTCCCGCGAGCGTGCGATTGGATTCATGACCACGGTCTTCCAGGATTTCGCCAGCAAAGGGTATTTCGATCTCGTCGACTCGGCCTTGGGTCGGAAGGCTCGCTCGAATCTGATGAGCTTGAATGGATTTTATGATCTCCTGGTTTCCAATCGGGTTGAGGCGAACCAGAATCCCTCGTATTCGCTTTATCCGTACATCGAGGGAGCAAAGGACCTCCATCCCCTGGCACACCATTTCTACACTCCGGCTTACCTTTCCATGCGCTTGAAGCAGCTCGGGCACGAGGATCGTGTCGCAGCCTATGTGAGTTTGTTGTTCAATACTTCTTACGAGTTTTTGAAGCTAGACCGGAAGATGCAAACCGGTCGCTGGCCACTCCGGGATCCTGCACCTTTCGACGGCAAAAAGTACTCGCTTCAGGTACAGAAGATCTACACCGGTTACCGTGGAGCGCTTTACGGGATCGGAAAGAATTCGGCGTTGGACTACATCACCTTTGCCAAGAAGCTCGTTGCCGACCCATCAGGCTTCATTTCATCGCTTCATTGAGGACGCAGTCCGAGCAATGAACTACAGGCAATTGCCCATGCAGGATGCCTTCTGCCAAATGGCGAACTCGCGTATGCGGTGGTCTCCGGACTGCAGCTGAGTGAAACTCCCCGGGCTGGGCTTGAGCCGCTGGTGGCACTGGCTGCGACAATCGAGGAGTCCTCAGGGTAGTGATCCTGTTGCAGAGCACCCGTGGAGTCGATGCGGACCCTTCCCGGGCTCCATCTTCTCAGTGCTTCGCCAAGGGACACTTCTGTTACCGGCCGGATACGAGTGAGGACTTCAACCAAGTGTCCGAAATCCACCGCCGTGTCCCGGTATTCGTTCCGGGTCAGAATCAGATTCTTTTTAAGCAAGACACGTTCTTCTTCAGAGAGTGTCAGGATCTGGTGAGAGACCGCATCCAGGTCCTGATCCAAAAGTTCAATTTTTTCAGCCTCCAAAGAGAGAAGGGAGGCTGAAAAATCCGCTTGCCCTGCGTCCGCATGAGGATAGTGGCGCACATAGTTCTCACCCAGTTCCCGGACGCTCATCGCCGGGTTAGATTGCAGCATTGCCAGTGGCGAGACATGGTCGAATCCATTCACATCGAACTGAGAACCGAGCAGGTATCGGGCTTGCCCGCGGAGGGCATGGGCCACCTCGCCGAAGGCCATGCGACAAGCATCAAAGATCATCAGATCAAGAGGCGCGCCCCGCTGATTTGAAAATTGCCGCAGGACCGACCGAACACCCGAAAGCGACATCACCTCTTCACGGTTGCCGTCTTCGATCACTCCACGCCAGTTCATCCCGTGACTCCCGATCACCAGGGCGTAGCGATCTGCCGGGAAGTGTTTCATTCCCCATTTCAAGAAGCGCGAAAGGGTCCGGGGTTGCGCGGAGCGGGTCTCGTCGGAGTGGGTTTCGAGAACGAACGAGTGAGGGAGGTCCTGATCCATCCGGCCGGGGGTGCCGTCGTCTTTCAGGATGAGTGTGCGTTCACTTTTCCGGGTTCCCGGATAATCCGTCTCGACGACCAGATTCAGGTTGGAGTCGGACCCGACTTTCTCAAATTGCCTCAGATAAGGGATGCTGAACTCATAGAGGTCGTTATCGACCGCCCAATAAACGAGGACCGTCCAGGTCTCAGCTCGCGCGTGGAGTGCTGGAGTGATGAGCCCCGCTAAAAATAAAGTCATCAGCCACGGTTTCAAGTTCCGAATCCTCTTCGGACACTCTGCCATCCTCCCGGTGATTCTGGCAATGCGCTGCGCGGAGTTTTCAGGGTTGACAGAGAGCGGGCACCCCGCCAATCTTTTAGCATCAAAAGGAGATTTCTCATGAAACTGTCCACCCGCATTTCCGTGCTGTGTATCGCCCTGGTCGCTTTGCTTGCCCCTGTTGCCCACGCCATCCCCGGTGTGAGTTTCGGAATCATGGGTGGACCGAACCTGACTCTGCCGACGACCTCGTCTGCTCTTCCTGCCGGAACTGAGCTGACCGGGACAATCGGTTATTCGGTCGGACCCTCGGTTGGCATCGGGCCTTTGGAGCTCTCAGCCCTTTATTCCAGCTATGGATCGAAGCTCACCTTCCTCGGAATCAGCCAAACATCAAGTAGCAATTATCTCGATTTCCCTGCGCTTTACCGCATCGGTGCAGGCCCACTCAGTGTGGGACTCGGTGGCTTCTACTCCATCTGTCTTGAGAATGGCTGTACTTCTGACAACAACAAGTACGGCGCGACTGCGAGCGTCCGTGCCACCGTTCCTGTCGTCGGATTTTTTGTCGATGGCCGTTTCAACCTCGATCTGAAAGACAATGCTGGCAGCAAGTCCTCTGCGCTGGCCGTTCTTCTCGGTTACGACTTCATCTGATCTTAGGATTCCATCTTCAAGGGGGGTCGGCTGAGCCGGCTCCCTTTTTTTTTGAGGTCTGCTGGAATGTGGATTCTGCTTCGTATTTCACTCGTGGTGTTCGCACTCTTTTATCGTCTGATCGGTTCTCGGTGGAGCGGGTTCGGCTTTCGCACCGAGCGGATGGGCTCGTTTGAAGCCAGGATCCGTGATTCGAAAACCAAAAAGATTAGCTCCACCGAGTACAGGATACTGACGAAATGTAAACTCTACTTTCGCCTCCGGGGTGAGTCGAAATGGACCCGTTTCTGCAAGCGCATCGGGCTCGGGATTGAATTCCAAGTGGGCGATCCTGAGTTCGATGAGGCCTTTTACGTGGCCTCGGATCATCCGGCCTTTTTGTTCACCCTGAAAGACGACATGGTCCTCCGGGGTCTGCTGCTCGAGCTCAAGCAATTTGGATTCAACGAAATCCTCTCGGTCGGAACAGGCGAGCTCCGGTTCACCCGCCTGAGGACTCCCTCGCAAACAGCTGCATAGGTCATCGGTGCTTATGGTTTCGGATCCATGTTGAACCTGAAAATCGATGATGGTCAAAGCATCATCCGGCCCTGGGAGATCTGGTCATTGGGGGTGACGGTTGCACTGGTGATTTTCGGGGTTTGGTTATTCGTGGTGGGAATTCTGCTCCGTCGCTCCTCCAGAGCACCATTGCTCGTGGCTGATCTGTTTTTCTATGTGTTCGTAGGGATGGTGTTCGGGGGATTCCAAGGGATTGCGGATTTGAATAGGCTCCTCGACCGTTCGCAACCTGAGTCCACCCGGGCCTTGATCACCAAACGTTATTCGAAAACAACCGGGAGCGGGAAGAATCGATCCACCTCGTATTACCTTCATCTTGTGTTTGCAAACAATCCGGAGTTCATTCCCGACCAACTCCGGATTTCTTTCTGGGACTACATCAAGCTTGCCGAAGGGCAAGGGGTGGAGTTCATGGTCCGGCAAGGCGCACTCGGTTTTGCATTTATTGATGAGTTGACCCCGATTCCGACCCCGAGGGACATCCAAGATTCCACTCAAGTGTTTCCAGCTCCTTCTCCCGCATTCGTTCGGGAGTTGGTCGAATGGTCAGCCGGGGTTCCGCCGCGGTTCGGTGAAGGGGTCAGTGCGTGGGCCGAGGTCAAGTATCCCTCGGGAAAGCTTCGCCAGCGTGAGCCCCTGGTGAACGGCCGCAAAGAGGGCAGTGCCCGTTATTGGCATGAGAATGGTGAACTGTATGCCGAAATTCCGTGGCGTCATGATCAGAAGCACGGGTGTTTCATCCTTCGGCGTCCGGACTCCACGATCGAACAGGTGTTGAACTATCGTGACGGACGGCCGCACGGTCTGCTCACCTGGCATGATCCTTCCGGTGTGGCTATCCGGTGGGCAGCATACCGGGACGGAGTTGTGCTCGATGTATCCGAGTCCGAGCTCAAATTACTGGAGTCGAAGAGGCCGTGTCGTCCTCCAGGTAACGAACCAGCAGCTCGATCAGCTCCTCGATGATCAGATCGCGCTCGGTCTCGTCTTTTTGAACAAAAGCCATGAACAGCACCCCCCGAACCGTCTGCGAGCAGATGAAAAATGCGGCCTCGCGGTTTTTAGGGCGGATTTTGACTTGATCGGAGTCCAGTCGGTTCAGCAGATACCTGATGATGTGTTCGTCGGCCTTCTTGAAGTGATGGACGCTGAGGATCTGCGGAGCAAGCTCGAACAAAACAGAGGAAAGTTTCCCGAGCTTTTTGACATTCGAGTAGTAACCTCTGACCACGAGCTCCACCACGATTCTGATTCCCCGATCTTTCGTGCCCGCAGAGAGGGTGGTCTCGAGAGACTTCAAGTTCTCCTCGGTCATGCGCAGGAGAATGGTTTCGAAAATGCTCTCTTTGTTCTTGAAGTATTGGTAAAGGGACCCAACGCTGACCCCGGCCTTCTCGGCGATCTTGTTGGTGGTGAGACCCACCAGGCCCTCCGCATCCATAATCCGAGTGACTGCCTCGAGGATGGCCTCCACCGTGGTTTGGCTTCTGGCTTGTTTGGGTTTTTTTGTTCCTAATTTCAGCATGTTGTCCTGAGTTGGGCGTTCGGGCCGTGAATGCGAGTAGTGCCGCATATCGAATCCATTCATGATCATATCAGGAAGGATGCCCACGACAATGGACTTGATGAGCCGTTATTCGCTCCCGCAAATTCTTTTATTCCAATGGATGAATAATATCTTCAGGTACTTTCTGGTGGCGGGACTGGCTTATCTCATTTTATGGAAGTGGGCGTTTCCACTGGTGCAATCACGGTTCTTGTACAAAAGGCCAGCGAACCGTAAGGATCTGCGGCGCGAAATCGGTTTCTCTGTCCTCTCGACGCTGATCTTCTTGGTTCCGACCTCACTCCGATTCGTTCTGATGCCGCTCGGAGTGGGTAAGCTCTATTTCTCAATCGCGGATCATGGTTTACTCTGGTACGGACTCAGCTTCTTCGTGGTGTTCTTTTTCCATGACACGTACTTCTACTGGACGCATCGATTGATGCACCACCCCCGTGTTTTTCGCTTGGTCCATCGGGTGCATCACTTGTCGATCGAGCCCACGCCACTTGCGGCGTTTGCCTTCCATCCGCTCGAGGCACTGATTGAATCGATGGTGTTCTTGCTGCTGACCCTGTTCCTTCCGCTCCACTACTCCGTACTCCTGGTGTTCACGGCCTTCTCGCTGTTCATGAATGTGTACGGACACCTCGGCTTCAGTATTTTCAGGCGGGAACGTTTGGAGCGAGCCCCCTTGCGCTGGTTCAGTCACACCATTCACCACAGCTGGCACCATCGCTATCAGCGCGGGAATTACGGTTTTTATCTGCTCTTTTGGGATCGGTTGATGGGGACTTACGCCAGGCCGACCGATTGACGGCTCACGCGGTCGAGGCGTTCCGCCGCAGCATCATCGTGTGCGTTCGGGTTAGGAGATTGGAGTGGCCATCCCCCTCGTGCGGCTTCTCTCGTGCGATAGATTCCCACCTGGCTGAAGTAGCTTCCGCTCAGGGACTCCACTTCCGGAGCTAAGAGAGCATAGAGCGAGGACTGGGCTCCGTCTTTCGGCTCGATCATTCCGGCGAGTTTTAATAGCGGAAACAGCACGTAATCCTGAGCCCAAACCGGCATGGAGTGTTGGATCAAGTTCGATCGGACCCAACCCGGATGGACGCTCGCAACGGTGATCCCGCTTCCGGCTAGTTTTCGCCCGAGATGTCGTGCATGGAGGAGGTTCGCCAATTTCGATTGGGCATACGCTTTCCATCCGTCGTATTTCTTTTTCTCGAAATTTAAATCTTCAAAATCAATCCTGCCTTCGCGGCCAAAGGCTCTATCATGAAAGCAGCTCGACACGATCACCACCCGGGAAGGTGCTCCAGCTTTCAAGCTCGGAAGCAGGAGTTCGGTGAGTAGAAAATGCCCGAGGTGATTGGTGCCGAATTGAAGCTCAAAACCGTCGCGAGTTTTTCCAAAGGGGGTGTTCATCACGCCCGCGTTGTTGACCAGTCCGTGCAATGCTGGCGTTGATCTCAGAACTTTCTGTGCAAAAGTCCGGACCGACTCGAGGCTTGCCAAGTCCAGTGTCTCCACTTGAATCTTTCCGCCGGTCACGCCGGCTAGAATTTCTGCACGAGCCCGTTCGCCTTCCTCGGGCCGACGGCAGGCCAGGATCACGCTTGCACCCTGGGATACCAGTTGTTTCACGGTCTCCTTGCCGATTCCGGAGTTTCCGCCAGTGACCACATAGGTTTTGCCGGTGAGGTTCATCGAGAGCAGCGAGGGCGGGCAGCGTAAAATTCCAGACATGGTCACGATTTTAGGCAATGATTGCAAGGAGAACCAATGTTTTTTTGGATGGTGGTATCCAATGTCTGCTAAAGGTGTTAAGCTCGCTTTGTAATTTTGCTTCTACCGAGTCTGCGGGCGTGGTGCCCATATCCTCTTTAGCGGCCCCTAGCCTTAAGGAGGTATTCAATGGGTAAGAAATTATTTGTAGGAAATCTGGCATTTTCTGTGTCGAGCGAAATGCTCCAGCAGTCTTTTTCCCAGTGTGGAACAGTGGATTCGTCGACTGTGATTATGGATCGCGACAGCGGTCGCAGCAAAGGTTTCGGCTTCGTGGAAATGTCCACCGAGACTGAAGCTCAAGCCGCCATCACCCGTTTCAACGGAACCGAGTTCGAAGGTCGCGCTTTGACTGTGAACGTGGCCAAGCCGATGGAGCCACGCAATAATGATCGTCGCGGTGGATACACCGGCGGCGGCCGTCGCTACTGATCCAAACTGATCCGAATTGAGAGGTCTGATGGAGTGCTCCGGCACGAAGTCAGGCCTCTTTTGTTTCAAGCAGAAGGAGTCGACGATGGGTAGACCAGGACCGGCCAGTCAGGCCAAGCGACAGCGTGAACGGATGAAGGGCGAGCGCCACCAGGAAAAAGAGGAAAGGCGTGAGCAACGTAAAGAGCTGAAGAAGGAGCGGGAGCGCCTGATCGCAGAGGGGCGGGATCCCGACCTAGATGGCATCGTTCCCGGGCCTCAGATGTCAGATATCGAATCTTGAACATTCGTCATTTTTCTGTCGGGACACAATCCATTTTATATTTGGGGATCCTCGACACGGTGGCTAAACTTGAAGAGTGATCGTTTTTCGTTGGATTGCCATTCTTGCACTTTCCATCTCTTCTTCCCGGGCACAAGACCCCGATTTTGGTCAGATCGAAGTTCAGTACCTTTCCGAGGTGGTGATCCACACTTGCGCTAAAGGCAAGGTGCCTTGTTTCTCGGGGCAAGCCGAATTGGGGTGCGTTCCGGAAGGTCTGGAACACCGGGCATTTGAACGCGCTTGCGAGAAGTACCGGGTCGCTCTCGAGGAATTCAGCTTTGAATGTTTTGTCACCTTCAACGGACAACGACGATATGCCGGTAAGACTCGTACCCAGGCGGTGTGTACCGGGATGCAGGCGGTCTGGGAACAGGTTTCCAGTGACCCGTTTTTCAAGGGAAAATCCGATGACTGGCGGATGAATTTCATGCGGAACACCTTGCTGAAGCCAAGAGGGAATTCCAAAAAAGACAATCCCGGATTGGCGGGGCAACTGAGCTTCAAAAAAAACGGAAAACTCAGGAAGAGTTCGGATGACGTGGACCGTCTATTGGCCAAGGCGGAAGCCAATTTGAAAGACTACCGGGCACAAATCAGTTGCGGTGTCGGGATTATTCCGGGAATCGATCAAGTTCCTGTTCTGAATCAAAGGTCCCAAGGAACCTGCTATGCCCACTCATCCTCGACCTTGATCGATTATGTCCGGCGGGTCCGCTCCGGCGGGGGCAATCCTGTATACGGTTCTCCGTTGATGGGGGCCATTGATTATCACTTGAACACTTCTGATTCAGTCGAGTCTTGCAAGGATCCGTTCAAGGGTGGATTCACCTGCAATGCGTTCAATGCGACAGTCGCCAATGGTTTTTGCAGCTCACAAAAGATCGAACAAGCAATACAGAGAACTTTCATCACCCAGAACGGGTCCAAGAGGCAGTCCTGGTATCTCGATTGGGCTAAGAATCAAAAAACAACGGTGAGCACGGTTGATTTCAAGGTGAAGCCCAATGACCTGGTGGGCGAATACCTTTATTTGATCGGGTCCCTTTATCAGGAAAAAAAATGGGACCGACTGAGAGAACTTCACCAGTCGCTCAGGGCAAACGGAGCCCCTCCCGGCGAGGTCTGCAAGGCAGAACTGAAAGGCCTTGATTTTGCTTGGGAGTTGCTGAAGTTGAGCCCGGACCTCGAAACCTTTTATGCGGCTTATTTCGAAACACTGTGTGAGCGGGAGCCTTTTCCGTATCATGCGGGTTGTACCACTATCAGGTCAGGGATCACGGCAGAAAAAATGGACGAAGTCCTGACTCGGGGATTTCCTGTCGGGATCAATTATTGTTCGGCCATTCTCACAAACAGCAAGTACAAATCTTCAACCCAACCGATCTGGAAGGATGAAAAAGCATGTGGGCCCCATGCTTCGGTGGTGGTCGGTACTGCGTTGGATTCGAAAGGTCGGTGCACCTTCGTTGTTCGCAACTCCTGGGGCAAGAACTGCGGATATTACGATCGAAACTACGATTGCAAAGATGGCCATGTTTACATTCCGAAATCGACGCTGATTCAGCAGGTATTCGAGATCCAGGACATTTCTCAGAGGTAGGTTGAAACATGAATACCAAAGCCACCCGATTGGTTTACTCGTCTGATCCGGAGTTGAATCGGAAGTGCCTCAAGTGCAAAGAGGTTGTGTCGGAATGCACCTGTGAGCCCGAAGTCGATCCAAAGAGTTACAAATTCATTGCCATCCTTCGGATCGAAAAAAACGGTCGGGGCGGAAAGACCGTCACCGTGATCGACCGGTTGCCCAAGAACGAGGTCTTCTTGAAAGAGCTCACCACCAAGCTCAAAAAGAAATGCGGAACCGGGGGCACATACCTCACCTCGGGTAAAGAGGGTGTCATTGAGATCCAGGGGGACCATCGGGATGCGATTCAGAGCCTGCTTGAAAAAGAGGGGATCAAGTCTAAGTGATCAGGCAAGTTCCTTCAGTTTCTGGATTCCATTTTCGAAGTCTCCTGCAACCATCTTTTCACAGTCGATGAAAACCCCGATTAATTTGGTGAAAAAGCCGCCGTCTCCCGACATTTCCCAAGAGAATCGTGTTTGATTCCCCTCCGGTGTCAGGGAATATACGATTTTATTGTCAGCTGCTACGGGGCGGGTCATTAGCTGACGGAGTTCCACTTTTTGACCGGGTGTGAGCGCAGTGATTTCCAGTGATCCAGCCCCTACGTCTGAATTGCCGTCGAACTCCATCATGGATCCGACTGCCCCTTCGGTTCCCTTGAAGACCCGCTTCATGGCGGGGTCGCGACTCTCATAGGGGCTCCATTCGGCCCCCAATCGGAAGTTGGAGAGATAGGGAAAGATGACAGTCGGGGGTGCGGAGATGAGTCCGCTTCGGACATAGCGGAATTCGCTGGTTCGGGTAGAGACATATCCGAAGAACGAGGCCACTGCCAGGAGAGCGAGCAAAACGTAGTTTATCTGAAGAGTGTAGCCAAAGAAGCCGGTTTAAGCAAAGATGGGCTCATGAGCAATCCATCCCTGAGGTCGCAGAATTGGCAGAGCAAACTGGGCGTGATCCTGACCGGACTGATTTCGGTACCGTTCGTGATGAGTGCCGCAATGAAGTTCAAGGGCGGGCCAGAGATGATGGAGGGTTGGAATCACTTCGGTTGGCCGGCAGAGAGTCTCCTCATGATTGGCTTTCTGGAGCTTGCCAGTGTGCTCCTTTACATGATTCCCAAGACTTCGGTGCTGGGTGCGATTCTCCTGACCGGGTATCTCGGTGGAGCCATTGCCACGCACCTTCGCCTGAGTGAGGCGGTGCCCCAGCAGGTGGTGTTCGGAATTCTGATTTGGGGTGCGTTGTTCCTTCGCGATGAGCGTCTGCGTCAGCTTCTACCGTTCAGGAGGTAAAGCTTTCGACTTTTGGTTCTTGCTTGCCTGTGCTTGAGTGCGATCGATGCCATGGCCGGACACGTGGCCAAAAAATGCCTCGATTTTTTTGAGCCAGTCCTGAAGTCGGAGGTGGGGATTTCGTACCCTCTTTGCAGAGTCGGGTTCAAAAGATCTATTCTGACAATCACCGGATGGTTGTATTGGATCAGAATTTGTCGGTGGTAGCCGGCGAAATCATGAGCGAACATCTGGTTGTCGAGCGCATTTTAGAGCAACATGGATCAAAGATTTCACAGCATCAGTTGGCCGACTCTTTAGAGGGGGTCGTGAACGTTGCCCCAAAATCCATTGCGTGGATTGGGGGGCCGAATTCCTCAGTCCGAGTTGACCGCGCGTTGGAGCTGCTTCGCCGTTGAGGTGGCCCAGGGTGGATGAGTTCAGAGCTGCACGGTTCCTGCAAAGACTTGCTTGGCCACTCGATAAGTATTGGCATAGGCCCGAACGCTGAGCTCAATGGGTTTTGCGTAGCCCCCGCCGAGCGCAAGCGAAACTGGAATCCCTGCCCGGCGGGCGTACGAGAGCACGAGCTCATCCCGCTTCATGAGGCCATCGAACGTGAGATGGAGTTTGCCCAAGGTATCTTCTTTGAGCGGGTCGACTCCCATCTGATAAAAAATATAATCCGGATCAAAGCGCCTGATCTCAATGAGTCCGTCAGCGAGGTGCTCGAGATATGCCTCATCCTCGGTGCCATCGGGGAGGGCGATGTCGAGGTGGGAAGGAATTTTCACGAAAGGGTAGTTCTTTTCACCGTGCATGCTGAAGATGAAGACCCCCTCATCCTGCCGAAGGATGCTCGAGTTGCCATTCCCCTGGTGCACATCGAGATCGATGATTGCAATTCTCTTGGCCAATCCATCGCGCTTCATGAGTCGGGTGGCCACTGCAAGATCGTTGAACACGCAGTACCCTTCGCCGCGGTCGGCGTGCGAGTGATGGGTGCCGCCCGCAAGGTTTCCCGCGATGCCTTCTTTCAGCGCATCTTTCATGGCTGCCAAGGCGCCTCCCACTGAGGCACAGCTTCGATCATAAAGCCCGGTGCTCCAGGGAAAGCCCAAGCGCTTCAGGTTTTGCTCACTGATCGAGCCGGTTCGCATTCCTTCGATGTATCCAGCCGTGTGGGCAAGGGCTAGGGTTTCGGGTGGGGTGAGCGGGCTTTCTTTCAGTTCCGAGGGGTGGATGAGGTTCTCGGCGAGGAGAAGATCCCGTAGCATCCGGTATTTTTCGATCGGAAACCGATGACCCGGAGGAAGCGGAAGAGTGTAGTGATCGGAATAATAGACGTTCATAGGAATAGTGTGGATTTGTCCGTTGCTTCGGTGAAGTTCATGGTTTCACGGACGGAATCGGTTAGAAAGGCATGAATCAGGTAAGGGTTCGGCCAAGCGCTCGGGCTCACGTCACGTTCGCCCTCCGCCTGGCCACCTCGTAAACCTCTGACTCGCCTCACGCTCGTCAGCAGGCCGTATGGCCTGACGGTTTACTCGCTTCTCACCCTTTCGAGTCCACCGTGAAAACGTACAAACAGAAAAGGCCACTTTCTATCGAAAGCAGCCTTTTCTGTTTGTACAAAATTTAATGGCGGACCCGAAAGGGTTCGAACCTATGACCTCTTGATCCGTAGTCAAGTGCTCTAATCCAACTGAGCTACGGGTCCGCACTGAGAGACGCCCAATCTAACTGAATCCCTCGATTTTATCAATTTGATTTTCATCGGGGCATTTGAGAATCTCAAGCCATGCTCCGCACCCCGAAGCCAAGCCGGATTTTTTTACAAGTGCCTGTAATGGCATTAGTTTTTTTGGCCTCTTGCGGATTCAGTCCCACGCCCACTCCTTCAACCACCTGCGCGGCCTCCTCGGCCGAGATCGCGGTTTACGACGGGGGGATGCAGCGCATGTGCGGGTGTGCCGAGGGGGCAAGTGGGGTGTTCACTTCCGGGCAGGGCTTGGTTTGCACGGTGCCGGCAGGAACCAGTGTGTTTTTCCGTTACCCGGGTATCGTCCAGTCTCATCAGGTGGTGATTGCCACACAAACCACTTTCCCGGTTCGTTCCGCAGGGTCCGGAGTGACGCAGTCGGACGCCTGGACCTTCAACTCGAGTGGATCGTTTACCTTTTCAGATTCTTTCACTAGCATAGGGGGCACGATCATCGTGCTATAAGGAGATCATATGAAATTGAATGTCGGTAACTTGGAAAGCTTTTTCAGGATTTTCACAGGCGTAGTCCTGCTTTTTTGCGCTCTCTACGGATTCATCGGACAGTGGGGATTTGTGGGCGCAGCACTGATCGGCACAGGCATGGCTCGTTTTTGCCCGCTGACAGCCCTGTTGGGTATCAACACTTACCGTTGCGAAGGTCAGAGCGACTCCCACTGATTTTCAAGGACTGTTTTTTTTGTTGACCCGGTTTCGGTGTGAAGAGCCCCTTAACCGGGCTACAATAAATGGATGTCCTATCCTCGGTTCTCATTTCAGCAATCCGTGCTCTTCATCGATGACCAAAGCAAATTCGAGAATCTGGTCCGGAACGGTCTTCTGGGGCTCAATGCCCAGTACGAGTTCTGCCCGAGCCGGGTGGGTGCGGCGATGGAGCGACTCGAGTCTGAGACTCCTGATTTGATCGTCTCCACTTTGGAATACAAAGAGGGTACCGTGCTCGATTTTGTCGGAAAAAACCGTGAATTCCTGTCTCAGGTCCCGTCGATTTATCTGAGTGAGCCTCACACGGTGGATCTCGAGGCTGAGCTGGCCAAGCTCGGTGAGTTCAATGTCATGGAGCGGAAGCGTGACCCACTGGACCTCATCCGCAAAATGGCTCAACTCATCGCCGAGAGCATCGATAAGCCCAAGCCGCGTTTGAGGCTGGTGTCGTCGCGCTCTGAGGAGCAAGTTCGGAAGCACCGTCAGGACGGCGGAATCACTCCGGTCAATTGGGCGGAAGAGATTCTGAAGCGAAACTCCTGACAGGTGTAAAAAACTTGGTCACCCGGTGCGGCTGGATGATTCGAATTTTCAAGGAGTTTCAAGGGGGCAGCGAGTCCTGATCCTGGCCCGGGGTTTGCTTAAGGTAGCGGCTCATGATGTTCTTTTTTAAGGTGTGGGCCGGCCTATGGGGCGGGTTCGCCCTCAGTATTTCAATGGCACAAGCGGCTGTTCCCGTGATTTCCGAGGGGCATCCGTGGGTCCGTGCCATCGACCGTGACGATGTCGACACGGTGGCTCGGGGCATTCGCTCCGGTGAGCTCGGAGCGCTGGTTCGAATTTCAGGAAAAACCCGCGAACGTCTTTTTGACCGGGCTCTCACTCATGGATCTGAGAAGGTTTTTGCGCTCATGCTGAAGAGCCTCAGGGCAAAGGGTGTCACGTCCCGAAAGTTGTCTGATGCCCGGGGGACGCCGGCATTACTGAGTCTGGCCAGTCTTTCGGTTCCGGGTTCGTCGCGCTTGGAGGCTTACCAGGACATGGCGCGGATCTATTTAAAAACCTTTCCGGGCTCGCTCTATGAGCGGGATCAGGCCTATGTCGGAGACGGACGTCTTCCGATCCATGGGGCCGCTGCAGTAGGAAACCATGCACTGCTCCGGATCTTTTTAATGGCTGGGGCCGACCCGAATGCGCGGAATGCCACGGGCGAGACTCCTCTGCACCTTTCGGCGCGACACGGGCACTTGGCGGTGATCCGGGAGTTGATCCATCATGGGGCCCGAATCAACGAACAAACCCGTTACACTCATGCCACACCCCTCATGTATGCGGCAGAACTCGGAAGGAAGCCGGTCATTCGAATGCTTTTGGCGTCGGGTGCCAAGAAAACCTCTAAAGATGTGTTCGGCAAGACGGCGAAACAGCGCTATCGGGAATTCTCCATGAATTCAGTACCTCAGCGCGAAGTGCGGCAGTGAGTCAAAATCACCCCGACTGATCGGCGCTCATCAGTCCCACTGTTATTTTCTTGGCTTCCTGTGACGGATCGGTAGAATTTTCCCACTTAGGATGATCCTACATTCATGAAGGGGGAAACCATGAGAACGATTCTCATTCTGCTATCTGTATTGTTCGTGTCTGCCGGCGCAAGCGCGGCCCAAATCCAGGTCGATGATTCCGACGCTCTTCAGGCGGCGATTCAGGCCCGTAATACATTTGTCCGGGCTTTGCTGACCCGCGACTTCACCGAGTCCGCACACCTCGGTATGGACTTGGCCATGCACGAGTTCGCCCGCCAAATCCGTGAGGAGCAAGGCGATCTTCGCTTGTCTCGCGAGTTGCTCTCCCAGTGGAGCCGATCCTCCATGGAGTTCTACCAGACTTTAGGCCTGGCTCCGACCGACCTCGGTGACCATGACCCTCTGTTTCCCTGGATCAATCAGTTCCTCGGTAAGATGTCGGCTAAATACGGCACCATCATCTACACCCTGCCGATCGTAAAAGACATTCTGATGGTCAATTACGCACTGCCGGTGGTGTTCAAGCCTCGCGGCGGATGGCAGACCGATGGGCGCGTAGAGGATGTGGACAACCGCATCGAATACCGCAAGCATTTCATCCCGTTTGCAAACTTCGTCACTTACTACACCGCGCTCATCAGCTGCCGGGTCGTGGCTGACCGCCAAGGTGCTCCGCAGTTGAAGCGGATGTGCAGCAAGGCCGCGGACAAGCTCCGTTTTGTAATGGGACGTTACATCGCTCCGAAGGTCTCCGATTGGATCTTCCGTGCAACCAACGACCGTTTCTATCTGGGCGAAGAGAGTCTGAGACTCAATACCGTCGAAGAGCTCCGTCGAGCCATCCAGGAATAAACAGGAGAATCACATGAAATCCATTCAAACTCTGATTGCAGCCTGCCTTGCACTGTCTCTCGCTTCTCCGGCCTCTGCGGTGACGATTGCGGTGATCGATTCTGGCACCGATCTCAAGCACAATGACCTCAAAAACAAAAAGTGGCTGAACCCCCGCGATATCGATGACGCTGTCGACAACGACGACAACGGCTATATCGATGACATCAACGGGTGGAATTTTGCTGAAAGCAACAACAAGCTCATCGACAAGCAGTACTTGGGTACTTTCTCGAAAGACATCTACAAGTTCTTCGAGATTCAGACCAAGTTCATGAAGGGCACCGCCACTCAGGAGGAAATCTCCTGGATGCGTACCAAGGTGCAGGAACCCGCATTCCGCTCCGAGCTCGGCGTATTCGGTAACTTCGTACACGGAACCCACGTGGCCGGAATCACAGCTAAAGACTCGACCGGTGCGAAAATCATGGGAATCAAGATCATTCCGACCAAGGCACCGACGATCGGTGGCGGGGGGCGCGGTCAGAGCTCCGATCTCGGGTATTTCCAGCCCCAGGCCGGAAGCACCCCGGAGAAAATCCTGAAAGCCGGGCTCAAGCTCCTAGCCTCTCAGCAGGCGAAGGCACTGGCTCCGGTGGGTCAGTATGTGGCAAATCAGAAAGCCCGTCTCGCAAACTGTTCTTTCGGAACCAGCACCCGCGCTGCCAGCGGCATTGTTGGGCCGATCCTGAAGGCGGTTCTCCGTCGTGATCCGACCCCGGAAGAGGTCACTCAGTACTCTGTTTACTTCGTCAACGAAGTGGTGAGTGCTGCCAAGGTCCTGGTGGCTTCCAAAGGCACCTTCTTCTTGATCGCTGCCGGGAACGACGGAATGGACAACGATGTTTATCCGACCTCTCCCGCTAACGTGAAGCAAGAGAACACTCTGACCGTTGCAGCCACCCTCGGCTACGACCGTCTGGCCAATTTCTCGAACTTCGGTGCCAAGATGGTCGATCTCGCCGCTCCGGGCGTGGGGATCCTGTCTACCATTCCGGGCAATGAATACATCGAAGTCAGCGGGACCTCCCAAGCGACTCCGTTTGTTGCAAACGTGGCCGGTCAGGTGCTCGACACCAACCCTGCCATCACCAATCTCGATCTGAAGAAGATCCTGATGGCTACTGCCGACTTCAAAGACTTCCTCCGTGGCAAGGTTGCTTCCGGCGGTATCGTCAACTTGAATCGTGCAGTTGCGGCTGCCCGCCTCTCGAAGACCATGCAGCTCGCCGATGCGATCCAGTCGGCACGCGTGCAGGTGAGCGATGTGAACACCCGTCGTTTCGAAAGTTTCGGCGAAGTGAAGCGCGAAGGTTACGTCCTTCCGCTCCCCGGTCTGTTCTACTGACCTGAAGTGTTCCTGAAGCGCCCGTCAAGCCCCGTCTCAAGCAGGGAAGGGTTCTTGATCAAAGCTTCGACAATCAATTCTCGATGAATGCCGGGCGTGGAGTCGACCTCCACGCCCGAAAGCATTTTATAGCCGCTTCCTCCGGCCGCCAGGAAATCGAGTGTGGCCAGACTGAAGGTTTCGCCGGCGGCAACTTCATTAGAACCGGCACGGTCGTAAAGGACTCTTCCTGAACGGGTCTCCACCCGGATCAGGCGAGCGTCGGGATCGAGATCCCGTGCCTGAGGGCCGGTCCCGCAGTTTCTGGCGTAGCTGATTTTGAGGCCGCTCAATGCGAGAGTTCCATAGCGTCCACAGGTCTGGATGGCGGTCTCGAGAGCTGACTTCAAGATTGACCAGGGCATTTTACCGACAATGACCGCCTGATTCTGAAAAGGAAGCACTCGGAACAGGTCTTCATAGCGGATGTCACCGGCTGGGAGCGGAGCGCGGATGCCCCCCGTGTTCAGGAGTGCCAGCTCGGTCCCGAGGGCCTCACGGAGAGCGTCACTGAGAATGTTTCCGAGTGCGCTTTCTGAAATGCGGTTCCCTTGTGTTGGTGCGGAGAGCTTGCCGAGTATGCGGTTGGCCAGAGGGGCCACTTTCGCGCGAGCGGCGCTGACAATGGCATCAACAGCCGGGTCCGGCAGGGTTTGATCCGTAATGGAGATTCCCGCCGTTGCCCGTGATTCGTCTTGAATCACGGAGCGGGTGTCGGGATCGAAATAGAGATCGACCCGGCCATAGGCCTTGCCGTTGGCACCGTCCTGTACGACATGGACACCTCCGGCAAGGTCATCATGAACAAAGTGAGTGTGGCCTGCCGCCACCAAGTGCACTCCGTCCGCGCGTCGGGAGTGGATGGCCTCGGCCAATTCGGATGCTTCTCTGCTGTTCTTGGCGTTTCCTTGGTGGATCATGAGTACAAACACGTCTGCTTTACCTTCAAGTGATGCGCGGACCTCGAGGTAGGACTCGAGAACATCCCTGAAGCAGAGATCACTGACATTCTCGGGTGTGGTCATCGAAGCCGTGGCCGGGTGATCGAGACCGATCATTGCCACTCGAATTCCGGCTTTTTCGACGATCACATAAGGTTTCAGAAAGTCGGGCCGGTCAGCGTGAATGAAATCCAAGGGTACTGCCGGAGTCTGATTGCTGGGGCGACACTGGCTGTCGAGGGGGATGGTGCGGTGATCCGCCCGGATGCTCGATTTGAGGTAGGTGTTGGCCGAAAGCAGCGGAAAGCGGGCGACTCCCGAGAGTCTTTCGATGACTTCGCGCGGGTTATCTCCTGTATTGCCTGGAGAAACTCTGTCGTACAGCCAACCGATCGGACCGAAATCGTAATCGTGATTTCCAGGAACGGCCGCATCGTAGCCGATCTCATTCATGGCACGGAACAGGCTGTCGCCCTCGTCATAATTACTGGTGAGCGTGCCCTGGAACTGGTCGCCGGAGTCGAGGATGAAGAGGGCCGCCTCTCCGCTCTGCTGGTCCGCCTCTGATCGGATGCTCCTGGCAATGGTGCTCAAACGGACTAGCGGTTCGAGGCTCCCGTGCAGATCGTTGGTCAGCAGGAACGAGATCTTCTTCGGTGTGGTGGCTGAAGCAAAAGAACACAGGGACAGGCTCAGTACCAGGCAAAGGGCGGGGAAGGAGTGCTGAATCATGCGGCGCATCATACTTCGGACGGTAGATTTCGTCAAGCTCTTGAAATAATTGGGGTTCGCGGAGGGGTTTGGCAAAAATATAAAGAAATCGAGCAGATGAGCCGAAAAGAAACTGTCATGACGGACTCCAATTCAGACTCGCCTTCCTCAGCTCCTAAGATTCTCGAGATCTCGCCAGTCACCTTCCATGAGGGTGCCGACTCACAAGGGGATCTCATCAGTCGTATGAAACGCGAGATCAAGACTCTGAAGGGGAAGGTGATTTCACAGGACATCCGGATCTTTGAAATGCAAGCCCTCCTTCAGTCCGGCAAGGGACTCAGTAACATTCTCAATCTCCCTCAGCTTCTCGATACCTTCATGGCCGTGGTCCGCGAGCGGTATGATGTGGTGAATTCGAGTGTCCTGTTGAAAGAGGATTTCGAAAACGGTGAGCGTGAGTTTTTCCAGATGAAGCGCTACTTCGGTATCGATGATCACTATGAACACGATACCGGCCGTCGTGAACCGCTCTATCTTTTCAGGATCGAAAAAAACAACGGATTGCTCTGGCAGTTGATCCAGCAGGGGAATGTATTCTCTGTGCGGAACCTGCAAAAAGAGCCGCGATTCATCACGGCCTGGGAGAAGCACAATCTTGATGCGCTCCATTCTGATTTCTGGTGCCCGCTGATCAAAAGCGGGGAGGTGATCGGAATTCTCACGCTTGGCGAACGTCGTGACGGAACCCAGATTCCCGAGAGTGAATACTCCTTTGTGCAGGAGCTGGCTTCGATTGCCACGACCATTATCGATTCGACGCTGAGGTACGAGAAAAACCAGCGGATCCTGAACAACATCCAGATTCTCTACGAGTTCCACCAGCAGATGGCGGGCATCACAGACATCCGCGAATTGTGCAAGCAAACGATCCGTGACGCGGTCAAAGCAGTCCGTGCGCAAAAGGGCAATCTCATGTTGCTCAACCGCAATACCGGAAAGCTCGAGATCGCCGTCGCTTGGGGGCACATCGACGAGGCAATTCTGGATGACATCAACTCCGGCAAGCTCGGAACGAAGCATTTCGAGCTCGGTGAGGGTGCGGCAGGGAAGGCGGCTCAGACCCGGAAGTCATTGGTTCTGAACAACAAGGACGAGATTGACCAGATCGGAGATTTCGAAACCCACTGCATTTGCTCTGTGCCGGTATTGAACGGAGGCCAGCTCGAGGGGGTTCTTAACTTCTCTAATAAGGTGCACATCGGTAAAGATGGAAAACCCGTGCTCGACATTCTCGGGCGCTTCACTCGCGAAGACCTGAGTCTCCTGCAGGGGATTGCCGACCAATCCGCAGTGAGTATTCACAAATCGAGATTGTACGCCGCTTCGATCACCGATCGCCTGACCGGACTGAACAATGCCCGGTATTTCGAAGAGTCCTATTATGAATTGGTGGGGAAGGCGGTTCTCGAAAACCGTCCCCTGACTCTCGCAGTCCTCGATATTGATCATTTCAAGAAGTTCAACGATGCCTACGGCCACAAGGCGGGCGACCATGTTCTCCGTACCGTGGGGCAATTGTTCGCGGCCTGCAGGCGCGAGGGCCATGAGGACATTGCCTACCGTTACGGTGGCGAGGAGTTTTGCATGATCCTCCAGAACACGCCTGTGGAAGAGGCCTTGCTCGTGTTTGAAGCCTTCCGCCAACAGGTGGAGGCGCATCAGTTCGAGTTCGAGGGCAAGCAGCTCAAGGTCACGGTATCGATCGGACTCGCCCAAACGGGACTCAACTCCAACGATCCTCGCACCCTCTTCACCCTCACGGATGATGCCCTGTACGATTGCAAGCGCGGTGGCCGGAACTGTGTGACGATCTCGAAGCGAACCGGAGTGGTCGAGACGCCGGAGTCGGAGTCGGCTTGACGCTTGTCTGAAACTTAGACAGTTCCGGGGTGGTACTGGGAGCGGGTTGCAGCCTCAGTGCACCCGAAATCAAAGGCTTTTTGCTTCGCGTTAGCCTTGGCATGTCGCTTGCTTTATGTAGGAAGCAGAAGCGGCCGAATCCCCCTAACCCCCTCAAAAGGCACGCTTTTTCGGGTCCGATCTCCCCCCCTGGGATCGGGCCCATTCTTTTTTCCATTGAAAGATCCCTCCGAATCCTCGACTCTAGTGTTTCTCAAAAAAGGAAAGGGCATGAACCATGACCGAAGGTACTCCTGAAAAAGAAGTGTTGATTGTCGCGTCTAAACTGAAGAATTACATCCGGGCCAAATCCGGAATGAATACTTCCGCTGCGGTGGTGGATGTTCTCTCGGACAAAATTCGGGAACTCTGCGACCAAGCAGTGGAAGCCGCCCGCCGTGACGGTCGCAAGACCGTGATGGATCGCGATTTCGGCTGAACCATCACATTCAAAAACATTCTACTCGAAAGCCCCGTGCCTCCATCAGGTGACGGGGCTTTCTCTTTGTTACCAGTGAAGAGTCTTTTTTACTTCGGGGTGAAGAGAGAGTGCCACTGGGCATGCCAGGGCGGAGCGCTTCAGTGACTCCATTTGCTCCGGTGTGATGCGGGTCTCGAGTCCGTTCCAATCAAACTCAAGAATGATCTCTGCGACTCTCCGGGGAGGTGCGGCGCTCATGATTTTGGTGATCCCCACGCCGACTCCGTTCAGATCGACCCCCAGAGCCTTGGCCTTGATGCCCATGATGGTGAGCTTGCAGGTGGCTAGGCTCGTACAAAGCAGGTCGGTGGGAGAGAATTGTGATCCCTGTCCCTGATTGTCTTTCGGTGCATCGGTCAGGACCCGGGTTCCCGAATCCGCATGATCGGTTTCACAGCGCAAGGTTCCGAGGTAGCGAGCTTTCATTTTCGACATGGCTTCTCCTGTTTCAGGGCGATTCACACAATAGCAAGGTCGGGTTGCGCTCGATCAGACGATAACCCTCCCGAACGCACTCTGTTTCTCTCCAGACCGGGGTGATCCGGAATCGTGCCGGACGGTTTTCGCAGCGGTTTTGAGCGAATTCCGGAGCCAAGGCGAGGCTCAGCGTGGCAGAAAGAGGGCCCGAGTACTGGATGCAAGTATCCCGGGGTGGGTTTTTGCTCCGGATCGTCTGGGTCACATCATAAAAGGGCTTCACCATCAGGCGATCCGCAATGGGGACGAGTGCGTAAGCCACTCCGCTGTAAGCGAGGATCGCCGCCAACGCTGTTTTACCCGGACTCCGGGTCATGGTTCGTCTCAGGGTCTGAAATGAAAAGCAAGACAGGGCGGTGATCAGAAAGGCCATCCGTTGTGGCCAATCGAGTGGAAAGACACTTCCGATCCAGGTCCTTCCTTGGGGGCTGTCGGGGAGGCTCTGAAGAAACAACCCCGGCGCGATCGAAAGCAGAAGTGCGAGAGTGCCGATGAGGAAAACCGGAGCGGATAACAAAAAACCGATTCGCCGGTCAGGCAGGTTCCGGGAGGAATCGTTTTCGGGAAGGCTCACCAGTTTGGCGGTGAACAGGGCCAGTGCCGCCCAGGCCGGCCAAGTATAATGGGGGAGTTTGGTCGCTGAAAGGGTGAAGAGCAGGACGCAGGTCAGGGCGAAGGTGAGCGGATAGCCCAAGCGCAACAGGTCCGGTTTTTTCCGGAGCCATTGGTAGCCGAGCAAGGGGGTTAAAAAGCCTCCTCCGAAGAACAGAATCGCGAAGTGATAAACGGGGCTCCCCCCATGGGCCTCCATGGGGTTCCGGCTGCGGTCGAAATGTTGGACCCACAAAAACTCCCGCGTAAATTCGCGTCCGAGCATCCAATCGTAGAAGAGGTAAGCCAGTGCGGTGAGAGCCATGCCCGGCAGGATCACCCGACCGAGCATCTTGAAACCCCCGGCGAGCCCTTTTCTGATACCCCATCGCTTCGCATGAAACAAAAGATGAAACCCTAGGGCACCGGTGGGGATCAGGAGACCGTTCAATCCTTTGGTTGCCGAGCTAAGGGCCATCGAGACCGCCACGATCAAGCCTTCTTTCCAACTGGGGCTGCGATCCTCTTCGAACCAGCGTGCCGGCAAGATCAACGCAGGAAGGAGCATCAAGGATTGCAAGGGATCAAAAATCACAGCTAAGCCCGTGAGCACCGGAAAAAACCCGCATAGAAACGCGAGAGCCGCATTCATTCCCCCTGAGCGGTGCAGCCACCACAAAATCCCGATACTCGAAAGAAGGGAGGGGAGTCGTGCCGCGGAGGCGCTGATCAAGGTTCCGGCACCGTCGATGATCCGGCTCACGGCCACCATCAGCCAGTACAATACGGGAGGTTTATGGTAGAGGGGTTTTCCGTCCCATTCCAGAATCCAGGGATTTCCGGATAATTTCATCGCGGACGCCACGCTCCGGTAGAGAGATTCATCAAAATCGAAGGTAGGCGTGTGGGTGAGAATCCAGGCCCACATTGCTCCTGTGATCAGCAGGGCCGCCTTGCCTGCGTTCAGATTACCGGGCATCGGGAATCCGGGTCAGGAGCACCCGGAACCTCATTTGGAGAACCCGAAGAAACATTTCGATACCGTCTTTCAGGGGACTGATCCGGCTTCCCTCTTGGTGCTCCCAATCGACCGGAATCTCCCGGATGCGCAAGCGCGCCTTCACTGCAAACAGTAGGAGCTCCACGTCCCAAGCAAAGCGCCGGACTTTGAGGAGAGGCAAAAACCGGACAAGGCTCGGGCGGTGCAGGAGTTTGAAGCCGCATTGGGTGTCTTTGAAGGGAAGTCCAGTCACCAGTCGCACTGCCAGATTGAACAGTCTGCCGAGATTCTCTCTCAGGCTCGATTGCCGTACCGCGCGGTGGCTCTCTGGTAGATCGCGGGAACCC
The DNA here is from genome assembly GCA_945874535.1 of Bdellovibrio sp. ZAP7. Lineage (GTDB taxonomy): Bacteria > Bdellovibrionota > UBA1018 > UBA1018 > CAIMNF01 > CAIMNF01. Next base: position 73,920 of record CAMCGZ010000011.1, read on the forward strand.
ATGGCAATCTCGCACAAGATCTCTTCGCTACGGAAACAGGCATCCCTCAGTTTGATGAATTGGTCCCACGGGGTGGCGGAGTCGGCATCCGCGATGAGGCACCATTCGCTCTGCGCTTCGCGGAGTCCGACATGAATCGCATTCCCTTTGCCTTGATTGGGGCTGACTCGCACGACTCGGATCTCGGGCAAGCGCTCTCGGGCTTTCTCGGAAATGGCTGCGGTGGAGTCTCCCGATCCATCATCGATGATGAGAATCTCCTTCAACTCCACTCCTGAAAACACCTGTGCCCCCTGGGCTTGCCGAAGGAGTTCGAAGGTGCGGGGCAGTCGAGCGGCTTCATTGTAGGCCGGCAGGACGACGGACAGGGTTTTCATGCTAAAATATTGGAATTACTGAGTAAAAAAATAAAGCGATTTCTTTGAAATAATAGTTGACCAAAGAGGTCGACCATGTGATTCTGATTTCACGGAGGACGTATGCGAGAAAAAGCAGCACAAAAGCTGTCTCAATACGCGAAGGACGAAAAGGAAGAGGTCCACTGCGTGGGGCCTCCACGCTAGTGACCGCATGAGTGAGCTACCAGGCGTCGGTAGACCTCATGAACCGCCGTGTCAGGCCTGGCCAGGTCAGATAGCTGCGGCTCAAGATCGAAAAACTGAATAGCCGTTAAAGGGGGACTCCAAGGGTAGGGAGCCGACAGAATAAACAACAGGCGATGATCCACCCCAACCCCCCAGTATAGTAGTCGTGATGACTCTAAGGGCCCGGACCGATGTCCGGGCCCTTTTTTTGTTTTCCGGTCACAGCTAAGTATTTGAAATCACGATTTTTGACGCTGAACGGAATTCCCAAGAGCAGCGCTTGCCTTTTCCCTTTATTTAAGGGAAAACTTCCCTCGGATAGGGTGTCATTTTTTTAGCACCAGTGGGGGACTGCATCATGAAAATCAAGCGCCTGGAAATTCAAGGGTTCAAATCGTTCAAAGACAAAACGGTCATTTATTTCGACCGTCCGATCACCGGAATCGTCGGTCCGAATGGATCTGGAAAATCCAACATTGTCGACGCCTTCTTCTGGGTGATGGGAGAGCAGTCCTACAAGCACATCCGTTCCAGCGGTTCTGACGACATCATTTTCAAGGGGAGCTCGAAGTATCAGCCCCTCGGCCTGGCTGAGGCGACACTGGTGATGGAGCAAGAGTACCTCGATACCGAGAGTGCTCCGATGGGAGCATCTCTTGCGGAAGACTTCGATTCTGATGCCGTCGAAACCAATGCGAAGGCCAAGGCGGGGATCAAGTCCAAAGAAATCTCGGTCACCCGTCGCGTGTACCGCACCGGTGAGGGCGAGTATTTCATCAATGGAGTGCCAGCACGCCTGAAAGACATCCAGGAATTGTTCCTCGACACCGGTGTCGGTGCAAAAGGCTATTCCGTGATCGAGCAGGGTCAGATCGGGAAAGTGGTCAATTCCAAGCCCGAAGACCGTCGTTTGCTCATTGAAGATGCTGCCGGAATCGCCAAGTACAAGCAGCGTAAAAAAGAATCTCTGAGAAAGCTCGAAGGAGCCAATCAGAATCTCCAACGGATCAATGACGTTTTGGCCGAAATCGACCGTTCTTTGGCCAGTCTCGAGCGCCAGGCGCAGAAGGCCCGGAAATACAAAGAGTATCGTTCGGAGCTTCTCGAGAAAGAAACCACCTGGGGCCGTCGCCGTTACCAGGTTCTGAATCGTCAATCGAACAAGATCGAACAGGATCGGACCGGGCTTGAGCACTTGCTCGCCGGAATGCGTGCGGAACTTTCACAGTGCGAGCTCGATCTCGAGTCTCACAGGACTCTCCAGCTCACCGACTCCAAGGTGGTGGAACAACTGCAGGCCGAGGTGGAGCGTGCCTCCAATGAGCTCACTCAGCACCAGAGCGCCCTCGACCTCTCGCGCAGGCGTCAGGAAGACTTGAATCGCCAATTGGTGCAGCTTGGAGCCGAAAAAGGCCAGATTGATGAAGATCTCAACCGTCTTCGCGAGTCGGTGAGCCTGAAGCAGGAAGAGTACGAGGGTTTGGATGCCCGGTTCGAGAACATCGCCAATGAGGCGGAAGATCTCGCTTCGCGCGTGGTGACTCTCCGTCAGTCGCACTCGGAAGACAAGCGTCAGGCCGAGATGAAGCGACGCGAGTTCGTGGAGTTGACCCAGAAGTCCTCGCAAAGTTACTCACGGATCGCCGCACTTCAGGAGCGGATCCAGGGTTCTGAGGCCCAATTGGAGCGTCTCAACTCCCAGAACAGCGAGCTGCTCCTCGAGCTGGCCGAGCGCCGTACCGAGTTTGAAACCTTGTCGGTGACACTCGAAGAAAAACAGGGCTCAAGAGCCGCTGCTCGTGAAGCGCTCGATCAAAAGCGCGACGAGCTTCGAGGCCTCGAGTCCAAGATCAAATCGACGCGTCAGGAGCGCGATCAGGCCCTGAAGGTGCTCGCTTCGGTCACCTCGCGTCTGAAGAGTCTCGAAGAGCTCGAGCGCGCCCGCGAGGGAATGGCCAACGGCCCGAAAAAACTTCTCGAATGGGCTCGTGAGTCTGGGAAAGCCTTTTCGGTTCTGTCGGATTATCTCGAAGTCGATTCCGGGTACGAGATCGCCATTCAGGCGGTGCTGGGGCATGCCTTCGATCGCCTTTACGCACAGGATGCGGACGCTGCTTTTTCGGCGCTTCACTTCTTGCGTGAGCACGATGCGGGAAGTGCGGCGATTCAGGTTTCCGTTCCCAAAGTCGAGGCCATTGAGAAGGCCGCATACAACCCTCTTCGTCAATACATCCGTCTGACCTCTCCTGAAGGGGCGCAGCCTGAAACCGTGGGCGCGATTCACCAGCTCCTTGAGTCCCTCGTGATGTCGGTCGAGTTGCTCGAGGAAGTCCCGGCACTCGGGGACATCCAGACCTATCAGTCCGCCGGGATCAGTTTTGTGACCCGGAACGGCATCTGGTTTGATTCCACTCAAGGTGTGCTCTTCGGTGGAAATGCCGAGAGTGAGCAAGCTGCTTCTGTGCTGTCGCGCAAGCGCACCATCCAGGAACTGAAGATTGAAGCCGAGCAGGCCGAGTCTGCACTGAACCACGTCGAGGCAGCTCTTTCGGCTCTTCAGCAGAATCTCGATGTTTTTGAAGTGGCGATCCAGGAGCTCTCTCAAGAAAAAAGCGATCTTGAAATCGAAGTGGGCTCCCTTGAAAAAGAGTGTGCCCAACTCGAGCGCAAGCTTGGAGAGATGGAGCGTTCGACCTCGCGGTTCCAGGGTGAACGCGATCAGCTCGATTCCCAGCTCGCCTCTTCGCGCGAAGAGATTGTATCGATCGAAGATTCCTTGGTAACCATCGCCGATACCCGAGCATCCATCGAGTCGTGGATCGGTGAACACGAGGCACTCCTTGCGGCCAAGGATGAAGAGCTACAGAATGCCGAGCAGGAGCTTCAAACCATCCGTATCCGTGAAGCCGGCGAGCGCGAGCGCAAGAACTCTCTCAAGAAAGAGCTTGAAACCGATCAGCGTTACCTGTCCGACCGTGAGCGCAGGTTGGGAGAGGTCGATCACCTCCTCGAATCCTTCCAGTCCGACCGGTTCCAGTATTCAGAGGGAGACAGTGAGCATCAGGACGCGATCGAAGTCCTGACCCGCTCCCTTTCCGAGAAGCGTGAGGAGCTGTCTGCTCTGCGCGATCGCCTCGAGCAATCCAATGAATTGGTCAGCACCGGCATGGAAAAGATCCGTGGCCTGCATAAGATGGGCGAGGAAAAAACCCGTACCGTGAACCAAATGGCGATCGATCTTGAGCGTATCCAGTCCGAGATCAACCACCTGAAGGCCAACATGGAAGAAAAGTACGGAGTGGGTTGTCTCGAAGAGCCGCAGGGGCTCGATATCCAGGAAGAGATGACTGATCCCGTGGTCACGATCGAGATGTCGGAAGAGGATGAGCGTGTCCTTCAGACGGAAGTCGAGGAATTGCGCGAGAAAATCCGTCGCCTCGGTGAAGTGAATACGATGGCCGTCGAAGAGTACGAAGAAATGCAGGGGCGTCACGAGCATCTCTTCAAGGAGAAAATGGACCTCGAAGCTTCGATGCAGAATCTGAACGAAGCCATTGAGCACATCAACAAGACCTCTGAAGAGCGTTTCCGTAAGGCTTTCGAGGCCATATCGGTTCGATTCGAAAAGCTCTTCCCGATCATCTTCGGGGGTGGTCAGGCCCAGCTCTCTTTGGTTTATCCAGAGGGTTCCAATGACATCATGGATGCCGGTGTGGATATTCTCGCTCAGCCACCCGGTAAGAAGATCTCGAACATGACCTTGCTCTCGGGCGGTGAAAAAGCCCTCACGGCATTGTCTTTGATTTTTGCGATCTTCATGGTCAAGCCTTCTCCCTTCTGTATTCTCGACGAGGTCGATGCACCTCTCGACGATGCCAATATCGGCAAGTTCAATGCTCTGGTGCGGGAGATGTCGGCCAAGTCCCAGTTCATCCTGGTGACTCACAACAAGAAGACCATGGAACTCAATGATACGCTTTATGGTGTCACGATGGAGGAGCCGGGTGTTTCTCGCATGGTCTCGATCCAGCTTCAGTGAGTTCTGTCTCAAGATTTTGATCTGGTTCGCCCCGGTTCCGGCCGGGGCGGCAGTTCAGCTGCCACCGCTTCTGGGTGAAGTTCAGGCGCAGTATCAAAAAGTGGCGGGCATCGAGGCAAGATTCAGTCAGGAGACGGACGTCAAGGCCACCCGGCAGGTCAAGAAAGCCAAAGGCCGGATCTGGATCAAGCGCCCGAACAAGCTCCGCTGGGAGACTCTCGAGCCGGATCCGAATATCCTGGTCAGTGACGGACAAACCTTCTGGTTTTACACCCCGCCTTTCGATCCGACAGAGCGGGGGCAAGTGATCATCAAAAAAACCGCCCAAGTTCAGACCCGATTCCTGAATTCTTTGTTAAGCGGGAGTTTTGATTTCGGCAATGGCGCGGTCTCGATCGAAGATCGTATGAGAGGCAGATTCCTGCTCCGGCCAAAGACCGGAACCGCAGGAGATGTTCAAAGTGCCGAGATTCAAATCGATCCCATCAAGAGAACCATTCACCAGGTAGAGTTGATTCACTCCAGTGGGAATCGCACCTCCATCAAGTTGGAAGAGTTGAAGTTGGTTGGTAAGATCGAGGACAAGTGGTTCCGTTTCGTCCCGGACAAGAATACCGATAAGATCGTGGAGTGAGGACCGCCCGGTTCCGGCTCAGATCCGGTTCCGGACGGTCCACCTCAGATCGACGAAAGGGTCAGGCAGTGGGGCTTTCCATCCTCAGAGGAGCTTGAGCGCCATATGAGGGGCGGAGTTGGCTTGGGCCAGCACCGAGACCCCGGCTTGCCGGAGGATCTGCTTTTGCGCCATCATGGTCGCCTCTTCGGCGATGTCGGCATCTGCAATTCGAGACCGTGCGTTTGCGAGGTTCTCTTTTGCAATGGCCAGAGTGTTGGTCGTGGAGACCAATTTGTTCTGCATGGCTCCGAGGCCAGCGCGGGCCCCCGTCACCGAAGCGATGGCTTCGTCGAGTTTATCGATCGAGTCCCTCGCCGAATCGATGGATTCAGCATTGACTCCCGAAATTCCGAGTCGATCCACCCTGACATCGTAATCTTTGACTGAGAACTGAATCCGGTCTGCCTCATTGTTTCTGGCCCCGACTTGAAACTCGAGCGCATCCTTATTGGCTTCACCGTTCAGGAGTGGGGTTCCGTTGAAGTTTGTCACGTTTGCGATCCGATCGATTTCAGCCTTCAGGCTTTGATATTCTTTGTCGATGAATCCACGCTCGCGATCTCCGATCGTGTCAGAAGATGCCTGGATGGAAAGTTCTCGGAGCCGGGTGAGAATGTTCCCGATCTCGGAGAGGCCACCCTCTGCCACTTGCACGAACGAAATACCGTCGTTAGCGTTCCGCTCTGCCTGCTTCAGCGAGCGGACCTGAGCGTGCAAGTTCTCAGAAATGGATAAACCCGCGGCGTCGTCGCCTGCTGAGGTGATCCGGTTACCGGAAGCGAGCCGGCTAAAGACTTTGGCTTCATCGTTACTTGTGCGAGACAAGTGCCTTTGAGCCGCCATCGAGGCGATATTGGTTCCAATACGAAGTCCCATACTTCATTGCCCTTTCGTCCACGCTGTGCCCGTTATGCGTGCCCGGTCCCCCTTTAAGAACCGAGACTTTTTTGACGCCCTCAAGAAATAGTTTAGAAAACTTTTTGTCTTGATGCATCAAAAAAGTTGAGCAATGAAGTAGGTTTTTTTAATTTCAATAAAAACAAACAGTTAAAGTCGAATGATCAACGACTTTCCTGTTCTAGAGAATGAACGAGAGCAAACAACAGTGGCCCGAGGAGGGGGTGATCCCTCCCCGGGCCTGCCGTCAGGATGAAATCATCCTAAGAGCTTCAGAGCGCTCATTGCGTTGTTGTTGGCTTGACTGAGGACCGAAGTGCCTGCTTGGGAGAGGATATTCGACTTGGTGAGTTCCGAAGTCTCCGAAGCGATGTCCACATCGTAGATGCGGCTTCTTGCGGCCGAGAGATTTTCCTCATAGATGTTGAGGTTGCTGATGGTTGCAGCAAAGCGGTTCTGGAGAGCGCCCACTTCCGAACGGTTTTCGGAAAGAGTCTTGATGGCGCTATCGATCTTCTCCAGGTTAGCCTGAGCGGCTTCCTTGGTTTCAGTGTTGACGTCCGCTACGCCGAGAGCGTCTGCAGAGACGTTGAGCTTGGCGACGTCATACACGAACCGGTCGTGCTCGGGAGAGTTGTTGAGACCCACTTGGATCTCGAGCTTCTCACCTTGACCAGAAAGCAACTTGGCACCGTTGAACTCGGTGGTTTGCGAGATCCGGTCGATTTCCGAGCGAAGCTGGGTCATCTCTTTATTGATGAAGCCGCGCTCTTTATCACCGATGGTGTCCGACGCTGCCTGGATGGACAGTTCGCGGAAACGGGTCAGGATGTTCCCGATTTCTGCCATGCCACCTTCCGCCACTTGAACGAGGGAGATCCCATCGTTGGCGTTGCGGTTGTCTTGGCGCAAAGAGCGGATGTCCGCTTTCATTTTTTCGGAAATCGCCAAGCCTGCCGAGTCGTCAGCGGCTTTTGCAATCCGAGTTCCCGAAGCTACCTTCTCCAGGCTGGCTTGTTGCTTGGAACTGGCCACGCCCAGATTTCGCTGAGCCGCCAGTGATTGTACGTTGGTATTAATGCGTAAACCCATAGATCCTCCTCAATAGGTCAGGGTGTTCCCTTGCGGGAACGGTTATTAGTTGCTGATAGGTTTGCTGTACGCCATCAGGCGGGTTTCTTGACTGATTTACTCTGTCAAAATCCCCACACAGGACCATATCGGTCAGGTATTGGAAAACCTTGAGGACTATTTGTCAGGAATTTGTCGTAGAGTCAGAATTTGCGGATGGTGAGGAAGTAGCCCAGGCCTCTTTTGACATTAAGATATTGATTCAGCTCGGGAATTTTCTTTTTAAGGTTGGTGAGGTGGGTGTCGAGGTTGTTCTCTGAAATATTCGAATCGGGCCATACCGCGGCCTGGAGCTCGGCCCGGGTGAGTCGGCGGCGGGCGGTCTTCAGGCTTTCGAGGATCCGGTACTCGGTAGAGGTGAGGTCCACCCACTTGCCACTGGAATAGACAGCCTTTCTTTCACGGTTGAGGGGAAGCTCCCCGTCCAGCTTCATGAGTGCCGAGATCTTTTCTTGAATTTGCTGGGCTGTGGCCGGTTTTTCGAGAAGTCCGTTCACGCCTGAATTGAGCGCCAGGATGCAATCCTCTTTGTTGGCGTGACCGGTCAATATCAATACGGGCAGATCGCTTTTTTTGGCGCGAATGTGGGGCAAGAGCTCGACCAGACAGCCCCCGGGCCCCTTGAGTTCCATCAGAAGGAGGTGGATCGAAGCCCAGTCCATCAGGTGAACCCCGTCCAGGGTGAGCTCGGGCAAGTGAAGGAATTCCATCTCCGGCGCAAATCCGGATTGGAGAGCCTTTACCAGGGAGGTATCCTGATCGATCC
>CAMCGZ010000012.1 GCA_945874535.1 Bdellovibrio sp. ZAP7
AAAGGTGTTTAGGAGCTGTAGTCCTATGAGTGAAGTAAGAAAAAGAAAACGTAAATTTGAGCTGAGCTTTAAGAAGCAGGTGGTCCAGGAGGTGGAGTCGGGCAACATAAGCCTCTCTGCTGCCGCCCGGAAACATGAGCTGTCGCCAAACCTCATCAACCAGTGGCGGGACAAGTTCCGTACCGGGACGCTGGCTGACAAGCCGTCTAAACGGGAGCGAGAACTTGAGAAAGAACTCGAACGTTACAAAGTGTTGCTCGCTGAGGCGCACGCGGATCGCGAGTTTTTAAAAAAGTTGGACGACCACTCTCGTCGGCTGAAAAAACAAGATACTGTCGTGATCACGGGCCTGAACATCGATCAATATCGGACAAATGTAAAATAATGGGCCTCGCAAAAAGCACGTATTACTACCGGCTCAAGCAAGAGCCTAAGGCGAAGTTGCGTGAAGAGGCGGACGCTATGGTCAAAGATTTGATTGATCATGTTCACATCGACTTTCCGATTTATGGGTATCGCAAGCGGCACCAAGAGCTTAAGCGGCGGGGTGTTGTGATCAACGAGAAGAAAATAAGCAGAATTCAGCGTAAATTCGGATTATTTGCAACTCAGGTTCGCAAGTGGATCAAGACGACAGACTCGACCCACAAGCTAAAAAAATATCCGAAGCTCCTGATGCCTGCCTTAAGGATAACGAACATGAATGAGGTGTGGGTCTCTGATATCACCTACGTTCGGATTTTAACGGGGTTTATCTTCGTCGCCATTATCTTGGATTTATTCTCCCGAAAAGTCGTTGGCTGGGCGATTAGCAAGCGGATCAATGCGGAACTCGCAGTAACTGCACTGAAGATGGCGATACAGAATCGGAAGCCAGGTCCAGACTGCATTCATCACTCTGACCAAGGAGTACAATACTGCTCGAAGGAGTACATCGAGATTTTAGACGAATGGAAATTCCGAGTATCGATGTCGCGGAAAGGGAACCCCTACGATAATGCGTGGGCCGAAAGCTTTATGAAAATATTGAAATACGAGGAGATTTACCTCTCTGAGTACGAGACCTATGAAGACGTGGTGAATCGGTTGCCGCGCTTTATTGATGAGATTTACAACCGAAAACGAATCCACTCGGCCATTGGCTACTTGACGCCAGAGGAATTTGAGTTAAGGTTCACGAAACAAAAACCGGAGTCCAGCCCTACACAAAACTCAGGTTAAACTGTCCAAGGTTCGGAGCGCGGTCCACCGATTGCTCTTAAGTTGAGTTACCAGATTAATGGTCGTCCCATAGAACAAATCATTGAATTGAATGAACGCGATGACTAAGTTCTTAAACTTAAAGCCGTAAAGATCTTACAAAAACTTCCAACCTAAATATATACCCCAAAAATCTTGATGGCGCCAACTAACGTAGTCTCCAGAGTAATTAAATTTTTGCGTAAGATAATAGGCACCGTATTTAAATGCTTTTTTACCAAGATCCAGAGACACTCGGTGAGTTATCATTTTACCAGGCATATCAAGCCCCTCAATCTTAGCGCCAGGATAATGGTAGTAACGAAAGTCATAAGATAAAAATCGAGAATTAATCCGCGAACCCAAAACAGCTTCTACCGAATTAATTTCCTTAAACTCCACAACTGTTCCATTAAGATATCCTGCCATTCTTTTTTGAGACGATCCTCCGGCCATGAAAGAAAATGAATTCTCCAAAGATCCGAACTGTTTGCCAAATATTAAATCAAAGGCAGTTTCACTCGCAGGGGAACCTTCGTTAAAATCAAGATTTAAACTTTGCCAATTGGTTGAAATAAAGAAAGCGTTTTTGAAAAGGTGTTCAAAGCCGAGCTCATAACCACTAATAGAATTTTTAGACGTTGCCTCAACTGTGCCTAGACCAAAGTTAGAGATTGTTGATCCGGAGAGATAACCCACTTTGAAGGTTCCGGCGTTTGCAAAATTAACAATAATTAAAAATTTAAAAAGTAAAATTGTAATCAAAACTGTACCCTGTTTTTATAATTAATCAGTTCACTAAGACACAGCAACATTTTAAAGAATCTTTAATAAAGAGTCAATTTGTCAAAAAAGGAGCAAAAATTTCCGCCAAAAAGAAACAAAGTGTGGTTTTCTCTCCAAGGCAATTAATGTTAGTAAGATTTTTTTATGAAATAGAATAAACTTATCTGACTTCGACAAGACCCTTCATATTTTGAAGAATTTTGTTTTCAGATGTCCAAACCGATGAAGCAATTTGGGACTCGCGTATCTTAAATTCGCAACTACTACTTTTAGGGTTCCACCTGTACCCGACTATGGTATTCACATGCCCAAAAGTCATATTACCTAAAGCGTATCCTTGGGATAAATGTAATAGGATTCGCTGGCGCAGTTTATTCTTCAAAGTTTTTGCATCCATATTAGAACTATACTTAAATAGAGCAAACTCAAGCTCCCCTTTAAATCTGGGCGCGGTCCACTTCCTAGATTTGATTTTAGTTTTGTCACAAATAAAGCTAATACTGCACCCAGTCTCTTCTGCAACGGCTCGCACTGAGCCGTAAAGCCTCAATAGGTCTTTCAATTCATTAGTGGAAAGGATTTTGGGTTCAGGATAAACTTCTAGCTCGAATATAACCACGGCAGGGTGTTCGCCAACTTTAGCGTTCTCTCCGCCACTTTACCCCCAACCTCACATTTCAATTCCGGATCCGTGGTCACGGCGTTCTCCTCCGGGGGAACTGAGTCGTCGAACTCCGTGCCCCAGGCTCCGGATTGCAAAAGACTTGCGGGGTAAAGTGGCGGAGAGACGGGGAGAGTTGGGCGCCAGCGCTACCCCTTGATCGACCCATCCATCCGTTGCATTCTCGACTTGAAAACACCGATCTTGAATCCTCGTGCCTCACGGTTCTTCAGGCTCCCGTGTTCGCGAACGCGCTTGCGCCAAGCGGCGAATCTCCGGGGTCGAAGTTCTCTCCTCATGAAGGCAATGGTCTCAGTCTCGTTCAGTCCGAACTGTTCGAGTATGGCATCAAAGGGGGTGCGATCTTCCCAAGCCATTCGGATCAATCGTTCCTTGTTCATGGCCTATCATTTAAATACTTTCCGGCATGAAGTGCGAGTGTGCTAAGCTCCAGAAATGGATCAACGACTACCTAGCGGTTGGAGTCAGGGCGAACGTGAGTTTTATGTGTCCATCACCGGTCTGAGAGCCAAGGGCTTACTCGGATTCTTGAGTTTCATCCGGCACGCGATTCCCTCTAAGGTTCAGGCCGAGTCGGCACCGGGTGTCCTCCATGTTTCGGTAAAGAGAGTCAACGGCATTCAGCACACTTTGACAGCTTGGGAGAGCGAAGCGCACATGAGGCGCTTTGTTTACAGTGGTCCTCACAAACAGGCGATTCGGGTTTTCAGGAAAATCGCTACCGGTAAGACTCTAGGATATGTCACCAGGGTGTTACCGCTCTGGAGCGAGGTTCATGAAATCTGGAGAACCCAGGGTAGGGAATACTGACAGAATCGAAGGCCCGTCAAAAATAAGTCATGTCAAGGATCTGTTCGCATTAAGTCGCAACCATTTAGGATTCCGGTGCAATCTCGGTTGAATCAACCGGCGATTTGACTGAACATAAGGTCATGATCAAAAACTTCATGCTCCTGCTTGTCTGGCCCTTTGCGCCTTCCAAAATGATTCTTTGGCTGCAAAGTCTTCGCCTTGCCTGAAAGTCCAAGTCCTCGATGACTCTTGCAAGTCAGCATCGTTTCAAGTCGACATCGAATCGTGTAACGACGCTCTGTTGAATGTACAGGTTGAGCGCTGCAATAAGGATTCAGCTATCTTGAGTGTTCGTGGAAAAGTGCGGGATTATCGAGTGACACTGAAGTCAGGAACGGAGGCATGGCAAACCACGTGGCAGATAGAAAACGAGCAGAGAATTCCTCACCGGCGAAGTGAGAAAACCATGCAAAAAACGGCGAATGAAAGAACGCCACCCCCTGCTGCAACTCTTTTGGTTCCGGCCACAGAGGCCGATCGGTCGGCTCAGCCATCGGAGCAAACGATCTCCTCTGCCATCACCTTTCAGGGACATCTCGATATCTATGCGGGTGTCAACTTCAACAATCCGGGCACCGGACTTTCCGGGATGCAAAACAACCTCAGGTATTATGATCTATACGCAAACCAAGTCAGCCTCCAACTCGCAGAGCTAACGATCAAACATGTCAGAAAAGAAACCTCCTTCCTGCTGGATCTCGATTTCGGAAACTTTGCCGACATGAATGTCCAGCCGATTCAGCTCACCCCATCAGGAGGCCCCGCGTTCGGTGCGGCCAATGAGTTGACCAAGCATATCGGACAGGCGATTCTCACCTACACGCCGGCAAAGGCGCCCAGATGGCTATTTGAGATCGGAAAACTCCCGACCCATGTCGGTCTTGAACTCATGAAGTCCAAAGACAACTGGAACTACTCCCGTTCCACTTTGTTCAGTTTCGGGGGTCCTTTCTGGCACACGGGCGTTCATGTGGGATATTCGTTGATTCCAAACCAATTGAGCCTAGGAACCTATCTGTATAATGGTTGGGGTACTGTCAATGACACCAACTTCGTACCGACCTATGGACTCCAGCTGAAGTGGGTTCCGAATGAGAGATTCACCTGGATCTACAATGCCATTACGGGGCCTGAACAACCCAGTAACAATCAGCAGTGGAAAACCCTTCATGAGACCAACCTGAGTTACACCATCAACCCGACGCTTTCTGTTGCTTCGGACTTTCTCTATGGCTTTGAACAGCAAGTCAGTGGGCCAGATGCGATTTGGTATGGTGCCCAGGTAGGCCTGAAATGGCAGACTTCCCCGACGTTTTACCTCAGCCCTCGCGTAGAGTTTTTTCGCGATCCGGTCGGCTATGCCCTGGGAGGCGGGAATCAAACGCATTCTACCTACACATTGACCAATTCCTACCTGGTGTCCGAGGGGTTCGAGGTCCGACTCGAATTCAGGATGGATCAGTCGACATCACCGACACGATTCATCACCAGAACCGGGACTTCATCAAGCCAGCCAACGGCCGTCCTCGGCATGTTGTACACCATGTGAGCACTCGGTTTCAGTTAACAAATCAATGGAATAGAATATGAGCAAAATCTCCCTCAGTCTGAAGCAAAAAATCGTGGTTCTGGTTCTGTCAGTGACGTTGGTGCTGGGGGGCATGAGTTTTGGCATCATGAATTTCGTTTCCAGGAAGATTCAAAAGCAGCAGTTTCAGTCTTTTGAGTCACATGCCATCAGTCTTGGGGATGCCATCGGTGCCCAATTCTACGAACGGTATGGCGACGTTCAGACGTTCTCGATTTCGCCGGCGATTCAATCCCCGAGCAGGCAAGTTATTATCGATACCTTGAACGCCTTTTCCGCTCTTTACGGGATCTATGACCTGATCCTGATTGTCGATAGAAACGGCAGATTGGTCGCCGTGAACTCAAAGGGGCCGGATGGGAAGGCGTTGAATGTCGACCCTTTGTACAAAAAGAACTTCTCGAGTGAAGTTTGGTTCAAGAAAGTCTTGAGTGGTGAGTTGACTTCAGACAGTCAGAAGGGATTCTCAGGCACCTACTTCGAAGACGCTCTCATTGACCCATTTACCTCGGAGGTTTTCGGAGAGCGTCGCCTGGGGAATAGCTTCAGTGCGCCAATCAAGGATTCAAATGGAAAAGTCATTGGTGTGATTTCCAATCGTGCCGGTGCTAGGTGGTTCGAGGCGGCAATCAAGGATCTCTTCCGTGGGCTGAAGAAACTGGGGATCAACACAGCGGATGTCAGTCTGCTCGGAAAAGATGGGACTTTGCTGTATGAGTACACCTCCAACCCGGCCAGTGATGTGCTCGATCCGTCGCAGTACAACTGGGATCGCTTGCTTAAGCTGAACTATTTTTCGTCACCAGGCGATGGCATGAGTCGCTTGATATCAAATAACATGGGGGCTGAAAAGGTCCAGGATCCCACCGCCGGGGCATCTTATATATCCGGGTTCTCAAAAGTCACAGGTCCGAAGTTCATCGATTCCATCGGTTGGAGCGTCATGGTGCGACAACCCTTTGAGTCGAAAGAAGGACTTTCCGAATTCTTCTATATTCGGAATGCCTATTATCTCTGTCTGGTGATTGTCGTGGTCGTGGCTTTCCTGTCGGCGTTCCGGCTTTCAAGCGTGATTTCATTCAGGTTGACACGTTTGGCAGAGACTTTGTCAAGCGGAGCCATGAATGTGGCCAATACATCGAAGAATCTGGCATCTTCCAGTGTCGGGCTGTCTGAGTCTGCAACCGAACAAGCGGCAGCGATTCAGGAGACGGCAGCCTCTCTCGATGAGATGTCGGCCATGCTGAAATCCGCAGCCGACAATGCAAGCAAGTCGAAAGAAGTGTCGCGCAGGAGTTATGAGTTCGCCGAAAAAGGCAAGTCCTCGATTCAAGAAATGATGTCTGCGCTGACGGTGATCAGTCAGGGCAATGATGTCGTGGTGAGTGAGGTGGAGAGCGGCAACTCCAAGATCGCTGAGATCATCAAGTTGATCGAGGAGATTGGCCAAAAAACAAAAGTCATCAACGATATTGTTTTTCAAACCAAGCTTCTATCTTTCAATGCATCGGTTGAAGCTGCCCGGGCAGGGGAGCATGGAAAAGGTTTTGCGGTAGTCGCCGAAGAAATCGGTAGCTTGGCCCAAATGAGTGGAAGTGCAGCGACCGAGATTTCAGCCCTTCTGGATAGCAGTGTCCAGAGAGTGGATCAGATTGTAGTCGAGACAAAAACCAACGTGAACCGGAGTGTACAGGAGGGCAAGCAATCGGTGGTGATCGGGACCGACATCGCAAAAAGGTGCCATGATTTGCTCGATGAGATCCTTGATTCGACCAAAGAGGTGGACGGAATGGTTTCACAAATTGCAGCTTCCGCCGCCCAGCAAACCCAGGGCGTGACCGAGATCACACGGGCCATGAGCCAGTTGAATGCTGCCACGGTCCAAAACACCACGATTGCGCAGCAAGAGGCGGGAACATCATCTGAGCTAGAGCGAGGTGCTGACGAGTTGAAGCGCTTGGTGGGCGAGCTCACCTTGTTGGTCAAAGGCGGCTGAACACTAACTGGTTTAGCCATTCTGGATCAGGATTTGGATCCACTGAGGGCCGTGGCTGTGATACCTTGCTCGACATGATGACACTCATCCGCAAAGTACTCGGTTTTATCATTTTGACCCTCGATCGCCTCTTCGCTCCTGCACCCGAGGTCACCCGTGCTCCTGCGGCGCAGGTAGCGCTCGACCAAAAGACCGGCACTTGGACTCTGTATCATCTCGAGGCTTGTCCCTTTTGTGTGAAAGTAAGGCGCCACATGAAGCGCCGTGCAGTCAGTATCCCGATGAAAGAGATCAACGAAGCCCCCACGCACCATCAAGAGCTGATGGCGGGTGGCAAGATCGATCAGGTGCCCTGCCTGCGCTACCGCGACGATGCAGGTGTCGAGCACTGGATGTACGAATCGAGTGACATCAATGCGTTTCTGGCCACGCTTTAAGAAGTCCACGCTGCTCAAATGGATGAGCTACTGGCCGCCGTTTTTTGGGGCCGGGATCCGCATCCGTGAGATCTCGGATGATTTCACCTTAGTGCGGGTGGAAATGAAGCTGCGTTTCTGGAACCGAAATTATGTGGGGACCCACTTCGGTGGCTCTCTTTACTCGATGGTGGACCCCTTCTACATGCTGATGTTGATCGAGAACCTCGGGCGCGATTACATTGTGTGGGACAAGGCTGCGAGTATTCGATTCTTGAAACCCGGCAGGGGTAGGGTTTCGGCCGAATTCCGCTTATCCGAGCAGGACCTGGTTTCAGTGAAAGATCGTGTCTCAGAAGCCGGAAAAACCCAGGCCGAGTTTGTCGTTCAGGTTCGGGATGATTCCGGGACGGTCATTTCAGAGATTTCGAAAACCATCTACATCAGAAAAAAGTCACGGGGCTGAATAGGATTTTCATCCCTCCAGGGCGTGATCCGGAGTGAGGGCGGCGGTGCCCTCCGTGTAGGGCCGGTAGTACTTGCTCAAAAATTCCGCCCGGTCATCCCGATAAGTCGAAACAATGCCCAGTTTCGACCAGAGCCGGATGATTTCAAACGCTCCATCGAACTGGTAAGGCAAGAAGCCCGAGCGAGCCGAGCTGGCATACAGGTGATGGTTATTGTGCCACTCGCCGGCCACGTATCCCGGCCAAATCTGGTTCACCGACTGGTCCTTGCGGTTGAAGTCGATCCCGTCCTGGCGGCGGTCTTTGCCGCGTCCATGGCCATCGTAGTTGAAGGTCCGGACACCAAAGGCCCAAACGCCTGCGATTCCGAAAATGGCTACGGCCAGTGGCATTCCGCCCATCCAGTAAAAGAAGGCAAAATTACTGGCCCAATTGAGCAGGTAATGAGCCACGGTCCGGGCCGGATGCGCGACACTTCCCCAGCGCAGGTACTGCGCGTAGGTGTTCGGCTTCACGCCGGTGTGCTCCACCATGCGGACCACGCGGGCATAATCGTTCTCAGAAAGATTGCGGGCAATCGACTGGTGATTCGCGTCCGACAAAAAGCAATAGAGCCAGCCGCCGTTCACATTATACGGATCCCAAGCCTGCTCGGAGTACTTGTGGTGCACGTGGTGCGAGACCACGTAGATTTCCTCGGGGATGACTTTGATGACGAGATTGCGAGCGATCTGGAGCCAAAAGCGATTGCTGAATTTGAAGGCGCGGTGGGTTCCGTAGCGGTGCAAATAAACGGTCCCGTGGGTGCCCATGAGCACCATGCTGTAAACCAAGCCGATGCCGAAGAGCTTCCAGGAAAAGAATTTCAGGAAGAAAAGGAAGAACACCGGTACAAAACAGAAGGTCATGAACCAACCAAACGCGGTCAGCCAGTTGCGACGGTCCCGGAGGGGATTCATGCGGTAAGAAAATTCGCGCCACAGGGCGGACTGGGGCGGGCGGGTGAAGCTCCCCTCGCTATTGGTGAATCCGTAGTGCGGCCGATCCAGCACGGTTTGTAAAAAGCACATCTCTGACCCCTTCCCGTTGAGTTCCTCGGGAGTCTAAGGGAGGGGGGGGGATTCCTCCAGTGAAAAGTAAGGTTTTTGGGCAATTCCGAGAGATTCAAACGCCTCAAGTCGATTGAGTTAGATTTGAGGAGGGCACTCAGGGTCGAATGGGACACAGATTGGAGGCCCCCCTGAAATCATCTATTCTAATGGAATGTTCTGGTTCCTATTGGTGTCGCTCCATGCCGCCTACGCCAACGATGATGAGCCCGTGGTGCGCGACAAATCCGCCGTCTGGGCGAAGATGAGCGAGCGGTATCCTCCGGAACACTATCCCGATCTCGATCAGGTGATGAAGGTTTTAAGAGAGGTGGAAGAGAAGAAGATCCGTTACAGCCAGGGCAAGCGGGGATCAGGTTCTTACCTGGATTGTACCAAGGCGGTCGAAACCGTTTACAATCAGGCTTTCGGACTCGAGCTCGAAAAGGAATTGGTCCGCCAAAAAAAGGGATCCTTCACCACGGCACTCCTCACCCGGTACTTTCAGTCACCGAAGGCATTTCCGACCTTGGACCGGGAATTCGAAATCATCCAAAAGTCCAAACTCAAAACTCCGATGAGGATGACCCCTCGGCATCATGGACAAGAGGTGTCGGTTTCTCACTACTTTGAAGTGCTCCCCGGTTCGGTGTGCTTCTACAACAAAAAGGGCGTGGGGCATGCTTTTATGGTGGTCGACCCCGAGCAGTGCATCGGCTTCGACGTCAGCAGTGACCACGTGGGAGTGACTCGATTCCGGGAGGAGTCCGAGGGCAAGCTCGAATCCGACGCCTCCGAACTGATCACTCTGTCGGGCTGTGAAAACGGAAAGGTCTGGGACTTCAATCTCGCTCCCGGAGCATCGAAAAACCACCCCCTATCGGGCTGCATGAATCACAGGCGGGTGGCGCTGGAGTTGAGGCTAGCCAGCCCACTCGAGCCCCCAGCGATCTGCCAGCAAAGCTCTAGTGTGCTCCCGTCTTCCACGGAACGGTGGATCAAGAGCGCACTCCAAGGGTCAGGAATATAGAGTGAACTTTTTGGATTTGCTCTAGAATTCAATTGGTTGGTTTTAATTGCGGGTGCTAGACTCCTTCGCATGACGCCATCAACCTCGATCGAACGACTCAAACTTTTTTTCACCCTCTTTGATACTCGTTTTGAAGACATTAACTCGTCCAATTGGAAGGTGGTGCTCTACAGAGACTTCAGTGCCGGCTTGATTGTCGCAATGACGGCCATTCCCATGGCTATGGGTTTTGCCATGGCGTCGGGCCTTCGGCCGGAGCAAGGTATCATCGCCGGAGCTATGGCGTGCCTTGTGGGAAGAACCTTCGGCGGATCCAAGTATCAGGTGTACGGGCCGACTGCGGCTTTCATTCCACTCATTTATGGGATCATGCAGGGCTATGGTCATGGATTTCTTGTTCTAGTTTCGCTTCTGGCCGGGGTTGTTCTGATGTTGATGGGAATTTCGGGCCTAGGAAGGGTCGCAAAGGCGGTTCCAGAGTCGATCATTATCGGATTTACCGTGGGAATCGGGGTGTCGATCGCACTCGCTAATGCGGGGGAGGCTTTTGGCTATACGACCACCATTGGTGGGGGATTGATACAGAAGCTGACCGGTTTGGTGAACCACATCGGAGAGTTCAATTTTTATGCTCTCGTTTTGGCTCTCGTGACATTCGTCCTGATCAAAGGACTTCTTAGGATTTCGATTTTTATTCCGGCACCTTTGATAGCAATTGGCGTATCGGCTGGAATCGCTATGACGGCTTTTTCGGGGAAGGGCATCATTTTAGTGAAGGATCGTTTTGGCTCGATTCCGAATAACTTTTTTGTGTTTACTCCGCCGGTCCTCCCTGATTGGTCCTGGAAGGTTGGCTTCGATATTCTGTACTATGTGGCAGCGATTGTTTTTGTCTCCGGGGTCGAAAGCCTGTTGTGTTCTTCAATGGCGGATAAATTGGCCAATAATAAGAAAACGCCCTTCAATGCGGACAAAGAGTTTTGGGGCCAGGGGCTGGTTCAAGTGATCACTCCGTTGATCAACGGGTTCCCCTGCACCGGAGCATTGGCCAGAACCGCTACCAGCATCAAGGCGGGGGCTGTGTCGCCCTTGGCCGGATACTTCAAAGCGATTCTAAAACTCGGTATGGCATACTTTATTGCGCAGTATCTCGAGTTGATTCCGATGGCCTGCATCGGAGGAATTTTGCTTTGGGTCGCAACCAACATGATCAAGGTCAGCGAGATCAAGTGGGTGCTAACGCAGGGGCGCTTTCATTCAGGATTGATGATTTATACTGCGGTGATGGTTCCAATGACCGACTTTTTGACCGGAGTTTTGTCGGCGCTTGTCATTTATGCTTTGGGAGTCTGGCTTTTCAAGGCGGGCGATTCTGTTTCCAAAGAGGCCTAAAATTGGGCATAAGCATGCTCGATGCAGAGTGAAAAGCAGTTTGTTAAGTGTGTCCTTGCAGTTGATCCAGACATTAAAGAGTTTGCTGACCTAGCAACGGTCTTGGATCACTTGGTTGCGCTGTTCTCTAATTTCGATTTGAGGGTTGATCCTGTCTTTGTTGTCCCACTCGAACTCTCCAACATCGCATCCGGTCTGGAGCTCGAAAGGTTCGAGGATCAAGTCGAATCCGCGAGGCAAAAATTCGCTACTGTAGTGAATCGGGTGGTTGGTGTCCAGGTCTCAAACCCTATGGTTTTGAGAGCTGATACAACAAACGGGCAGGAGTGGGTCTGGATGCTCTGTGAGGAAGCAACCAAAAAGGGTTCTGATTTTTTTGTGGTGCGGACCCATGCGTGGGGAGGGATCTGGCGATATTTTCATGGTAGCTTCACAGAGGCTCTTCTTGGGCAGAGTCTCCTTCCAATTCTGGTCTTCGGACCCAAAAATCGATCCAATCCTGGCTCCGGCCCGATTCTGATTCTTTCGGGCGACGCCAAGGACCCTCACGAAGTCATCCAAGGCGCTCGAGACTGGGTGGTGAGACTGAAATATCCCTATCGGATTTTGCCAGTATTGAAGCCAGATCAGGAATCGCTTGAAGAGGCTCGACTCTTGGTGATCAATCGGTCACTCATCGATCCAAGCCATCTTCGAATATTGTTCGAAACCTCATCGTGTCCGATTCTAGTCTTCCCCTGACCGTTTCGGTGTCTGACCCCGGATCAAGTAGCGGTCCACCGTGCGGCCATCCTGATCGATCTCGTGAATGACGCGGTCTCCACCTTGGAATTCCTCGGTTCTCGATACAATGACCCCCGACACATCCTGGTGCACGTAAAGCATCGAGGTGTTCCGGAATCGCCACTTCAGCGCTTGCGTGTAGCCATTGTCGTGAAAGGTCCGGCTGATCTCTTCGCCCTTTTCACGCTCGAGCTTTTCGGCAGTGATCAGCCCGCGTTTGTCGTACTCGCGAAACACCTGATGCCCGCTCGCAAGCTTCTCGACGGTGTACAGGGTTCCGTTCGGGCTTTGGTGCTGGCTCAGGACCTCGCCCTTGACCGGAATCTCTTTCAATAGGGCTGCCAAGTAACGTTCGAGCTCTGGCTTGAGCAGGCGGGGGGCGTCCGATCCCAGCTTCGCCCCTTTTGGAGGAGTGGCGCTCGGACTCGGGGAAGGGCTCGGGGAGGCTTCCGGTGTGGGGCTGGTCGATGCAGAAGATTGGCCCGGCGGGTTGCCAGAGCGTTTCGAGTTCTCATTCAGGATGAGCAGGGTGACCGAGCCGAAGATGCCCAACATCAGGATCGCAAAGAAGCGGTTCATGACCTCAGGGTAGCGGGTGAGGAATCCTTAGTAAAGGCGGCAGTGGAAGAGGAAGAGTCCGGTTTCTTGCGCTGTGTTGTGCTGCGAGGTGTTTTCTTGGGCTGGTCTTTCCTTCTGGCGCCGATTATGGTGTGCCTTATGAACCGTCCCACTTCACCCCGCCTCATCGATTGGATTTCTGGATCAGTCACCGAAGACCCGCGCGCTCTCGAGTGGTTCGGGCGTGGATCGGAGCCTGATGCCGAAGAAGAACTCGTGTGCGAAAAGCGGGTGGTCAAGGCCTACAAAGAATTGCTCTCGGGGTACACGATCGATCCTTCCAAGATCCTGAAAACTACCCGGACAGTTGCGCCCGGCGAACGGGTCTCGAAAGTGATCGTCTCCGAGATCACGTACTACTCCATGTGTGCACATCATTTCTTACCCTTCTTCGGTAAGGTGAGCATCGAGTACCTGCCAGGGGACCGGATTCTGGGCCTGGGTAAATTTCCGCGCCTCGTACAGGCCTATGCTCGCCGCTTTCAAATCCAGGAAGACCTCGTGCGCGACATCGCCGAAGAGGTGATGCGTTCAGGCCATGCGCGTGCGGTGAGAGTGATCTCAGACGGGCGCCACATGTGCATGTGCAGTCGCGGCCCGTCTGACGCGAGTGCCACCACCCGAACCGAGTACGAAACCGGCACATGGTGATCGGACTCCTGCTGGCACTCTTGGATCCGGCTCCAGTTTTACCGCTCGAGCGCCTTCGGGTGCAAGATCCCTACGAGCTGAGACCAATCGAGTTCGAGGGCTACAGTCTGCCTGCGTTTCTCGATCAGAAATTCGGTCTCGAGTGGCGCAAGCTCGGCGATACGCATCAGCTCCGCATGAAGTGCCGGGACGGTTATCGTCTGAGTGTGCCGCTTTCGCGCATCCTCCGGCACCGGGCGCTGGTGGCCATCCGCCGCACCGATCAGGTGTCCTTCACGCTTCTGAAAAAAGATGTGACCCCCGCCAAAACCGTCGAGCTCGCTCCGGCCTACCTGGTTTGGGAGAACGAAAAGGACCTCGCGATCCGGAGTGAGGGCGATTACGGCTGGCCCTTCCAGTGGTCTGAAGTCACACTCGAAAAACTCGGAGAGGGCGATCCGCTTCTGGTGCCACCCAAAGGTGCGAGTCCTGCGGCGTTCCGGGGCTATTCCCAATTCAAGGTCCATTGCCTGAAGTGCCACTCCATCGCCGGTGTGGGGGGCAAGGTGGGGCCCGAGCTCCATTCACCGCAAAATGTCACGACCTACTGGCGTCCCGGAAAGCTCGAGGCGTGGATCCTGAACCCCGCATCCTTCCGTACTCCGAACGGGATGCCCCCGATCGCCCCGGCGCATCCGTATCGAAAGACGCTCGCGCATGAGATGGTCGAGTACCTGAACAGTATTGCGGAGAAAAAATGAATCCCGGAATTTTTGAAACATTCTACAATGGTCCGATCCAGCACCCGATACTCCTCTGGGTTTCGAACCTGTTCTTCACCGTCTTGGCGCTTGCGCAACTCAGGCTCCGTAGCGACGAGAGCACCCGCCGTCTTCGCCGCTTCATTCTCATCTGGTCTTTGATCTCGGCGCTTGATGCATGGCTTTCGGCCAATCGAGTGTTGGGCATCGGGATGCTGTCGGCACCCTGGAGTTCGATCCTGCCCTTTTTATTTGTGTGGGCCGGAGATTTGAGAATCTTTTTGGCGATGGAGCTATTTGGTGCAGGATTTCCCGATCAGGCGAACAAGATTGCTTGGTGGCGACCGGTGCTCGCGTGCTTCATTGTGCCCGTCGTGGCCGGTGTGCTCACCCGTGGGCAAGAGGCACGGGTTCTCTTCTTGGTTTATGAAGCACTCTTTTTGGTGATGATCACCCTCTATGGTCGATTCACGCGCACGGCGCAACATTCATCGGCCCGAAGCGTTCGAAATCTCTCTTGGGGATTCTACACCCTGTGGGTCACAGCCGATGTGCTGATCCTGACTTTGCCAGACGGCCTACGCGACCTGGGCTTTGCGGTCCGGGTGCTCCCGAATCTCATTTACTATGGGGCCTTTGCTTGGGTTTGCGCCCGTACCTCAAGGTGACTCACACACCGAGATCTTCGGTGTGCCGGTGATGTGATTCTTCAGGTCTGTAATCTGACAGAAGTGTGCGGTCGAGCCGTTTGATTTTTCGTGCGTGCAACGGATGCGGAAGGTGAGAGCCGGGGAACCGCTTGAGGCGCGGAGCACGCGCACCCGGTACTCTTCGCCAGGCAGATTCGTGAGGCGCTCGGGCTCAAGCGCAATGAACCGCTCTCGGACAGTTTCAAGGTTTCCGAGGGCCTTCTTTAATGACTCGATCCCTTCTTCAGAGGAATAGACGCAGGTCATTTTTCCTTCGAATAGAATGCCTAAGTCCCCGTGGGCATCGTTGGTCCGAAGGGCCTCATAAAGCCGAAAGAGCACGCCCTTCGGGTTGTAGAGGTAGCCGTATTCCCAGAGCCCCGGATCGCAGGCAGATAAAACCAGAGAACTCAGTAAGGTTGCTGCAATCCTGGGCATTTTTGCTTTCATGTTGCGGAAACTACCGCAACCCCCCCCCGAAATCAATAAAATATTGACGCACGGCGCATCTCGATGGTAGCATCCGCCCACTTAGGACTACCGACATGAAATCTGCAACCCGACTCAGCATCCTTGCCGCCCTCGTGTTTGCCCTCCCGGCTCAAGCCGGAGTGTGTGGTGATCCGGACTCCCTTTTGTCACCGCATGATCGGGTTCTTTCGGTCTTCGAGTGTAAAAACGCGGTCGAGACACTTTGTGTCGCCCAGGCCTACAATGGACTCCGGTCTGCCCATTACTACCGGGTGAAGGGTCACAGTGGTTTTGCCTGGCCCCTGCATGCATGGATCGACTCGCCCACTCCCGAAAGTGCGGCCAATGACGGTGAATCCGCGCTTTCTTTGTACCACCAGCCTCCGGCAATTCTCGGGGGACCCCGGTTTCGGATCGAAATGATTATTCAAAAAGCCTCTGGTGATGCGGTCTTTATTGTCGAGAAAAACAAGACGGGAGCAGTCGCAGGTTGGGAGACGGAGATTTACGAAGCCCTCCGTTGCAAACTCTCCCAGTGAAGAATCCCCCGCGTTCGGCATGGTCCCGGTCACTGGGCCTGGCTAAATTGGCGGCTCGTGTGGCAGGCGAGGAGCTGCTCGGTCAGGTGGTCAGTCGGGTGGACCAGGTGAAGACGCGCATCGAGCAGACCCGCCTACTGGTGGAAGAGCTCGGTCGCCTGAAGGGTGCCGCCCTGAAGGCAGGCCAGTTCCTGACACTCGAGCTTCGTGAACACCTTCCGCCCGAAGCGAATCTCATTCTCCAAAGGTTGCAAGACGCAGTCACCCCGGTGAGCTACGCCGAGATCGACCGGATTCTTCAGCGCGAGCTCGAGCCCGAGATT
The DNA here is from genome assembly GCA_945874535.1 of Bdellovibrio sp. ZAP7. Taxonomy (GTDB): domain Bacteria; phylum Bdellovibrionota; class UBA1018; order UBA1018; family CAIMNF01; genus CAIMNF01. The sequence continues at coordinate 16,351 of CAMCGZ010000012.1, forward strand.
CGGAAGCGCATCGAGAGCTTATCCGAGACGGCCATTGCTGCAGCCAGTATCGGGCAGGTCCATTCTGCTCGCCTCCGATTCCAAGATGGCACATCGACCGACGGGGTTTTAAAAATCCAGTATGACGGCATTCGCGACAGCATCGAGAGCGATCTCACTGTTCTCCGGCGGATCTCCTCCGTGATGATGGCCCTTGCCGGAAAAAAGGGCGATCTTGAGCCGCTTTTTCGCGAGGTCCAAACGGTTCTGATCTCCGAAACCGATTACCTCCTCGAGGCGAAGAATCTCGAGCTTTATCGGGAGCGTATCTCGAAGCGGCCGGACCTCGCTTCCCGGGTCCGGCTTCCGAAGCTGCATCCCGAATTCAGCACCTCTAAAGTCATCGCCCTCGAGCACATGCGCGGGGTGAGCCTCGAGGCATGGATTCGCAGCCAACCCTCATCGGAACATCGCCAGCGAATCGGTGACCTCCTGCTCGAACTCCATTGGGCTGAGTTCGCCGATTGGGGTTTCGTGCAGACCGATCCGAATCCGGGCAATTTCATGATTGCAGAAGAAAACGGGGAGCCTTACCTGATCCTCCTCGATTTCGGATCGATGAAGCAGTTTTCGAATGAGTTCCGAAGAGATTATTTCTCGCTCTTGCAATTGACGGTGCACGGAACCGAGCAGGAATTTGTCGAAGGATTCATCCGCATGGGCATGCTCGATGCCAAAGAGGACGCCGAGACACGCGAAGCCTTCGCGGCACTGATCCGCCATTCCATGAGCCTCTTCGATCCTGATCGCCAACCCGTCGATTTCACCGAGCCCGAATACATGAAGCAATCCAAAGATCTCGCCTTCGCTTTCATGCGAAAGGTGAAGCATTCTGCCCCGCCCGAATCCCTGCTGTTTTTGAACCGCAAGATCAGCGGTTTGTATCGCTTGCTCGGCATGCTCGAAGTCCGTAAGGATCTTCAGGAGTATGTGGACCGGGTGAGTCAGATTTAAAGCTGATCGTCCTTCTCGTCCGGCATGTCGTTGTCCTCAGGCAAGGCATCCGGGTTTTCGTTCTGCTCCTGATTCAAGGTCCTGAAGCGGGTAGAGGCTCCATAGCCCCACTTGTTTGCGGATCGGCTGTAGCCCACGGTGAAGTTCATCAGGCCTCCCGGATTCACCCGGAGGGCGAGTCTGCGGGCCAGGTCGTCGTTCGAGTTCGGATCGAGAATGATCTCGTTCACGCCTTCTTTGAAGCGATCTCCGCGATTGTAGACCACCAGTTGCAGGGGTTTGGATTTCCGGCGTGGTACCAAGAGCGGATTCATCCGGAAATATACAAATTCCGGCTTCTTCGCCAAGGTGAAACTCAGCTTGGTTCGACCGTCCGGAAGAATGTCAGAACGCACGCTATTTACAATCGCCTCCGGATCCAGCGGTACGCGGTCGGTCTCGGATCCGATCCCCATCGACTGGTTGGTCTGCTGGAGGATGCGCTCCATCGGTGACTGGTAGTTTCCGCGGAGCTGGACACTTCCAAAGGCGGTCGAATTGGCAGAGAGGAACTTCACGGCGCCCCCCTTGGGAACGACCGAGCTCAAAATTCTCATCCAGCCCATGACATGCTTGCGGTCTTTGAAGAGTTGGGTCATCGATTCTCGGAACGCATCCGCACGGCGTTCTTTGGAGTGGAACTTGGCTTGCTCAAAGTCCTCTCGCTTCACCCGGATGTCGAGTTTCTTGACCTGGTCCTCGATTTGATTCCAGGGAGTTTCCAAGAAATTCCGGAGGCCTTCAGCGTCGAGGCGGATTCCGAAATAAAAGGAGCTCCGTCCAAAATTCGACTTCCCGAGCTTGAAGGGGTTGCCGTCATTCGGTGCCTGCTCCGGGAACTTCGGGAAGATCTTCGATTCTCCGAGAGCCCCTTCGATCTCGTCGGCGTAGTCGATCAGTTCTTTGTAGCGGGTGATCGGATCCTCAATCGAGCTTTCGAGCAGGAGTGCAGCTGACTCAGGATCGCGATCGACATCGTTGTAAGCTTCCTCGTCGATCACCACCGACACCCGGCGCATCCGGCTCTGTCCGGCACCGAAGAAGCGAAAGGAGTTGTTTAGTTGGTTCTCGGATTTGAGAATGGTGACTTCACTGTCGGGCTGGATGACTTCCGTCTCACTCACTTGTTTGCGGTGTTCGCGGTTGTACCGAAAAAAATTGAGCACGTTCCCCAGAATTCCGCCGGACTCGGTTTTCCGTACCTGGCTTCTGTTGAACAGGCGCTCGACGGGTTGTTCGCCCCCACGGTCTGCGATTTCGCTCGAGGTGGTGTAAAGGCCAATCATGGCCCGATGGTAGGCCTCACGCCCTTCCTTCGAGTGCAAGTCGTAGCGGTAGCCGAGATCGACTTCGGTTTCGTGTCTCACGTCTTCATAAAGGCGGAAGGGTTGCCAGGAGGGAGAGTAAGAAAGGAAGCGCTTTTCGAGCTTCTTGCCCTTGAACACCACAATGCCATCGAAGAGCTGGTTGTAATTCCCGCCGACCTGGAAGCGCAAAGAAACGCCACGCCCCTTGATCCGGCTGATCCGGACTTTGGCGTAACGATCGGATTCTTTCAGGACCGCGACTTGGTAATCCCCGCTCAGGTAGATCTCCGCTCCGGCACTTGCTGCGTTGTTAAGGTCGGCAATCGGCGGCAGGATTTGGAGTCCCACGTCGACGCCGAAGCCCACGCGCCCCGAAACCGTGTAGCTGATGACTTCACCCTCGCGCATGGCCTTCTTGAAGGTGCGGTGTGAAAAAGGAATGCGGACCGGCAGGGTCACCAGGCCGAGCAGGTTCTTCAGCTTCGCCTTCAAGGGCGAATCGATGGTCGATCCGCGAAGGTGGGGGTTCAACTCCTCGATGTCGTCATCGTCGATTTCGTTGTCCTCATTCGCCCCTCTTGCGCGAGGAGGTTTGCGGGCATCGGCCGGGCTCACTTGCCGGATGCTCTTGATTTCGAGCACGCCGGAAGTTCCGACTCTCAAGTTGAGTCCGAGACCTGCCGTGATCGGCACCGGAAGTTTGAAATCGTAAAGACCTTTGCCGTAACCGACCGAGAAAATCATCCGGTCGATCACCGTCCACGAACCGAGAAGGTCGAAGTTGTCGAAGGCCCGGCGACCGAACTTGAACCCCGCCGAGGTTCCGTTCGGGAATCCTTGGCTCCAAGGCGAGATCAGGGTCTCACCTTCGAAGAGCTGGTTCGAGATCCGGTAACTCAGGTCGCCGAGACCCCGCATCACTTTCTGACGGAACGATTCTTGGAAGGGTTCCACCTCAAGATCCCGGAGCTCTGCTTCCGGAACCAAAGGCGGTCCCGGCTCCGCCCGGGAATGGGCCCCGAGGAGTGCGATACCGAGCAGCAAAAAGATGGAGAAGCGTTTCAATAACAAGACGCGTGCATCCTACCTGAGTGGCGGCACCGTGTCGAGGGTTCTCTGGTAAGAAAACACGATGAATTTCATTTAATTAGGCCAAACAAGGGGGTTAGGATGCTCCGATGGGTACACTGAACCAAACCAAAGCCGTTCTCATTACGGGTGCGAGCGCAGGAATCGGGGCTGAATTGGTCCGAGCCTACCATTCCCGGGGGTTCCGGGTCGGTCTCTTGGCCCGTCGGCAAGACCGCTTGCAGGCGCTGGAGTCCCAATTGAATGCAAGACGTCCCGGATCTGCACTGAGTCTGGTGGCGGATCTTTCGGATCCGACCCAATTTGCAAAAGCCGTCCAGCAGATGCTCGAGGCATTCGGGCGGATCGACGGGCTGATTTCCAATGCGGGATTCGGGGTCGCGGGCCGGGTGGATTCACTCACTCTCGAGGATTATCGCCGCCAATTCGATACCAACGTGTTCCCCGTGATTCACGGATTTCACCTCGTGCGCGATGAGCTCGTAAAGAACGGTGGATTTTACTGTGCCGTCGGATCGGTGAATTCTTATCTTTCGCTTCCCACGGCCTCGGCCTACGCCATGAGTAAGTTCGCGGTGCGGGCACTGATGGAAGCGCTTTATTGGGAGATGAAGCCACTCGGAGTTTCGGTGACGTTGGTTTGCCCGGGCTTTGTGAAAACCGAGATCCGCAAAGTGAACAACCACGGCCAATACCGCGAACAGGCCAAAGAACCTGTTCCGGAATGGCTGATGATGGAAGCGTCCGTGGCGGCCCAAAAGATCGTTCGTGCCATCGAGTGCAAAAAACCGGAAGTGATCATCACCGGTCACGGAAAATTACTCGTTTGGATTCAGAGGCACTTCCCCTGGATGCTGATACCGGTGCATCGGGGTTCTGCCAGTGCTCGCGAGCAGTGGAATGGAGACAAAAGTGGAGCGTAAACGCGAATTCAAGTTGGGCGAAACCGAGCTCCATTTTCTCGGAGCTGCCGGAGAGGTCACGGGCAGCAAGTGCGTGATGCTCTCGCACGGCAAGCGCATCCTGATTGATTGCGGTCTCTTTCAGGGCGAGAAAACCAGCCGCGAAAAGAATTGGGCTGACCACGACCGTTTGCTCGAAAAGCTCGATGCGGTCGTCCTCACTCACGCGCATCTCGATCATACGGGCTATTTGCCGCGACTGGTCCGTTCGGGCTACCGGGGGCCGGTTTACTGTTCGGGCGGCACGCGCGATCTCCTCTCGGTCATGCTGTACGATTCGGCGCACATCCAGGAAGAAGACGCCGAGTTCGCCAACCGCTCCGGGTATTCGCATCACCGGCCGGCTGAGCCGCTCTACACGGTGCGGGATGTGCAGCAAACCATCCCCCTTGTGCAGTCCTTGCCCCTTTACCTGTGGCACACGGTCGTTCCCGGGGTCGAGGTCGAACTGACCCGTTCCGGCCACATCATCGGATCGACTGCGTTGCGGTTCCGGATCAAAGCGCACGGCAAAGAGCAGTTCATCACCTTCAGCGGAGATGTCGGCCATTCGCGGCAGCAGACCATTCAAGGGCCGGACCCCTTGAGCCCCACGGATGTGCTCATTCTCGAGAGCACCTACGGCAACCGTGAGCACACCAAAGAAAACGTTCTCGACCGGATGGAAGAAGTGCTCCGTCGCGCCAAGAAACAAAACGGAATCGTGGTGATCCCGTCGTTCGCTGTGGGTCGCGCACAAGAGGTGCTTTTTTTAATCCGTTTGCTCGAAGATCAGGGTCGTATCGATCCTGTGCCGGTGATTCTCGATTCACCGATGTCGAGCGAGGCAACCCAGATCTACCTCGAGCACCCCGAGGACCATCCGCCCGGCCTCAGCTTCGAAAAAAAGGCGCGTAATTTTTTCCCCAACCGCTTCGAACTCATCCGGAGCAGCAATGAATCGAGGGAGCTTGCCGATCGTAAAGGCCCAATGGTGATCATCTCGGCATCGGGAATGCTCCAAGGCGGACGAGTGCTCCACCATCTGAAAAGAAGACTGCCGGACGCCCGCAATATCGTGCTCTTTGTGGGCTATCAAGCCGAGGGAACCAAGGGGGCCTTTCTCAAGAATCACGGAAAGAAAGAAGGCGCACTCCGAATCCATCACGAGCCGATTCCCGTTTTGGCTTCGATCGAGTCGATCGAATCCCTGTCGGCTCATGGAGATGTGCAGGATTTGCTGAATTGGGTTCGTACCGCGAATGTGTTGCCGAAGCACATCATCTTGAATCATGGATCCCCCGAAGCCATGGAGTCCATGGCCCGGAGGATCCAGAGAGAATTCGGAATCAAAGCCGGTCAAGCCGGGTGATCACGCGATTGATCGCTTGCCCGTTCATCGCCCGGATGTGAATCAGGGTGTCGGTCGAAGGGAACCCCTTGAGTGTCACGCTTTTCTGGTAACGAACGGCCACCGCCTTGCAGTTGTCGCGGGCCACGGCCAGGGTCGGAAGGATTTCGATCACGTTGTTCGCGGTCTGGCGGATTTCGAGATTCGCAGGACTCAAGCAGGAGTTGGTGAGGATCCCGCCCAGTGTGATCACGGGCTCGGACATGGCCGGAGTCATGCTGAAGCTCAATGAAGTCACCGGAGCATAGACGCGTTCATCGGTCGAGTGGGTATTCAGTACGGCCGCCTTGGCAATGGGGAGAGTGCCCATGCGGATGAAGCTTCCGTTTTCGTCTTGGGCGCCGATTTCATACTGCCCTGCAGGGAGGGGGCCGAGGTCGACGGCGTTCGAATAAGGAATGTACATCGCCAGATCGCTACAATCGTCAGCGATGGTGACCGAGTGGGTCAGGTATACGCGACGGTTGTTCAGGTCGATCTTCTTTTCAATGGCTCGGGTCTTCATGCAGTAGCCGGTGAAGGATCCGCTGATCACCACCTGGGCATTGTCGTTGCTGTCGAATCCGCGTGGAGAATAGACCACTTCTGGCTTCAGGATGGTCACGCGGGTGCGCTCAGGCTCGGCTTGGGCCAATAAAGAAAACGAAAGAACGGACAAGAGGATTGCGTTTTTCATGTGGCGCGTTATAGCGCATCGGCGCGTTAAATACCATGAAGAATTAAACAAAAAATATTGAGTACCCCTTTTGCCATCCGCTTGACACCGATCGGCAGGTAGGGCTTTGAAATCTCAAAGGAAAAATCCAATTTAATGAAGAGCCACTCCCCGGTTGGTGATAAGCTGTGAATATGAAAACACTCCTCTTTTTCCTCGGTAGCCTCTCTCTTTCCGCCCAAGCTGGCGGTTTCCATGATTTCAAAATGAGCCGGATCACGGGCGAGAGCGAATCGCTCTCGAAGTACAAGGGCAAGGTCCTCCTCGTAGTGAACACCGCCTCGAAGTGCGGCTACACTTCCCAGTACAAAGGGCTTCAGGCGCTTCAAGAAAAATACGGAGCCCGCGGATTCCAGGTTCTCGGGTTTCCGAGCAATGATTTCGGTGGCCAGGAGCCGGGAACGGCAAAAGAGATCAAGAACTTCTGTGAGACCCAATACAAAGTCACTTTTCCTATGTTTGAAAAGGGCGTGGTCTCCGGATCCCACAAGCAACCCCTTTATTCCTGGCTGGTATCGAACGAGCCCGGAGCGAAAAAGGACTCGGTCAGTGAAGTGTCCTGGAACTTTGAAAAATTCCTGATTTCCAAAGAAGGCAAAGTCCTCTCCCGATTCCGCTCGAGCAAGAGTCCCGAGAGCGAGGACATCACCCAAGCGGTCGAAGCCGCGCTCAAATGAACACCCCGCGCTGGTGGTCGGCACTGATCGGTCTCACAGTCCTCAGTGCCGCCGCCTGCACTGCAGCCACCTCTTCTAAAAAATCGGAGCGAGCCATGTCTGATGCGAAAGTGATCCAAAACCTCACCCCCGAGCAGTACCGGGTGACCAAGCTCTGTGCCACCGAGAATCCTTTCAATAACGCTTACTGGAACCACCACGATGCCGGCATCTACGTGGATGTTCTCGATGGGAGACCCCTGTTCAGCTCGAAAGACAAATTCGACTCCGGCACGGGATGGCCGAGCTTCACCCGTCCGGTCGATGAAAAGGTGCTGAAGCAGATCGAAGACCGTTCTCACGGCATGGTGCGCACCGAAGTGAAGTCCAAAGATTCGGACGCCCATCTGGGCCATGTGTTCGACGACGGCCCCAAACCCACCGGCAAACGCTTCTGCATCAATTCCGCATCCCTTCGCTTCGTCAATGTGCTCGATCTTGATCAAGAGGGCCTAGGCAAGTACCTACCCCTGTTCTCGAAGGAGCAAATCGAAGAAGAGAAAAAAAAGCGGGCCGATCGCATCAAAAGCGGGGCGTACAAGACCGCCCTATTGGCGGGGGGGTGCTTCTGGGGGGTGCAGGATTTGATCCGCAAGATTCCGGGGGTGATCGAAACCGAAGTGGGCTACACGGGTGGAACCACGCCGGCGCCCATCTATGAGCAAGTCAAGAAGGGCACCACGGGTCATGCCGAGGCGGTGAGAGTCCTCTTCGATCCGAAGGTGGTTTCTTACGACCGCCTGCTCGATTTCTTTTTTACCATGCATGACCCGACCACCCTCAATCGGCAGGGCAACGACATCGGGTCGCAGTACCGCTCGGCCATCTTTTTTGCCGACGCCAAACAAAAAGAAGAGGCCGAGAAAAAGATCAAAGAATGGAATGAGTCCAAGAAGTGGAAAAAACCCATCGTGACTGAACTCATTCCTGCCGGGACCTTCACTTCGGCCGAAGGTTACCACCAGGACTACCTCGTAAAAAACCCGGGTGGTTACACCTGCCACTACTTCAGGGAGTTCTGATTGACCTCGAGCATCACCCCGTCCCCGGCAATCACTGTGCCTTCGAATACCAGCATCCGGGACACTCTGCGCGTGATGCGGGAAAATCATGTCGGTTCGGTTCTGGTGAACGACTACCAGCATCCGTACAGTTTTGCCGGGATCTTCACCGAGCGAGATCTCCTGAAGTGGGTGGGGGAAATCGAGAAACATGGTTCTTGGGATACGGCCATAGGCACCATCATGACCAAGAAGGTGATCACTCTCACCTTGCTCGAGATCGATCGGGCGCCCGAGATCATGGTCGAGTACAATATCCGACATATCCCCATTGTGTACGACGGCACTGACGGCAGCCGGGTGGTGGCCGGAGTGGTTTCCATGCGCGACCTCTTCCAGGGCATGATCCGTGACCGGAAGGTCGAAAAAACCATCACTCAATTCAAAGGCAAGCGAACGCTCCTTCTCGCGCATTCGGAGCGGGAGCGTGAGACACAGCGACGGCTCCTCTCCGATCACCTCGATCTGCAGGTGATTCCGGATCCCATCGACGAGCTCGTCACGCTGGTTCCGGCGATTCTTGCGGGTGATCTGTTCATCTTCGACCTGGATCGATTTCCTTCGGGGTTTTGGCCGGTCCTGCTTAAGAAGCTGCTCGACGAAAAGCACCGGCCCGAGATTCTCATTATTTATGATCCCTTCTTGCAGGAAGCGAAGAGTGTCCAGGTGCTTCGGCAGTTGTCCAAGGGTTCGGTGCTTCATGTGTTCCCGAAGCCGCTCAACTTGCTGGAATACTTACGAAGGATCGAGAAGTGCCTTTCCGAGAGCGTCAAATCACCAACATGAACTGAAATGTAAAAACCTGTTAGAATGAGCCTGAAACCAAAAAATTGAGAGAGGATCAGAAGCCATGATCAGTTTCGAATTGTCAGACGAGCAGAAGCAACTTCAAGAACTTGCGCGCAAGTTCGCTAAAGAAGAAATGATTCCCAAGGCCGAACATCACGACCACACGGGAGAGTTTCCTTTTGAAGTGACCAAGAAAGCCTGGGAGCTCGGCCTGATGAACACCCACATCGGTCAAGAGTATGGTGGGCTCGGTCTTGGTGTGCTCGATGGCATCATCATCACCGAAGAGCTGGCGTACGGTTGCACCGGGATTGCCACTGCCATGGAGGCCAATGCCCTCGCTGCGGCACCGGTGATGGTTGCCGGTAACGACGAACAGAAGAAGCAATTCCTCGGCATGCTCACCAACGAGCCGAAGTACGCGGCCTATTGCGTGACCGAGCCGGGAGCCGGGTCCGATGTGGCCGGCATCACCACCACGGCTAAAAAAGTGGGTGACGATTACGTCATCAATGGCGCCAAGATGTGGATCACGAACGCCAGTGTCGCATCCTGGTACTTTGTTCTGGCCTACACCGATCCCTCACAAAAGCACCGCGGAATGAGCGGCTTTCTGGTTCCGCGCGACACCCCGGGCATCACCGTGGGCCGCAAAGAAGACAACCTCGGTCAGCGCGCATCCGATACTCGTGGACTCACCTTCGAAGATGTGAAGATTCCTGCCAAGTACCGTCTGGGCAATGAGGGCGATGGATTCAAGATTGCGATGAGCGCCTTCGACCATACCCGTCCTGTGGTGGCTGCCGGTGCGGTCGGGCTCGCCCGTCGTGCGATGGATGAATCGATCAACTACGCTTCGACCCGCAAGACTTTCGGCACCCCGATTGCCAGTTACCAAGCCATCAGCTTCATGATCGCCGACATGGCTAAAGACATCGAAGCCGCTCGTTACCTGGTGTGGCGCGCCGGTTGGGAAATCGACCAGGGTCGCCGGAACACCAAGTTTGCCGCCTTCGCCAAGGCGTATGCGGCTGATATGGCCATGAAGGTGGCCACCGATGCCGTTCAGGTCTTCGGGGGCTACGGCTACTCCAAGGAGTACCCGGTCGAGAAGCTCATGCGCGATGCCAAGATCTACCAGATCTACGAAGGTACCTCGCAAATCCAGCGTCTCATCATCGCCAAAGAGATCTTCGACAGGAAGTGAAGCTCCGCGCGATAGCACTGGCGCTCCTGTTGGGTTGGGTCACGTTCCCGGCTTGCGGAAAGCTCAACTTCGACCCGCAAAACACGGGGCCGGGTGAGTTTTCTCCGAAGTCCTTGAGCGGCCTCCAGCTCTGGCTCAGAGCCGATCAGGGGGTAACCACGTCAGGCGTAAATGTGCAATCTTGGTCAGAAGTGGTCGCTCAAACGAACTTTACACCGGCAACTGCTGGCTGGTTTCCTTCCTTCCAGGCACAAAATCCGAACTTGAACAACCAGCCGAGCATCGATTTCACTTTCCAGTCCTTCAATCGTTATCTTCAAGCTCTCTCGGTTCCAGCAGGGTACCTGTGTGGAGGTCAGTACACGACCGTCCTCATTGGACGTCCGAATTTTTCGGTCAAAGCCGGACAGACGATCGAGATTTTTAATTGGCTGAGTGCTGGCGTTCCTTATTTCAAGGATAAATTGACTTATTCGGCAACCAATCCGGTGGGGCACGGTCGGAGCATTCAGTCCACTTGGGCAGGGGGGCTGATTACGTACGGTCATGTGTCGGCAACGGTGCGTATTCCCGCCACTGCTTCCATTTGGGGATTCAAGCTCTCCCAAACAGCTGACAGAACCTTTGATAATGGAGTTCTGGGGAATACGGTCGTGAGCACAGTGACCTATGGAGGAGCGTGTGATCCACTTGATGTTCAGGTGGGTCTTGGAATGACCAATACCCCCGGTACCGGGACGGCGAGCCTCGAGCTTGCCGAAGTGATAGTTTATGGTCGGGATTTGTCGGCAGAGGAGCTCGGTCAACTGGGATGTTATGCACGGACCCGGTATGCTATTCCGAACTACTCGGGCACCTGCAACTGACGCTCAGTTCGATCCGAACTCGATCCCCACATGATAAACCGCTGTCGGATCCCACACCGAACCCTTGCGGTCATAGAAGGTCATCCCGAGCACGAGTCCCCGAATCGGGGCGCTCCTGGCCGACGCACCCAAAATCAAATGGGCAAAGTAGAAGGGCCCGGAGTTGGTGTATTGTCCCCAGTTTTCGTGTCCGACACCTGCTTCTGCCGCAATTCCACGAGTGAGGCTCAGTCGGCCTCCGAGGCCGACACGTGTGCAAAGCACCCAACGCCTCGGTTCACCCAAGCGGAGTGGGAACCCGGCCAGATATCCCACGAGCCCGAGCCGGTTCATCAGGCGTACTTGTGGATTCCACGACAATTGTCCGGTGTAGTCCCAGCCCAGGGTGTTGCGTTGAAACACGTAGCTTGCTCCAATTCGAAATCTTGAATAGTGCGTCTCTTGGATGCGGTTGTCGAATTCGGACTCCGGTTCACCCGCAAAGGGGTTCCTCGGGTCGAGTCCGTAAGTTTCGGGGGTCATGCGCTTGTTGTCGAGTTCACGCCCGAAGGATGAGGGATCAAAGGTCTGCACCGAGGTAGAAGGAAGCTCCGCACCCGACGCATTCGCAAGCCATTCGCCCCCCTTTAGGGCTGCACCCGCTCCCTGGGCTAGAACTTTTTCATCTCCGGCCACCTCGACAAGTCCTTCCAGAACGCGGGTGTCGGAATTCACACCATCGAAGCTCATCACGAAGTCGGTTCCGCGGACCCCCATGACGGCAGCGCGGTTCTTGAACAGGTAGTGGTGGCGCACCGCCTTCTTGTCGAGCTTCCTGATGATTCCACGGACGGAGCCTTTGCTGAGCTCGTTCGTCTCAATACCGTCCACCTTGGCCTTCACCTCGAAGCGGGTTCCGGGGCCGAGCAGGGCTCGAGAACCATCCGGGTAGGTCAGGAGCGCCGAGGCCGTTTCATCGGTTTCGATGATTTCGCCAACCTCGAGCACCCGACCGGGCTCGGCGTTCTGAACATAGCCGTTCCACCCGATGATTTTGGCTTTTCCTTTGACCAGCGCCGAAAGCACCGGGCGATCTCCGGCCCAGCCATGGGCTAGGAATGGCACCCCACTGAGGATCAAAAAAAGAATCCAGATCACCCGCATGCCTCAGCGTCCCTCATCCTCGAGTGCGGCCTTGATTCGCGCATAGCTTTCATGGCGGGGCAGGTGCGAATACTGCTCGCGCTTTTCTTGCAGTTCAAACAGCTCCGGAAAGTATTGAATCAAATCCTTGGCATCCACGCCGATGAGTCCGAACTCCTTGATACCAGGAGTGTCGATGAAGCGGGTTCCGCCTCCGACCGGGATCAGTTTCGAAACCGTCGTGGTGTGCTTGCCCTTACCGGTCGACTTGCTGATTTCCCCGACGCGACCCACCACCTCGCCAAAAAGAGACGAGAGCAAGGAGGTCTTGCCCACACCCGAATGCCCGCAAAATACCGAGGTCTTGCCTTCCAGCATCTCACGCAAATTCCCGACGCCCTCGCCGGTCTGGGTCGAGACTGGAACACAGCGGTAGCCGAGGTCCTCGTACAGTCTCCACGGGGACTCATCTCCCTGCCGGAGGTCCATCTTGTTGATCACTAGAATTGGGCGGATCTGCGCAACGGTGGTCGCAATCAAAAACCGATCCACCAGGCCCGGAGAAAAGTCCGGATCATGCAAGGAAGTGGTGATCACCACAAAATCCACATTGGCCGCAATGGTATGCATGATCTTGCCCTCGCGTCCGGGTGCGCGCCTCACGATCGAGTTCGTTCTTGGAAGCAGCTCCTCGATCACGCCGTCCTTCGATCCATAGGCATGAATCTGAACGCGGTCTCCGGGTGCGACCGGCGAACGCTCGCGCCACTCGGCATCGCGGTCCACAATCTGCCCCCGTCGATATGGACAAAGGATTTTCGTGTTCTCGTCTTCGTCGAGAATCACATTCGCCATCTTCGGAAACACCTCGCTGACAGTCCCGGTTTTTTTCATGGGCGTCTCGCCAGGAGGGCGATCACATCGACGCCGTGATCCCGGTATTCCTTGAAGCTCAGGGTTTGGAAATCCTTGAAGGCGGCCTTGAGTGTCGAGGACTTCACCAAAAAATCATCGGGCGTGGTGCCGGCCGCGGGTTTGCCGGTGTCGGCCTTGAGATAAATCATGATGTGCCCTCCGGGCTTGACCACTTGTTTGAATTTCGGAATCAGCTGATCCATGTAAAAGAGCGACACGAATACAAAATCGTAGGCTTGTAAGGGGTAGGCGTAGGTGGTGAGATCGGCAACGATGCCCTTCACCGAAACGTGCTGCGAGCGGGCGAGCTCGACGGCCCGGTCCACCGCGATGGGCGAAAGATCGACTCCGTCCACCTTGAAACCATGTCGAGCCAGGTAGACGGCATTCCGACCCTCTCCCATGGCGGGCACAAAAGCGCGCCCCTTCCGTACCCGATGCAGATTCTCTTTTAGAAAGCCGACGGCCTCCTTGCCGAACACATTCGATTTGTGTTCGTAGAAGCTGTCCCAAATCGAGCGGTCTTCGTCCGGGCTGTCGCCGGTGACGGCCTCGTAGCCCGAGTGAGGAGCGCTCCGCGCGGGGCTACCCAGCCCGGAACAGGCAAGCAGCAGGCATAAAATCGAGAGCCCAAAACGGGTGTGCATTCCTGCAAAATCCTACGAAATTCCCGTGACTCCGTCAAAGAGATGCTCCAAAATAAGCGGAGCATGAAGTGCTCCCGGACCCTGTGGGTCGCCACCTTGTTCATGATCGCTTTCCCGCTGGTTTACCCCTCGTTCACAGCGGTGCTGTTCCAATTCGGATCAAAAGGGGTCGTCTCGCTCGGACTCTCTCCCTTCTTTTACTTGACCTCAGCACTTTGGGTGGCCTCCGGAATCGGGATTCAAACCCTGCGCCATTGGTCCTGGTACACCTTCTGTGTGGCAGAAGCGCTCACGGTTTACTTGAACGCCTGGAGTCTGGTCGCCAATAGCGAGTCCGAATACAAGGTCTTCGCCTTCGGTGTGATTCTCCTGGTGCAGTATGTGGCCTTCAAGTTGGTGGCCCGTGAGCTGCGCGTTCCGTATCTATTCCCGCGCATCAAGTGGTGGGAGAGCGGAATTGCGGGCATGCACCATGTTCCGGCGCGCATCATTCATCCGCGGGGGCAAGACGGGGCATTTGAAGCGCAACTCCTTGATGTGAGCCCGCGAGGCTGCTTCTTAAAAATCCCTTCGGATTTTGGCTTCGGTGAAGCGGTTCGAATCCGTGTCGCCGCATACGATCATGAGGTCGATCTTCCGGGAACCATCGTATGGAACGCAAAAAGCTCGGTCACGCACCCTAAAGGGATCGGGGTGCAATTCGGAGTGCTCGAGCGGGCCCAGCGCCGGAAGCTCCGCCAGATCGCAAAACAGTTCAACCAAGAAAAGGCGCTCACCCGTGGACTCCCGGTCATATCTTCTTGAGGCACTGAAACTGGCAGAGGAAGCTGCCTTGCGGGGCGAGGTTCCGGTGGGGGCACTCGTGGTCAAAGACGGTGTGGTGGTCGGCCGCGGATCCAACACGCGCGAGGCGGAGCAAGATCCGACCGGGCATGCCGAGATGGTCGCGATCCATGAGGCTTGTAAAAAACTCGGATCGTGGCGTCTGGTGGATTGCGATCTCTATGTGACACTCGAACCCTGCCCGATGTGCCTCGCGGCTTGCCAGCAGGCTCGAATCAGGCGGGTGGTGTACGGTGCCAAAGACGAAAAGGGCGGGGCCCTCTGCTTGGGGTTCCATGTGCACGAGCACCCGAAGCTCAATCACCGCTTTGCGGTGGAGTACGAGCCGGTCGAGGAGTGTGGCGAAGTGCTCCGGGCTTTCTTTCGAAATTTGCGCCGTGGGCCAGAGGTCTGATTTTTTAAGATGTTGAAATAAATGGGCTTTATTATTTATGGCGGGCCTGGTTAAAAACCGCTTAATTTAGTCAAGTAATTGACCGATACTGTACTTATGGATCTGAGGGGTAGCCTCTGGTGGAGGCGTTCAGCATCGAGTGCGGTGGATTTTACTCTAGAACTCTGGGGCGGTTTGCTTGGCTCTTACTTTGGTGCCATGGTTGCAGCCCTGGTCACCGCCATGAAAGCCAGCGCCCCCGAACAGATGGAGCAATCGGTGCGGAGCGGATTCGGTCTTGGCTTTGCATTCTGGGCGCTTTCGATCTCGATGGTGAATCGCGTATTGATCCAAGGCGTTTCCCGCGCCTCGATCGGAAAAAAGCTTTTCAAGTTGGAACTGATTTCTTCGGGTGATCCCATCACCTGGACCACCATGCTGAAGCGCTGGGTGGTTTCGGTTGGGGGCGTTGCTGCCGGAGGTTTCGGCTATTGGTATGCCTTCTTCAGCGAAGAAAAAAAGACCCTCCACGACCTGATCGCAGGAACCGATGTGGTGCCCATGTTCGAGAGCACTTCGGTGGCGGTCGAATACACCGAAGAAACGAAGTCCTTTGAAGAGATTCGCCACATTCTGGTTCCCATGGCCGAGGTCGTGCCTTTCCCGGTTCGTGCGCCCGTCGCCGAGCCGGTGACAGCAGAACTCGTAGAAGAGAAGCCCTCTCTTGCGGATGTGATCAGTATCGACCGAAAAGACGAAAAGAAGGCGGCCTAACGCTTCTTCTTCCGGATCGGAATCCCGACCTTCACGTTTCCCTGAACGCCTTGATTGCCACCCAAGCCCTGGATGGAGCCCGAAACATTCGCCCCGCCCTCGGTCTGAAGTCGGACCCCGGCCTGTCCGCCGCTTGGAGCATTCAGCAAATTATGCTGGGACTGATACCCGCCTAGGCTTCCATTCAGGTAACCCACAAAGGCATACACCCGGACCCCGAGAGGCGCTTGCACGCTGAGTCCTGTAGTGATTCCTAAATTCTGTCCAATGGCTGTGCCCTGGTAGTCCACCTTGGTGATCGAGCTCATGCCGGCCTTGATCGGCACATGCATCGCACCCTGTGCGTTCACCTGATTCAAAATCAAGCCACTGTGGTCCAAGCTGCGCTTGATGCCATCCCAGCCCGGCGCCGACATCGCCCCATGATGGGCGCCCACGTTCTGGAAGCCCCAGAAATGATCCACCTCAGCGCGACCGGTGAATACCGGGGCTTTCAGGTTCTTCGGGGTGGTTCTGAAGTCGATCGCATTCCGGGTTTGAAAATTCCCCGAAAAGGAAGGAATCCAACTGCCGATCGCATCCGGATCCAGGTTCCGACCATAAGAAGCGTCGATCTGGACTCCGGTGGTTCCGCGAACCGTCACTCCGGGCCCGACGTACTGGAACACTTGGCGAGTCAGGTTCTGTTGAAGCGAAACCACCACGTTCACGGGCGATTCACTCTGACTCAAGCGCTGAACGCTGGTTCCAAGCTGGGTGAAGGATTCGAACCCGAGCAGCTTGCCCCGGTGCTTGGCGACCAGCACGAGCACTTCCGAGTTCGAGGTCTGGGCGACGCCGGCGCCGAGTGCGTTCTTCCCTTTTTCGAACTCAGTATAGAGGAGGCTCGGTCGATATCCGGTCTGGATGATTCGCGTTCCCTCGCCCGAAGTCATTCGGAACACCTGCCCGAGCTCGGTTTCAGCAACGGTCACTTCTTTCATGACGCCGTTGTCGACCTTGGCAATGCGGGTGTTGGTCGTCGGCATCTCGGGGTCGATGGTGATGTCGCCTTTGCCCGTCACCCGCTCGTCCTGGTTGATAACGGTCCGCACTTTTCCTTGGTCGCTCATCAGCAGGGCGTAGTGCGATCCGCTGTTGATCGTGAACACATCTTCTTTGGGGAACAGTTTCTCGGCGACTTGGGCCAAAGCTTGGTTGATATCGTTGCAGACTCCGCCTTGTTTTTCGTTACCTGCAACAGCCGCATTGATCAAATGCGAGAGTGAAAGATTCTCGGTCGCGATGGGGTCTTTGCCGGTGTGTTGGAGCGTGTTCCGCTCGTCGTTGTAGTTGTCGTAAAGGAACTCAGAAAGATTGGTGAGCAACTGGAGGCGCACTTCTTTGTCGGCCGAGTAGGCCTGCATCACTCCCGCGATGCGCGTCGCAATTTCACCATCGCTGATGCCTGGAGAGTTCTGGGTCATCTTGGCCAAGCTGTTGATGAGCAGGGTCTGTGCCCGGATTTCATTTCCGCCTGCATTCGATCTCGCGAAGTCAACCAAGGATTGGGTGGGCCAGCCATTCACGCCACTCTGGCTCGGGGTGGGGTAGGGCAGGTTCGAAGGCAGATTCCGATCGCGATTGTAATCGGGTGATCGGATGGGTCCATGAGCATTCCGCGTGTTCTTTTCGGCAATGAGGAGGAGGGTGGTTTGTTCTTCTTCCTCTTTGGCATTCGGAGTGGGCGATGCTTTGGCCAAAACTGGAGCACAGGCCGCCGGCGTCGGGCTCGGGGCCGCTGCGCTCAGCAGGGCATCGAAAGGCAGACCTTGGCAGCCTTGATCCTGAGCAAGACACTGGTCCACCACACTCTGACCGAGGGATCGAGAGAGTTCCGCCACCGTCGCGCCTCCGGCTTGGCAGACCCATGGGCTCAAAAGGGCGATCAAAAGGAATGTGGATCTCATCGTTTTCCTATCGGAATCGTTCCATTGGCCCTGAAGGGCAGAAAAGCGTCCCAAAACAGAGCCGTGTCCTTTTTGACGCATTACAAAGGGGCCACCGCCCTGAGATTCTAGGCACCTAGGGGGATTTCTTTGATGACGATCTATAAAAAAAGCTGGGTGTTCAAGTCGGTAGCGATGTTGTGTGTGTTCGGGATGGGGTCGACAGCCCTTGCGCCCGAAGCGCGTGCCATGGGCACTGTTCGCGCGGGCATGGAGTGGGCTGAGGCCCATCAGGTCACCGTGAACTGCATCGGAGCGGGGATCTCCATAGCAACAGGTGGCGTTCCAATTATCAGGGGATACAAATGCATCGTGGGAATTCTCGCCTCGTTTGGTATCGGAGGAGGGGGCAACAAGGGTGTTGCAGGTTCATCACAGCGGTCCCGTCAACCTATAGAGTTCCGATCCATCGAGGAGTTTCTAGCTCACCCTAAGGTTTCCAAAGAGGATAAGGATTTGGTGAGGAGCCAATATTTGCCAGCAATCAAAAATCTGGAATCCGAGATCACCAACAAGGTGAATCAAAGCCTGGCTGCCAGTAAGTCGAAAACCCCAAATCTCGGTGCGATTACTGCCAAGGTGTCTCAAGAACTTCAACCCTCCATTTCAAAGGCCAAGGCGCCACTCGAAGCGAAGGGAATCAAGGTCATCGTCAACATCAAGTGAGAGGCTGATTCAGGGCAATCGTGACATCGCGGCTCGAGGTGGAGGCGTATCGATCAAAGCCTCGAGCCGCCCCGTCACCATTCCCACGACCTTTTCGAACGATTCCTGCCGGGCCACGCCGGCGGCATACTCGTGCCCGCCGCCCCCGAGCTCCATGGCAATTTTATTGATGATGAACTTGCCCTTCGACTTGATCGACACCCGGGTCATCTCGCCATCGTCTTCTTCGCGGAAGATGCACACCACTTCGGCGGTGCGGAGTACGAGGAGTAGATTCAAGAACGACATGGTGTCGTCTGCCGTGGCTTTGAATTTTTTACGAAGGTCGAGTCGCATTTCCATCCAGGCGAGCTTGCCGTTTTTGGAGACCTTGGTGTTCTGAAGTAAAAGACCCAGAAGCTGCACATGCGAGAGTTCTTTGGTGCTGTAAATCTGTTGGTAGATCTCTTCGGGATTCACGCCGAGCTCAATCATCTCGGCTGCGATGCGGTGGCTCTCGGGCGTGGTGCGCGCATATCGAAAACTATTGGTATCGGTCATCACCGAAACATAGAGTCCGGTGGCCATATCGCCGTTCAGCTTCGTCAGCTCGAGCTCGGCAAAAAGCTGATACAGTAATTCACCGATCGAGCTTGAGTGGTGGTCCGAAACCACCATCGCATTCTGAGGCAATTGAGGCGTTTCGGCCGAAGTCAGCAAATCGGGATGATGATCGAGGAACACGATCTTCCGGGCACGGAGCGGGAGCTCCTGCCAGAGCTTGCCCAGTCGGCGCGGGTCATTGGTGTCGACAATGATCCAGAGGTCGCACTGGTCCCAGATCTCGGCTTCGCCCGGACCGAGCAAAATGGTTTTGTCAGGATCCAGAAAGCGGTAGCGATTCGGTACCAGATCGGGATTGTAAACTTTGACCGACTTCCGCGCTCTCTTTAAGTAGTGATAGAGCGCCACTTCCGCACCGAGTCCGTCGCCGTCCGGTTGCACGTGGGTCGAAATCAGGATGCGCTTAGCGTCTCCGATCAGGGTCTTAAACAGGGCGAACTCCTTGTTCTTCGACAGCGGCACAGATTTCGGTTTTTTTGAACTCAAGCTCCACCTCGGACCTGCCGAAATCTCTTCAAGATGACTTCACTTGATACGGCAGCTAAACAGGATCCCTTGTACACCATCTTCGAACAACACCTCTTCAACTTTCAAGATCCGAATTCTGACAGGAATGTGTTTGTTGAGACCGTGATTCAGGACTACCTGAGTCACATGCGGAGGCTCGGTCTTTCGATTCCGGTCGAGTGGGAGCACCAGATTTTCGAGGAATTGTTCTTCCAAGTGAACTCGATGCTCGTTAAGAAGATCTACGGATGTCAAACGATCGACGAGTACACCGCCAAAGCTCCGGCGGCCGCGAAGCGCAAGGCCCGCGCGAACTACAATCGCCTGAGCGCGACGAAACCGAAGAAAGCCAAAAAAGCCGCGACCAACGAAGCGGCTTGAAGGGCCTCCTTTGAAGGTCGCGATCGTCCACGACTGGCTGAACGGCATGCGCGGAGGCGAGATCGTCTTCGAGGCTCTGCTCGACCTCTACCCGGACGCAGATGTTTTCACTCTCATCTACGAGCACCGCAAGCTCTCACCTCGGCTTCAAGAAAAGCTGAGCCGCACTCGGGTCCACACCTCCTTCTTGAATGTGTTGAAGCTCACCCGCAAGTTCTATCGGCAACTTTTGCCCATCCTGCCTTTTGCGATCCGGAGCTTCGATCTCTATCCTTATGACCTGGTGATCTCGTCGTCTCACTGTGTGGCCAAGGGGGTGAAGAAACACCCGGGCGCAAGTCACGTGAGTTACATCCATGCCCCCATGCGCTACATGTGGGATCGCTTCGACGATTACTTCGGCAAGGGGCGGATCTCTCCCCTGATTCGCCTGGTGGCACTCCTGTGCCGGCCCTTCCTTCGGGCTTGGGACCGTCGCACCGCCCAGGCCGACCGGATCGATGTGCTGCTCTCGAACAGTGACTTCATCGGTCAGGAAATCGAGCGCAACTACGGCCGGCCCGCCCGAACGCTTTACCCCTTTGCCAAACTCGAGCGCTTTCAGCGCCCCCGGCAGGTCGGGAACTACTACTTAATGGTGGGGGCCTTTGCTCCCTATAAGATGACCGATCAGGCCATCGAGGCCTTTGCTCGCCTGAGCCTTCCGCTCCGGATTGTGGGCTCGGGGCAGGACGAGGCTCGCCTCTTTGCGCTTCGGGACCGGCTTCATGCCCGCAATATTGAGTTCGTGAAGAATCCCGATAACGAAAAGATCGAGCGGCTCTATTCGGAGTGCAAAGCCTTCATTTTCCCTGGAAAAGAAGACTTTGGGATCACTCCTTTGGAGGCCATGGCCTCGGGAGCACCCGTGATTGCTTTTGGTGAGGGTGGGGCCTGCGAGACGGTGACCCCGGCCACGGGGGTGCTTTACCACCCCCAAACCGTCGAGGCCCTGATGGAGGCCGTGCTCGAGATCGAGACCGGCCGGCGCTACTTTCAGGAGCAAAATTGCCGGAAACGGGCTGATTTCTTCACCGAAGCGCGCTTCAAAGCCGAGTTTCAAGCCTTAGTAAGCGCATTACTGGAGCAGAAAAGAACTTCTAAGAGCAGTTTTGACTCATCCCGCTAGCGCGCCGCGCAGGGGTCGATTTTGCCTATTCGGATTTTTGGATTCGCACTCACAGAGAGAAATCAAAACTCATAAACGACGCATTTTTCCCTTAAAATTGATGATTTTTTGAATGTCTGCCGGAGTGAGCCCGCAAGGCTGGCGGCTCCAGCGCTTCGGCGGGTGGATCTCAGGAGCGGGCTTCCTCGACGCCCCGAAAATTGACAATCAAGCGACTCCCCTTATTCTTGAGTTCATAGACAACAGAAGAGGAACCCAATAAAGGGAACCTCAAAACAACAACGAAGAAAAAGGAGTGTCCAGGTTATGAAAAATACCCTCGCACTAGTTCTGGCTTTAGCAGTTGTATCGTCCCCTGCATATGCATCCCGCGCTCGTTTGGAAGCGCTCGGCGAAGGTAAGAACGGTTCTTACTACATCAATGACAGCCGTAACATGTTCCTGAACCCAGCTTCTATCACTAAGCACAAGAAGAAGCTCCTCCTCGAATTGGGGAATGGCGCAGTTGTAGGCGCTAACGACCGCGCCGGTGACAACCTTGCTCAGGGTGGTTTCATCAACACCTTCGGTGATTTCACTTACGCTCTCTATCTGAACAACACCTCTGACTCTGCACTTACCGCAGCAGCTACCGCAGCTGCACCTGCTCCAGGCAGTGCGATCGAGTTCCAAGTTGCAGGCGAAGGCGCCCTGAACTGGGGTCTCGGCGTTCTGACTGGCAATACTAGCAATGGTGCTGATAGCTCTTCTTACTTCGGCGTTCGCGCCGGTGTTGAGAAAGACGCTCTCGCTGTGTTCACCTCTGTAGGCGTGTCCAGCAAGTTCGTCAACGATGGCGTTGCTCCTGGTTCGATCAATCAAATCAAGGGCAAGCTTCGCCTCGATGTGGGTGCAACCTACAAAGTGATGAATGAAATGACCGCTTTCGGGCGTTTCTCTACCTCAACCAACGAAGCCACTGTTGAAGCCGGTGCGACTGACGTCACTGCTGAAGTGAAGTCCACCAACTACGGTGCAGGCCTCGGCTGGGACAAGGAAATGACTAAGTCCACCCACATGTTCACCCGTGTGGAAGCTGCTTACGCTCAAACCAAGCAAGGCGACGCCGTGACTGCCGAGTCCTTCAACGTACCAGTTGTTCTCGGTGCAGAAGCTCAGGCCCTCAGCTGGCTCGCAATCCGCGGATCGATCGGTCACTCCCTGATTGGCCGTGACATCACTGGCCGTCAGAGCCTGGGTAACCTGACCACCCTCGCTGCAGGCGTGGGCATGACCTTCGGCGACGTCACCGTTGACGGCCTTGTGGCTTCGAGCGGCTCTAATGGTAACGTGACTGGTCTCGGAATGGGAACTGGTCCTGCTGCAAACCAGAACTTCGGTTTCGGCGATGGCATGATCTCCCGTATCGCCATGACCTACAATTTCTAATCTGACCTCAGATTGAAATCAGAGACCCCCGGGGGAGCGATCCCTCGGGGGTTTTTGTTATGTAAAAAAGAATATACAATGATCATTTTTACATACAAAATGATGATGTGATTAGCAGAAAGTTAGCCGACTCCCTCCTGAAAAACAAATCCGTCTTGCTCCTCGGGCCGAGGCAGGTCGGAAAATCGACCCTCATTCACGGGCTGAGGCCGGACCTCGTGCTCAACCTGGCCGATGAGGATGTGTTTGTCTCGGTGACTGCGGATCCCTCCTACCTCAAGACGCAGATCGAGACCCATTCGCCCCGGTCGGTTTTCATCGATGAGGTTCAGAGATATCCCCGATTGCTGAACTCCGTTCAGGCGATCGTCGATCAAAACCCGAAAATCCGGTTCTACCTGACCGGGTCCAGTGCCCGGAAGCTCAAGCGCGGGAAGGCGAATCTCTTGCCCGGCAGGGTCTTGAGTTACCGGCTCGGCCCCTTTGTTGCCGCGGAGCTCAACCACCGGATGGATCAGGATCAGGTGCTCAAGTTCGGCGGTTTACCTGATGCTTATCTGGGCCCTACTGCGACACTGTCGAAAAAGCTTCTCCGGAGCTACAGCGGCACCTACTTGAAGGAAGAGATTCAGGCAGAGGCCTTGGTACGGAATATCGATCAGTTCAGCCGGTTTTTTCAGGGAGTCGTGAATGTTTCGGGTCATTTTGTGGATTTCACAAAATTAAGCCAGAAGGTGAAAGTGCCACGCCTTGCAGTGCCCCGTTTTTTCGAGATCCTGGAGGACTCGCTCATCGGCGAACGAATCGTTCCGATCCCCGAGTTGCTGGAGGTCGCGGATTTGGTGAAGCATCCCAAGTTCTTTCTGTTCGATACCGGCGTTTACAACGCGCTTCAGAATAGTTTCGAGATTTCTCAGGACCGGCTGGGCATTCTTGCCGAGCACCTCGTATTCAGTCAACTCAGGCATTCAGCCTGGGCCTTCGATCGGTCGTTGGAGGTTTCCACCTTCAGGACTCGTGGCGGCCTCGAGGTCGATTTTGTATTGAAACTCGAGCAGAAATTCTTCGGCATCGAGGTGAAGTCGGGCGACAACCTGAACCCGTCTGATGTGGAGCCGCTCTTGAAGCTGAAAGGCTACCTCCCCAAGGTCGAGGTGATGGTTTTCCACCTGGGGAAAAGAAAGCAAAAGATTGCCGGCGTCTGGTGCTTGCCTTGGCAAGAGGGGTTGCAGGAACTCGGATTCTAGGGACTGGAATTTTTGGACGGATCAGAGGGTCGGAGGAGCGATCCCTCGGGGGTTTTTGTTTGGAGGGGGGCTGGGGCTCTTGGGCTTTAAGTGCCTGTAAGGTCGTGCCTTTTAAATGATTAGCCCCAAAGAGCAAAAGGTATTTATATAATACCCATGAGTGTTCCGATGGTGAACTTGGAGGTCTGTCTTAGTGACCTCAATCAGTGGTTGGCTGAGCAGAGCCTGACGATTCGACTCGCCGTCATCGGTATTCAAATATCAGGATGAATGACGCGGCTAGAATCGATCTGATTGCGCTAAAGGCAGCCGCCTATATCAGTCGATGCGGCGATACAGTTTATTCGCAAGCACTACTCACCGCCCACTGATCGGTTTGTCGAGGACTTCGAGGGGAGGCTGAATGAGCTCCGCGCGTACCTCAAAAGGTGACTTTGAATGCAGACTTGCCTATTTCGGGGGTGCCATCAATTCTGACACCCGTGATCTAGGCAAAGAATTTCAGGATCTGGAGGCGTTTTTCATCCAAGCAACGATGATGATGGGCTACGACGTTCGGGTAACCCAATCCTTCCTGAATTGGTTGATCCGCTATGGCGCAGTGCTTTGCCCTTCTAAAATCAAAAAATTGATGGGGAAGACGGATCATGACGCTTCTATCCTGGGGGTCTTCATATCCTATTTGAAAGAATACGATTCGAGGCCAAACAGGTGGCGGCTCTTGGCCCCCTTTGCCAAGAAAACTCATCGAATTCTGTTTCCTGATTTGCCCGTTCCAAAAAATACCAATCCACATTTTTCCAAGTTCGGAATCACCGCGCCGATGTTGCTTCCCAACGAAGCGAAATATCTTTTGCCCCAAGAGGCGGTATTGAGAAACTGCCCCGAGTTGAGATACCGCTCCATGGTGATGGGCACGGTGTCCTCTGACATTCACTCCCTGATCGAAAAAAAGGGAACCGCGATGACCCCCTATGAAATGGCTAAGATCACTCACCATCACAAAGCGCAGGTGTATTCCATGATCAATACCATGAAACGGCTGGGGGCCATGGCCGGGAGTGATGTGGTGGAAAGTTCAAAAATTCCAAAGCCTTAGCAGGTCACGCTTGCGCAAAGTTCCTGAAATCGCTAGATTCTTTTCATGCTCTATCATCTCCTGTACCCGCTCCACGAGCAGTTCGGCGTTCTCAATGTTTTCAAGTACATCACCTTCAGAACCTTTGGCGCCACCCTCACAGCGATTGTGTTCAGTTTGATGTTCGGCAGACGCTACATCCAGTGGCTGAAAGAGAAGCAAATCGGTCAGAGCATCCGCGAGCTCGGCCCTCAATCGCACCAAAGCAAAAAGGGCACGCCCACCATGGGTGGAGGCTTAATCCTTTCTGCCATCACGCTCTCGACCCTGCTTTGGGCGGATCTCAAGAACCATTACGTGTGGATTGCGCTTTTGGTGATGCTCGGAACCGGGCTCATCGGTTGGATCGACGACTACAAAAAAGTGGTTCAAAAGAATTCGAAAGGCCTCTCGGCTCGTCAAAAGCTGTTGAGTCAAACCGTGGTGGCTCTGGCAGCTTCGATCGCGCTCTACGTACTTCGCGATTCTCCTGCCGTGCTCAAGTTTCCATTCTTCAAGGATCTGGCCCTCGACCTCGGCGTTTTCTTTGTGCCCTTTTCGACCCTGGTCATTGTGGGCTCTTCGAACGCGGTGAATCTCACTGACGGGTTGGATGGACTCGCTGTGGGCCCGACCATCACCACCTCGCTCACCTTTTCGATTCTGGCTTATTGTGCGGGCAATTTTTTGATCTCCGATTACCTCCAAATCCCCTTCGTGCAAGGGGGCGGAGAATTGGCCATCTTCTTAGCCAGCATCGGGGCAGCTTGCTTGGGTTTTTTGTGGTTCAATTCCTATCCGGCTGAGGTGTTCATGGGCGATGTGGGTGCCTTAGCCCTCGGTGGGGCGCTGGGTATCGCGGCGGTGATCACCAAGAACGAGCTTTTGCTCGTGCTCTGTGGAGGCATCTTTGTACTCGAGGCGGTGTCGGTGATGATGCAGGTTGCGTCCTTCAAGTTGACCGGAAAGCGCATCTTTAAGATGGCGCCCTTGCACCACCACTACGAACTGAAGGGCTGGGCCGAGCCAAAAGTCATCGTCCGGTTCTGGATCATTTCAATCATTCTGGCGCTCGCCACCTTGGCGACCCTCAAACTCCGCTGATTTTTTAGAGGAAGACACACATGAGCAAATTCAAAGGTAAGAAAGTACTGATCGTCGGCTGTGGCACCTCCGGGGTGGCCTCGGCTAAATTTTTAGTGAAGCAGGGCGCGCGGGTGATGATCACCGACTCCAAGCAGCGCACCGAGCTGGCCGATAGCCTGAAAGAGCTCGGAGACCTCAAGGTCGAGTTCGAATTCGGCGGACACACCGAGAAGTCCTTCTTTGGGGCCGAGCTCATTTTGGTGAGCCCCGGCGTGAATGTGCTGAATCACCAGCTTCTTCAGCAAGCCAAGCTGAAGGGGATTCCGGTCACTTCCGAGATCGAACTCGCCGTGGGTGAGCTCGAGCAGCCTCTGATTGGCATCACAGGCACCAACGGCAAGTCGACTGTCACGACCCTGGTCGGGGAAATGTTCAAGTCCGATCAAAAAGGCGCCTTTGTGGGCGGAAACCTGGGCACACCCCTCATTGAATACATCACCGCCGGTCAGAACGGCCAAGTGGCCGTTTGCGAGCTCTCGAGTTACCAGCTCGAACTCACCGAGCGCATGGTTCCGGCCGTGGCCATCTTCACCAACATCGACCAAGATCACCTCGATCGCTACGGCACCATGGATGCCTACATTTCGGCTAAAAAGCGTCTTCTCAAGGTGTGCGATCGCAACTCTTGGGTGGTGCTCAATTACGACGATGCGGTCTTGAAGACTTTTGCAGACGAGAACCAAGGCAAGGTGGTGTGGTTCACTCTCAAGAACCCGATCGACATCGGCGGCGAGTTTGCCGAGAAGTTCTTCGGGGCCTACTACGACGCCTCTAAAAACGCGGTGGTCACCAAGGTCACCGGTCGCGAAGAAATCTACCCCCTCGAAAACTTCAAGCTCTTTGGCGACCACAACAAGCAAAACCTCATGGCCTCGATTTGTGCTGCTCGCATCATGGGCGTGAGTCAGCAGGGAATCCAGAACTGCATCAACGGCTTCAAGGGGCTCCCACACCGCCTCGAGTACATCCGAAAAAAAGACGGTGTGTACTTCTTCAACGACTCGAAGGCCACGAACATCCAGAGCGTTCAGGCCTCGCTTCAGGCCTTCAAGCGGTCTCCGATTATTCTGATTGCCGGAGGTAAGGACAAGAATATGGACTTCGTCCCGCTTGCGCCGATCGTGAAGCAGAAGGTGAAGCTTCTCATTTTGGTGGGTGAAGCCAAAGAAAAGCTGAACCGCGCTTTGGGTGACTATGCCGAGACCTACTTGGTGGGCACCTTCGAGGAAGCGGTGCTCATGTCGTTCCAAAAATCACGCAATGGCGACGTGATCCTCTTGTCGCCGGGCTGCTCGAGTCAGGACATGTTCCGCGACTTCGAAGAGCGGGGGGATTATTTCAAGAAACTGGTCACCCAGCTTTAAGAAGTTGTTCTCGCGGCAGCCGGCAGGAGACGTGGCGCTCCTGATCCTGGTCGTGACCATGGTGCTCTTTGGGCTCCTGATGGTCTATTCGTCTTCGTACATCTTCGCAGAAGAGCGCACGGGCGATGGTTTCACCTTCATCAAAAAACAGCTCCTCTATGCGGTCATGGGCTTCGGGGGCTTATTCATGGCGTCCCGAATCCCGCATCAGCGCTGGTACCAGTGGGCGCCGCTTGCGGTGTTCACGGTGCTCGCCATGCTGGTGGCCGTGATGATTCCGGGTGTGGGATCGCGGGTGGGTGGAGCTCAGCGGTGGATCAATCTAGGGCTCTTTCGCTTTCAGCCGGCCGAGATCGCCAAATTGGTGGGCGTGATGTTCGTGGCCCGCCAGTTGGTCCGCCATCAGCGCGAATTGCACGATTTCAGAAAGGGCATCATCGCTCCCGTCGCCCTCTTGCTCCCGATGATGGCGCTCTTGCTCCTTCAGCCGGACTTCGGCTCGGTGGCGCTCTTGGTAGGAACGACTTTTGTGCTGATGTACCTTTCGGGTGTGCGGCCCTTGTTTCTTTTTGGCGGAGCCTTCGGAGCCGGCGCGCTCGGGGCGATTCTGATTGCCACATCCCCTTACCGTTTGGCTCGGGTGATGACCTTCCTCGACCCCTGGCGCGATCCGGCCGGGAAGGGATTCCAGGTGATCCAGTCCATGCTCGGCCTTCACAACGGGAGCCTCTTTGGTCAGGGCCTCGGCAACGGAAAAGAAAAGCTCTTCTTCTTGCCCGAGGCGCACAATGATTTTATTTTTTCGGTCATTGGCGAGGAGCTCGGTTTTGTGGGAGTCGTGGGTGTCATCGTGGCCTACGTGCTCTTCATTTACCGCGGGCTCAAGATCTCATGGATTGCGCTCAATGAGCGGCAAGACCGTTTTGGATTCTACTTAGGCTGCGGCATCTCACTTCTGCTCGGTTTACAGGCCTTCATCAATATGGGTGTGGGCATGGGGCTATTGCCCACCAAGGGGCTAACCCTCCCCTTTATCAGTTACGGCGGATCGGCCCTGACCCTGAACCTCATGGCCATCGGCATTCTGTACAGCATTTCAAAAGCGAATCGCGGGAGCTTCTATGAAGCCGAATAAGCGCCTCTTGGTGGCCGGTGGTGGAACCGGCGGTCACATTTTGGCTGGAGTAGCCATTGCCGACGAATGGAAGCGAAAGCTCACCGAGCTCGGAACCTTTGAGCCTCAGGTGCTGTTTGTGGGGGCGGAACAGGGCCTCGAAGCCCGCTTGGTCCCCAAACACGGGTATGACCTCAGACTCCTCAAAATCGGAGCGCTGAACCGCGTGAGTCTCAAAACCCGCCTTCAAACCGCTCTGCAATTGCCGCTGAGTTTCCTTCGCGCATTCTCCATTCTCCTCAGCTACCGTCCGCATGCCGTCATCGGCGTCGGCGGTTATGCCTCGGGGCCGGTGGTCTTGCTGGCGCGTTTGCTTTCACCCATACTTGGAATAAAGACGGCCATCATCGAGCAAAACTCGGTAGCCGGGTTCACCAACCGCGTGCTCGGAAAATGGGTCCACCGCGTGTTCTGCGCCTTCGAGGCCGGCGGGCGCAACTTTTCTTCGCGTAAAATCCTCGTCACGGGGAATCCGATTCGCTCCTCGATGAAGCTCCTTCCGCCTGCTCCTCAGGAGCCCTTCACCTTGTTTGTGTTCGGGGGGAGCCAAGGTGCGGTGGGCATCAACACCATGGTGCTCGAAAGCCTCCCGCACCTGAAGAGCCACAATCTCCGCATCATCCACCAAACCGGCGTGAAGGATTACGAGCGCGTCAAGGCCGGATACGAACGAGCAGGCGTGCCGGCCCGGGTCGAAAAATTCATCGACGACATGGGTTCCTGCTATGCCGAGTCCAATTTGGTCGTCTGCCGAGCGGGTTCTTCTTCTATGAGCGAAATCGCTTCGGTGGGCCGAGCTGCGGTGTTCATTCCTCTTCCCACCGCGGCCGACAATCACCAAGAAGTGAACGCCCGCATTTTTGAGCAAGCGCACGCCGCAAAGGTGGTGGCCCAGGCCTCGATGACCGGCGGACAATTTGCCGAGTTCTTGCTGAACCTCAAGCACCACCCCGAACAGATCCGGAGCATGGAAGAACGGGTCCGGGCCTTTTATCGGAGCGACTCTGCCGCCCAAATTGTAGAGGACTTGTTGAAATGACCCAGTCTCGCGTTTACCGGATGCACTTTATTGGCATTGGCGGAATCGGTATGAGCGGCATTGCCGAAATCTTTCTTTCGCAAGGCCATCGGGTCAGTGGCTCGGATTTGAGCCAAGGTGAAACCACCGAGCGTCTGGTTCGGATGGGTGCCACGGTCCATGTGGGCCATGCACGCGAACACCTCCCGCCGGATGCTGACGTAGTGGTGACGAGCTCGGCAGTGAAGACCGACAACCCCGAGGTCATCGAAGCCCGCACCCATGGGATTCCGGTCATTCCTCGCGCCGAAATGCTTGCTGAAATCATGCGCGGCAAGACTGGCATTGCCGTGGCCGGAACCCACGGCAAGACCACCACGACGTCTATGGCCGCCCAGATACTGATCACGGCCGGAATGGATCCGACCGTGGTGGTGGGAGGAAAGGTCGAGGCCATTGGCAGCAATGCCAAGATGGGGCAGGGAACCGTTACCGTTGTGGAGGCCGACGAAAGCGATGGTTCATTTCATCTCCTTCCTGCGACCCATGCTGTGATCACCAATGTGGACCTCGATCACATGGAGTACTACGGCACCCGTGAGAAGTTGAATGAGGCCTTTATCCGCTTTACCAAGCAATTGCCCTTTTACGGGATGAGCTGGCTCTGCATCGACGACGCTGGGGTGAAAGAAATCCTGCCCTTCTTGACCAAGCCCTATCGCACGTATGGATTTAGCGATGAAGCCGATCTTCAAATTCGCGACCTGAAGGTCGTCGCCGGAGGCAAGCAGAGCTTCGAGCTTTGGCTTCGTCCGGATCGGGCCGAGGCCCATGCACTCTTGGGCCCGGTCACGCTTGCGGTTCTCGGGCGCCACAATGTCTTGAATTCCACCGGAGCGGTCGGAGTTGCCCTGTCTGCTGGAGCCCCATTTTTAGCTGCCCAAGAGGCCCTGCAGGGCTTTCGGCATGTGCGCCGGCGCTTTGATCTCCGTTATGAGTCTCCGACCACCAAAATTAGAGTGGTTGACGACTACGGCCACCATCCCACCGAAATCCGCGCTGTGCTCGAAACCGCCCGTCAGGCCGGCGCAGGCAGGATCGTGACTGTTTTCCAACCGCACCGCTACACCCGCACCCAGTTGTGCTGGGAAGAGTTTTTGACCTGTTTCCACGAGACGGACGTGCTCCTCATGCTCCCGATTTATGCTGCAAGTGAGGAGCCGATTGAAGGGGTCAGTACCTCGGCCTTGATTCGGGCCATTCGGGCCAGCTTGGGCTTCGGGATCGAGATCCACGAAGTCGAGACCCTCGAGGCCGCCGAAGAGTGGGTTCTCCGGAATCGTCAAGCGGATGACTTGATTCTGACGCTCGGGGCAGGATCGATCACCCGTCTGGCCGAGCGTTTGGCCCACGGACTTGCTGAAACCCATTGATTTTTTACACCCTTTTTGTGTTAAAATGAAGCCATGTCCCGTCGCTTGCACACTGTGGTTTTAAGCGATATCCATCTGGCCGATGCCGAACTCGGTCAGCCCGGACGTTCTCTTTGGAAGCGCTTCAAGCGGCCCAAGTTTTTTATCGATCAGAGTTTTAAGAGGCTCTTGCGCTTCATTGAGTCCGAGGCCAAAGGGGATCCAGTCGAGCTGATTCTAAATGGCGACATCTTCGACTTCGATTCGGTGATGCGCTTGCCCCTGCACACCTCTTTCAATGTTTCGTGGATCGAGAAAAAGCGCGGGCTTTTTCCGGAAGAAGAGAAAAGCCGCTTCAAGATGGAAGTCATCTTGGGCGACCATCCGGTGTTCTTCGATGCGATCCGGGACTTCATCCAGAAGGGCAATTCCCTGGTGTTCGTGATCGGCAATCACGATATTGAACTCCATTGGCCCTTGGTTCAGAAAGAGGTCCTGAAGTGCCTCCGCCTCACGGAAGAAGAAGAACTGCGGGTTCGCTTCTGTGAGTTCATCTATGTTTCAAATGGTGACACCGCGGTCGAGCATGGCAATCAGTATGACGACTACTGCGTGGCCAACTCGCCCATTCATCCGTTTATCAAGATCGGGAAGCGGGTCGAGGTGCGTCTGCCTTTCGGAAATATTGCCGGACGTTACATGACCAATGCCATGGGGCTTTTCAACCCCCATGTCGAGAGCACCTTCATCATGAGCCTGCCGGAGTACTTCAAGTTCTTTTACAAGTATGCCATCCGGGTTCAGCCCCTCTTGCCGCTCACCTGGGCCTGGAGTGCGGTGGTGGCGTTCTGGGTGGCAGTGGCCGATGGTTTGCTTCCCGCCATGCGTGACCCATTGTATGTCGAGCAGCGGGTGAACGGCATTGCCGTAAAAGCCAACGCCTCGCCCGAGATGATCCGAACACTGAACGAGCTCCGGGTTCACTCTGCCATCTTCAATCCCCTCAAGATCGCACAAGAGCTTTGGCTCGATCGATTGTTGATTCTGATGTTCATTTCTTTCATGAGCTTCGAGATCTATGCCGTGCTCAACCTGATTGTTCCGGTATCGTTTGGTTGGTGGCTCCTCACGTTCTTTCTCTTCTTTCCGGGGCTCGTGTACTACTCGACCAAGATCAAGAGCGTGATCGTCGCAACCATGGAGGAGCTCTTCCGGAATGCGCCTTTGGTCGCAAAGATTACAAAAACCCAACGAGTCATCTTCGGGCACACCCACCGGGAGCTCCACACCTCGGTCGACCAGGTCGAGGTGATCAATACGGGCACCTGGTCGCCCGCCTTCAAGGATCCAGAATGCCGCGAGATGTTCGGTCGGAAGTGCTTTGCCTGGGTACGGTACACCTCTCCGGATGCGACCGAACGCTCGGCTGATTTGTATGAATGGCTCGATCCCGGCCTCAATAAAGTCGCCATGAAAAAGTGAGACCCCGATGAAGATCACGCTGAAAGACATCGAAGCCGCACAAGAGACCCTCGCTCCCATTCTGGCTCCATCCCCCCTCATTCGGAATGAGACGCTTTCGCGTTTGTACGGCTGCGAGGTGTACCTCAAGCTCGAAACCCTGCAGCCCGTGGGGTCGTTCAAGATTCGCGGGGCCACCCACCGGATTTCGAAACTGACCGAAGACGAAAAAAAGCGCGGGGTGATTGCCGCCAGCGCCGGCAACCATGCCCAGGGAGTGGCTTGGGGAGCTCGGCACTTCACTACCTCGGCTCTGATTGTGATGCCTGAGACCGCCCCACTCATGAAGGTTTCAAACACCAAGGCTCTGGGTGCAGCCGTGCACCTAGAGGGCAATAACTACGACGAGAGCTACTTGGCCGCACAACGGATCATGAAAGAAACCGGACGCACCTATGTGCATGCGTTTCATGACCCCTTGGTGATCGCGGGGCAGGGAACTCTGGGGCTCGAAATCCTCTCGCAGCTGCCCGAGGTGGACTATGTGGTGACTTCGATCGGGGGTGGAGGGCTTTGTGCAGGTATGGGAACCGCCCTCAAGAGCCTGAAACCCTCGGTGAAGATCATCGCCTGTCAGTCGACCAATGTGAGCTCGATGGCGCGCTCACTCGAGGCTAAAACATTGGTGGAAAGCCCGAACCTCGGTACGCTCGCCGACGGGATTGCCGTTCAGAAGGCAAATTCCGACATGTTCGAGCTCCTGCTGCCGCTGGTGGATCAGATTTACACCTCGGACGAAGAAGAGATCGCCATGAACGTGCTGCGCTTCATGGAGAAGTGCAAGTTACTGGTCGAGGGCAGCGCTGCCATTGTTTTAGGCGCGCTCGATCGGTATCAGGATCAGCTCGAGGGCAAAAAAGTCGTCCTGGTGGTTTGTGGGGGAAACATCGATGTGAATCTCATCTCGCGGATCATCGACCGGGGGCTCATGCGTTCCGGACGGCGGATCCACCTGCGGGTTCAGATTCTCGATCGGCCGGGATCGCTCTCGAAGCTCACTGCTCTCATTGCCGCGCTCAAAGCAAATATTTTACAAGCGATTCACGACCGATCTGAAATGAAGATCCGCCTCGATGAGACCGAGGTCGAACTCATGCTCGAGACCCGTGGCCCCGACCATGCAGCCGAAGTGATTGGCGCTCTTGAGAAAGAGTGCCGGAACGTGATCGTGATTTCCTAGGTCAGGCCGGGCTGTTTAGAGTACCTGCCAGCCCGGGTCCATGCACATGGTGATCAGCATGGCCCGCCAAGCGGCGAGGGCCTTGACTTGATCTTTGTTTGGAAAAGGCGCACTGAGATTCGGCAAGCATCTGTCTTCCATGCTTTCCCAACCCGAGCTGCCCAATTGAGGCATGGAGTCGATGTATTGATTGCTCTCGTTGACCAAGCTCATGAGTAGCTCTCTGTACTGGGGTGCCTGATTCACCCCAATGACCGAGACCGGCCCCTGGGCCAAAGCTGAGGGCAAATTCATGCTGAACACCAATGCGGTCGGAGAGAGCGATTTCCGGCGGGAGAAGGACCTGGATGGTGTGTACTGCGATCGGGTCGGGTCGATGATTTGTGGAATCGTCCTTCCGGGATAAAAAGCCCGGAAAAGAGATTGATAGTCCGACTCGGTAGGTGCCGAAATTTGTGTGCACCAGTTGTAGGTCAGAGCTGGGTCCGAGCCGTGGCCGTCAGCCATCACCGGCCCGACCAAGACACTCACATTCACATTTCCCGGACCAGGAGTAGGGGTCGGAGTCGGGTCCGGTACACGGATCCGAGCCACCATCATGGCAATTTGGGGACTGGTTGCCTCGGCGCCCACCCGACGGCAAACCCTGTACATCCAGGCTGCCCGGGTGGTCAGCGGCAAGGGGGAGAAGTTGTTCTGTGAAAACTGGTCATTCGTTCCGCACGAATTGTAAGGCCCGCTCTGAACGGTCTGGGATAGACCATTGCCGTAGTTGTTTGGTGGGCTCAGTTGGTTAGGAGTGTTTCCGTCCGTGACCCGGTTCGGATTGTTGAGGTCACAAGTGCTCCCGAAATCGGCAAAACGGGTTTGAATCCGGAAATTCCCCGAGTCACCCCAAGACCCTGACCAGATGATTTGGCTTGAGGTGCTGTGAGAATCAAGAGGAGCTGCGGGGCCAGTCACATCTGACAACACCCTCATGATACCGTTCGCATCCAGAAGGCGATACCCCGGCCAAGCCACATCTTGTGCCGGATAACCGGTGACGCTGATCACCGAGCCGAAAGCCTGGAAGAGCTCCGGACTCATCATCACCGCGTTGGCGCCAACTTGAGCCAAAGCGGTCTTGGCCAGGAGAAAACCGAGGATCAAAAGAATCAGACTTCTGTTCTTCATGTGTTCACCAATTGGTAGGGTTGAAGCATGGGTTCGAACACGATGTTTCCGTTCGAATCGAGAGTAAATAGCTTTTCCGAACGTTCCATCAAGGTTTTCAGGTCACGATGGCGTTGTTCATTGCCCCCGAAGAGGCAGGCAATATTCGCTCCCAGATCCTTGAACGAAACCGGTCGTCCACTGCTGGAGTTCATTTGTAGTGAGGCTAGCCCCCAAGCCCCCGGGTAAGCAGCATTGTTGTTGGCTTGCGTCCCATAGGTGGTCCGGCCGACTACTTGGAGGCCTCCACTGATTCTGCCCGAGAACAACGCTGCACACGAACCGTGGTAGCCGTGTTGGCTTCCTCCGCCGTGCGAGTCCGGGTTCCGGGCGAACTCGGTATTGACGAGTATGACCGTATCGCGCCAGGGATTCGCAGGAGGCGGAGCTGGTGTTACCGAGCTCGAACCGTCGATCAAGTCATTGAGCCTGGGCAGCGCCGCCGCCGGATTGGTGGAGAGCGTTCCGGGGTTCGAAGTGATGCCCTGGATATTCCGTCGCAGCTCATAAAGCATGGTATTGAAGATGTAGTAAAATGCCGAATTCGAAATCAGATTTGCCACCACTCCGCGTTCGTGATTGTCGAAAGTAGCCCCCCAATTAGTCTGGGTTGAGCCATTGATCACGTAGCGCATGCTCACCATGCCTTCGCCCAACCCCAGCTGCAGAACACGGGTCAGGTTGTTGCGGAGTGCGACTTCAGCCATCGCAAAATTACAGGCAAAGGCATCCGAAACATTCAGTTGTCCACCGCCTGCAAAGAGTGAAGCAATGTTGGAGATGGACTGTTTGTTTGAGTTGGATCCTCCAAAATTCCGTAGAATGGTTCTGGCAATTACAGGATTGGCCGCGACAGTGGCGGGGTCGGAAATCCCCTGAATGCTGTTTGTAGCCATGACTCGGGCCCGGTTCAGGATGTTCCGGTATTTGGTGAGGGTGTTCGAAAAATCGGTCAGAACATGAGCGTACAGGTTCGAGTCCACCGAGTTTTGAGCCTGTGAAAGCAGGTGATAAAGCTCTGAGATCCCCGGTCGGGAAATCATGTTGTTCACCCGCATTGACTCGACTGCCTGGAGCATCTTTCCACGCATCTGCTGGAACCACGCTCTTCGGGCGCTGTTCGAGCTGACTTCATTGGGTTGTGGATTCACCGCACGCAATAGGTCCATGGCTTGACCCCCGGTGTTGTCATCGGGGTTGAAGAGGCGAAGCCCGGATCCCGAGAGGGTCTTGAATGGACGAACTCCCCTCGAGTCGGCAATGGCCGGAAAAAAGCCGGTACCTGCCATGGCAGAAATGTAGCCACCGATTGTGTAGGCTCCCGGCTCGGGATCGAGCAGCATGGACTCAGCCAAGGGGTGGGCCGGTGCGGACTCGAGTCCGTAAATGAGCGCACAGTTGCTTTGAATCAGACTCTTCATCGAGGCCACGCCGGTGCCCTCGCCGACGGGAATCATCGAGCTCCAAAGTAGCGGCATGTGCCAGGAGCTCACTGGGGTTCGGGCGTGGAAGATGGGCTGGCTCCCTTGCGTTTGAGTTCCATAGGCCTGAGACACGCTGAAGTCCACGTTCTCTTCGGTGGCTTTGCTTGCGGCACTCGGACGGAAGGAGGTGGCCAGACCCGGGGTCTTCCACTGGGGCGGAAGCCCGGAAAGACTCGAAGATTGAGCTGTCGGTGCGAGGTAGCTCGAGAGCTGGCAGGATCCTCCACGAATGAAGAAGTTCACAAAACGCGTGGGCCGGTTTCCGGTGGTCTGGGCCTGAGCCAGTGCAGGCTCGAGCACCGGGGCCAGAGCCATCAAGGTGGTCAGCTTCAAGGACCACTCGAGGAAGCTCCTCCGGTCCATTTCGCTCATCTGGTTCCAATTGTCCGGTAGCTTCAGCTTTTGATTTCGGGTTTTCATGATTCTGTCCTGATCAATTGTTTTGAGCGCCGTTCTGGATCCAGCTCAAGATGGTGTTGATTTCTTGCTGACTCAGTGCGGGAGCGCCCATGGGCATTTGAGTCCCCACAGAGCTTCCGGAGACCCTCAAGTAGAGTCCGCTCTGGTACGGATTAGCTGTGTTCACAAGTCCATTATTTGGATCAACCAAAACCGAATGACTGATCAGATTCGGGTGGGTGCTCTGGTGGCAGCCCATGCACTTTGGCACGAAGATATTGTTCTTGATCGAGGTGTAGCTATTGGCAGGAACATAATCGTAGGCATTCGGGAGGACGTCGAGTTGACTGCCTTTTTGAACATCCACGCTGAAAGTTCCTGATTCACGAGGGCCTGTCAGACACTGAATCTCCTGGCCGGTGATTGAAGTGATCGAACAGGGCACTCCACCGATACGAACCGAGGTGCCCGATCCGAAGTTCGCTCCCGAGATCACGACGGGGGTATTGCCGGTGGCCGGGCCGGACTTTGGCAGAATCGAGCTCACACGAACCCAGTTCGAAGGGACCTTCCGCCCCCAAGAGCGAGAAAGAAACTGCGGAGTTCTGACTAGTTGTTTAAGAAGGGTTTTAGAGTTCTTGTGTGACAGGAACTGCTGGGCGACGGGTCTCAAATCAGCCCAAATCTTCTTCTCGTAGGCGGGAGTTGAGGGTGAAAGGTCCGGCAAATTCTCACTTTCGAGAGGGATCTTCACTCCGGAGAGCATCTCGAAATAGCGAATCGTTCCGCAGAGGTAGTAGTCCTGGCTGTTACGAAGAAGCGTCCCGAGTGAGGACAGTTGATCTGTCAGCTGGGGGTTGGCATCAAAAGTTTGTGAGACCTGATTTCCATCCCAGGCGGAGGTGAATGTAAAACGTCCGTGCACACGCGAGCGATGGAAATTGGTGATGCCGCTTGCGGGTGCGGGCCAGACAAAAGAGTTCGGGAGAGATGACGAAGTACCGAGCACCTGATTAGACTGGATACGGAACATCACCGGATAAAAAACGGTGGTTTCGGGCGCGATGACCGAGTTGGCAGGAGCAACTGGCAATTTTTCGGAAAACTCCACCACCCGGAGGTTCTTGATCCCGATCGCTAGAGGATCCATGGTGGAGTGGCATTGAAGACATCCGGTGGGTTCGCGGAAAGGAGGGCGCTGGGCGTGGGTGGAGCGGTCCAATGCGAGTGTGGGTGCGCTGCTCTTCAGGTAAGGACCGTTACGGCAGAGAGCCGCATTCATGACCTCGCGAGACCAGCGCCGAGGCAGAGTCATTGAGCCATTCGAGACCTGATTTGTGGGCATGCCGGAGTTCAGGAGCAAGAAGGAGGGGTCTCCCATGAAGCCGCCACCAAGAGTGTTCTTCCAGAGCGGAGACCAGCCTTGAGCGACCGCTTGTGAGGGGCGAAAGTCCCAGCTCTCAAAGTTGCTGGCTTGCTCGCTCGTGGGTGGGACTCCGCCAGAAGCTGCAAATGAAGACGGGCTTGAAATGAGTCGTATCCCGGAAAACAATCCCCGATCGGTTCCGTACACCTCGCTCCCGATGTAGCGGGTGAGACTCTGGGCACTTCCATTAGGATCTCTGAAGAGATTGCCGTAGGGCGAGGTCGAACTCCCGGCACGGATGACTTGCAACGCAGAGGATTCGGTCACTGCTCTTGAATACTCGGAACCGGGCGCGAAGGTGGCCAAAGTAAAGTAAGCGGCCGGTGCCCCGGTGTCGTGGAGCATCTTGGTGTAGCCGAACTCGTTGAACACGTGTTGGAACTTGTCACTCTTAAAAAAGGTCTCGTGATACTGATGAAATCGGCGAATCAGGTCCTTTGCCTCTTGGAGCCGGATCCGGGTATTTGCGGTCTGAATCCCTCCGTTTTGTAAATTCAGGTTCGGGGCATCGATGAGCAAATCACAAAGTTCGAGGGCTTTGGCCTGAGTGTTGATTCCTGCACGGCGGGAATCATTGAAAGGAAGACGGATGTCAGCCAGCGATTGAAAGCATCTTGTGACCAGCTCTTGTGGAGACAGTGCATCCGCTTGGGCATGGGCCTTCCCTGGATTCAAGCAGCTCAAACCGATCCAACTGACCAACACACCCCACTGCCACCATTTGCGAGTCCCCATTCGAACCAGTTTATCACTCGCTAAACTTCATGCTCTAGGCAAAATTTGCTCAAAAGGCCTGTCAAACCAGACACACTATGGGAGCTGAGCCAAGGCCTTCCGGGCTTCCTCGCGATCATCAAAATGAAGTTTCTGACCGCCAATCAGTTGATAAGTCTCGTGTCCCTTGCCTGCGATGAGCACCAGATCTCCCGGACGCGCTCTCCGAATCGCTTCTTGAATGGCCTGGGCCCGATCCGGAATCACCAGATAATTCTCGCGGGGAATGCCTGCTTCGATCTCAGCTAAAATCGTTGAAGGGTTCTCGGTGCGGGGATTGTCGCTCGTGACGATGGTGAGGTCCGACAATCGCGTGGCGATCTCGCCCATCACCGGGCGTTTGGTTTTGTCGCGATCTCCGCCGCAGCCAAAAACGGTGATGATCCGCCGGCCCTGAATGGCGAGCAGAACTTTTTCGAGCGCTTCGGGCTTGTGGGCATAGTCGACAAATACGGCAATGCCACGGTCGTTCGGAATGTACTCCATTCGACCCGGAACCCCTTGGAAATCCGCAAGGGCCCGGCAGGCGTCCTCTGCCCCAATTCCGACTCCACTAGCAAGGGAAAGCGCAGCCAAGATGTTCTCGGTTTGGAAGGCGCCGAACAGCGGGCAGGAGGTTCGGATCCATTGCTCTGAGAGCGCCACTTCGAACCCGATGCCTGACGGAGTGTTCACCAGATTCCGGATTTGTTTCTTCGTGGAAAACCCTCTCACCTCGGGATTCTCACGGATCAGCCGACTTCCGAACGCGCAGTCTTCGTTCGAAAACCCGACGGGCGTTTTTCCGCTCGCTTGGGCAAAAGCGGAGTGCGCAGTAAAGAGCAGGGCCTTGGCGTTGAAATAGTGATCGAGCGTGGGGTGGTAGTCCATGTGCTCGCGGCTCAGGTTCAAAAAACAGGTCGCGTCCCAGGCAATCCCGTAGCAGCGATCCTGGTGGAGGGCGTGGGAAGACGCCTCCATGACCACGGCTTTCGCTCCCAATTTCCGGACTTCTGCAAACCAAGCCTGCAAGGTGAGCGCATCGGGGGTGGTGTTGGCCGTCTCGACTTCTTTGCCGGCAAAGAAGCCACCATTGGTGCCGAGTCGTGCGCAGGGGATTCCGTTTTTTTCGAGCAGGTGCTGAATCAAGTAGGTAGTGGTGGTCTTTCCGCTGGTACCGGTCACCCCGATCAAGATCAGGTGTTGCGAGGGGTGTCCGTGCATTTCGCTCGCGAGCTCGGCCAGTTTCCGGCGAGCGCCCTCACCGAGGGCAATCACTCCAGGAATTCCGGTCTCGCGCTCCGAGTACACTTGGCTGGCTCCGAGGCGCAAGGCTTCCTCGATGAAGTCATGTCCATCAAAGCGGGCGCCTTTCAGGGCAAAAAAGATCGAACCCGGACGGACACTCTTCGAGTCGGCCGTGACGTGCATCTCACTCTCCGAGTTGCAGGGTCACATCGAGGCCCTTTGCGATCATCGAGCCCGATTCTGGGCTCTGCTTGCGGATCAGACCGAATCCATGCACTTGAACCTTGGGTAAAAACGGACGAAGTGCGCGCATCGCTTCTTGCGGAGTGAGGCCGAGCACCGATGGCATGACCGGGTGATCGAGGTTCACTTCTTTAGTGCTTTCGAGCGATTGTTCGATGATCTCGGCGCTCGATTGGGCGACTTGAACCGTGTCGGAGTCTTGAACGGGCCTCACAGGAGCCGGGCTCGGAGTCGTTTCTACGAGCGGGATGTGGATCTTCTCGGTGGTCGGGATCGAGAATCGACTCACCACTTGTTTCAATACGGTTGAAAACAAGGGAGCCGCAGTTTGTCCGGCATAGTAAATCCCGCGCGGATTATCCAGTAGAGTCAGGATGGTGATGGGTTGCTTCACGCCGACCGGATAACCGATGAAGGAGGCGATGTGACGGGAGGTCGAGTACTTCTTGGTGCGTGGATCAACGGTCTGTGCGGTCCCGGTTTTACCGGCAATGAGATACCCTTCGACCCGGGCCAGGTGTCCGGTGCCTTTTTCGCCCTCGGTGACTTGGACCAGAGCCTCTGTTGCATCGCGGGCTGCTGCGCCTTTCAGAATCGGGAGTCGCTTGAAGGCTTCTTTTTCTCCGCGCTTGATCAGGGTGGGCTCGACGAGGTAACCACCATTGGACAAAGCCGAATACGCCCGGATCATCTGTAAGGGGGTGACCATGATGCTCTGACCGAAGCCGATGGTGGCGAGAGTCAGGGGTTGCATCTTCTTGGTCTGGGAAGGCATCCATCCGGCGATCTCGCCCGGCATGGCGATTCCGGTTCGAGATCCGAATCCGAATTCACGGAGGCCTTGCACCGTACGCTCAGATCCCATCCTGAGAGCCAATTGTGCAGCGACCACGTTCGATGACACCTCGATCATGCGCTTCATCGAGATCATACCGAATTTCTCGTGAGCCTCGGCCTCGCTGATCGTCCGCTTCTGGATGGTGAATTTTCCGTAGTGCCCGAAGAGTTGGTCCTGAACTCGGATCACGCCCTTGTTCAGGGCCGAAGCCAGGATCAGGGGCTTCATGGTCGAGCCCGGCTCGTAGCCGTCGGTGAGGGCGGTCACCTTCTTTACGCCCCGTTTGCTCGGAGCCTGGGCCAGAGCGAGGATCTCGCCATTGCTCGAATCCATGACGATCACCATGCCCGAATCGGCGCGCGATTTTTCGATCGATGCGATGAGCGCTTCTTCCACCGAGTACTGCAGTGAAGAATCGATGCTAAGGGTGATGCTTTCTCCATCGACCATCTTGGTTTGAGGGTTCGAGTCGATCAGGGTCGGGCGTCCGAGCGCGTCCTTGAAGGCCTCGACCGAGGCGCTTTTTCCGCGCAGCAGGGTGTTTTTCCAAAGCTCGACGCCTTCGAGGCCTTCGGTGTCGATGTTCACTGATCCGATCAGCGAGGTGGCGATCTCGCCGTGCGGGTAAACCCGCTTCATCTCTTTTACGATCCAGATGCCTTCAGGCATTTCGCCGTTGGCGCGGATGATCCCGAGCTTTCGGAACTGATCCATGCGGTCGTCGCGCACGTGACGCTCGAACCAGGCAAAAGATTTTTTCGGATCGAGGCGCTTTTTCAGGGCTTGCGGTGTGGTTCCGAGCGCGTGGGCCAAAAGGGTGAGAGTAGTCCGCGACTTCAGGATCTTGGCAGGGCTTCCGGCCAATGAAGAAGTC
Source organism: Bdellovibrio sp. ZAP7 (assembly GCA_945874535.1). GTDB lineage: Bacteria > Bdellovibrionota > UBA1018 > UBA1018 > CAIMNF01 > CAIMNF01. Next base: position 58,559 of record CAMCGZ010000012.1, read on the forward strand.
TCGAGATTGATGGCAAGGGGCTCGCCCGTGCGGTCCAGAATCAAACCACGACGCGGCTTCATGATGATCTTCGACTCGAACTGCCGGCGCGCCAACTTGGCAAGCTTCGGATCGTGGATGATCTGGAGCCAGGTCGAACGGACTAGCATTCCGGCAGAAATCAGTCCAAAAACCATGATCACCAAAGACAGGCGAATGCGAATCGCAGGAGTCTGGTAGTAGGTGTTCGCCATCTGATCCTTCCTATTCCTTCATCCGGATCAACTTCTCCGGAGTGGGAGGAAGGAGTTTGAATTTCTCGCGTGCAAGCGCCTCGAGTCGACGTGGGGATCGCAACTGCGCAACGCGGAGTTCGAGCTTCTCTTTTTCGAGCTTCAGATTGTTCAATGTTTTGTTGGCTTGGTCGAGTTCATAGGTGGTGTGCACCACGGTCAGTCGAAGCCAGACCGTGGCAAAAGAAAGTGCGATCAACACCGGAATGGTCCACACAGGGAAGAACCTGTTCATTCTGGAAAAAGCGTAACGTGATCAAGGGGAACTTGCAACGCGAAGCAGAACGGGTCAGATCCTTGACGCCCCTCAAATCCGTTCGGCCAGACGGAGCTTCGCGCTCCTTGAGCGGGGGTTCCGCGCAAGCTCGTCGTCCTCGGCCTGGAGTGGCTTCTTGGTGTGGATCTTGTAGAGCTCTCGGGTGCGGAAGGCCTCCTTGACGAGCCGGTCTTCAAGCGAATGGAACGAGAGCAGGGCCAGGCGACCGCCCGGAACCAGCGCCGGGAACACCTTCGAGATCAGGGTTTCGAGCTCCCGAATCTCCTCGTTGATCTCGATCCGGAGGGCCTGGAAACTCCGGGTGGCGGGGTGGATCCCCTTGTAGCGCATCGGGGGCGGAAACACCGATGCGATCACTTCGGCCAGTGCGGAGGTGTCCTTGGGAAGGGCGTTTTTTGCCCGCAAATCGATCAATCTGCGTGCAATCTTGCGAGACAGGCGCTCTTCACCGAACTTCCAAAGCACGTCGGCCAATTCGGTCTCGCCGACCCCTTCGAGCCAGTCTGAAAGCGGAATGCCTCGGGTGGTGTTCATCCTCATGTCGAGGGGAGCGGGAAAGCGGAAGCTGAACCCACGGATCTCGGAGTCGATCTGATCGCTCGAGATGCCGAGATCGGCCAGGAGGCCGACGATGGGTCGATCTCCGGCGAAGCGGAGTGCGTCGCTAAAGGAGCCATGATGGACTTCGAGGCGCCCATCCGAAATTTCCTTCTCGAACTTGACCCGGTTCCGGGCAATGGCCTCCGGGTCGCGGTCGATACCCACCACGCGAACGGGTCGATGAGGCGCCTTTTCTTGCAGTCGCTGAAGCAGGGCAGAGGTGTGGCCGCCGCCTCCGAGGGTGCAGTCCAGAATGATGCATTGCGACAAGTTTTCGGGCAAAGCTTCCATTCCCGTCACCAAAAAGTCGGTGATCGGCTCGAGCAGGATCGGGATGTGGTGGCTTACATATCCAATCATTTCGCTTGTTTCAGCCCGCCCCTGTCGGTAGTCTGAGTGTCGTGGAAAAAAACCCCTATTTGATCCCCAATACTAATCGCATTTATACGAATGTGCGAAAGCAAAAAATCGCTCGCGACATTCTGGAGCGATACACGGGGAGCACGATCAAGCAGTTCCAGAAGCAGGTGATCCTCACCAACTTCGAATACTACCTCGATCGCTTTGCCGTGCTTTCCAACGGGGTCAAGACCCGGGGCTCAGCCATGGGTGCTGTCCACTCCGAAAAGGATGGGGTCTCCATCATCAACTTTTCGATCGGCTCTCCGACCGCAGCACTCATCATCGAGTGCCTGTCGGTGATCGATCCGAAGGCCGTGCTCTTCCTCGGAATGACAGGTGGATTGCACCGCTCTCTGAAGAAGGGCGATTTCATTTTGCCGACCGCCGCGATCCGCGACGAAGGCGTCTCGCACCACTTCCTTCCGCGCCAGGTTCCGGCCCTTCCCACCTTCAAGATTCAAAAGTTTGTTTCGGAAATCCTCGTCGAAAGCGGTTTCGATTACCGCACCGGTGTGGTGCACACCACCGACTACCGGTTCTGGGAATTCAACGACAAGTTCAAGGCCGACCTCTACCACGAACGCGCTCTTTGTATCGACATGGAGACTGCGACTCTGTTTGTGGCGGGCTTTGCGAGCAAGGTTCCGATCGGGGCATTGCTGCTCGTTTCGGATCTGCCCCTGAAGCGCGGCGGGATCAAGACCAAGCGTTCGGCTTCTTCGGTTTTTAAGCAGTTCACGGACAAGCATCTCGAGATCGGTATCAAGTCGATGAGTCAGATCGCCGAACGTGGCGAACACATCCGACATTACAAGTGGTAGGCGGCAACTATGGACATGATTCAAAAAGTCATCGAGTTTTTCACGAACGATCTGGCAATTGACCTCGGCACGGCGAACACCTTGGTGTTTTCGAAAGGCCGTGGCCTGATCATGAACGAGCCTTCCGTGGTGGCCATTCACCGGAACGCCCGCGGACAAACCCGGGTGCTTGCGGTCGGCAAAGAAGCCAAAGAGATGCTCGGAAGAACTCCGGGTTCGATTCAAGCCATTCGCCCGCTCAAAGACGGCGTGATCGCCGACTTCGAAGTGACCCAGGCAATGCTCAAGTATTTCATCACCAAGGCCTCCGAAGGCCGGAGCTTCATTCGCCCGCGCATCATGATCTGTATTCCTTACGGAATCACCCAGGTCGAGAAACGTGCCGTAAAGGAATCCGCCCAGTCTGCCGGTGCTCGCGAAGTGTACCTGATTGAAGAACCTATGGCTGCCGCGATTGGCGCCGGGCTCCCGATTCGTGAACCGAGTGGTAACATGATTGTCGATATCGGCGGTGGAACCACCGAAGTCGCTGTGATTTCGCTTGGCGGGATCGTGTATTCCAAATCGGTACGAGTGGCCGGCGACAAGTTCGACGACGCCATCGTGAACTACATCAAGCGCAAGTACTCGCTCCTGATCGGTGAGCGCACGGCCGAGCAGATCAAGCTCGCCATCGGATGTGCTTACCCGTTCGAAGAAGAGCGCACCTTCGAAGTGAAGGGCCGGGATCTAATCTCGGGCGCGCCGAAGACGATCGAACTGAACAGCGAAGAAATCCGCGACGCTCTTGCTGAGCCCGTCTCGGCCGTGGTCGATGCGATCAAAGTCGCGCTCGAGCGGACTCCTCCCGAGCTTGCTGCCGACATCGTCGACAACGGAATCGTACTCGCGGGCGGTGGGGCGCTGCTCTCGAACCTCGACATCCTGATTAAGGAAAAAACCGGTTTGCCCGTGACCGTTGCCGAAGATCCGCTCACTTGCGTGGTTCGGGGATCCGGTAAGGCGCTCGAAGACCTTGACCTGCTCCGCAAAGTCACCGTGATGTAAGCGGGGCTTCGCGCAGGATGGCTTACAACAAGCGGGATCACTACTACCACAAAGCGAAAGAAGAGAACTTCGCCGCCCGCTCGATCTACAAGCTCGAGGAGATCGATCAAAAGTTCAAGATCATCAAGGCCGGCATGAAGGTCCTCGACCTCGGTGCCGCCCCCGGTTCTTGGTCACAGTACCTCTCTACCAAAGTGGGCGAGCAGGGGCGCGTCCTCGGTGTCGATCTCATTCAAGTGGAGCTCACGCTTCCGAATGCCGTCTTCATCCACGCCGATTTACGTGATCTCAATCTCGATCAGGTCTTCATCGACCACGGCTTCGAGCCGGTTTTCGACGGTGTGTTCTCCGACATGGCTCCGCGGACCACCGGAATCCGCATCACCGATCAGGCCCGTTCGATGGAGCTCTGCGAATTGGCTCTGAGTGTGGCCGATCGTTTTTTGCGCCCCGGGGGCAACTTCGTTTGTAAATTCTTTCACTCGGACGACTTCCAGGAGCTCAAAAAACAGATGGAAGCCCGATACGGCCGGGTCGAAGTCTTGCGTCCGAAGAGCACCCGCAAGGAGTCGAAAGAGATCTTTTTGATTGGGATTTCGAAGAAAAAAGCGCCCCCACGGGAGGTTTCGTGATCAAAATTGTCGATCAGGCGTTTTCTGAAGAGGATCATTTGAGCTTGCTCGGTTATTGCAGGACTGCGCCGTACCATTACGGAGAGCGTGACAAAGCGGCACTTCCTCCCACGGGGCTGGTCAGTGAGATCGATTCCGAAAACCGTGTCTTCATGATGGTGGCTTCGAAGATTCTGGAAAAGTTTCCAGAAATTGAAAGTGCATCGATTTACAGGATGTATGTGAATTGTTTCGCACCCGGAGAGAACCCCTATTTCCATGTCGATGGGAAGGCAGGCTACACCTTCCTGTATTATCCCGATGAATCATGGGACCGTGATGAGGGCGGAGAGACCCAATTCCTGATAGATGGCGAAATCCAAGGGGTGTTGCCCCTGCCCAATCGCTTGGTGATGTTCGATGCAACTTTGTTGCACAAGGCGACATCGTTCCGGAGCCGTCATCGGTTCACCTTGGCGGTGAAATGTTTGTGAAAGGAAAAAAATGAAGGGGTCACCTCCACAAGACCATGTCAGGCTCATCATCGAGAACGCCACGAAGAAGGCGAACTACGTGTTGGGAGGATCCGTGATTGTACTCGTAAACCCCTCCCGTAAGGACATTTCATTTGTGGATGCTGAGTTGAAAGACTCGGTGATTGTCATTCACGGATCGCCCCTGTGCCTTGGGCTGGCGATGGATTCCACCATCCGGCACTTCTTTACGCCGATCATAGAAGAGTTGAGAAGTATCAGTGAGCTGGAGCAAGCTTCGATTCTGGATTTGTCCGCTACTGCTGGTCTTTTTTCTATTTTGGCATCTGCCATGGGGGCTCCACAGGTTCACCTGGTTTCCGATGACCCTGAGACGGTAAAGATGAACCTGAAGTTTAATTCTTGTCCTGCACACCTCATTTCAAAGGCTAAGCTTTCGAGTTTAAAAAATCTGGACCTTGTAATTCATGACCTGAGCTTTTTCCCCTCCGTCAGGCTACTGTCCCAGAGTGCCGATCGATTGAAAAACGGTGGAATCCTTGCGGTGGTCGGCATGCTCGGGCAGCAGATTCAGATGTTGACTCGTGCCCTAGAAGCATCCGGAATGCAGGTGGTCTTGTTGGATTGGGCAAACGAGCAGTGTTTAATGTTGCTCAAGAAATCAGGGAATCGGATATGAAGCCTGTCTCCAAAGGAGTCATCCGGAAAATGCTTTTGAGAGAAAAGCAATTCCTGTCGATCTGTCCACCATTCGAGGTACAACCGAATTGGCTGATTGTCCCCAGTGAACACATGAGGCGGAAGGTGCAACCGGTTGCCGACTTGATCGGACGTCGCGTTATCCAGATCTACCCCGGATTCATTTACGGGTCGGGAGGTAATGAACTGACACGTGCGGCCCTTCACGAGATCCCAAGGTTGGTGATGGGCCTTTCTCCACGATCTGCTCGAATCCTCGATTTGGGTTGTGGTTCCGGAATCCTGGCCTTGGCTTGTGCAAGATTGGGATTCAAAAATGTGGATGGAATGGATATCTCTAGAGATGCAATTCGCCAGGCGCGATTGAATGCAGATACGAATGGTCTCAAAGTGAGTTGGATGACAAAAGTAAATACCAACCGGACTTATGACCTCATTATTGCGAATCTTTTTGGCCACCTTTTCTTCGACTATATTCCAGTATTCAAAAAGATCCTCGCTCCAGGGGGCACCATCTATGGTGCTGGTTTTGATTCGGTCCAAAGCGAGCGACTGTTACCCCTTTACGCGTCTGAAGGGTTTGTAACCGTTCCTATCAAATCGGCGATTACCCGTTGGCCTCAAGCAGAATGGCGAAGAGCCACAGATCCGCTTAAGGGATGCTGAAGATAAAATCGGGTAGTTTCTGATGGTTCTGAGCGAGTCTGCGGACTGATCCATAGCTTTCGAGCTTCTTGAAAAACCCGCTCAGATCTGGAGCATACTCCTTTGATTTGACCTCGTTCAGAATGAGGTCCTGATCGGATGTTGAAAAGCTTCCAATGTCGATATTGGACAAGAACAAGTGAATGCCGGAGGGGCTCAAATCAAGCAATTCCTCGGAGCTTAGATCCAGAAACTTTTCGGCCACAACCAGTCTTGGGTTCGGTCGAGAGCGCTGCTCCATCCGCAAAGGCGGGAAGACGTTAATCAATGGCTGAAGATCAGGGCTTGTTCCGTTGTGTACAAAGTTCCAAAGGTGGCGCCCGATATACCCGATTAGGTCATGATGCCACGCAGAGCAGAGTTCGATTGGCGAGGTGTCGGTCTCATCGCGCGAAATGCCCTCGAATGCGTATTGAACGAACATTCTTGCGTAGGCCCTCTGGAGTTCCCCATAAGATAGCTCGTGGACAATATACGACTCCAGCTCCTTACATTTTTTAACATCATCTATACCGAAGCCGAGCATGATCCCCGAGGTATAGAAATGCGCAATCTCGGTATACAATGATTCTCGGTGAATGCTGAAACCAGGGTTGATTTTACGGATCGCCTCAACTTGTTCTGAATGCAGGTTGATAGTCAGAAACTGCACACCCCGGTCAAGTCCGAAGGGGCTTCCGGTATCAGCCTGAGATAAGACCCAGTAGTCTAGGCCCACTGTGGCCACTGCCTCGGTTAGGATCATGAAGAGTTCAAGATCCCGATTGGAACGTCCTAAAATCCCGTCTCCGAAATTCAGACGACAAAATTGATCGATCAGCCGCATCGACCACATGTGCAAGTAGTCATGTAAAAGGAACAAGATCTCATTGAGGAGGCGTTTTCTCTGACTCTGCCTGGTCGGCAGCTCAGATCCCTTCAGCCAAAATGAAAGCTCTGAAATCTCGTTGTAGAAAATCGAACTGAGAAAAGGGTTGAAGCCGCTCTGAAAGCCCTTAATCGCCCCGATGTAGTGCCACCTAGAGTCGAAGGGTCTGGAAACCAAGGAGTACTGAGCCTCCTTAAAAAAATGTTCAAAAAGAGGGAGAGGCGGCAGATTGCCCATAATAAAAAACCCCCCGCCCGAAAACTCAAGCGAGGGGAAATCTCGATCACAAACTTACTTGGAAAGACGATCAATCAGAGCTTTTTGAGAACCAGACAGCTTGTCAGCAGCAATTCCTGCATCAACCACCACCACTTCGTTTTCACCGGTGGTCTCCCTGTAGGCCTCAATTCCGGCGGCCTTCTCAGACACGCCCTTTGCATTGACTGCCTTCTTAGATGCTTGTGCACCGCCGACAATTCCTGCCTGCTTGATATCAGCGAAACTAATCTTTTTCATTCCTATTGTTCCTTTCGTTGGTTAATGAGGCTATGAGCAGGAACCCCCCGCCTATCATCCCCACCAGAATTAGAGTAACCAGTTCATAAGGTCAATTTCAATGTGTCAATAATTACACATACGGAAATGTACTCCTTCTGGAATTAGAAACTTGGACATTAAACAGATTTTGTTAACCTAAAGAACGACGATGAAAGCTCTTCCCGTAGTTTTACAGCATGATCTGATGGATTGCGGTGCGGCAGTTCTGTTGATTGTTTCCAAGGTGTTCGGAGTCAATACCGATTATAGGTGGATCCGTGAGCGTCTCAGAGTGGGGCCAGATGGATCCACCTTAGAGGATCTCGCTGAGGTTGCAGGAGATCTTGGCCTTGCTATGCAAGCGGTTCATTTAGCTAAGATGCAAGACTTGTTGCATCAAGAAGGGATATTCATTCTTTGCGGACGACCGGGCCTGGTTCAGGCTGGGTACGGCCACTATATGGTCTTCAAACCTTTAGGGGCGGGATTTGCTGAAGTTTCTGACCCTTCGTGCGGTGTTCGTAGGGTCAGTATCGGTTCGTTCGAGGGGAAGTTTGAACCCGTGGCGTTGTTCTTCCCTGAATCTGAAAACCGGGAAATCGATTCCGCACCCCGACTGTGCCCACCAGGCCCTGAAGTCGGGCGTCTGTTCAAGGCTTATCGTTGGGCTTTTTTTTCTATTGTGGCGCTTTCCTTCCTGGGAGCAGCGTTGAATGTCATCCCTTCGATGGTGTTTGGCAAGTTTGTCGACAGTCTGCAACAAAGGACGATTGAAGCCTGGTACTGGGTTGGTTTGTATTTAGCCTGTTTGGGGCTTCGAGAATTTCTTGGTTACGTGAAGAATTACCGTTTTTTGAGGCTGAGTCAGGTTTTTTCCTACCACTTCACTGGGATATTGATCCGACGTATATTGCGTGTGAGTTGGCAATTATTCAGTTCGAGAAGGGTGGGTGACTATTCAGGTAGACTTGGTGCACTCTCGGAGTTTCAACGGTTCGCATCTGATGTATTGGACTCTGTTTTCAGTCGTTTAGTCACGCTGGGGTTGACCTGTATCGCACTTGCCGTGATCGATGTCAGACTGATGGGTATCGCAATTGCCGTGGGGGCGGTTGCTCTTCTGGTCAATACCTTATCGGTTCGGCAAAAAGTTTCGATGGGTTATCAGATGGATGTGGCGGTTGCCGGAAATGGCTCCAACATCTATGAGCTGCTTTTGTTGAAGCGTTGGATTGCCAACAACTCCGTGTACACTTATTTCTTCAGGCGTTGGTCCAGGCTCACTAAACGCCTGGCCAAGATGAACGCGAAATTGGCCGGATTCTCGTTCCGTTGGGACAGTCTCAGTCTGTGGTCGGCCGTACTCCTGGAATTCGGCGGTGTGGCCTGGGTGCTCGTTCTGTTCGAGAGGGGCGAGTTGAGTGCCGGGCAAGTGGTAACCGCGATCACGCTTCAAACCTCATTGATCAGCCTGTTGTCGTCGTTTGATGGCATTCAGATGAGTTTTAGAAATGCCCAGCTGGCCTTCGAGAGGATTCAGGACTTGTTCACGGAGAGTCTGCCAGGGGCGAGTCTATCTGGAAAATGCTCCGCCGCAACAGCGATCCAAAACATCGAGCTGAGAGGAGTAAGTTTCGGATTCAAGGGAGAGCGGGGGCGGCGCGTTCTGGATCGATTCAATCTGTTCCTTGAAAAAGGAAAGATCACGGTCATCAGAGGGACAAGTGGCGCCGGTAAGTCTACGGTCCTTGGGGTGCTATGCGGAAGTTACCTTCCATTTGGGGGAGAGTTGATTCTCGATCAAGGTCGAGCAGTCCCTTGGGAAAGTGTTTCCAGGTTGAAACTCTGTTCTTTTGTCGATCAGGAGTTGCAGTTTTTTGATGGAACGATCTATGAAAATCTGGTGATGGGTGAGGTGATTCCGGAGGGTGAGCTGTACCGTTTGATTGACCTTGCGGGGCTTGCTGAAGCGGTATCGCAGTTTTCGAAAGGAATTCATTCTGAAATATCGGATTTCGCGCGTGGACTCTCCGGCGGGCAACTTCAACGAATTGCAGTCATCCGTGCTTTGGTGAGCCGTCGGCCCGTGATCGTTTTGGATGAACCTACTTCATCCCTGGATGAGTTTTCAGAAAGGAAGATCATGGACCTTTTGAAGAGCTATCGGGATTCCAAAGTGATTCTGATTTCGACGCACAGTGAGCTCTTGGCTTCAATTGCTGATAACACCATTGTTATGGGTGGAAGTGATGACTGATTTGGATATTTCGAAGTATTCATCCTTGGTTAGGCTTAAACAAATCGAAGGGTATTCATCTCTTTTTCCTCTGCATGAAGCCCTAGCCCTCGAAGGCCAGCCCTGGTTCGGTCAGAACGCATTCCGGTCTGCTCGCCCGTTTCGGGAATGGGAGGCTCACGGGTTCGCCGATTTTCAATTTCAGCCTGGCGTATGTCAATATCATCTGGGTTCTGCGAGGGCCGTTCACCATCGAGGTTGGTACCTGAAGGGGGTAGGAGTGACTCCATTGTACCGGCCCATCGAAGGCAACTACTACCATGGAACAGGGCACCTCTTCCCATCTTCCGCGGCAAGGGAGTATCTCATCAGTGAATGGGTGAAAGGTCTGGGGTTGCAGAGTCATTTGGTTCCTTGTGAAGGAGTCCTGGTGGCTCCCATCGATGGGGAACTTCGAGCGATGACGGAACATGTTTATTCCGATGGAGAGCAGGATGTCCCCTCATACCGGGATTTACCACCCCAATGTGACCTTTTTTTAAGAGCTATTTCGGTCAAGTCGGGTCCGTTCACCCGTTTTACAAACTTCAACTGGTACCTGCACACACAGATTGCCGAATCTATGGGGAAGTTTGTGGGAATTTGTTCGGATTGGAGTCGTGAATTGGGTCTCCCGGAAGTCGGAGATAGCGACTTTTCTCAGGTTTGCGTCGATTGGCGGGATGCTTTGGTTGATCGATTGAAGTCGTTTTTTCTGTTTCAACAGAATGGAATCATCTGGTGCAGTATGAATAACAACTTCACCTCAGGATTAAGATTTCTCGATCTGGAATTACCAATAGTGACCGATCCTGGATTTCTGTTCGATATGATTCGTACCGACCGGTGGGATGCTGGATCCCATACAGCGAGGATCGAGGTTTTTCAGATGGTCCGCGAGGTGCGTCTCTGGATTCTGGAGTGTATTGCTTGGTGCCGATTCCGTGCTGACCGACTTGAGTATTCGGGGGGGGGGGGTTATTTGAAACAGAAAGAGATGCTCAGAGACATCTCCGCCGAGATGGAAGACGTATTCCTGAAGAGCGTCATTTTCGATGATTCCTATTGGCGGCTGTTTGTTTTTGAGGCGTATTCGGATGGCTTGGCGATGTCTCAGCGCCCATCACTTGAGCGCTTAGTGAGAGATGAAGCAGCATTACGCCTCCGTGCATCGGCAGAGATTGCGGCGGTTTCCGAGTCCGTTTCGTTTCCGAGTCTTTACAGCGCTGAATTGGCCAATCACGAAAAGTTCAGTGTTCCCCAATGGTGGGTGGAGGCCAGGGGTGGCGATCCTTCGAGCGGCGCACATGCGTTTTTTGCCCGTTTGATCCGTCATGTCGAGGGTCAGGATGATGCTGCCGGCTACCTTTCAGCCTTGGAGTACGGACGGCGGGAGATCGAAAGGTTCCACCGGGGTGCCTCATGAAGAATTCCCGAGTTTCTTCTATTTCTCTTGTTGACTCATTCACGGCTTTTTAATATGCTCCGCGTCAAACTGGGAACGGTTTGGGAGGAATCCAAATGAAAAAGCTCGTGAAATCAATCGGTAGCGCAGTTTTGGCCTTGAGTGTTCTGGTGGCGGTCACCCCCCGTGCGGTAGCTGGGGACTCTTGGGATGGCTTCCAGCAGGTCCAGGAAATCCAGGCAGCCCGGATTGCCCTGGTGAGTGTCTCGGCTGAGTCCGAGCCTGGCTCCACCGGAAAGATCGGCATCACGACCGGTTCCAGCAACGCCATCACCGGTTTTTACTTCGAGTCTCCGGGTGGAAGAACCGTAGAATACTCACCCTCTGAATTGAGGAGTGGTTCGCGGGTGCTCGTGAGCAAAAGCGGATACGATGTGGTCAAGGTGAAGGCCTTGGCGTCTTCCGATCAGACTCTAAAGATCAATATCATTTACCTGAAGAGCGTGGTGAGCAAGAGCACGGGGAATCGGGTTCTGACGATCCAGTACAACTCCAGCATGAACCAGTACCAAATGGTCGACGAAAACGGCCGCCCGGTGCGTTCGGCTCACGTTTCGACTCAGCGCAACCTCATCGGGGTGGCGGTCGGAGTAGCGGCAATTTCTACGCAACAGTGATAGAATCGCCTCATGGCGAAATCGATTGAGTGTCAGGGGTGGGTCCAGGAAGCGGCCCTCCGCATGTTGAGGAACAACCTCCACCCGGATGTGGCAGAAAACCCGGAAGCTTTGGTGGTCTACGGAGGCATCGGCAAAGCGGCACGGAACCCGGAATCTTACCGGGCTATCCAAGAGACACTCAAAACCTTAAAGAACGACGAAACCCTTCTCATTCAGAGCGGAAAGCCGGTAGCGGTTTTCCGCTCTCATGCTGATGCCCCCCGAGTTCTCCTTTCGAACTCCATGCTCGTCCCGAAATGGGCCAATTGGGAGCACTTTCACGAACTCGACCGTGCCGGTCTCATGATGTACGGCCAGATGACCGCCGGAAGCTGGATCTACATCGGTACCCAGGGCATCATCCAAGGCACCTACGAAACCTTTGCCGAAGCCGGACGCAAGCACTTTGGAGGCGATCTCGCCGGGCGTGTGGTCCTCACTGCAGGGCTTGGAGGCATGGGAGGCGCCCAGCCTCTGGCCGCTTCGATTGCGGGAGCGGTCTCCCTCACGATCGAAGTTGATCCGATGCGCGCTCACCGCCGGATCGAAACTCGCTACCTCGACGAACTTTACCCCGATCTGGACGAGGCTCTTGCTGCAGTGGCACGAGCCAAGGCCAACAAAGAAGCCCGCTCGATCGGTGTGATCGGTAACGCGGTCGATGTGCTGCAAGAGTTGCTGAAGCGCGACTTCTTGCCCGACATGCTCACCGACCAAACCAGCGCCCACGATGAGCTGAACGGCTATGTGCCGCACGGGATGTCGCTCGAAGAGTCCGAAGAACTTCGCGAATCCGATCCCGAGACTTACAAAAAGAAATCGGTCGAGAGCATGGGAGCGCATGTCGCTGCGATGCTCGAGTTCAAGCGTCGTGGAGTCATCGTTTTCGACTACGGCAACAACATCCGCGCCCAGGCGGTCAAAGCCGGTGTCGCCGATGCCTTCGACTTCCCTGGATTTGTTCCCGCCTACATCCGCCCTCAATTTTGCGAAGGCCGCGGGCCCTTCCGCTGGGTGGCGTTGTCCGGAGATCCCCAAGACATCGCGGTCACCGACCAAGCCCTGAAGGAGCTTTTCCCGCACCACGAAGGCCTGCAGCGTTGGCTCAAGGTTGCCGGAGAGCGGATTCAGTTTCAGGGTCTTCCGGCACGTATTTGCTGGCTGGGGTTTGGAGAACGAGTGAAGGCCGGATTGCTCTTCAATGAGCTCGTTCGCACGGGCAAAGTGAAGGCCCCGATCGTGATCGGTCGCGATCACCTCGATTGTGGCTCCGTCGCCTCGCCCAATCGCGAAACCGAAGCCATGAAAGACGGCTCGGATGCCGTGGCCGACTGGCCGATTTTGAATGCGCTCATCAACTCGGTGAACGGAGCCTCTTGGGTGAGTCTCCATCACGGAGGTGGAGTGGGAATGGGCTATTCCATTCACTCGGGTATGGTGATTGTCGCCGACGGAACTGCTGATGCCGCCCGCCGACTCGAGCGGGTGTTGACGAGTGATCCAGGTATGGGGATTGTCCGCCATGCCGACGCCGGCTATGATACGGCCATTGAAATCGCTAAGCAAAAACTTCCGGAGTACGGTGCCCGCATGCCGATGATCAAATGATTCGAGCTTTTATTCACGCATCCACAGTACTCACCGGTGAGGGCATTCTGCTCAAAGAAGGGCGGATGCTGAAGCCCGAAGACGTATCGGCCATCGACGACGGCGCTGTGGTCTTTGACGAAAAGAAAACCCTCTGGGTGGGGCCGACCCGGGAGCTGCCTAAGAAGTACCAAAAAGCCAAGACTACCGATCTCCGCAAGAAGCGCGCGATCATTCCGGGCTTGATCGATTCGCATACCCATCTGGTGTTTGCAGGATCAAGGGCCGGTGAGTTCGCCCGGCGTTCAGCCGGAGAGTCCTACCAACAAATCGCCCAAGAGGGAGGAGGAATCCTCACCACCGTTCGAGCCACTCGTGCGGCCAAGCTAGAAGACCTGTTCCAGTCGGCACTCAAGCGCGCTCTCATCGCTTATCGATTCGGGGTCCGTACCATCGAGTGCAAGTCGGGCTACGGGCTCGATCACGCAACCGAACTCAAGTGCCTCGAAGTGGTGAAGCACTTGCGACAGGCGCTGCCTCAGATGACTTTTGTGTCCACTTACTTGGGTGCTCACGCTGTGCCCGAGGGAGTCAAGAAATCCGCCTATATCGATGAGGTGATTCATCGCACGCTTCCTGAAGTGAAGCGCAAGGGTCTTGCCGAGTTTTGCGATGTCTTCATCGACGAGGGCTATTACACGCTTCAAGAGGGTGAGCGCATCCTGCGGGCGGCTAAGAAGCTCGGGTTCAAGCTCAAGATCCACGCCGATGAACTCGGCAATACCCAATCCACTCGCCTTGCGGCCAAGCTTCAGGCGCATTCGGCCGATCACCTGCTTTGTGTGTCGGACGAGTCGATCCGTTCGATTGCCAAGGCAAGCACCGTGGCCACACTCCTACCGGGAACAGCACTCTACCTTAAGGTTCCCTATGCGCCAGCTCGTAAAATCCTCGATGCAGGGGCCCGAGTGGCGATTGCGACTGATTTCAATCCCGGCTCCTGCTACTCGCTCAACTTGCCACTCATGATGAATCTTTCTGCCATGCAGATGGGAATGAACCTGGCCGAGATCTTTGCGGGAGTCACGTACTCCGCCGCCTGTGCCCTCGGTCTCGAACACAGCAAAGGCGCAATCCTGCCCGGGTTCGACTCGGACTTCATTGTGCTCCCGTATGCCGAATTCGAAGAGCTCTACTACCGAATGGGGTGGTAGTGCCGGACAGGCGGGTGGACTATTTGAGCCACAGCTCCATCATCTGATGCACTTCTTCGGAGTCCCAATCGCGGCCACCGGTTTCAAACATCAGGACTTTCCGATCCTGGTTCACGACCACGCTGAGCGGAATCGCATGCACGTCGAATAGCTCGGCCAGAACATTCCCCTTGTCGGTGTACTGGGGGAACTTCATTTTGAATTTTTCAATCATCGGAGGAGCGGCTTTCTTGGGGTTCTCGTCAACATTGATCCCGAGGACCTCAAAGCCTTGTGCGGCATACTGGTCGCGGAGCTTCACCAGCGAGGGCATTTCTTCGATACAGGAGTCGCACCAGGTTGCCCAGAAGTTGATCATCATCACCTTGTGGGGGAGCTTAGAGAGCATTACCGGGTTCCCGTCGAGCCCGTTCAACTCCATGTCCGGAAGCTGAATTCCCTCTGCCAGCTCGACCCTTTCAGATAAAGCGGCTGATCCTTGACGGTTCACCGAGGCCTTGATCACCAGGAGGGTGGTCACCACCAGCACCAGAATGCCGATCAGGGGCAGATAAATCCGTTTTTTGCTCTGGGGCGCGTCGCTCAGGTACGGCGAAACGGTCGGGGTGCTTTCCTGATTTTCAGAATCTTCCATATTCGTCGAGCTTAACCTAAAATGAAGGAGTGGAAAAGCTCAGGGATCAAAGTGGTCAGGCGGTGGTCGAATATGTCGTCCTGCTTACGATCATTCTAGGAATGGCGGCCACCCTTCAATACGGGGTCCAAAAAACGCGCGACAAGCTCTGGAAGTTCGTGATTTGCAAAGTGAGCGCCCCATGTCCGAGTTGCAGTGCGACAGAATCAGCCAAGGCTGTTTTACCCAAGGGCGGAAACTGCCCCGACTGAACTAATCGTGGTCCAATAAAAAAGGGCCGGTCGCGTACGCGACCGACCCCTTCTTTCAGTTTCAGTCTGTGATCACTTCTTCACAGGAGCCTTCGGAGCTTCTTTAGGCGGGTTCTTGGTCAGGGGAGCGCCGTTGGTCGGAGCGCTCATGTTCATGAGCGGAGCTCCGGCTTCGGGCTTCGCAGCTGGCTTGGCGCCAACGCCGGCTTTCAGCAGCACTTCAGTGCGGAGAGCCTGAATCACTTCAGGACGTTCCTTCAACCAGCGGATCGAGTTGTCGCGACCTTGTCCGATGCGCTCGTCTTTGTACGAGAACCAGGTGCCGCTCTTCTCGATGAGATTCTGGCTCACAGCGATGTCAAGCAGGTCGCCTTCCTTGGAGATCCCTTCACCGTACATGATGTCGAATTCGACTTCCTTGAACGGAGGAGCGAGCTTGTTCTTGACCACTTTCACGCGGGTGCGGTTACCGACCACGTTCTCGCCGTCTTTGATCGCCTGAATGCGGCGAATGTCGAGACGCATGGAAG
>CAMCGZ010000013.1 GCA_945874535.1 Bdellovibrio sp. ZAP7
GTGGGGGTTGGGGTCGGGGTCGGGGTCGGGGCGGCAGAACAAGTGATGGGAGGTGCGAGACAAACCGCGGTAGGGCCGGAAGTGCAGCAGGCACTTCCATCCCAAGACCCGGTCAGGGTTCCATTCGTACAACGGTCACCCACGCTACAAGCAGATGGAGCAGGAGCGGATCCCCCACTCGTTCCAGACCCGGAGCCACCTCCGCCCGGCAAGACGCACGCGGTTCCGGATCCATTCAGGATGTAACCTGACGCACACGTGCAATCATTCATGCCCGGGGACTGCACACGGTTCGCGCCGCAAGGGCTGGAAATTCCACAACCCGTTCCCCCAGGAAGCCCCTGGAAGGGCAACGTTCTGACTCCACAAGTGTAGGAACCCGCCCCGGAATAAACGCAGGCACCGCCCGAAAGATTGTACTGTGCGGGGCACCTGATTTCACAATCTCCGAAGGAGTTCAGTTGGGCTGTTCCTCCGGAAGGCGCATTGCACACCGACCAAGCCGATTCAGCGGTCAGTAGAAAGAAAAAAACCACCCCGAAACGCAACCACCCCGTTTTGAACATGCGAAACCCTCTTCGGTTATCTTAACAGCTCGGTTTTCAAAGCTCTTCTTTTTTTTTATAGACGAAAACCGTTGATTTCCGCAGGCGCCGGAACAAAAGCACCATCCAAAAACTCGCTGAAATCGCATAAGCCAACCCCATCCATGGAGTTCTCCGGTATTCCACTTCCACCTTTCCGGCCCCGTGGAATACCAGACCCGGATAAGCCTTGAAGAGCGTCAGATCGCGACCCGCCTCGTCCCGGATTCGCATGCCGGGTTGAGGGTGAACCCGGAGATGAACCCAGGCCCCTGAGGACGGGAGATCAAAAAGGTAGCGTCCTTTCGTGTCTTGTTGAAACTGCGGAAGCCCGGACGGGACTTTCGATCCGGACCCGTTCAGCAATGCTTGCTCGAAGGCATCGCGGTTCTCGGGGAAGATGCCAGGCGCCCGGGTGGATAGGCCATCCACAGCGGCTCTCATCCTTCCCAAAACAGGCCCTCCGAAATAGGGGTACTTACCGGTGGGTGTAGCAAAAAAAGCCTCGTGCGGATTGAAGAACACCGCACGTGCATGGAGGCTCGGATCCACGATCAGGATCTTCCGGTCTTCACCCTGGAACCGGAAGCCTCCACCGGGGATCCAAGGAGTCCCTTGCAATCCATTCTGTAAGACCTGCTTCCAGCAAGAACGCTTCGGTTCGGGGATCCATTCAAGATCAGTAGCGCCATAAGTGATGTAACCGATATCGAATACATCGATCGCGTCCTTCAGCACCCTTTCGAATTCTTCGCATTGATTGAGAACCAGGTAGAAGTAATCCAACACCACGGGAGGGGAGAACAAGGTCACCAGGTAAGAACTGATCACAGCGTTTCCGTTGGAGCCTTCCCAGTGAAGCCCTCGGATGGACGAGAATCCCGGAAAGGCGCCGAGCAAGATGTAGTCGAGTCCGAAGTCACAGGCTCGAGTCCGACCGAGCACCAGGGTCCTGCCTCCCGCTCCCCGCCTCCACCCCTCCGGGTAGGCCTCGACCTCAAGCGGAGGCTTGAGTGACAGACTCCCCATCGGGACATCCCACCACGGCCGCATTTGACTCCCGAGGGTGATCAGGCCCGCGACGATACTCCCTGCCATGCACCATCGGACCGTCCGACGCGTGGATCCCGCATCGGCAGACAACAGAAGCCCGGACCAGAAGAGAATCCAAGCAGGCATCGCCAGGCGGTAAAAATGAAAAGGAGTCGACCAAGCGAAGTGCTCTTCCAAAGGAGGAAACAGGATCAGGGGTGCGTAAAGGATCGCTGCCAGAACCATCCAGACCGCACCTTTCCATCTTTGCCAGATCGAAAGACCGCCGGTCAGGGTCATGAGGACGAGGACCCAGGTCGACTGCTGGAAGTAGATGGTCGAGGAAATCATCCAGTTCTTGTAAACCAGGAAGGGCAGCGTGAAAAAAGCGGTGGCAGCGAAGAGAGTCCCGAGTCCCTTCAACAAATCAGATCGCTTCCAACGACGGGAAACAGCAATCACCAGGTAGAGCAACCCTGCAAGAATCCCCGTGATCAGATGCGATAGCACACAGTAACCGGTCCAAAAAAGCACCGACGTGCGAGGGGGGGGCGCCTTACTGAAGGCCAATCGGAGCAATTGGAAAAACCCGATGCCGGAAAGAAACTGGCTCGAGAGTCCGATCACCACAGCATCGAAAATGGACCACCCCTGCAAACTGGAGGATTCGAATTTTTGCATGTGGAACAGCCAAAGCAAGCCAGCAGCGAAGCAGATCCGGGTCCAAGCTTTTTGAAGGGTCAACACCCAGGAGCATTGCGATGCGAGAAAGAAAAATAAGATGGCCGCGACGTAGATCGGATAAATCTCGAACCCCGTCCAGCCACTCAACAGCTGAAGTCCGGCAAGGATGAAGTCCTCGAGCGGGGGATAAAAAAGGTTCTGAATCGAACCCATGAAAACCCGGTCCTGGAATCCGTGATACCCGACCTCCAGGAGTTGGGTCCCCCCGTAGGCGTGCCCCCCGTGATCAAAGTGATACCAGGTGAAATACCGGTAGAGCTGGTGCCAGGCCCACAACACCGAAAAGACATACCCTGCCAGGATCACCCAGGTGCTTTTCCTGATTTTAAGATGCCACTGTTTCAGTTTAGCCAAAGGTCGGGAAAAAATCGATCTTTTCACTCCATTTCTTTCTTGCATTTTTTACACGGAGCGTATAGAATCCGACCACCTTATGGGAAGCCCCTCAGCACTCCACACCATTCAGAAGCTCCAGCAGGAATTCGACGGAAGTCTCGAGTTTCTGAATCGCGAACTTCCTTTCGCGCGGTTCGCAATCGCCCGCTTCGATGCCAAGGGCGGCCTCCCTCAACAACTTTTCACCTCAGCTTCCTCTTTTCCGGCATTCGACCCTCGAACCCTCGACCAGGCCACCCGCCTGCGCCAAAGTATTGTGGAACCGCTCCATCAGGTGTTCATTGTACCCTGCCTCCATCAGGGTCAGATGAATGCGGTGCTGTTCGCAGCGCACGAAGGTGGCAAGTGGTCGGCAGGAGAACAGATCCTGGTGGAGCTTGCAGCTAGCGAACTCGGCCGGATGCTGGCACCGGTCCGTCCTGGCCTCACCCTGGGAACTCCTGTACGGAACCTAGCCAAGAATCGGTCGGCATCCCACTCGACCCTGATCGGCTCGAGCAAAAAGCTCAAAGAAGTGCTTCACCTCGTGGAGCGCGTGGCTCCGACCTCGGCCAGCGTGTTGGTTCTCGGCGAGAGCGGAACCGGTAAGGAACTCCTCGCTCGCCGGATTCACGAGCTCAGCCCCCGTAAGGATCACCCCTTCGTGGCCATCAACTGCGGAGCCATCACCGAGTCCTTGCTCGAGTCCGAGCTCTTCGGGCACGAGAAGGGTGCATTCACCGGCGCTGTGAACACCAAAAAAGGGCTGACCGAAGTGGCCCATGGCGGAACCCTGTTCCTCGATGAGATCGGCGAGCTGCCCCTCGCCCTCCAATCCAAGCTCCTTCGCTTCCTTCAGGAGGGAGAGATCTTCCGGGTGGGCGGAAAAGAATCCATCCGGGTGGACGTGCGGATCGTTTCGGCCACCAACCGCGACCTCGATGCCGAAATCCGTACCGGACGGTTCCGTGAAGACCTCTTCTATAGACTGAACACCATCACCGTCCAGTCGCCCGCCCTCCGGGAACGGATGGAAGACCTGAAGGACCTGATGGAACACTTCGCACCGGGCCTGCACGGGCGGATGAGTCCGGAAGCCTTGGCCTTGATCCAGGCTTACCGCTGGCCGGGAAATATCCGTGAGCTTCAAAACCTGACCGAACGTCTCCAGATCTTGAGCGGTGGCTCTAAAATCGAAGGCAAGGATCTCCCAGCTTCGATCCGCGAGCAAGCAATTACGGGCGGCAGCCTGGTCCTGTCGGGCCCCCCTCCGGTCGAGATGGCTCTTGAAGAGCTCGAGCGGATCCACATCTTACGTTGCCTTCAACACCACGATGGAAACAAGACCCGGGCGGCACAGAGCCTCGGGATCACGATTAAAACCCTGTATAACAAGCTTCATCGCTACGGAATCTTGGACAAAAGTGAAGCAAAACTGTAAAACCAACCCCTGACCCCGGAAGGAAAAACCCATGGCAAAAGCAAAAAAAGAACTGACCAAAAAAACCAAAAAAACCAAAAAAACCACCCCGGCCACCCAGGCCACCACCAAGACGGCAACCAAAGCGACCTCTAAAGCCGCTGCCAAGCCCGTGGCCAAAAGCGCCAAGAAGGTAGAACCCAAAGTGAAGCTCGCCATCGAAACCAAAAAGGGTGACAAAAAGTCGAAGGTTCTCGAGGTCAAAGCCGAGATCCTCACCGAAGGCCAGACCAACGAAGAAGACGAGGAGGAGCTCGAAGCCGCCCAGGCTCAGGCTTCCGCCTCCGGTTTGGCTATGGCAGCAGCGACCGCAGGTGCTGAAACCACCGCCGGATCCCTCAAGAATTTCCGTCATCACCCCGACATCGAGAACTTCTACCGCTTCATCTATGAGAACGATCTGCGTTACGAAGCACTCGACATCATCGCCGTGATGGCCTCCCAGCGCGCGAACATTCGCGCCAACAAGGCCGCAAAAGCCAAGACGAACTGAACCGGCGTATCAAACCTTCTCAGCCAGGAGGAGCAGACTCGGGAGCGGATGCCCCCGGGACGGATCCGCCGGCTGACGCCCCACCTTCCGGATACGAAAGCCGCTTTGCTCGATCATCGAGCAGGCGGCTTTTTCGTTCCAGGGATGCAGGTACCTGGATGGACCGGAAAGATCCCCCTCGCGATCCTCGAAAGACTCTTGCCCCTCGTAAAGGATCAGTCCGAATATGCCCTGTGGCTTCAATCCCCGGAAGGCGGTGGCCACGATTCGCTGGGTCTCTTCGGGAGTGAAGTGATGGAGGGATCGGTTGGCCCAGATCGCATCGTAGTCCCCTTCCTTGAGCGATAAGAGCAGGAGGTTCCGCTCCAGAACCTCGACCCCGGGAACCCTCTCCCTGGCCCACTTGGCCCGTACGGGTCCAAGCTCAACCCCGACTCCCCGGAAGCCTGCTTTCGAGAAAAGGATCAAATCATCGCCTGCACCACATCCCAGATCCAAGACCCTGCCCCCCGGAGGCAGAAGTTCGGCGAAAGGAAGGAGCTCGCCCGGATTCCGGGTCCGGGAAGAGAGCTCCAGCAGGCGATGGGCATGATGCTCGTAATAGGCGACGGAGTCTGGGCTTTTCATTTGGGGGTCCTTCGGCTACAAGACTACCTCCATGAGAGCGAGAATCACAATGTTTCAGGCCCTGTTGACCCTCATCGGCACCCTGTTTGCCCCCACCTCCCAGGCACAGTCGGATTATCCCTGGATCGAAGTCACCCGGACCATCGAAGGGATGGAGGATCCGGCCCGCATCAAGGAAGTGATTGAGAACCGGATTCCCGGTTTTTTGAAGCAGCTCGAACAGGACCATGAGACGCCGCTCCTGTTTCAATTCTGGGGCATGAGCCGGAACATCGACGAGAGCCACCTCTCGACCGGACGGAGAACCGTCCCCCCCACCATCCTGAGGGCCTTCAACACCATTTGGAATGTGGGCTACGACTCGTCTTATATTCATGGCCACGCAGGCCTGACCCACACCTACGGTTACCTGTTTTCGAACCTCGAGACCCCCTTCGGCCACAAGCGCGCACGCTACACCCGGAATGAGATCGAGACCGGCTTCGGTCTTCCAGCCGGACTTTTCTCAGGACGTCCCTCCAAAGGGACTTTGTTTTCGAACCTAACCGTGTTCGCCGGAAAGATCGCCTTCCGGGATCATGAACCTGCAGTGAAGCTCCTCGACGAGGCGATCGGCCTGATCGGGCGGACCGCTCCTGCAGAATTGCTCTCTTATCCTTATGGCACGCTTAAGGTGCGCCGCTTGGTGGAATGGACCCGGAACGACGCGTTCACTCTCGAACTCCGCACCGACATCGTGAGCTTTCCGAGAGCCAATACCGCCGGCCGGAATACCGCACTCCTCATTTATTCGATCGTCTATAAGAAGGACGGAAAAGACCGCGCCCGCCCGAGACTGATCACTGTGTTCCCGGTGGACTCCGGCTTTGCGAACAACCTCTTTAAGATCGAGGGACTTGGAGAACGAGTCCCCTTCAAGCTGAAATACAATGCCTCCGTACCAGGGGATCTGAATCCGGCCCTACTCGTGGGCCGCAGGTTCATTGTCGAATGAGCGCGCCGACACCCGCCATTCGAGTGGATGGAGTCACCCGGAGCTTCCGCTCGGTTAAAAAAGAAGAAGGCCTAAAGGGCACCCTGAAGCTCTTGTTCAACCCCGAGTACGTGACCCACGAAGCACTGAAGGGGATCACCTTTTCCATTCCACCCGGTGAGTTCACCGGCCTCATCGGTGCGAACGGTGCGGGCAAGACCACCCTTCTGAAGATCCTGTCCGGATTGATCCCGCCGACCTCGGGCGAGGCCAAGGTGCTCGGCTTCACTCCTTTCGAGCGCTCGCTCGAGTTCAGAAAGCAAATTTCGATTGTCATGGGCCAAAAGGCCCAGCTCTGGTGGGACCTCCCTGCCATCGAAGCGTTTGATCTGCTCCGGGCGCTTTACCAGATCCCGCGTGATCTTTACAGGAAGAGAGTGGAAGAGCTCACGACGCTCTTGGGAGTGGACAAGCACCTGAACACCCAGATCCGTCGCCTCTCTCTTGGAGAGCGCATGAAGATGGAAGTGATCGGCGCGATCCTCCATCTGCCTCGGGTGATTTTCCTGGATGAGCCCACCATTGGCTTGGATGTTTTAGCGGCCAAGCGCCTGCGCGAGTTCCTGAAAGCCCACAACCAGAAAGAGGGCGCGACCATCATCCTGACTTCGCACAACATGGACGACATCTCGGAGCTCTGCCGGAGGATCCTGCTCATCAAGGAAGGCTCGATGATTTTCGACGGCGATCCGCACACCCTCATGCGCCAGGACGAATGCGTGCTCAGAATCAAACTCCTCTCGGAGCCCGTGCTCGAAGAGTTTGCACGCAAGATGGAAGCTCCTTCGGACCGGGTCCAAAAGGACGAGGAAGACCCGACCACCTATCTGCTGACCATTCATCGCACCCGGATGACCGAGACCTTCCAACGTCTGCTCGCCCAGTTCGAGGTGGCCGACATCGGAATCCAGGAAGCCTCGCTCGAGCGGGTCATCCAGAAGATCTACCAGAACTGAGGATGCGCGGATGAGTCTTGCAAGCAGTCTGGCATGGCATTTGGAATGGAGACGGGCGGCGATCGCAAACGGGATCAAAGCCGCGCTGGCCTACCGGGGTGAGTTCTTTGTAGGACTCTTCGGGTCAGCGATTGTGCCAGTCGGGATCCAACTCATGCTCTGGAATGCCATCTTCAAATCGGGTGGTGTCGAGAGCTTTGCCGGGATGTCCTACCCCGAGCTGATCGCCTATACCTGGACCACGCTCCTGTTCAGCCAGATCCGGGGTGGCGACTACGACTTCGAACTGATCGAGCATATCCGGACCGGAACGCTTTCGAACTTCTTGCTCCGACCGGTGGGCGTGGTCGAGTTCGTGTTCTTTCAGGGCTTCGGAGACAAACTCTACACCACGGCTCTTTGCCTCCTGGCCGGGTTCGCGGCGACGGCTTTTACCAAGCTCACTTTGGGCCACCTGTTGCTCGCCATCACGCTCGCTCTCATGGGGAATGTGATCGGCTACCTCTTTGGAGCCCTGCTATCCGCCACCGCTTTCTATTGGGAGAACGCCTTTGCGGTCCTGATGGTGAAGAACATGGTGGTGAGTCTTCTTTGCGGAGAAGTGATCCCACTTTCGATCGTTCCTGAACAGTATTCTTGGGTCTGGAAGAGCACTCCCTTTTATCTCTTTGTATATGGTCCGACCCAGATCGCACTCGGCAAGTGGGAGCTCGCGCAGATCTATCGCGAATTCGGAATCGCACTCCTTTGGATACTGGCCCTGCTCGGGGCGGTCAAACTCGTGTGGCGTCATTCGATTCGCCACTATCAAGGAATCGGAGGCTGAGCCGTGCGCGTGTATTGGGATGTGTTCCTGACCAGCCTCAAAAACAATTTCGTCCGGGAGTTCATCTACCGTTCGAACACCATCGCCCTCACACTGGCCGACATGGTTTGGGTGGTGGTCGAGTTCGCCTTCTTCGAGGTGATCTACTCGAACACTCTTTCGATCAATGGCTGGACCCGCGAGCAGGTGTTCTTTTTCTTGGGCCTCTTCATCGCCTCGGACTCGCTCTTCACGACCTTCTTTCAGCGCGCCTTCTGGACCTTTCCGTTCATGGTGAACCACGGGGACTTCGACGCCCTTCTGACCAAACCCACGAACGCGGTCTTCCTCGCCACCTTCCGCGACATCAACTTCACTCAGATCGTGAATCTGTTTCTGGGACTCTACATGGTCCATCACTACGGTGAGGCCGCAGGGTTCGCGGGCGGGCTGGCTTGGTTCGGAGTCGCCTTTTGGGTGCTGATCGGATTACTGACCCAGTATCTGGTTCGATTCTTTTTTGTGATCTGGGTGTTCTGGATCGAGCGCGGGATCATGGTGTCGCGTCTCTACTACGCGTTCTATGCATTGGCGAACAAGCCCGAGGGGCTCTATCCACAGGCCGTGCGCTACCTGATCAAGACCGCACTCCCGTTTGCCTTCATGGGTTCGATTCCGGCCGAAGTGCTCACCGGTCGCGGAAGCGCCTGGAACTACGCACTCGTGATCGGGGTGCTCTCGCTTTACGGACTCTCGCTCGTGTTTCTTTGGAGGCGCGGTTTGCGCCGTTATCAGAGCGCGAGCTCCTGAAGCCGACACGCTTGCGGTCGCCGTGGCGACCGGTTGGGATTTCGGATGTTGATCCTTGCATCGGTCGCCACGGCGACCGATCGAAGATTTTGGTGGATCTTTGACGGCGAGCCTCTACACTTGAGTAGAAAGATCAAGGAGGCATCTATGTTCCAACAACTGGTTTTCACCCCGAACGAGTTCGCACAACTCGCAAAAATCGATAAGAGTCTCATTCCCGCACTCGAGACGAACGGCGCCATTCACACCGAGCGCAAGCGCATCGGCAATGTGGATCGCAAGATCATCGCCCTAGAAGAAGTCCAAAAGTTCTTCCAAATGCTTCGCGAGTTCGACGAAGCGAAACACCCTGAAGTGAGCCCCGAAAGCATGGGTACCGGAGCCGAAGCCGCCGGAAGCGCCAGCATCGTCAGCGAAGTCCTGCACGAAGCCAGCAAATATGTTGCGGCGCACCCAAAGCATAAAATCCAGATGTTCTACAACGTGAAGGGCGGAACCGGAAAGTCCACCCTGACGGCGCAGTTTGTCATGATGGCCTCCATCCTGGGCTACCGGGTTCTGGCCATTGATCTCGACGGCCAAGGCCACCTCAGCGTGAACCTGGATGTGCTCGATGCCCACGAGCGCCCCACGATTTACGACGTGCTCATCAACGACCTGCCGATCGCGGATGCCGTGATGAATGTGGCTCCCGGACTCGATCTGATTCCAGCCAACCTTCAGCTCTGCAATATTGAGATCCCTCTCAACAACAAGACGCGCAGGGAATACCGGCTCTCGGAAGCCCTCGAAAAGATCTCGGGCAATTATGACCTGATCGTCGCCGACACGAACCCGGCCGCATCGATTCTGAACGGCTCCATGCTGGTCGCTTCCGAGCGGGTGAATGTGATCTGCGCGACCAACCCCCTCTCCTTTCACGGAATGTCACTCGTGATGGCGACGATCGAAGAGATGCAGCGCGAGTTCCGCCGCACTCTCGATGTGAAAATCATCCCGAACATGTACGACAACCGCGAAGTGATCAGTCAGGAAGTGCTCGGTGAACTCCGGGCTCAGTTCCCTGAAAACTGCGCAAAATCGGTCATCAACCGGAGCGCGGACCTGAACGAAGCGACGAAGCGCCGGACCACTGTGCTCGACGTGAACACCAAGGGTACGGCCGCCGGAGACATCCACGGCCTCACCCACGAACTGCTCGGCTGAAAACACCAGGAAGGAACATCATCATGGAACAGAAAAAAGAAGCAAAAACCCGTCAAGGCAGCGGTTACCTCAAGCAACTCTATTCGACTGCCAGAGTCAGCGCAGACAATACCCACAGCGGACTGAAGGGGCTCACCACCTTTTTGGTGAACTTCATTCCGGTCGAGAAAGTGGACGCATCCGAACTGCAGGTCCGGACCCACTTTGATGAAGCCGAAATCGCGGCACTGGCTCACTCAATCAAGGAACACGGCGTGCTCCAGCCGATCCTGGTGGTCCAAGACGGTGATCGCTACAAAGTGATCGCCGGTGAGCGCCGCTTGCGCGCCTCGAAAATGGCTGGCCTGGAGCGCATTCCGGCCCGCGTGATTCACTCGAGCGACAAAGCGGTGCACGAGATCGCCCTTCGCGAAAACCTCGACCGGGTGGACCTGCATCCGATCGAAGAAGGCGAAGGCTATCAGTCCCTGATCACGGCAGGTGCCTATCCGAGCCACGATGCGATCGCCACCGCCTTCGGCAAGAAAAAATCCCGCGTCACCGAGTGTATCGGCTTCACCCGACTTCCAACTGAAACCAAACAACTCTTGATCGAGAAGAGCCTGAAGGGCCGCGCCATCCTGCGCACCCTTCTGAACTCTCCCGTCGAAGAGCATGTGGCAATCATAGCAAAGGCCACCGATGACGATGAAACCGGACTCCTCGTCGAGACCAAGGGAAAGGTGCTGAAAACGAGCACGGAACCCAAGGAAAACGGCCCGAAGCCCTTCCTCTTTGCCGTGACCCCGAAGAAAGTGAAAGTTCCCGGATTCACCTGGAAAGCCGGCGAAGGCAAGGACCGCCTGCTCGAGATGCGTGAAGAGCTCAAAAAGCTCTCGGACGCGATCGATCAGACCCTCTCGAAGATGTAAGAGTCGCCCTTAAATACAAAAAGCCCGGGTCGGGGTTTCCGATCCGGGCTTTTTTCATTCCTCAATCACTTCCCACTCCGGGAACGGATCTTTGGCCTTCCGCCAGTGACCCCCACCGAGTTTTTGTTCCTCAGGAGTAAGCAAACAGGCCTGAAGCATCTCCGTCAGGCGGCCGCGGTCGAGATCCTGTCCGATCAGGACGATCTCATTCAGGCGATCGCCGAATACCGGATCCCAAAGCTTACGGATCCGAGTGAGCTCTTCTTCGTCGACGTCCCATTCGTCTTCGGGGGTTGCAGCAAACCAGTTGCCACCGGATTCGACATTGCTCACACAACCCGCTTGCGACCAAACCCCGATCAGATCGGGACGCGTGGCAATCCAGAAAAACCCCTTCGAGCGGATCACTCCTTCCCAGGGAGTGTGGAAGAGATTCCAAAGCCGCTCAGGATGAAAGGGCTCCTTGGCACGGAAAACAAAACTCTCGATTCCGTATTCATCGACCTCCGATTTTTCCTCGCCGCGAATGATCTTGAGCCAACCGGGATTGCTTTGTGCCCGCTCGAAACTGAATCGACCGGTATTGAGCACCAAGTCGAGACTCACCTTGGATCGAACGGTTTCGATCACCGTGGCATCCGGATTCAAGCGCTGGATGAAGCTCTTCAGCGCATTTTTCCGGTCTGAATCCATCAAATCCGCTTTGTTGAGGAGAATCACATCCGCGAACTCCACCTGGTCGATCAAAAGATCTGTAATGGTCCGCTCATCCTCTTCACTGATCTCGAGTCCATCGGCTTTGAGCTCGCGCCCCTCTTGCACCTGCTCGAGAAAGTTCGCGCCATCCACCACCGTGACCATCGTGTCGAGCCGGGCAAAACGCGAAAGGGACTCACCGTTTTCGTCCTCGAATGTGAAGGTCTCAGCCACAGGCAAAGGCTCCGAAATCCCCGTGCTCTCGATCAGAATGTGATCGAAGCGCCCCTCGGAAGCGAGGCGCTTGACCTCGATCAGCAGGTCCTCCCGGAGCGTGCAACAGATACAGCCATTCTGCATCTCGACGAGCTTTTCTTCGGTTCGCGAAAGCGCCATTTCGTTTTTGACCAGGGCGGAGTCGATATTGACCTCGCTCATGTCATTCACAATGACCGCCACACGCTTTCCCTCACGGTTGTGAAGGATGTGGTTCAATAAGGTGGTTTTGCCGGCACCCAAAAAGCCGGACAAGACGGTAACAGGCACGGTATTCATGCAACCGTCGTACAGTAAGTGCAAACCGCTTGCAACAAAAAGCGGGAATCAGGTCCCGTCACCCGGGCGTTCACCGGGGGCGTTGTAGTCCTTTTCGCAGCGCAGGCTTTGCTTCCAAGTCTGGGCATTCCGCTCGGTGAAGTTCTGATACATGTGCTGGGCAAGTTTCTTTACGAACTCAGGCTCTTCAGTAAAGATCCCGAACTCCCGGTTCCGCGTCAGACTGGCGTTCGAACCGTTGACAGACCCCACCCAAGCGCGCTTGCTATCCACCAAGATGGCCTTGGTATGCAGATAACCCGGGCGACCATTGACAGGGATGCTCGCGTTGAAAGTTTTGGTATTCACGCCGGCTGCGTCGAACTCCGAGTAAATCCGGGTCCAGCCCGCCACTGCGTTCTCGTCAGGACGACCAAACGCACAGGCGCTTGCGACCATGATGAACACCTTCACTCCCCGGCGGGCCGCACGCACGATGGCGGCATTCATCTCGGGGTTTTTCAGGTATTGGTTTTCGAGTTGGACGGTTTTCTTGGCCGAGTCGATGAACCGGACCAAAGGATCAAGTGAGAAGGGACTGACCGAGATCCGGCCTCCGGTCGAGTTCACGATCGCAGGGATGTCCACGGCGCGATTCTCCGTGTCGGCCCTGACAATCGACTGGATCGCCTTGACCACCACGGGATCGCGACTGACCACGGTGTAATCACGATTGCAGATCGGCGGATTCTCGGATTTCTCGCAAAGATTGGAGGGATTGAAGTTCCCGGTGCTGAGCATGACCAGCTTCGAGTCGGCCACGACGATTTTTCCATGCTGGAAGCAAACTCCGCCGGGTGCACACAGGCTCTTGTTGAAGGGGGCGTACACTCCGCCGTTTTTACGGACGTGTTTGACGAAGCCCTTCATCTCCTGGCACTTGGCATCGTCTGCCGGACCTACCGGATAAAACACTTTGCATGCATCCACCGGATCCGCATCCTGGACAATGCTCAGCTTCACTCCACGCTCCATGGCTTTCTTGAGCGCGTTCATGATCTTGGTGCTCTTCAGCGTATAAACTTCGAGCTCGAGAGTCTTCTCGGCGCCATTGATCAGGCTCAGATGGGGAGCCCCTTCGGAGTTCTCGTAAAAGCGGTCAAGGGATTGAGCCGAAGCCGAAACGACCGGCAAGTAGGCCTGCGAAACGATCGCGACCACCGCTAAGAACCGAACCAGCTTGGATTGCGCTTGGATCATTCCGAACCCCCGCAACGGTTTTGCCAGAAGAAAGCACGGGATTCAAGCACTTGTTCTGATGGGGTACGTTTTTTTAAGGGCTTGAAACTAAAAGAGTTTAGCTGAATTCGAATCAAGCCGCCCGATACGGTGGAGTTCATCAAGATGGAAGGGGGCACGGAGCTGGGCATATCCCAATAGGAGCAAGGACCGTTCCAGCAAGGCCTGCTCCCAGTTCGACCCCGGCACCCCTCAGTGTAAAAAACTTCGACAGGTGAAAACAGAACCGCCTCTCCCGGAATCCGGAAGAGGCGGCCATTCGATCGTCTGGAAAAGGAAGGGTTACTTGGCCTTCTTCTCTTTGATCTTGGCAGCTCCGAGGATGAACCGGATGGTCAACTCCTCGCGAACCCGGTATTCAAAATTGGAACGGTCCCGTGGATTGGCTTCGAACCGTGACTTCAGGGACTCGGCATCGGTGCCGAAGCCGGCGGCCATCTGCTGGAGCTCGGCATCCAGATCGGCCTCCTTCGCCTCAATCTTCTCTTTTTTGGCGATCGAATCGAGAAGGATTCCTGCACGGACCTGGGTCTCAGCGCGCTTTTTGAAATCCTCGAGCTGGCTCATGATCGCAGACTGGACCATCTGGTCATTGAAACCGTAACGCTTGAGCTCGTTTGCGTAGTCATCCGCAAGAGCGCGCATCTGGCTGTAAACCAGAGCCTGTGGCACCTCGAAACTGTTCTTTTCGATCAGCTTCTCGATCATCTGGTTGCGAAGAAGGTTTTCGTTCTCTTCCTTCTTGGTCTTGGCCAAACGCTCTTTGGACTTGGTTTCGAAATCGGCGGAGCTTTCAAAGCCGAACTCTTTAGCCAACTCCTCGGTCCACTCGGGAAGCTTCTTTTCTTTCACTTCGCGAACATCGATCGTGTATTCGGCTTCTTTGCCTGCGAGATTCTGGTCCTTGTAGTCGCTGGCGTAAGTCATCTTGAAGGTGTTCGTTCCACCGGCCTTCACACCGATCAGACCCTTTTCAAATTCGGGAATCAGCTGGCCGCTGCCGATTTCGGCGGTGCGGTTGCCTGAGAGATTGGCATCCGGGGTGAAGCCCGCATCGGTCTTCAATTTTCCTTCGTATTTGAAATCCACATAATCGCCGGTTTTTGCGGCGCGATCGACGGGAAGCATCTCGGCCTTGCGGTTCAGGAGATTCTTTTTAACAGCATCAAGGTCTTCTGCGCTCACTTCATCGGTGGCTTTTTCGAGAGCCAGTCCCTTGTAATCCTTAGGCTCGACTTCTGGCACGATTTCGACCGTGGCCGCGAAAGAGAGCGGCTCACCATCGTGAATGTGAATGTGGTGGTGCTGGTGACCTTCTTCTCCTTCGTGTCCGTGGGGAACACCCTCGATCTGGGGCTCGCCGACGATGCGAAGCGGGTGCTGCTGGAGCGCCTCGGAGTAGGATTCGCTGATCAGCGACTGGAGGGCGCGCTGCTTCACGTCCTCGGCGTAAAATTGCTTCACCATGTTCAGAGGAACCTTGCCGGGGCGGAACCCTTTGATCGATGCCGTCTTCTGAGTCTCGAGGAACTTCTTCTCAACGGTCTTCTGAACCCGGTCTGCCGGGATGGTGACCAGGAACTTCTTCTGAATGGGGGAAATGGTTTCCAACTTGATTTGAGTTTGCATAGGGCTCTGGTTTATACCAAACCCGCTCCAAAGTCAGCCCTTTTGCAGGCGCAGTGGGTCCGACGGCGTGCCGGTCACCGTTACGCAACAAATCGGGCATTTCTGAGGATTTGCGATGTTTTTCGCCGATTTGGAGCAGGGTCCCCGCGATTCCGCGGACCATCTGCTTCAAAAACCCCGTTCCGACGAGCCTGACCCGGACCATGGAATAGCCGGCCTCATCCAAATCCTGACCGGGAAAGGCGGGCATCGGAAGCCGGGAGACCTCCGCCTCGAGGATCGTCCTGACCGTGGATTTCCCCGGGTTTCCGCCGGAGGCCTGGAACACCTTGAAATCATGTTCCCCCACCAGGCAGGAGACCGCCTCTTGCATGGCAACTTCATCCAACCGGCGGTGAATCCACCAGGAGACTTCCTTCCATTGGGGCAGATCGGAGGGCCCCTGAAGGAAGTAGTAGCTGTATTGCTTCTTGATCGCGGACCTTTGGGCGTGAAACTCCTCGGGAACGCGCATGGCTTCCATGATCCGAATGTCGCGTGGAAGCAGTGAGTTCAGCCCCCGCCTGAGCACATCAGTGGTGAACCGGTCCGTGGACAAACGAAAGTGGACCACCTGTCCGAGCGCATTCACCCCCGCATCGGTCCGTCCGCTTCCGACCACGGTTACGGCATGATTCGCCATTTTTGAAAGTGCGGCCTCAACCGTTTCCTGAATGCTCGGAAGAAGGTCCGGGCGCTCCTCCGCCAACTTCTGCCGTTGCCAACCGCAGTAGTTCCGTCCGATGTAAGAGATCCGGAGTGCGTACTTCATGCCCGTCAGATCTCGAATAGGAAGCCGGCGTAGACCCCGGAGCGTCCAAATGAGACTCCCGTACGATTGAAAGAGGACAGATAAAAGTATTCTGCCACGAGATAAGTGTGTTGGATTCCACGGGAGAGCCATCCGTCGAGCGCAGTCTTGGAATCGAAGAAATCGAGTGCGAGCGCCAACCCGCCACTTCCGGTGAAAGCGAATGAGTAACCCCGCTTGTCGCCCGCATCATCTTCACGGATCTCGGAGTAAAACACCGCTCCTGCTCCGGCCGAAACATAGGGCCTCAAAAACCGGAGAAGGTTGAAGCGGTATGTGGCGTTCAGGAGCAAGGGAATCTGAAGGAAGGTGAATCGGGTTTGGGAAACAGAGCTGCTGTTGAAGTTAAAACTGAGGAGTCCGTAACCTGTCGAGTAGCTGAGCCCCGTATCGAACCCCAACCCAAAACTCCCGAGAAATTCTGAATGGAACAACTGTCGCTCATAATGGAGCATGAGCTCCGGTTGCCAGTTCGTTCCGTAGAGTGCGTCGAAACCGATGGTCCCGGTGGAGTTGGTGACCGTCATGCCGGGAGAGACGCCGATCTTGAAGCCGATGGCTGATTCGATGTCGGGACGTTCCAGCACCGCCTTTTTGGAATCCGATGACTTCTGCTCAAGCGGTCCCGACAGCCAGGGATCTTCACCGATTTTCTGTCGTTCTTTTTCCGTATACCCTTCGACCGATTCCTCTTCTGGAAAGTTGGTGCCGATTCTTTGTGAATAAGTTCCGGGCCGCGAAGGAGGTGCTGCTGGAGCGGTCGGTGGATTCGCTTCGTCCGGGATGTCGAGGGTCGGATTCCCTTTCTTGAGACGATCGATGTAGGGCTGTGGGGATGAAGCCTCATCGGCCCCCGAAAACTCCAACCAGAGCCAAGCGGCCAGCTCGACTGGTGCCAGTAAACGGAGTGCGAAGGAGCGGATCACCGGCTTGTCCCAGGCCCACTCCGCGAAGGCCGGCGAGTGCCGGTAGTAGGTCCGGATGAACTCACGACCGAAAGCGGTTTTGGCGAGAATCCGGTCTCGGAACTTCCGGAGCATCATCACCGGTGCAGCACGTCCGTCTTGGTAGGCGGCTGTTGCAATGAAGCACTTGCTTTCGGTCAGAACACCTTTGATGGACTGCGAAGCCACATAGGGTGACGGGACGGTACAAGAAAGGGACGAAATCAGGCCAACCTCGTTTTGCGAATGAAGGTAGGCCTGGTAAACGTTGTCGGCCCCGTTCACCGAATTGACGAAACCCGTTACGGCCTGACTCCCACCCACAATATCGACGTAGGCGGTGATCTCGTTCGACGGAAGCGTGTTGGTGGTGATCGCATTCAGAGGAAAACCGGAACTCACCCGGCTCGCCATGAAGAGCAGCGACTCGACCGAAACCCCCGAATCACTCACGGTCGCTCCGGCACCCGTACCGGAACTGTAGTTGGAGGGATTGATGTAAACCTGTCCATCTCCTGGAAAGTAGTAATCGCTGATTCCTCCGGAGGGGCAGGAAACGGTGGGTGCGATATCGGAAACAGACAGCGTGAAAGTTGTCGTATCGACGGTTCCGCCGCTGACGGCTCCCGTTGTGACGTAATCGTTCACCACGCTGAAGGTGACGACGATCGGTTGAGTGAGCGTTTTTCCGGCCAAGGTGCTGTAAGCATTACTGGCACAGAGGCTGCCCGTAGAAGCGCCCGGAGTATTGCACAGGCTCGAGAATGAGAATGCGACTCTGAGCACGGTTCCGAACTGATAGGCCGCGGAGAGGTTCGAAGCTCCCGTGCGGGAACCTTGGCAGGAAATGTTTCCGTTGGCCCCGCAAACCGGAGGCTCGGTATTACTTGAAACGATTCCTGCTCCGTAAAGTGGAATTTCGCTCCCAGCGGTGGAGTTCACGGACAGTGTCACCACGATGTGCTGATTGGCGTTGACCGTGAAAGGTTTGTTGCTGCTCACATCGAGCCAAACCATATCGTCCACAGTGGAGGAATCCGTTTCGAGAAAACGGTAGCCCGCTGTCCCGTTGACGAAGCCCGAAAAAGGATTCCCGCTCGCACTTCCCGCCAGCGAAATGGTGTATCCGGTGTCACCCAGTACTCTCTGGGGCAAAGGAGCAGGCGGATTCACCAGGACCGTGGCACCTGCACTCCAGCTGAAAACCAGTCCTGCCAGAATCCAAGCCAGCATCCGACCTCCTCAGCCTTCCTGGGGCTTTCTCAGAATGCAGATGTATCCGGCCCAAAGTACCGACAACACGAGATACAGGTATCCGGTCAGAAACAAGGTCATCTCGGGAGCCTGGATGGCCGAGAGTATGAACAACACCGGCACCAGCAGGATCCAAGCCTTTCCCTTTGAGCGCCAGTTGACCTCCTTGAAGGAAGGAAAAGGAACATGACTGACCATGAGCAAGCCGAACAGAATTCCAAGTGCGCTCATGAAAATGGGAAGGCTTTCTACCGGGAACCAGGAGAACTTATCCTGAACGAGCACGGTGGTCACAATCAGACCCGCCGAGGCCGGAGAGGGAAGTCCCTGGAAATACCCTTTTCTAATCTTGGCGAGCTTGGTCGGATCTTTTTCTTCCACGCTGACGTTGAAGCGTGCCAGGCGGAGTGCTGCTCCGATGGCATAGAGAACTGCGGCACTCATTCCGAGGCTGGCGTTTTGGGCAGCGAAAGAATAAAGCAAAATGGCAGGAGCGATCCCGAACGAGGTGAGGTCAGAGAGAGAATCGTACTGAACACCGAAGGCTGAAGTGGCCCGAGCGAATCGGGCGATCCTTCCATCGAGGGAGTCACAAACCGCTCCGATCACGATGTACCAGGCCGCTCTGAAATGGTCTCCCTGCAGGGAGTGGATCATGGAGAGAATGCCACAGACCAGATTGGCCGTAGTCACCAGATTCGGAAGGATGTAGATCTTCTTCATACGATGATTTCATCATAACAGAAAGCCGGAGCACCGCAATGAAAGCCGGAGGTCAGGACTTTCCACCCCGCGGATGCATCGGGCTCGGAAGGATTCGTCCTTTTTGCAGATTGATCTCGGCTTCGGAAGCACGCAAGTAACGGGGCCTGAGCCCTGAGGGAGAGCGGACGATGCCTTGCTGGATCGCCTCGAAGGCGAGACGGGTGAGAGCCGAGGTCTGGACCCGATGAATTTCGGGATCCTCGATCCGGATCCGGCGGGTTTGGGGCAAGCTCTTCAGAAGATCGGGGTAACGGAGCACGGACTGACCCACAGCGATCCAACGGGCCTCGGGATATTGATCGAGCTTGGCAGAAAGTTCTTGAATGGCCGCTTCGGGCGGAATCGCCTCTTCACGGACGCCTCTCGCCCAGACTCCGGGAAGGTCACCCTCCGCCAGTGCAACACACTCCCGAACGGACTTCCATGAGCCCGAGAGAACAAACCACTCTCCCTTGGCAGCGTCCGTCGCAGCCAGAATCCGGATCGATCCGGAATCCTCGCGTTCCTCGAGCCATGCAGAAGCCCCTCTGGCCAGGATTGCAAGGCTGGAAACAGGAATCACGGGGATTCCGAGAGTCCGTGCGAGCATCTTGGCCGTCGTGATGCCGATACGCAGTCCGGTGAAGGAACCCGGACCCACTCCGACTGCGATGCCTGAAAGCTGGTCGACTCGCCATCCAGCGCTTTGCAGAACGGTGTCGAGGCTCCAGAGCAAACGCTCCGAGTGCTTCGAGGTTTCCAGACTGAGTGACCAAGTCGCCACAGGCTTCAGAGCACCCTTTTCCACCTCGAATGCCGAGAGGATCCCAGTCAAAGAAGAGGTGTCCCAAGCGATGTAGCGCCCGTCCGTCACATGTGCCTCAGTTGAAAATGGGCAATCTTGAAATGTCGTTCTTCATCACCACAATCATGATGAGGAGAATGAACACGAGACCGACAGTCTGAGCCACCTCGAGTTGCTTCAGGGACAGGGCTCTGCCCCGGATCGCCTCGATGCCGAGCAATACGATGTGCCCACCGTCCAAAACAGGAATCGGCAGGATATTCAACACCCCGAGGCCGATCGAAAGGATCGCCATCATTCTCAGGAAATCCATGAGACCGCGACTGATCGAGTCTCCAGCCAGCTTCCCGATCAGAATCGGCCCACCCAGCGACTTCACCGATACCTGGCCTTGAACCATCTTTCCAATCGACACGATGTTGCGGACACTCAAGTCGATCATCCTGCCAACACCCTTGTATACGAGAACAAATGGGTTGAGGATACGCTCGATCACCATCTCGGGTTCGAGCATGGTTGCGACCGGAATGACGCCGACTGTGAACTGTTTCAGGGTTTTCAGCATCGGATCACGCTCGGTGGTCATGGTCGGAATGACCTCGTAAGTGACGGTCTTCCCTTCCCTGACGACAGTCAGATTCAACTTGCCGTGGGCCTCTCCCGCTTTCTGGATATTCTTGCGGAGCTCGAAAAAGCTCCGGATCGGGACCGCGTTCACGGCCACCAGCTGATCGCCTTTCCGGATTCCGATTTTCTCTGCCGGGGACTCCTTCACCGCCTGCTCCACGAACAACTCCGAAGAGAAAATTCCGAGATCGGTTCCGGGATTACCTGTGGACTTCGCTTCGATTGTGACCTCACGGACCTTTTGGTCGGACTTGACCTCAAAACGGAACGGAGGAGTCGCACCGGAATAAGCCGACTCGAACTCTTCAAAGCTCTTCAACGGCTTGCCCATGAATGACACCAGTTCGTCTCCGGTTTTCAATCCAGCCTTCCCGGCGGCACTCTGAGGGGAGGAAATCCCGATCTTGCCCGAGCGCCCCGAAGGAATCAGACCATCGAGGTTCCCGACAGGCTTGTTCTCTCCATATTGGGTGAAGCCGTCTTCGGTTCCGGTCCTGGCCCGGAGACTCATGCGAGCGGAGGATCTCTCCACTTCGAGAACGACCTCGCTCGCTGGACGGTCAGATATCTTCTGCATCAGTTCTTCAAACTTCGATACCGGCTCACCCGCAACGGAAAGGATCTTGTCGCCGGGACGGAGCCCCGCGGTTGCTGCAGGGGTATCGGGAAGAACCCGCCCCACCACTGTCGCCACCTGTTGCTCGCCGATCGCCATCATGGCCATGAACACGAGTGCAGCCCAGATGAAATTGAACAAAGGGCCGCCGAAAAAAATGAAAAACCGCTTCCAAGGCACCTGGGAATGAAGGGCCCGCTTCCGCTCCTCATCTGTGAGGGGAGCCGTCGGATCTTCTCCCAACAGCTTCACATACCCACCGAGGGGAATGGCTGAAAGGCGGAACTCGGTTTCTCCGAAAGTCTTCTTCCACAAGACCGGACCGAAACCGACCGAGAATGCATCGGCACGGACACCGAAAAGTTTGGCAAAAAGAAAATGCCCGAGCTCATGCACGACCACGAGCGGAATCAAAACGACCACGAAACCGATTAAAGAAATCACCAGGACACCTTCACTTTCGTCTACCTAGAATAGCGGGATTGGCGCCGTGATCCTAGCCCAAATACCGGAGCATCAAGTATGTGACGGGGAGCGCGAAAACCACCCCGTCAAAACGATCCATGAATCCACCGTGCCCCGGCAGAATGGATCCGGAGTCCTTCTCCTTGGAAGCCCGCTTCAAAAGACTCTCCGCAAGATCACCGACAATCCCGGCCGCACTCAAAGTCAAAATCATAACGCCCACGAACCACGGGGACTCATAGGGGAGAAACCACCCGGCATAGGCGCCCGCCAGGAGGCAGGCACCCAAAGTTCCGCCCCAGGCCCCTTCCCAGGTCTTCTTCGGACTCACCATCTCGAACAGTTTGCGTTTCCCGAAGAAACGCCCTGCAAAATAGGCAAAGGTATCGCCCGACCAGATGACAATCATGGTGAGCATGAGCCAATGCTTACCCTCGATCATGCTGCGAATTCCGACCATCAGGAGCGGAAACCAGACACAGTACATCCAACCGAATCCGAGCGACATCAACTCCCGGACATGGGCACTGAGCGCCTCCGTACCTTCCGTGCTGTTGAGCGCATCACGACCGCCGTATCCGAGCACCCGTGGGACTGTGAAAAGGAAGTAGAGGAAAAAGAGCACGAAGGGAACCAGCGCGAGGACCACCGCAGGCAGACCCACCGGAATCACATAATTGAGTGCGTGTGCGATCGTTCCGACAAGCAACATGAGGAAGGTTTTTTCACGCGCGTCGGCAAGACCGAGAAACATCCTGCAAAACTCATACAGCATGCCCATCGAGACCACCCAGGCGAAGAACGCGACTCCCCCGACCCCGAGACCGAGCAGCAGCCAGAGAATCACCGGTACTCCGACCAGTGCCGTTAAGATACGCTTCTTCAAATTTTCATTCATAATCCGCCAAACCGGCGCTTTCTAGCGCCATAACGACCCAGTGACTTCCGGAACTCACTCACATTGAAGTCGGGCCAAAGGGTATCGGGAAAATCGAACTCGGCATAAGAGCACTGCCACAAAAGGAAATTACTGAGTCTCTGCTCGCCACTGGTCCGGATCATGAAATCCACATCTGAATGTTCCCCCAGACCGGAGCTCCAGAGCCTGCCCTCGACGGTGGCTTCCGTGATCTCCGAAGATTTCATCATTCCATTCTCGCATTCCGAAGCGATCTTCCGGACCGCATCGGTGAGCTCGGCCCGCGATCCGTAAGAGAGAGCGAACACGAGATCCATTTTCTCACCGTCGGCAAGGGTCTCCATCGCCTGGGAAAGCTCCCTCCGTGCTTCTTCCGGAAGCCTGGTCCACTCTCCGATCACCCGGAGACGGATGCCGTTCTTCTTCAGTTCCGCCACTTCGCGACGGATGTATTTGCGCAGAAGAGTCCACAAGACCGAAAGCTCTTCCTCGGGGCGCTTCCAGTTTTCGGTGGAGAAGGCATAGAGGGTCAGGGCACGGACGCCGAGAGTCCTGCACTCACGAACGATTTCACGGACCCGGGCTGCGCCACGGATGTGTCCGTAAAAACGGGGATACCCCCGCGAAACGGCCCAACGGCCGTTTCCATCCATGATGATTGCAATGTGGGCGGGCAGAGTGGAAGCAGTCACGACTGGACTAGATCGTCATGATCTCTTTTTCTTTGGTCGCGATGATCTTGTCGATATCGGCGACTTTCTCGTCAGTCTTCTTCTGGACCTGCTCTTGGAATTTTTTGGACTCATCCGCGGAGATGGCTTTGTCTTTCTCCTGCTTCTTCACGTCTTCATTCGCATCACGGCGGTGATTCCGGATGGCGATTTTGGCGTCCTCACCCATTTTTTTGATCATCTTCACCATTTCTTTACGGCGCTCCTCGGTGAGTGGCGGCATGGTGATGCGAATGACCTTTCCGTCATTCTGTGGAGTGAAACCGACGTTCGCCTCGAGAATGGCTTTCTCGATGGCACCCAGCATGTTCGTCTCCCAGGCCACGATCTGGATGGTCCGGGCATCGGGGGTCGTCAGGTTGGCAACCTGGCTGATGGCGGTTTTTGAACCGTAATAGTCGACATGGACGTGATCGATCAGCGCAGTGGAAGCGCGTCCGGTCCGGACCTTCAGAAGATCCTTCTGGAGAGACTGGATGGTTTTATCGGATTGTGCGGTCAGGTCTGTAAGTGCTTTAGACATGGTGTCCTCCTTGGAAAATCGGTTTCAAACATGAACCAGGGTGCCGATGGCCTCACCCCGGATGACTTTGGCCATCGCTCCGCGCTCGCGCAGATTGAAGACGATGATCGGAAGCTTGTTGTCCATACAAAGCGAAATGGCCGTGGAGTCCATGACCTTGAGACGCTTCTGGAGCACATCCATGTAGGTCAGATCCTCGAACCGGGTCGCTTCGGGATGGAGTTTCGGATCGGCTGTGTAGATGCCGTCGACGCTGGTTCCCTTCAGCAACACCTGGCAATTCATTTCCATGGCCCGGAGCGCGGCAGTGGTGTCGGTGGTGAAGTAGGGGCTTCCCACACCGGCTGCGAAAATGACAACCCGGCCTTTTTCCAGATGGCGTACCGCTTTACGGCGGATGTAAGGCTCGGCAAGCGCGCGCATCTCGATCGCGGACTGAACCCGGGTATAAACGTTTTTGCGTTCGAGCGAGTCCTGGAGAGCGAGGCAATTCAGAACGGTTGCCAACATTCCCATGTAATCGGCAGTCGCCCGATCCATACCCTTGGTCGCACCCTTCACCCCGCGGAAGATATTCCCCCCGCCGACAACGATTGCGACCTCGGTTCCGGCATCCCGGAGCTCTTTCACCTCATTGGCGATCACATCCAGGGTGTCGGTATCGATTCCGTATCCGAGATCCCCGGCCAGGGCCTCTCCGGACAACTTCAACAGAACTCTTTTGTATGGTTCTCTTTTCATAGTGACGAAAAAAAAGGGGCCTTGATCGAAATCAAGGCCCCCCAGTTCTCAGTGTTGGGTCTCCTCGGCGGCGACTTCAACGCCATCACCCAGCACAAAGCGGGTGAAACGGGCGATGCTGATCGTCTCGCCGATCGACTTACCGATCTCGTTGGTCAGCGCTTCGATCGTCTTCTTGTCGTCTTTGACGAACTTCTGGCGGATCAGACAAGTTTCTTCATAGTACTTGTTGATCTTCCCGGAAGCGATCTTCTCGAGTACGTCAGCGGGCTTGTTCTGCCCCTGAAGTTGAGCGAGAGCGATTTCCTTCTCCTTGGTCACCACATCAGCAGGCACTTCCTCGGGCTTGAGGTAGAGCGGGCTTGCGGCCGCAACATGCATGCACAGATCGCGGATGTAACCGGCGAATGGCTCCTGGGCGGCCTTGGATGCGTTGGCAAGATTCACCTCGGCCAACACGCCCACTTTTCCACCCATGTGGATGTAGCTCTTCACTTCTTTGCCTGCGGCGATCGGATAGCGGGCGAAGCGACGGACCATGATGTTCTCACCCAGTGCCGCGATGGCTTCCTTGACGAACTCTTCCACGGTCGCACCCGAATCCATTTTCTGGGTCAGGAGGGCTGTGGCGTTCTCAGGGTTGGCTTTTGCGATGTGACGGGCGATTCCGGTCACGAACTTCTGGAAATTCTCCGTCTTGGCGACGAAGTCGGTTTCACAGTTCACTTCCACGATCACAGCGGCCTTCTGGTCGGTGTCGATCAGGGAGAATACAGTCCCGTCTTTAGCGGTTCGTCCGGCCTTTTTTGAGGCGGATGCGATCCCCTTCTTACGGAGGTATTCGATGGCTTTATCGAAGTCACCCGCGTTTTCAGTGAGTGCCTTCTTGCAATCCATCATTCCCGCGCCGGTACGCTCGCGGAGCTTGGCTACCTGTTCAGCAGTGATTTGCATAGTCAGGATTCCTTTCAGGATTACTTGGTTTCGGGTTCAGTGGTTTCAGTCTGTTCCATCGCCTCGAGATCGGCGGCGTCCACACCCTTCAGGTCGATGTCCCCTTCGAAACGGGAGACTTTCTTGCCAGCAGAATCGTCTTCGTCCTTAGAGGAAGCGGAGCCAGCGGCGCGGAGCTTCTCCTGGTGAACGGTCGTGCCTTCGAGGCAAGCATCAGCGATCATTTTGGCGAAAAGATTGACCGCACGGAATGCGTCGTCGTTTCCTGGAATCACGAAATCGATCCCGGAAGGGTCACAGTTCGTGTCGACGATAGCGACAGTTGGAATTCCGAGACGACGGGCTTCCTTGATCGCATTCGCTTCTTTGGTGGTGTCGATGATGAACATCGCGCCCGGAAGCTTCTTCATTTCCTGGATCCCGCCGAGACCGCGCTTCAGTTTGGTGAGCTCGCGATCAAAACCGGATTGTTCTTTCTTGGTGTAGTCATTCCAGCCATCGGTGGCCTTCAAAGACTCGATCTTCTTCAGACGGTCAATGGATGCTTTCACGGTTTGGAAATTGGTGAGCATGCCGCCGAGCCAGCGCTCGGTGACGTAGTACATTCCAGCGCGCTGAGCTTCTTTTTCGACCACTTCCTTGGCTTGCTTCTTGGTGCCGACGAAGATCACTTTCTTGCCTTCGGCAGTGACAGACTTGATGAAATCGCAGGCCTTGCGGGCGCGATCGACAGTCTGCTGGAGGTCCACGATATAGATCCCGTTGCGGGCACCGTAGACGTAAGGTTTCATTTTAGGGTTCCAGTGATTGGTCTGATGACCGAAGTGGACCCCAGCTTCGAGCATGTCTTTCATGGAGATAGTAGGCATTGCCTGTTTCCTTTCCGATTGAAGCGGGAATGCAAATCGTCTTCTTTTCAGGAAAGGATTTGGAGATCCCGCGGTTATTCCTCCACTTCCTGAATCAGGGCCCCCGAGGGAACCTTGACACCACGTTTAATTGGAAGTGTGTGTAGTAGTGCAATGGAATAGCCCAAAAGGCAGATTTCCGCAATGCTGTTCTCGTGACGCCGCGGGGATAGCGCGGCGCACTAATCAAAAGGTCCTGCCTCCACCGGCTCGGGTGCATGCCCCGTACCGCTACCGGCATCGGTGATGGCACAAGTCTGAGACCGGGCACCGGTCCTGACCCGGGTGTAAACCTGCCCCGACGGAGCAGCGATCGGCGCCGGTGTGGTCACAGGCATGCGAGGGCCCCACACTCAGGTCGGTAACTCCGGAAGAGAACCCCGGAACCACCACAGGCGCAAAAGAAGGCACGGTGTTTCCAGTGCCGTCTCCCGTGATGACAGATTTACCCCAACACAACAGCGAGCTGTTCCGAGAAATCCGACAGGGATTCCGAAATGGGCGGGGAGAGGAAACGGGGTCGGCGTGGGAGTTGCCAAAACCGTGAGGATCACGACGCGCTCTTCCACCGACGTGGTGCACGCAGCAACAAGGAGCAAAAATACACCTGCCAGGGCCTGGATCCGAAACACTCCCCGACTTCCCTTCGCTCCTGAATGCTGATAAATCTCACAGAATCGTGAGCAACGCCGATCCCTTCGAGAAATTCCGCACCTTGTTAGAGGCCCATTACACCTTTCCTTGCGTGTACACCCATAAGTTCATCGGAAAGAACTCCACCATCTTCAAAACCTCGGTCGAGGAATTCGAAAAGAAATTCATCGGGCTCACTCGGAGCGGCGAACGCCTGAGCGCCTCCGGTAAACACCTTTCCCTGACCTACGAATACCATGCCGCGAACGCGAATGAGGTGATCGCGCTCGCAGTCGAAACGCAAAAGATCAACGACCTGATCTACATCCTCTAGCCGGACAACTTAAAACTTCACCCGCCCCAGCATCTCGTCGGTGACAGGATCAGTGGTGAGAGCCAAGGCTCGAGTGCGCGCTTCCTCTCCGAGCAAGGTGGAAAGGTAGCGCTCCGTGTGGCTGGCCAGGATCACCACGATGGTTTTTCCGGCATGCTCCGACTTGGAAGCCAGACGGAGAGCCGCGACAATGGCGGCACCCGAACTGATCCCCACCGGCACGCCCTCTTCCCGGATCACCTTTTTGGCCATGGCGAGCGCCTCTTCGCTCGAGACGGTCTCGACGGAATCGAGCAAACTGCGATCGAAGTTTTTGGGAACGAATCCGGCACCGATGCCCTGAATCTTGTGCGGGCCGGGCTTGCCGCCCGAGATGACCGGAGATTCGGCAGGCTCGACCGCCACCATCTGGAGCGAGGGTTTTTGCTCCTTCAGGAACTTACCGACTCCGCTGAAGGTTCCGCCGGTGCCGACACCCGACACGACCAGATCCACCGTGCCTGCGGTGTCGTTCCAGATCTCGGGACCGGTGGTGCGGTAATGAATGAGCGGGTTGTCGCCGTTCTCGAACTGCCGGGGCATGTAGGCGTTCGGAGTCTGCGAGAGCAGATCGATCGATTTGGCGATCGCGCCCTTCATACCGAGCGAACCGGGTGTCAGGACGAGGTCGGCGCCAAGAAGCAGGAGGAGCGTCCGACGCTCTTGCGACATCGTCTCGGGCATGACGAGCGTGAGCGGATAGCCCTTGGCTGCGCAAACAAAAGCGAGACCGATGCCGGTGTTACCAGAGGTGGGCTCGATGAGCCGCATGCCAGGCTTGAGCTCGCCGGATTTTTCGGCCTCAGTGATCATGCTCATCGCGATCCGGTCTTTGACCGAGCCGAGCGGATTGAAGAACTCGAGCTTAAAGAGCACGCGTGCCGGAAGCCCACGAGTGAGCTTCTGGAAGGGAACGAGCGGAGTGGAACCGATGGTGTCGAGAATGGAAGCGTGAATGGCCATAGGTAAGATATTAACAGGTTCTGAGCGATTATTTTTCCAAATTGCGAATCGCCACCGATTCGAGCTCATCTAGCGTGAGATAATCGAGCAGACTTTCGTGTGTCGCCTCGAGCACCAGGGGCGTACGGATCCCGGCACGGAAGGCCTGAACATAACGGCCGGCGCAGACACACCACTGATCGCCGGGCTTCAGGCCGGGGAATCCGTATTGGGGTGCGGGGGTACTGAGATCGTTCCCGGCCTTTTGTTGAAACTCGAGGAACTCCGCGGTGACCCGAACACAGGCGGTGTGCTCGCCGGCATCCTCAGCGTCGGTTTCACAACAGCCGTTCCGGAAGAATCCGGTCAATGGGTCGCGGGAACAGGTTCGAAGCGGAGTGCCGAGGACATTTTTTTGGAGTGACATGGGCGACATTCTAGCTCGGGAAAAAGGTTTGGCAACCTTAACGCAACGC
Source organism: Bdellovibrio sp. ZAP7 (assembly GCA_945874535.1). Classification (GTDB taxonomy): domain Bacteria; phylum Bdellovibrionota; class UBA1018; order UBA1018; family CAIMNF01; genus CAIMNF01. The sequence goes on from CAMCGZ010000013.1 coordinate 28,720, forward strand.
TCAGCACTCCCATAGGTCCCCATTGTATTATTATTGCATAATATTATATAAGAGTTATATTTACAGAATGAGCAACACTTCCGTCAAATCCTTCCAATCCCTCTGCCTCGACGGATCTTCCCTTCCGGATTCTTGGGAACTGAAAACGCTGGTGAACGGCGACAATCTGACCTATCTCGCATTCCACAACCGGACCCGCGAGGCGATCTGGGTGGATCCCCTGAAGGATGACTTCGACCTCACTCTGGAGATTTCGAGAGAGCTCGCGGACTACCGCTTCGTTGCAGTGATCGATACTCACACCCATGCGGATCACTTGAGCTCTGCGAGTGAGCTCTCCCGCGCACTCGACACGCCCTTGGTGATGCATCGGAACGCGCCCTCTTCAAAGGTGGACTTCCGAGTGAGCCGAGATACGCACCTTTCTACCGCTGCGGGACCACTCCGATTCCTGATCACTCCGGGCCACACCTGGGACAGCCTGACCCCGATTTGGGGCCCCTTTGTCTTCACAGGGGATACCGTGTTTTACGCGGACACCGGGCGTGACGATCTGCCGACCGGGAATCCGGCAGAACATTATGAAAGTCTTCAAAAACTGAAGGTGGCGATCCGGCCGGAACAAGTGGTACTACCCGGTCACGATCTCGAGGGAGGTCGATTCAGCAGCTGGGAAACCCAACTCCGGATCAATCCGGCCCTGCGCCAGACCCTGGAGGAGTACCTCGAGGATGGGGGATCCTGGGTGGGCAGTCCGCCGAAGCTGTTGAAGGAGTCCCTGTTCTATAATTTCAAGTGAGGAGAATCCCATGACGAAAAAAAATATCCTGAATGCTTTTTTGATGGCCTTAGCTGCGACAGTGCTTTTTCTCCAATCGGGTTTGGCGAACCGACTCTCGAAGCATCACATTGCGGCTGAAGAAGCGGTCAAGATTGCAAAAGCAAGCGATGGAATTTTTGTCGATGTCCGTGAAAAAGACGAAGTCGATGCCGGAATGCTTGAAGGCGCGAAATGGATCCCGCTCTCCGGCCTGAAAGAGAACTCGGCAACTGCAGAAGCCGAGCTTGCCAAGCTGGAACGTTCGAAAGAAATCCTCCTCTACTGCCGGAGCGGAAACCGCTCGGGGCAGGCTGCTTCCATCCTCGAAAAACGCGGATTCAAGGTCCGGAATGCCGGGAGCTATTCGGGACTGCTCGGTGCCGGATTGAAGTCGACCCGATGAGGTTCATCCGGGCCCTTCCTGCCCTCGCCGCCCCTGGGCTGGTGTTGCTCCCGGTAAGCGGAGCACAGGCTTTGTTTTCGGGACTCGTCCTGGCTGTGGGGTTCGGATGGTCGCGTGATCCCGGCAAGCTCACTCCGAAGCTCCTTCAACTCTCGGTCATCGGCCTCGGTGCCGGAATGAACATCGATACCGTGATTCGAACCGGCGTCGATGGAGTCGGGTACACCCTAGCGTGCCTGTTGATGGCGATCGCGCTTGGATTCGCACTTCAAAAGGCATTGCGTGTGGCGCGTGAAGAAGCAGTCCTGATCACGGCCGGAACAGCCATTTGTGGAGGCAGCGCCATCGCCGCCGTGGGCCCGGCCATCGGCGCGAGTGCCACAGCGATGAGTGTCGCGCTGGGGACTGTTTTCGTCTTGAACTCGGTGGCCCTCCTGATTTTTCCTTCCATCGGACACGCGCTCGCAATGAGCCAGGAACAGTTCGGACTCTGGAGCGCGCTTGCCATCCACGACACAAGCTCGGTCGTGGGTGCGACCCTAGCCTATGGCCCTGAAGCCGCGCAAATCGGCACCACGGTCAAGCTGTCGAGAACGCTTTGGATCATCCCTCTCACCTTCATCGCCTCACGCTGGTTCGCGGGGCGCGGACCGGACGCAACCCGCTCGCCAACCAAAAAGCCCTGGTTCATCCTCGGTTTTCTGGGAGTTGCTGCGCTGGTGACTTGGGTTCCCCTTCTTCAGCCCGCAGGAAAAACGATCGAGTGGCTCAGCCGGAGGGGCCTGGTGCTTACTTTATTTCTGATCGGACTCGGACTCAGCCGAGAAAAGCTCCGGCAGGTGGGATTCCGCCCCTTTTTGTTCGGGGTGGTGCTTTGGGTGATCCTCGCAAGTGTGTCTGTTGCCTGGGTTGGAGCGGCTCGGATTTAAAACAAGAAAGGCCCGGGTTGGAATCCAGGCCTTCCTGCTTTTCACTGAATTTTGGTGGGCGATGAGAGGCTCGGCCAAGCGCTCGTCGGTTCATCACGAACCTCCTCCGCCTGGCCACCTCAGGAAGCTTTTGTTCGCATCACGCTCACAAACAGTCCACCGGACTGACGCTTCCCTCGCTTCTCGCCCCTCATCGCAAAACAAACCTACAAAATAAAAAATCCCCGGATCTTTGACCCGAGGATTTTTTATTTAATGAAACTTGGTGGGCGATGAGAGGCTCGAACTCCCGACCTTGACGGTGTAAACATCCTGCTCTACCAACTGAGCTAATCGCCCGGATGCAAAAACTGATTCCTCTTTTCTTACTCCAGAAATGGTGTTTTGCCAAGCTGGAGAAGAATGGTGCGAGCAACAGGATTTGAACCTGTGACCCCTACCGTGTGAAGGTAGTGCTCTACCGCTGAGCTATGCTCGCCCGAAAAACCCGGGACCGACCAACGGTCAGCCCCGGATCCTAAAAAATTACATGCTTCTCAGGGAAGCGGTTTCCGCCTCTTGTGAAGGCGCGGTCTCGACTGTGGTTTCGACCACTTTCGAAACGAGGTTCCGGTATTTTCCGAGACCTGTTCCGGCAGGGATCAGACGACCCATGATCACGTTTTCCTTGAGACCCTTCAGGTAGTCGACCTTGCCGTTAATCGCGGCTTCGGTGAGCACCTTGGTGGTTTCCTGGAACGACGCGGCCGAGATGAAGCTCTCGGTAGTCAGTGACGCCTTGGTGATCCCGAGCAACAGAGGCTCGTAGGTCGCAGGGGTTCCACCGTTGCCGAGTACCTTGCGGTTCTCTTCGTCGAATTGGAAACGCTCGACCGATTCCCCGGAGAGGAACCTGGTATCACCGCTCTCGACCACCTTCACCTTGCGGAGCATCTGACGGACAATCACTTCGATGTGCTTGTCGTTGATCTTCACGCCCTGGAGACGGTAGACCTCCTGGACTTCATCCACGAGGTACTTGGCAAGAGCTTTATCGCCGAGGACCTTCAGGATGTCGTGCGGATTGACCGGACCGTCGCAAAGGGGCTCACCCTTTTTGACGTAGTCGCCTTCGTTCACAGTCAAGTGCCGGCCCTTGGAGATGCTGTACTCCTTGAAGGAGCCGTCGTCGGCGGTGACGATGAGCTTACGCTTACCCTTGGTGTCCTTACCGAAGGAAACGGTTCCGTCGATTTCGGTGACCGTAGAGGAGTCTTTGGGTTTACGCGCTTCGAAAAGCTCGGCAACCCGAGGAAGACCCCCGGTGATGTCCTTGGTCTTGGAAGTCTCACGATGGATCTTGGCGATCAGATCACCCGGAAGAATGTCCGAGTCCTTGATCACAATCAGGTTCGAGCCCACAGGAAGGTTGTACACACCCATGCGCTTCGAGCCGGGGACCTGAACCACATTGCCATTGGCGTCTTTCACCATGACTTTAGGGCGCTTGTCGGTCTTCGACTCGATGATCACTTTGTGCGAAAGACCGGTGACGGCGTCATGCTGTTCTTGCATGGTCACGCCTTCTTCGAGGTCTTCGTATACCAGACGACCGCCGACATCAGAGATGATCGGAGTGGAGTACGGATCCCACTCGGCAATCATGGTTCCACGCTCGACCGCCGTACCGTCTGCGATGAGGAGCTTGGCTCCGTACACGACGGAGTAGCGCTCGCGCTCACGGTTGTTGGCGTCGATCACAGTGACTTCCCCGTTACGGCCCATCACGATGGTGGATCCGTCACGGCTCTTCACAGTGTTCACATTGTGGAACTTCACAGTACCCTTGGTCTTGGCCTGGAGAGTGGACTGTTCGGCAGAACGGGAGGCCGCACCACCGATGTGGAAGGTCCGCATGGTGAGCTGGGTTCCCGGCTCCCCGATGGACTGGGCTGCGATGACTCCGGTGGCTTCACCGATGTTCACCGGACGTCCGCGTCCGAGATCGCGTCCGTAACAAGCGGCGCAGATCCCCCAACGGGACTGACAGGTGAGCACCGAGCGGATCAGAACCTGATCCACACCAGCGAGCTCGATGGCCTTCACTTGCTCTTCTTCGAGCAAGGTGCCTTCTTTGTACATGACCTCTCCGGAATTCGGATGGAGGACGTCTTCGAGAGTGACCCGTCCGAGGATCCGGCTGGTCAGGGTCTCGATCACTTCCCCGCCCTCGATGAGCGCGGTCATGACGATGCCGTCTTTGGTGTGACAATCAAACTCGGTCACAATCACGTCCTGAGCCACATCCACGAGACGACGGGTGAGGTACCCGGAGTTCGCGGTCTTGAGAGCGGTATCGGCGAGACCTTTACGCGCACCGTGGGTCGAGACGAAGTACTGGAGAACCGACAGACCTTCGCGGAAGTTCGCGATGATCGGGGTTTCGATGATGTCCCCGCTCGGCTTGGCCATAAGGCCCCGCATCCCGGCCAACTGACGGATCTGGGCATTCGAGCCCCGCGCTCCGGAATCGGCCATGATGAACACCGAATTGAACGCAGGTCCGGTCAAGGTCTTGTCCTTGCCGGCCCAGCCTTCTGGTGCGTGGTAGGTCTGGGTCGAGATGTGCTTCATCATCGCCATGGTGACCTGTTCAGCGGTCTGGGCCCAGATGTCGATCACTTTATTGTAGCGTTCGCCATCGGTGATCAGACCTTCCTGGTACTGGTTCTCGATTTCCTGAACCTGTCCGTAGGCGGTGTCGACGAGCCCCTTCTTTTCAGAAGGGATGATCATGTCGTGGATCGAGATGGAGATCCCGGCCTTCATCGCCTGACGGAAACCGGTCTGCATGATCTGGTCAGCAAGAATGACGGTCTTCTTGTTGCCGGTTTTACGGAAACAGACGTCGATCAATTCGGCGAGTTCTTTTTTGCCAAGAACCCGGTTGAAGGTCTTGAACTCGATCTCGGTCGGAACGATTTCGGACAACAGAGCTCGACCGACAGTGGTCTCTTCGAGCTTGCCGTTGATCCGGCACTTGATGCGGGCCTGGAGATCCACCACTCCGGAGTCGTAGGCGAAACGCACTTCGATCGGATTGGAGAAAATCTTTCCTTCGCCGCGGGCGAACGGACGTTCGCGGGTCATGTAGTACATTCCGAGGACGATGTCCTGGGAAGGAACGATGATCGGCTTACCGTGGGCCGGAGAAAGGATGTTGTTGGTCGACATCATGAGCACGCGAGCTTCGATCTGTGCTTCGATCGAGAGCGGAACGTGAACCGCCATCTGGTCGCCGTCGAAGTCCGCGTTGAATGCGGTACAGACGAGAGGATGGAGCTGGATCGCCTTACCTTCGATCAGGATCGGCTCGAAAGCCTGGATCCCGAGACGGTGAAGGGTCGGAGCGCGGTTCAGGAGCACAGGGTGTTCCTTGACCACTTCTTCGAGGATGTCCCAGACTTCCTGGCGCTGCTGTTCCACCATCTTCTTGGCAGACTTGATCGTAGTGACGTGACCGTACTCGATCAGCTTGTTGAAGATGAACGGTTTGAAGAGCTCGAGAGCCATCAACTTGGGAAGACCGCACTGATGCAAGCGAAGCTCAGGACCGACGACGATCACGGAACGGCCGGAGTAATCCACCCGCTTTCCGAGAAGGTTCTGACGGAACCGGCCGGTCTTGCCTTTCAGCATGTCTGACAACGAACGGAGCGGACGCTTGTTCGGTCCGGTGAAAACCTTGCCACGCTTACCATTGTCAAACAGGGCGTCAACAGATTCCTGGAGCATGCGCTTCTCGTTCCGGATGATGATATCCGGAGCGTTCAGCTCGACCAGGCGCTTGAGACGGTTGTTCCGGTTGATCACACGGCGATAAAGATCGTTCAGGTCGGAGGTCGCGAAACGGCCACCATCGAGCGGCACGAGAGGACGCAGTTCAGGCGGGATGACCGGGATCACTTCCAGCATCATCCACTCGGGCTTATTCATGCCGCTGGACTTGAATGCTTCCACAACCGAGAGGCGCTTCGAAAGCTTGGTCCGCTGGGCTTCGGAGGTGGTCTCCTTCAGCGCCATACGGAGCTTACGGGACTCGAGATCGATGTCGATCTTGCGCAGAAGCTCGCGGATCGCCTCGCCGCCCATACCGGCGGTGAATGCGATTCCGTCCGTAATGAGCTGATTGTACTTATCCTCGGTGAGGATGGTACCGTCTTCGACGTCGGAGTTCCCTTTGTCGAGCATCACGTAAGATTCACAATAAAGGACCTTTTCGAGATCTTTCAGGCTGAAATTCAGCAGGGCTCCGATCCGCGATGGAGCAGAACGGAGGAACCAGATGTGGGCCACCGGGCTGGCAAGCTCGATGTGGCCGAGACGCTCACGACGAACCTTGGACTGGATCACTTCCACTCCGCACTTCTCGCAAACGACTCCGCGGTGCTTCATCCGCTTGTACTTACCGCAGTTACACTCGTAGTCCTTGACCGGTCCGAAGATCTTCGCGCAGAAGAGACCGTCCCGCTCGGGCTTGAAGGTCCTGTAGTTGATGGTCTCGGGCTTCTTCACCTCTCCGAGACTCCATTCACGGATTTTCTCAGGGGATGCCAGGGAAATACGGATTCCCTTGAAGCTCAGTGGATCTTTCGGCTTATCAAAAAAATTCAACAAATCTTTCATGTTCTTGCCCTCATGGATAGCCGCGGGCCCCCGTCGGGGTCCGCGGCCATTGGATGATTTAGAGTAAATCCGCCTTCAGTTCCTTGTTGTCTTCTTCTTCGATCAACTCGACGTTGAGCGCGAGAGACTGGAGTTCCTTCACCAGAACGTTGAAGGATTCGGGGAGACCCGGCTCGAGGAGCTGTTCACCCTTCACAATCGCTTCGTACATCCGGTTACGGCCAGTGACGTCGTCGGACTTCACTGTGAGGAATTCCTGGAGTGCGTGAGCTGCACCGTATGCTTCAAGTGCCCACACTTCCATCTCTCCGAGACGCTGACCACCGAACTGGGCTTTACCCCCGAGCGGCTGCTGCGTGACGAGACTGTAAGGCCCGATGGAACGGGCGTGGATCTTTTCTTCGACCAAGTGGTGGAGCTTCAGGATGTACATCACCCCGACGGTCACTTCCTCGGCGAACGGCTCTCCGGACACGCCATCGTACAGCGTGGTCTTCCCGAGTGACGGAAGATCGGCAAGCTTCAACATCTTCTCGATATCGGCTTCCGAAGCACCATCGAACACAGGAGAGGAGAAGTGCGCTCCGTCTTTGAGGTGACGGGCCATCCGGATCAGGTCCTCGTCAGAGGCCTTTCCAAGATAGTCCTGCACCGACTTGTCCGGATACACGTCCTTGAGGAGCTTGCGGATATTCTCCGGCTTGTACTGCTCGAGGTAGTGGGTGATCTTATCGCCCAGACCTTTTGCAGCCCAACCGAGAGTGAGCTCGAGCAACTGCCCGATGTTCATCCGGGAAGGAACGCCGAGAGGATTCAACACCATGTCCACCGGACGTCCGTCCGCGGTGTAAGGCATGTCTTCCATCGGCATGATCCGGGAGATCACACCCTTGTTACCGTGGCGGCCGGCCATCTTGTCACCGACCTGGAGCTTCCTCTTGATCGCGATCTGGATGCGAACCATCTTGATCACGCCCGGGGCGAGATCATCGCCACGCTTCAGCTTTTCGGTCTTTTCCTTGAAGACGAAGCGGACGGACTCGATGCGGTTCTTGGCACCCTTCACGAGATTCGTGACTTCCTGCTCGAGGTCGCTCTTCACAGGAATGAATCCGAGAAGTTCGAAAGGAACCTTCTCTAGAGTCGCCAGATCGAGCTTCTGACCCTTGGTGAGGAGCTCTTCAGATCCGTCTTCGGAAAGGAGCTTGCCCGTGGTGGTCGCACCGTTCAGAGCCTTGGCAACGCGCTCGTAAGTGGTGTGCTTGATCGCGTCGATTTCGATCTTCTGATCGCGAAGGATCTTCGCTACCGACTCTTCCTGGATCTGCTTGGAGCGCTCGTCATGCTCGGTTCCTTCGCGGGCCAGAACCTGAGCACTGATCACGGTTCCGTAGACTCCGGAAGGAGCACGGAGGGAGGTGTCACGCACATCGCCGGCCTTCTCACCGAAGATCGCACGGAGGAGCTTTTCCTCGGGAGAGAGCTGGGTCTCACCCTTGGGAGTCACCTTACCGACCAGCACGTCGCCGGGCTTCACTTCAGCGCCGATGCGGATGATGCCGCTCTCGTCGATGTCTTTCAGCGCCTCTTCACCGACGTTCGGAATATCGCGGGTGATTTCTTCTTTGCCGAGTTTGGTGTCACGGGCCATGCACTCGTATTCTTCGATGTGCACGGAAGTGAACACGTCATCCTTGATCACGCGTTCGGAGATCAGGATGGAGTCCTCGAAGTTGTAACCGCCCCAAGGCATGAAGGCCACGAGCATGTTCTGTCCGAGGGCCAACTCACCGGCATCGGTGGAAGGACCGTCGGCAAGCACATCGCCCACCTTCACTTGATCGCCCACGCGGACCACGGCCCGCTGGTTCACACAGGTATTCTGGTTGGAACGCATGTACTTGGTGAGGTTGTAGATATCGACGCCGGATTCATCTTCAGAGAGATCATCCGTGCGACGAACGACGATCTTGCCACCGTCCACCATCAGCACTTCACCCTCGTGCTTCGAAGTGATCACATGACCGGAGTCACGGGCCACCACGCGCTCGATCCCGGTTCCGACCAGCGGAGCCTTGGAGCGAAGCAGGGGAACTGCCTGACGCTGCATGTTCGATCCCATGAGCGCCCGGTTCGCATCGTCGTGCTCAAGGAAAGGAATGAGCGATGCGGCGATGGAAACCAACTGGCTCGAGGACACGTCCATGAGCTCGATATCGTCGGAATTCACCAAGGCGAATTCACCCTTCTTCCGGGCAGGTGCGTGCTCGGTTTCGAATTTCTTCTTGGCGAGCGCTTCTGGGTTGGCCTGTGCGATGATCCGGTTTTCTTCTTCGGTCGCAGTGAAGAACTGGATCTCGTCGGTTACCTTGCGTTCCTTGATCACACGGTAAGGAGTCTGGATGAAACCGAACTCGTTCACGCGCGCAAAAGTGGAGAGGGACGCGATCAAACCGATGTTCGGACCTTCTGGGGTCTCGATCGGACAAATCCGGCCATAGTGGGTATTGTGTACGTCACGGACTTCGAATCCGGCGCGGTCACGAGTCAAACCGCCGGGCCCGAGGGCAGACAAGCGGCGCTTGTGAGTCACTTCGGACAAAGGGTTGGTCTGATCCATGAACTGGGAGAGCTGGCTCGACCCGAAGAACTCCTTCACCACAGCCGAAACCGGCTTCTGGTTGATGAGGTCGTGTGGCATCAGAGTTTCGATCTCCTGGATGCTCATACGCTCCTTCACGGCGCGCTCCATCCGGACGAGGCCGATGCGGAACTGGTTCTCGACCAATTCACCCACTGCGCGAACACGGCGGTTTCCGAGGTTGTCGATATCGTCGATCACACCGCGACCGTTGTTGCACTCGCAGAGATAAAACAGAGTGGAGAGCACATCCTGATGGGTCAGAATCGTGGATTCTTTGCTGTCTTTATTCTCAGGGAACTTCTGGTTGAACTTCATCCGACCGACGAGCGACAGGTCATAGCGCTCGACATCGAAGAAGAGGTTCTGGAAAAGGACGCGGGAAGCGTCGAGAGTCGGAGGATCTCCCGGACGCATGCGCTTGTAGATGTCGATCAATGCCTCATCTGGGGTATTGATCTTATCGATCATCAGGGTGTCACGGATGAACGAGCCATGGGTGAGATTGTCGGTATAGATCACCCGGACATCTTTCACCTTCTTGGCCACCAGGTCCTTCAACTTGGATTCGGTGATTTCTTCATTGGCCTCCATGAGGACTTCGCCGGTCTTTTTATCGACCAGATCCTCGGAGAGCACACGGCCGATCATGGCTTCTTGCGGGATCTCGAGACGCTTCACGCCCGCCGCACGGAGCTTTTCAATCACAGTGGTGCTGAACTTACGATTCTTGGCGATGATCAGATCCTTGGACTTGGGATCATGAATGTCATGCTCGGCACGCTGGCCTGCCAGAATCTCGAGGTTCACCACGCGGAAGAATTGGGCACTCTTGCCTTCCGCTTCGATCTGAAGGGTTTCGATCTTGTAGAAGCGGTTGAGGATCTCGGTCACGGTCATGCCGAGCGCCTTCAGGAGCGTGGTCGCAGGAAGCTTACGCTTGCGATCGATCCGGGCGTAGAGATGATCTTTATGGTCGAACTCGAAATCAAGCCAGGATCCGCGATGCGGAATGATCCGGGCGGAATAAAGGATCTTGCCCGAAGAATGGCCCTTGCCGTGGTCGTGGGCGAAGATCACACCCGGAGAACGGTGCAACTGGGACACGATGACCCGCTCGGTTCCATTGATGATGAAGGAGCCACTCTCGGTCATGAGAGGAATCTCTCCCATGAACACTTCTTGTTCTTTGATATCGCGAATATTGCGATTGCCGGTCTCTTCCTCGACATCATAAACCACGAGGCGGACAGTGATCTTGAGAGGAGCGGCGTAGGTACCGCTGCGCTGGCGGCACTCATTCACGTCGTACTTGGGCTTTTCGAGAGTGTAGCTCTCGAACTCGAGGGCTGCGGTCTTATCGAAGTCCTCGATCGGGAAAATGGATTTGAACACAGCCTGGAGGCCGGTATTGAGACGGCGATCGGCCGGCACATCGGCCTGGAGGAAAAGATCGTAGGAGCGTCTCTGGAGCTCGATCAGATTGGGGATTTCAAGAGGAGTTTTGATTTTAGAAAACTCGCGTCTTACTCTTTGACCTTCTGTGAACGGTGCGATCATGAATTCTCCTTTAGCCGACAAAACAAAAAAACATTCCACTCGTCCGCCAGACCATTTGTCCGCTCACTCGGTGGATGGAAGCTGACGCAACCATCCCCATCCTGGAAAACGCTTCGTGCGCGTTCCGGGTGAGCCATATTCCGCACTGGCTAAAGCTCGAATCGTATTATTGGGATTGTCCGAACCCCAACTGATAACCTGTTTTAAACAAAAACACAATGATTCAGGCACAAACCCGGCTTCTCACGGATTTGTGCCTGAATCGAAAATTGAAGAGGAACCGACCTCACCCCAAGTTGGGAGTAAAGTCTTTTACTTTCAATTACTTGAGCTCAACCTTGGCGCCAGCGGCCTCGAGCTTCTTCTTCATTTCTTCAGCATCTTTCTTGGCAATGCCTTCCTTGACGGCCTTAGGAGCTCCTTCAACGAGGTCCTTGGCTTCTTTGAGGCCCAGGCCGGTGATGGCGCGGACTTCTTTGATCACGTTGATCTTGTTGTCTCCACCGGAGGTCAGGATGACGTCGAATTCGGTCTTCTCAGCGGCAGGAGCACCGCCAACTGCGCCACCGGCAACGGCCATAGCGACCGGAGCGGAGGAAACGCCGAATTTCTCTTCGAGTTCCTTCACGAGCTTGGAGAGCTCGAGAACGGAAAGGTTTTCGATGTAAGTGATGACTTGTTCTTTAGATACGGTAGACATGGTTTTGTTCCTCTTCTTCTTTTATTCGTTCTTCACGAAACTGGGTTTAGTTGCCGGCAGGCTCAGACTCGGTTCTTTTCTTCTCGAGCTGACCCAACACGGTCACGAAGCTACGCACAGGTCCGTTGAAGACCGAGAGTAGCATCGACAAAAGGACTTCCCTCGAGGGAAGGTCCGCAAGCTGAGTGACGTCAGCCGGCGAAAGAAGCTTCTTCCCGAAAAGGCTTTCCTTGATCTTGAGCGCTTCGTGAGCCTTGGCGAAATCATTGAATGCCTTCGCTGCCGCCGCAGGATCACCATACGCAAACGCCACGAGAGTAGGACCGACCACACGGTCCATCACGCCCTTGGCATCCTCACCCATCTCGCCACCTTTGGTGATGAGACGGCCGATGTTGTTTTTCAAAACTTTGATTTCGGCTTTCTGAGCACGCAGAGCACGACGGAGATTGTCCGCCTCGGAGGCTTTCAGCCCCTTGTAATCCGCGAAGAAGGTGATGTTCGCCTTCTCGAATTTCTCCCTCAGAGTCGCCGCCAGGTTTTCTTTGTTAGTACGATCCATGATCTTTACTCCTCAACCTCAGTTGCCGCTTGCGGTAGCTTCAGAGACCTCGAGCTTCACGCCCGGGCTCATGGTTGCAGCGATGGTGATCGCCTTCATATAGGTCCCTTTGCTGGTAGGGGGCTTCGCGCGCATGAGCGCTCCCGCAACCGCCAGGAAGTTTTCTTTCAACTTTTGGGCGCCGAAAGATTTTTTTCCTACTTTTACGTGAACGATACCGGCTTTTTCAGCGCGATACTCGACCTTACCCTTGCGCTGCTCACTCACAGCCTTGGTGACATCGAGAGTGACCGTTCCGAGCTTCGGATTCGGCATGAGATCGCGAGGCCCGAGGATCTTACCGACCTTCGAGATCGGAACCATCATATCGGGGGTGGCGATGAGCTTGTCGAAATCCAGGAAACCACCCTGAATGCGCTCGATCAGGTCTTCAGCACCGATGATATCAGCACCAGCCGCCTCGGCTTCTTTGGCCTTCTCGCCCTTGGCGACGACAGCGATTTTGAGCTTCTTGCCGGTTCCATGAGGAAGCACGACAGCTCCGCGAACCTGCTGGTCGCCTTGCTTGGTGTCCACTCCGAGACTGAAAGAAGCATCGATGGTTTCATCGAATTTCGCACCGGCGATCTTGCAGATCAGCTCGAAGGCCTCGTCCAGATTATAGAGTTTTTGAGTATCGACTTGAGCCAGAGCGGCAGCGTAGCGCTTGCCGAATTTGGCGACGATCGGATTCTTCGGAGCGGATGCCTGATTGGCGCCTTCCGCTTTTTTCTTTGCCATGTTGTTCTCCTTTGGTTCGAACGCTCCGGAACCAGTCCGGTAGCTCCCAAATGTTTGGACCCCGAAAGGCCCGGTTTACTGCTCTATCGACCCCTGTCCCAGCGGGAGCGGGATCATAAACTTTATCAGCCCTGTACCGTCAGACCGCAGCTCTTCGCAGTACCTTCGATGGAGTTCATCGCGGTCTCAACGGTTGCGGCGTTCAGGTCTGGCATCTTGATCTTTGCGATATCTTCAATCTGCTTGCGGGTCACGGAACCGACCTTTTTGCGGTTCGGCTCGCCGGATCCCTTTTCAAGCTTCGCGGCCTTCAACAACAGGACTGCCGCAGGGGGAGTCTTGGTGATAAAGGTGAAAGAACGGTCCGAATAAACGGTGATGATCACCGGAATGATCATACCCTTCTGGTCCGCGGTCTTCGCATTGAAGGCCTTGCAGAATTCCATGATGTTCACACCGCGCTGACCGAGCGCGGGACCCACTGGAGGGGCCGGATTCGCGGCGCCACCGGGGATTTGCAACTTGATTTGTCCTGTCACTTTCTTTGCCATAAGGGGAACTTCCTATCAGATCGGTTAAACTTTTTCAACTTGAATAAAATCGAGCTCCACGGGAGTCGAACGCCCGAAGATGCTCACTAACACTTTCACTTTGCCCTTGTCCTGATTCACTTCCTCGACAGTGCCGTTGAAGTTAGAGAAAGGACCATCCACCACTTTGACCGTCTCGCCTTCCTGGAAGGAGACCTTCGGACGGGGCTTCGCCTGTCCTTCGACAATTCTGTTGGTCATCCGCATGATTTCGGACTCGGACACCGGAACCGGCTTCACTTTGTCACCCACGAAGCCTGTGACCTTGGGGGTGTTCTTCACGATGTGCCAGGTCTCGTCGGTCAGAACCATTTTCACCAGGATATAACCCGGGAAAAAGCGGCGCTTGGTGGTCCGCTTGACGCCCTTCACGAGCTCAACGACATTCTCCTCGGGCACAACGACTTCACCAAAGAATTTTTCTTTCTTCAGGGACTTCGCACGCTCCTCAAGGGAGATCTTCACCTTGTGCTCGAACCCGGAGTACGTGTGAACCACGTACCAGCACATTTCCGGAAGTGTTGTATTCTCTGTATTTTCCATAAAATAATCCGAAAAATCCCGCCCGACTACAGAAGCATCTTAATGATCCAAGACCAGAGCGAGTCGAACGCCCCCAAAAGGGCTCCCGCTACGATCACGAACAGAATCACCCAGATGGTCGCGTTCGTCGTATCCTTGGACGCGGGCCAAGTGACCCTGGACATTTCCAGAACCACCTCGTTCACGAACGCATTGGACTTGTCATTGAAGTAAAGACCGAAACCCAGAGCAGCACCGAGCACAATCGACCCGATCCGGAGATAAAGATCGATTTGCTTGAAGCTCGATTCGAGATTGTAAACCGCACTCAACTTCGAGAGGCCGACAAACGCCACACCCGCCACCATCAAGGAGGCGAAGAGCAACGTCATATTGACCCATTTTTGTCTCTGATTTTCCATTTTTTCAGCTTCTTTGGTTTATTGGATGGCAGGCCGGGAGGGATTCGAACCCACAACCCACGGATTTGGAATCCGTTGCTCTACCGTTGGAGCTACCGGCCTCCATATTGGAACCAAACTCCAATTAAAAAAACAGGTGGCTCCGGAATCCGGAGCCACCCGTTTATTGGATTATTCTACGATTTCGGACACAACGCCGGCGCCGACGGTACGACCACCTTCGCGAATTGCGAAGCGCAGGTCTTTTTCCATCGCGATCGGAGTGATGAGTTCGACTTCCATGGAGATGTTATCGCCAGGCATGACCATTTCCACGTTTTCTGGAAGGGTCACGACACCGGTCACATCAGTGGTGCGGAAGTAGAACTGAGGACGATAGCCCTTGAAGAACGGGGTATGACGTCCGCCTTCTTCCTTGGTGAGGATGTAGGCAGCGCCCTTGAACTTCTTGTGAGGGGTGACAGAGCCTGGCTTGGCCAGAACTTGTCCACGCTCGACGTCTTCCTTCTTGGTTCCGCGGAGAAGCGCACCGATGTTATCGCCTGCTTCGCCCGAATCCAGAAGTTTACGGAACATTTCAATTCCGGTGATGGTGGTCTTGGTGGTCGGACGAATACCGATGATTTCAACTTCATCGCCAACCTTCAGAACACCACGCTCGATACGGCCGGTGACAACAGTACCGCGACCGGAGATCGAGAAAACATCTTCCACAGGCATCAGGAACGGCTTGTCGAGCAAGCGCTGAGGCTGAGGAATGGACGCATCCACTGCGGCCATGAGCTTCATGATTGCAGCTTCACCGAGCTCGCCAGCATCACCCTCGGACGCCTTGAGAGCAGATCCGCGGATCACTGGAATGGTGTCGCCAGGGAAATTGTACTTGGTGAGGAGGTCGCGAACTTCCATCTCAACCAGGTCGATGAGTTCGGCATCATCCACCATGTCGCACTTGTTCAGGAACACGACGATCGCAGGAACGCCGACCTGACGAGCAAGCAGGATGTGCTCGCGAGTCTGGGGCATTGGGCCGTCGGAAGCGGAACAAACGAGGATCGCGCCGTCCATTTGAGCAGCACCGGTGATCATGTTCTTCACATAGTCAGCGTGGCCCGGGCAATCCACGTGAGCGTAGTGACGATTTTCAGTCTCGTACTCAACGTGAGTGGTGTTGATGGTAATCCCGCGCTCTTTTTCTTCGGGGGACTTGTCAATGCTGGCGTAGTCCATCGCCTTGGCACGACCTGCTTTTGCGAGCACCTTGGTGATCGCGGAAGTCAGAGTGGTTTTTCCGTGGTCGACGTGACCAATGGTTCCGATGTTACAGTGCGGTTTCGACCGCTCGAATTTTTCTTTAGACATAGTAGTCTCTCCCTTTCCCGGTTAAAGAAAATGATCCTATGGATTTTCTGGTGTCCTCAGTACTTACCAAGAAAATCCTTCGAAAATCCAGTGTTTTTTTCAGGCTTTTTGATCAAATCAAATGGAGCTGATGATGGGGATTGAACCCACGACCTCTCCCTTACCAAGGGAGTACTCTACCACTGAGCTACATCAGCATCGATTTGATTTGTCCAACCAGCCAGAATCGCGGTTTGAAAATTTTGGAGCGGGAGACGGGTCTCGAACCCGCAACCCTCAGCTTGGAAGGCTGATACTCTAGCCAATTGAGCTACTCCCGCCCGAATTTTCAAACTATCACTTAAAACAATTGTTACAAAGTTTTAAGTGGTGGTGAGGGAAGGAATCGAACCTTCGAAGGCTGACGCCGCCAGATTTACAGTCTGGTCCGTTTGACCGCTCCGGAACCTCACCATTCGCCAAAACTTGAACCCGAGGCTGGAGCTGGAGACCGGACTCGAACCGATGACCTGCTGTTTACAAAACAGCTGCTCTACCAACTGAGCTAATCCAGCGCCTAATCCTCGAAATTCAAACTTGTACGCCGGAACCCCGACGCACACCTCTGACTTTTGATAACGCCACATCTTTTCCAAGACCGGCCCTGTTTGTCAATCAAAAACGCCCCACCGGGCCTTGCATCCCGGTCCGGGGCGGGATACGGAACCCCCATGAGCTCCTCGTCGGCCAACCCTTTCCGATCCCTTCAAGCCAATGCAAGTGGGCTATTTTCAAGGATTCTGACTCAATACGGATCCCAGATGATGTGTGCCTCCGGGTGCGCGTCTTGCTGCGCCGCGGAATTCTCCATTCACCCGGGTGAGGCCGCCCTGATTCTGGAGCATTTCCTCGAACTGGAGGACTCCGCACAAAAACGTCTCCGGGAATCGTGGGGTCAGAGTCGTCCCGGGACCTGCGCCTTCTTGGTCGACAATCGGTGCACCACCTATGAGTCCCGCCCCGTGATTTGCAGAACCCAGGGCGCACCGCTTTGCACGAGCGATGAGTTGGCGCGGACCAAACGGATCACAGCCTGCACCCTCAACTTCAACGGCGGAGAGACTCTGCCCTCGCGGCCCGAAGACTGGTTCGAACTCAACCGCCTGACAGAGCTTCAGTCGGTGGCTGAGCAGTTTTTTGAGAAAACTCTCGGAATTCCCGAACCACTCCGCCCCCTGCTCGATTCGGAGAACCGGATTCCACTCCGGAAGCTTCGGGATCTACTCGCCCGCCTGCCCTGAAAGAACCCGGGCCGCCTCATAAGGGGCGATTTCCTTCCGGTAAAGACGCTCGAGCAAGTCCTTGCCCCCGTCCGTGGCGAGCACGGAATCGAGTGAAGTCCGCAGCCCCTCGATCAGAATGTCGACCAGCTCCTCTTTCAAAAAAACTTTCGCTTTTTCGGCCTTTTTCCCGGACTTTTCCAGATATTCCTGGTGGCGCGCAATTTCTCCGAGGAGTTCAACCGTCCCCACATCGCGGGCAGCTTCGGTCTTCAGGACGGGGATGATCCAGGAATGCTCGTCGTGCGGATTGAGCCCCACATTGGCCACCAACTCACGCACGAGCTTGTCGGCCTCGGGGCGGTCGGACTTGTTCACTGCGAACACATCCGCAATCTCCATCAGTCCGGCCTTCATCACCTGGATGGAGTCTCCGCTCTCGGGCACCAGAACGACAATCACCGTTTGGGCGAGCCTTAAAATGTCGAGCTCGGTCTGACCGACACCTGCCGTCTCAACCAGAATCGCATCGAATCCCGCCGCATCCAGCGCCAATACCGCTTCTTTGGTGGAATGCGACAAGCCACCATGGCGCCCGCGGGTTCCGAGACTGCGAATGTACACCCCGGGATCGGAAGTGTGTTTTTGCATCCGGATCCGGTCTCCGAGAATGGCCCCACCCGAAAAAGGACTGGAGGGATCCACCGCGACCACAGCGACTGACTTGCCCTGTTCGCGCAACTTGGAGACCAGACGGTCGACCAAGGTGGACTTCCCGGCTCCGGGAGGCCCGGTAATGCCCCAAACCTGGGCTTTTCCGGTATGGGGGTAAAGCCAGCTGATCAAGGTCCGCGTATCCTGATTGCGATGTTCGATCCGCGAGATCAAGCGCGCCAAAGCCGCACGATTCCCCGCGCGGGCGCTCTCCACCAGTAGTTTCGGATCACTCGGGATACCCATGATGCGTTTCCGTTTCTGCCCTGAGCTTGCCTGAAACCACGGCGTCGTTAAAGTATTTTTCAAGTGAGCTCTCCGGCTCGGGAGCGGAGCACCACTCCCGGACCTCCTGCATTCTTTGACCGGCACGCCGGGACCCGACCGTGAGCCATCGATGGCGGGAAAAATCATCGGGGTGCCACCAGATCCGGGCTGACGCCGGACGCCCGCTCCTCCCCACTCTTCCAACCGCTTGGGCAAGAGCGAGCAGACTGAAGGGTGGCTCGAACAGGATGCAGACCTCGAGAAAATCGTAGTCCATTCCCATCCCGAAGGCCGAGGTGGCCACAATCCAGACTGGCTGACCCCGACCTCGCTCCCGGAATTCGACCTCGAGCGCCAGACGCTCCTCTCGGGTCATCCCCGCATGATAGGGGCGCGACCGGATTCCGGCGGCCTTGAGCCAGGCCCCGACCCGTTCAGAGGCTTCACGGGTGTTCACAAAGATCATCCCGCTCTTCCCAGGGAAGAGTTTCGGGATTTCGAGCAGGCGCTCGAACCGGAGCGAGGGATCGATCCGCTCGACCAAGAGCTGAAGGGAGGAAGGAAGTCCGAATCGCCCCAACTCGTTCACCTCTCCCCCGAGAGCATGGATCAGTTCCGCCCGGGAGGAAGCGGGAAGCGTGGCGGAAAGCCAAAGGGTCTTGGGGATGCTGAGGAGCCGGGGAACGCTGGGGAGATCACTGAAACTGGGGCGGAAGCGGTCTCCCCACTCCTCGATGCAATGGGCCTCATCGACCACCAGGAGATCGGGACGCCATTCTTCGAGCTTTCGAAAAGCCGTCCCGAAAAGGCGCTCGGGACTCATGACCCGGACCCCCGGGCCGGATTCCGGATTCAGGGGGATTCCGATTTTTGCAAATGCGGCCTCGTGCTGCCGGACCAGCGCACTCAAGGGCGCCACAACCACGGCGCGGATCCGGTTACGGTGGAGTTCGATGTAGCGCTGAAAAACAAGACTTTTGCCGCTACCGGTGGGTGCGATCAGCAAGGTGTGCTCCACGGAATCGAGAGACTCGAGCGCTTGTTTTTGAAAGGACTTCAGGGTGTGCACCGCAGAGCCGGGTGCAGGGATTGTGCCCTCAGGCCCGCTCGGACAAAACCTTCAGGTAGATCACTCCCCCGACGATTCCGACCAGGACCTGGTACAGGACGATCATGCTGAACACTTCGGCCCCAAGGGGAGATCCGACCATCATGAAGAGCGCGTAAAACGCGGCATGCCCCGTTCCCACCCCGGCCGGCAGCACGGGAATGGTGGTGGCCAGCATCCCGATCGGAACGATCACCGCCACCGGAAACACCGGCAAAGCATCGACCGAGATGGCCTCGGTGATGAAGTAGGCCATGAGGATCAGTAAAAGATGGATTGCCAACGACAGCCCGACCGCCTTGATCACCCGACGGGGATAGGCCCGGTAGGCCATGATGCTCGAATAGAGTCTCTCCACCGAGCCGAGCTTCGGGAACTTCACCACCAGAATCCGGAGCAGATCTCCGACGGGGTCTTTTTTTCCGGAAGCGAAGAGGTAAATGAAAAACGCCAAAGCTGCGGCGCCCGCTCCGCCGATGGACCCAAGCAAAACGGGGGGCAAGGTCCCGCCCCACGGAACCACCAGGGAAAGCCCGGCCGAAAAAGCCCCGATGAACACCATCGCAGAAACTCCGAGCATCCGGTCCAATACGATGGTTCCAAAAATCGGGGCCCGTTTGTCTGGAAAGCGCTTCATGAGGTGGACCCCTTTGACGAGGTCTCCGCTGACCGCACCGGGGAGTGCGATATTGAAAAAGCTGCCGACCAGGCTCAGCTTCAAGGTCTGAAGGAAACCGAGATCGGCCCCATGGGTCTTGAGCAACACCTGCCAACGGAGCGCCCCGGAAAGGGTGTTCAGGGTCATGAAGGCGAGGCAGAGAAACAGGGTCTTTGGAGAGGCCGCCATCTTCCGGAAGCTATCGGCCGTGATGAGTCCCTTCCGGTAAAGGTAGTAGAACACGGCGCCCACCAAAGCGAATTTGAGCACCAAGGTGAGACGGCTTTTCCACGAGACCGGAGCTAATGCCGGATCCGGGATGGATTCAAGTGTTTGCGATTCTGAAGAAGTTTCCAAAGATTCTGATTCCCACGTTTTCGTCGTAAAGCTTTTTTCCCATTCCCGGATTCAGGATCCAATCCCGACGCTCGCCTTTTTTGAGTTTATTGGCAAGGGACTCCTCGGCATACTCGATCGAGTGTTCGGGATGGAACTGGATGCCGAAAACCGGCGCCCCCTCGACCTCGAAGGCCTGCACGGCGCAACGGTCGGTCTCGGCAATCCGACGGGTGCCGGGAGGTGTCTCGGCTACTTCCTCGTAGTGCGACTGATACGAGACAAAAGTCTCTCCAAGGCCCTCGAAAATGGAATCCCGCCGGAGCGCAGTGATGGTCTGCCAGCCGAGTTCAGCGTCTTTTGAACGCCCGAGCGCCGGTGCTTTCCCTGCCATCCTGAAGAGACACCGGGCCAGGGTCTGGTGTCCGTAACAGATCCCGAGAATGGGAGTCCTCGCACGGATGTGTTCCGTGACGTAGTCGTCGTAAGCGCGAATCCAAGGCTCATCCTCAGTCATGCAGGAGGTGACCGACCCGGAAATGCAGATGGCATCGAATCGGTCGCTTGGGGGGAGGTCACCGTGCGGAGGTCTCATCACCACCACCTCGGACCCGACAGGCGCCATCCGGATCACCCAGGCTTGGAGACTCGCGCTCCCGAAATAACGTTCTTCGCGGGTATTATCGAGAATCAGGATCCGCATCGGCTTCATGCTCACATCTTCCCCTCAATCGAATAGTTTTTGAACTCGAAGGGCCGGTGTCCGGTCAGGCGCTCCCAGAGGTCGAGCACCACTTTTTTGGTATCCGAAGCCGAAAAAACGAAGGGCGAGGCCCGGAGATCCCAATTCCAACCCTTTTCGGCAATCCGGCCGGCCATGACCCGTGGATGGGTCCCGCGGTACTCCCGAAGCCCCCAAAACCGCTTGTAGAGGTAGTTGCTCCCGGAGTGGGGCGTATCGGCATCGGGCGCTTGATCCCCATGATACAGACGGTCCATGAACAGGGTCTTCTCCTTCATGGCCTCGGGGGTGCGAACCCAACCGTAATGAAATATCCGCGCCGGAGTCAACAGCGCGCGAAGCTTGGATCCGTCGGGCTTGCGGAAGCTCTGGGCATCGCCCACACTGCGGGCCCCGGATGATTTCCGGATCAGACGCATCTCACGCCGGTAGGCCGAGCGGGTCTCCTGGATCACGTTGAAAGATCCGTAGAAATGCCGGTATTCGAAGACCAGCGCTTCAAGACCTTCCCGTGCCGCGCGCTCGACGCCCGCGCGCAGATTTGCCGCATCGTCTTCATGCAACACTTCGTCGGCCTGAAGGTACAGGCACCAATCGTGCGTGCATCGCTCGAGCGCAAGATTGGTCTGCTCGGAGAGGATCAAGCCGGACTTTTTCTTTTCCGGGTCGTTGAGCGGCCAGACCGAGGTGAAAATCCTCACTTTTCCCTGCCCCTCTTCGAGCGCGAACCGCTCGCACTGGACCAGGGTATCGTCATCGCCCTCGCCGACATTCAGGACCAATTCGTCCACGAGCGGCAATAGAGAGCGGAGCGACTCCATGAAAGGATAATCGAACTGAATGCCGTTCCGGACGAGGCTAAATCCCGAGATCTTTTCCATGCGAATCAAATACCCGCCTCACCTGGGCGAACACCTCGTCCGCACCGATCCGGGTCATGCATTGATGGGCCTCGACGATGCACTCCTGAAGTCCGCACCAGGGCGGAGATCCGGGCTCCTGGTTGTTCCGGCAAGGAAGTGGCTCGACAAACAAACGGGGATGCCGGTCTTGTGCGTAAGGGTGCCACTCCATCGGATGCTCGGGACCGAAAAGAGTCACCGTCGGCACTCCGAGCGCGGCTGCGAGATGGCGAGGTCCGGAGTCGTTTCCAAGGAGCACATTCAGGTTCGAAATCCGCGCTGCTAGCACCCGCACATTGCAAGGTGGCATGACTTGGATCCGGTCTCTCAATCCATCCGCCTGAGGAATGGACTTGAAGAACTCCTCGGTCAGGCGCTCCTCACCCGGGCCGCTGATCACCAGTACCGAGCCACCCGTCTCCCGCACCCACTTCTGGGCGACTTCGGCAAAACGATGGAGAGGCCAGATCTTGGTCGCCCGGGAAGCGCCGAGGGCGAGCCCGAGCACCGGACGGTTCATTCCCCAAGCCTTGAACTCCTCACGCGCGAGGTCCTTTTCTCCCGGCTTCAGAAAAATCTCGGGCATCACGCCTTCCGCCACCTTAAGACCGAGTCCGCGGATGGTGTCGAGATCCCGCTCGACCACCGGCTTCATGATCCCCTTTCCGGGGATCTCGACCGTGGAGTACATGTTTTTCGCTTTGAAACTGTGGAAGTGGATCGAGCGGATCTTGGCCCCGGTCGAAAGCGCGACCATGGCGGCCGCTGGAGAAGAGTGGAACCCGCACACGATGTCGTAGGACTCTTTCCGGAGCTGGAAGGCGAGACGGGTTGCCGCTTTGGTGCGTGCGGCGCGGTCGTTGTGCCAGGTGATCGGCCAGAGCTTGGTGACGCCAGGGAATCCTTCGAGGAGCCACACCCAAGGCTCCGGGACCGCCGCGTGGATCTGGGCCAGGGGGAACTGACGGTGCAATTCCTTCAATGCCGCGGTGAGGAGGATCGTGTCCCCCATAGCGCGGAACTTGGTGACCAGGATGCGTTTGGGATTGAGCATGATGGACCCGATGCTACCATGGGGCCATGGCAAATCCGAACCCTTATCGCTTGTTTCTCAGCCCCCGATCCCCCTTTGCACGGCGCGTCCGACTGGCCCTGCGGCGCCTCGGCCTCCCGGTGCTCGAACATCCACTGAACGTACTCGAATCAAACCCGGACTTGGAGGCAAGCAACCCGCTCGGACTGGTCCCCGCTCTGATTTTGCCGGATGGCCGGGCACTTTCGGATTCATCTGCCATCCTAGAAACCCTGCATGATCTGCACGGTGGGATTTGGCCAGAGCGTCCAACCGACCGGATCGAGGTCAGGCAGGCGTCGACTCTTGCCACCGGACTCATGCAGGCCGCCGTCTCGTATTTCCAGGAGACCCGCATGCACGAAGTCCCCTCTCCAGCCTGGGCCCAAGATCACCTGATGACCGTCTACCGCACCCTCCGTTATCTGGCCGAATTGAGATCGGATCTCTGGAGTCGATCCGGTGAACTCACCCAGGCGGGCTGGGATCTGTCGTGTGCGCTCGAATACCTCGAGTTCCGCATGCCGGAGTGCCGGGACGCGATCCCGCCCTCCCTGAAGGCGTCACTCGAACTCGCCCGGATGATCCCAGCATTTGGGGAGACCGCTCCCCGGATTTAAAACAAACAGGCCCCACCGGAAATCCGGCAGGGCCTGAGGAAGATTCAACCAGAGGATCGGGGATCAGTAACCGGACGGGCAGGTCATGGGCTGACCCGCGGTGTCCTTACAGCGTCCGATGTAAACGCCGCCCATCATCTGAATCTGGAACTGCATGTCGCTCTCGTTGTAGAGGCTCTCGGTCAGGTAGTTGAAGGAGAGCTTCAAGGTTCCCGCCTGGCTCACATTGTACTGGGCTGCCAAACCGGATCCCACCAACTGATTGTTGATCGAAACGTTGAGCGCCTTCAGGGACGACTGGACGTTGATATTGAGGATGCCACCCACGATCTTGCGGGCGTAGACCACGTTGTTCGCGGCATTCACCACGATCTGGTCACCCGCCTGGACCTGGGCGGTCTCACTGAAATTCTGGCTTCCGTAAACCAGGGCTCCACCGTTGATCACGGGAGTCAGGGTCTTGGTTCCGCCCGGAACGGCGTAAGTGTTGGACCCGGTCTGTCCGCCTGGGTTGTAAGGGTTGTAAGTGGTATTGCCACCCGAGTAAGGGTTGTAAGCAATCGAAGAAGGTTGTTGCGTTCCGCAAGCCGCCAAGCCACCTACTGCTGCCATCAGTCCAAGGATCTTAAAAATTTTCATAGTGAATCTCCTGCACACCCATTGAGCAGGAACCATGCCACATCGCCCCATGCCCGAAAAGCGATAAATTCGATCCCAGACCTTTCTTATCTGCTATCTGTGTAAAAACTCCATACACCTGCCCCGATTCTGAACAGCACCGGCACCCTATTGCGTCCCGCTCCCATTTCAGTGAAGATGGGGTCACCATGACCGAAGCGATGCAACTCCGACTCGAACCTGTGATCCGGGAATTCACCACCGGCGAATACTACCCCGAGGTATTCAGGGCCAAAGAGGAGTTCTTCGCGCGGGCAGGCGTGGTCCACGATGACGACGCCGAGTTTGAACAAAGAATGAACCTGTTCATGGACTGGTACCTCTTCGACCGGGACCTGCCGGGAGTGGACCTGCCCCCCATCCGTTATTTTGTCCGCCAGCACCAGGCTGAGTTCAATCCCGAAGAAAAACAGATCTTCGAGGACCTGTCGAACTCGATCCACTCCCTGTTTCTACTGAGTCGGTTTACTTTTTTCGGCAGGAACCTGATCGTCCAGGACCTGTTTTCACGCAAGAAGTACCTCGTGGTCGACCCCAAGCTGAAGTACGCGTTCTCCCGGGGCGACATTTTCGAGGGCCGGATCTTCCCCCACGAGAGCAAGTGGCACTTCACCCAGGGGTTCTGCTTTCACCCGGTCGAGATGCGCTCGTTCATCATGGGCGAAATCAAGAAGATCCGATTCCAGGACCGCTCCCGCCACCTGAAACTCATCCTTCAGTTGGCCCAAATGAAGCTGAAGCACCAGCGTTTCGCCCACATCGACGTGAAGCACATTTACGGCTTCAATTCGAAGTTTTGAGTCATCCCATCATCTGGATGAAGCGGTCGAACAGGTAGCCCGAATCATGGGGTCCGGGAGAACTTTCCGGGTGGTACTGGACCGAGAAGGCCTGCTTCGATGGAATGGCCATCCCCTCACAACACTGATCGTTGAGGTTCACGTGGGTGAGCTTTGCCTCAGCCGGAAAAGTAGCGGGATCGACTGCATAACCGTGATTGTGGGAGCTGATTTCGACTGAGCCCTGCTCGAGGTTCTTCACCGGTTGGTTTCCACCCCGATGCCCGAACTTGAGCTTGTAGGTTTTGGCACCGACAGCCATCGAGAGCACCTGGTGCCCCATGCAGACGCCGAACATGGGAACCTTGCCAAGCAGCGCGCGAACGTTTTCTACCGCGTAGGTGGCCAACTTCGGATCGCCGGGACCGTTCGAGAGGAACACTCCGTCTGGCTTCATTTCGAGAACTTTCGCAGCCGGATAGTCACAAGGAACCACCGTCAGCTCGCAGCCCCGGGCAGCGAGGTCGCGCAGAAGCTGGCCCTTGATGCCGTAATCGTAAGCTACGACTTTGAATTTTTTAGCGGATACCGGCGCAGTGGACGGGAAGGTGTAGGCCTCTTTGGTGCTGACCTTTCGGATCCAATCGATCTGGTCGTAGTTTTTGGAGGCGAGTTCCTTTTTCAGTGAATCGATTTCTGAGCGCAAAGACTCCGGAATGATGAAGCCGGGAGTGACGCCTCGGTCACGGAGCAAGAGAGTCAAGCGACGGGTATCCACACCATGAATGCCGATGCGACCATTCCGCTTCAGGAACTCTTCGAGGGTTTCTTCCGACCGGTGATTCGAGGGCTTGGGGGTATAAGAGGCGAGGATCAGGCCTTCGGCATGGATGGAACGGCTCTCGAGGTCTTCACGATTGGCGCCCGTATTGCCGATGTGAGCTGCCGTAAAGCAAACGACTTGCCCTGCGTAAGATGGATCAGTCAGGATTTCCTGATAGCCGGTCATCGAGGTGTTGAACACCAATTCGGCGAACACCACATTCTTTTTGGGATCCGAGGAAACCGCTCCAAAAAGGGTTCCTTCGAGAATCACATCCTGCTCGGCTCCGGGGAGAACTATGAGACCTTTCATTTCCAGTCTCCTCCTACCATTGTTTTCAGGACTTTGCCCTTAAATTTTCGACCGATGAAAGGACTGTTCTCGCTGATCGAGACCAGATCCTCCCTGCGAAGGATGAACTCCAAATTCGGGTCAATCACCACCAGATCCGCGGGTTTGCCCGCACCGAGGATCCCGAGATCCCTGAGACCGAGAAGACTTGCCGGGGCGAGGGTCAGGGACTCCACCATTCTGGACCAGGACAGAACTCCACTCTGCACCAACTCGAGCAGGAGCGGGACCGTGGTTTGAAGGCCGAGGATGCCGTTGGCGGCCAGCTCGAACTCCACCTCCTTGTCCACGCAACCGTGGGGAGCATGGTCGGAGGCCACGAGATCGATCACACCCTCCCGGAGCGCCTCCCGGAGCGCCTCCTGATCCTGCTCCGACCGGAGCGGCGGAGCCATTTTGTAATCCGTCCGGGGTTGGTGGTGCACGCAGGAGTGTCCGGAGTTCAAGAGCGAAAACTCATTCAGCATGAGGTGATGCGGGGTCACCTCGGCAGTGACGGGAAGCCCGTCCTCCTTGGCCCGACGGACCAGGGCCACACCCTCACGGGTGGACAAGTGAGCCAAATGCACCCGGGCACCCGTGGCCCGGCAAAGCGCGATCTCGCGCGCGACCATGATTTCTTCGGAGGCATTCGGGTTTCCGGGGTAACCCAGCAAAGAGGAAACCGCCCCCTCGGTCATGGGCGCCCCCTTCGAGAGCGTCGCGTCCTCGGCATGACTGATCACGGGAAGGTCGAACATCCGGGCGTATTCCATCGCCCGACGCATGAGTGCCGAATTCATCACCGGCAGGCCATCGTCACTGAGGGCACGGATCCCCTCTTTTGCCATCAGGCCGATTTCAGCGAGCTCTTCGCCCTTTTGGCCCTTGGTCACGGCACCGATCGGGAAAACCCGCGCCAGGTTGGCGCTCCGGGCGCGATCGAGAATGAACCGGGTCACGATGGCGTTGTCGTTGACCGGATCGGTGTTGGCCATCGGGGCGATTGAGGTGAAGCCCCCGCGCACGGCTGCAAGTGATCCGGTGTGGACCGTCTCTTTGTGCTCGAACCCGGGCTCCCGAAGGTGGACGTGCACATCGATCAACCCCGGAGCGACCACACAACCCTTCAAGTCGTGCGATTCTCCGACCGCCATTCCATGGAAGGCGCCCGGCAGATCGATGGAGCGGATCTTTCCTTTTTCGATCAGGAGATCCCGTTCACCATCCAGACTGGAAGCTGGATCGATCACCCTTGCGTTCTTGAGAAGAATCATGCGCGAAGCCCTCCCACGAGCGCGCCCAGGACCGCCATGCGGACCAGGACACCATTTTCAACCTGGTCGAGCACCAGCGCCCGATCCGAATCGGCCACTTCAGGATCGATCTCGACCCCGCGGTTCATGGGCCCGGGATGCAGGATCGGAGCCGAGGGCTTCATCCGGCTCACCCGCTCTTCGGTCAGGCCCCAGAACGTCCGGTACTCTTCGACAGAAGGAATCAAACCCTTGTGACCGCGCTCGAACTGGACCCGAAGCGCCATGACCGCATCGACTTCGCTGATCACTTCATCCGGAAAATCGACTTTTGTGACTTCAGGAAACAGACTCACATCACGAATGGCCAAGGTTCGGGGACCACTCAGGATCACCTGCCCGCCGAGCGCTGAAAACAAATGAATATTCGAGCGGGTGACCCGGGACTGCAAGGTATCGCCGATGATCAACAGCTTCCGGCCCCGGAAGGGCTCCGGACGATCGAGATCACTCCCCCAAGCCTCGGCAAGCGTGAAGGCATCGAGCAGGGCCTGGGTCGGGTGCTCGTGGCTGCCGTCACCCGCATTGATCACCGGGAGCCCTGTGGCCCGCGCCACAAAATCCGGGGACCCCCCGGACGAGTGCCGCATGACAATCGCATCGACACCGTACTGCTGAATCACCCGAACGGTATCGAGCAGGGTCTCGCCTTTTTGCAAACTCGAGGTGGCCGCAGCGAACGCGATGCTGGCCCCACCAAGCCGGCGGGTCGCGGCCTCGAAGGACATACGCGTCCGGGTGGAGTTTTCGACAAAAAACTGGAGGATGGTTTTCCCCTTCAACGCGGAAGAAAAACGGGCAGGCTCAGCTTTGATTTTTTTGCCCAAACGGAGCAGGTCCCGGAGCGTGTCGGGTGCGATGCCGCGAATCGAGGTGAGATGTTCCGGGAACATGAGGAGGCCTCCCGGAGGTTCAAGCTACCTCATCCCCTCCGCCCCCTCAACGGGAAACCCTCAAGAAGTGGTGAAGACTTCCCGGATTTGAACCGCCATCAGGAGGAGCACCACAAACACCAATACCGGACGGACCACCTGCTCGGCCTTCTTGGAAGCCAAGCGAGCTCCCATGAAGCTCCCGGCCGTCATTCCGATGGCCATGATCAACCCGAAACGGGTGTGAACAAAGCCCTGGATGCCGTAGGAGGCGAGCGAAACCGCGGCCGACAGGGTATTGGCCAGCTTAGAAAGAAGCAGGGCCTCGAAAAGGGACATCCGGGCCCCGGCCAGAAGACCGATCAACATGAAGGTACCGCCCCCCGGGCCGAAGAACCCATCATAGAACCCGACCGCGACACCGGTGGAAACCAGCGCGCCGAAGGAGGCCCGGGCCTGGTCGCGGACCTCTTTCATGAGCCCCTGTTTGTTCCAGAGGACGAACAAGATCAGCGGACAGGCTGCGATCAGAAAGTATCTGAAATACAATCGGGGGACTAACGGAGAACAGAGGGAGCCGAGCACCGACCCCACTCCGACCGCCACGATGAAGGACAACCCCTTCTTCAGATGAAGGGGATGTTTGCGGAGATAAACCAGAAAGGCCATCAAGGCCCCAGCAGTACCGACAATTTTGTTGGTTCCGATGGCATGCGGACCGGGCTCAAGGAGCGTGGAGAGCGACGGAAGTGTGATCAATCCCCCCCCGCCGGCAATACTGTCGATCACACCGGCGACGAATCCGGCAAATACCAGAAACAGATCACTCATGGCTTCGACTCCTCGAGGAGCCCGCACCTTCCTGGAAGAAATGGAGGATAAAACTTCCGGATTGCGGGCTGAAGCACGTCTTCTCGGTAATCCATTGCGCGGAACCCCTCACCCACGATCAACATGTACTCGACTCCCCGGAAATTCCGGACGCTCACTTCCATCTTAGTGAAAAAGTGCTCCCAATTCTCGCGGAAAAAAAACCCGGGAGTCACGATGGCGATCCGCTTTCCGCGAAGCTTACCCGCGTCGAGAGCCCAATCGAAAGTCCGTCCGAACCGGGACCCCTCACCCCAGACCAGAAAATCCGTGGGATGCCCGGACTTCCGGAAGAGGTATTCCAGCTCGCTCGAAAGGGTGTACCCGCCCGTGAAATAGGCCGCGACACCCGGAGTGGCGGCACGGATCTCATCCACAAAATCGTCGGGACGGGTCAGCACCCGGTACTCGAATGCCCATCGTTTTTTGAGCAGGGGGGCCAACAGGCGGTCCGGGAATACCGAAGCCAGCATGAGGCTCACCGCCAAAACCCCGGAGGCGACCGCAGAAAACGATAGCGCAAGCCGGAATCTTCCACGCGGAAACCGGAGTGCCACCCAAGCTGCGAAAAAGGGGGTCAAAAAGAGAAGCCAATGAAGCCCCTGCCCTCTTCCGAATGCCGCGGTCACCAAAAAAACAAGAGTTGGAAAAGCCCAAAGCCAGAAGAAGAACCGGCCGAGATCCTGTTCCCGCTCCCAAACCGGACCTAACTCACGGCGTTCGATCGGGAAGAACAACCCGGACAGCA
This sequence comes from Bdellovibrio sp. ZAP7, assembly GCA_945874535.1. Lineage (GTDB taxonomy): Bacteria > Bdellovibrionota > UBA1018 > UBA1018 > CAIMNF01 > CAIMNF01. Next base: position 58,770 of record CAMCGZ010000013.1, read on the forward strand.
ATACAGGTGCCGATACGACGAGCACGTTGACGAGGAAACCCCCCAGGGTCTGATCGATCGTGCCCTCATCCACCCGCTGCCGGGTGATCAGGTTGAACACGAAATTCGACCAGCAATGATCGCGGTTCCAGATCAGGTGCTGAAACACAAAAGGAAGCGCCCCAAAGAAAAAGGCCGGAGCGTTCCGGTACCTGCGTCCACGATCGAGAACAAACGCTCCGACAAATACGGGCAGCAGAAATACCGCAAAGTACTTGGAGAGAAACGCACACCCCCAGAGCACACCAGAAAAAAAGCCCTCGTAAGGCAGCCCCGGGCGTTGAGATTCCTGCGCACGATGAAACAAATAAGCCGAGAAGAAAGAAAAAAACATCAATGGCACGTCGGGAAACGAAATCACGGCCAGGAATGGAAGCGGCAAGAAAAAGAACAAAGCGGCCGCCCCGAGAGCACGATCCTTGCCCACTCTGGGATGCAGCCATTCGTAGAGAGTGAAAGCCGGCAACACCGTGGCCAGCAGATTGAACATTCGAATCCAAAGCGGATTCAAAGAAAGACTCACCAGTGGCGCCAGCCACCACCCGATCATGGGCGGCAAATCATAGTACCCGCCCGCAGGATGAAGTCCCCAATAGAGGTAATAGGACTCATCGCCAAAAACAGGAAAAAGAGCCGCCAATCCGATCTTCAGGATCAGAAGTGCCGCGGTGAGGGGCACGAGAGCGTGCACCATGCCTCAGTCCACCTTCAGAACTGCCAGGAACGCCTCTTGCGGGATCTCGACCGACCCGACCTGTTTCATCCGCTTCTTGCCTTCCTTTTGCTTCTCGAGGAGTTTTCGTTTACGCGAAATATCCCCGCCGTAACACTTGGCGGTCACGTTCTTGCGGTAAGCGGAGATGGTCTCACGCGCAACGATTTTGGAACCGATCGAGGCCTGGATCGCGATCTCGAACATCTGTCGCTCGATCAATTCCTTCATCTTCTTGGCCAGCTCGCGGCCGCGAACATGGGCCTTGTCTTTGTGAATGATCAAAGACAATGCATCCACCGGTTCGGTATTGATGAGGATGTCCATCTTGACCAGATCCGATGGACGGTAATCGAGCATCGAGTAATCCATCGATGCATAGCCGCGGGTCGAAGACTTCAATTTGTCGTAGAAGTCGAACACCATTTCAGCCAGTGGAAGTTGATAGACCAGGGTCACGCGCTCGCTTGTCACGAAGTCGAGTTTCTCCTGGACACCGCGACGATCGTTACAAAGCGCCATCACCACTCCGACGTACTCGGAGGGCATGTGGATGCTGAGGCGGATGTAGGGCTCTTCGATGGTTTCAATACGGATCGGATCGGGAAGTTTGGCCGGATTCTCGACCATCATGACTTCGCCGTCGGTTTGGGTCACACGGTACACCACAGACGGCGCCGTGGTGATGATGTTGAGCCCGTACTCCCTCTCGAGACGCTCCTGGACGACATCCATGTGCAGGAGCCCGAGGAATCCGCAACGGAAGCCGAAGCCGAGGGCAGTCGAGGTTTCGGGCTCGAATGCGATCGCCGAGTCATTGAGGCGCAACTTCTCGAGCGCCTCTTTCAGATCGTGGTAGTCATCCGATTCGACGGGATAAACTCCGCAAAACACCATCGGCTTCGCCTCTGCAAAACCGGAAAGCGGTTCGGAGAGGGGATCCTGGAAGGACATGATGGTGTCACCGACCTTCATGTCGCGGACATCTTTGATGCCGCAGATGATGGCGCCGACTTCGCCCGAGGCGAGCTGGTCGACATCGCGGTACTTGGGCGCGAAGGTTCCGACCTTTTGGACTTCGTATTCCCTGCCGACATGGAACAGCTTGATTTTCATGCCGGGTTTCACGACGCCGTTGAACACGCGGATGAGCGCGATCACACCCTGATACGGATCGAACCAGCTGTCAAAAATGAGGGCCCTCAACTTACCCTGGTCATCGTCCGTCGGAGGGGGAACGTATCTCACCACCGCTTCGAGAACATCTTCAATTCCGATCCCGGATTTGGCACTGGCCAGAACGGAGCGCGAAGTGTCCACCAGACCGATGGTGTCTTCGACCTCCTTCTTGACCTTCTCGGGGTCGGCGGAAGGCAGATCGATTTTATTGATGACCGGGAATACCTCGAGATTGTTCTCGAGAGCCAGAAAGACATTGGCCAGAGTCTGGGCTTCAACTCCTTGGGTGGCATCGACCACCAGAATGGCCCCTTCGCAAGCGGCCAGCGAGCGCGAAACTTCATAAGTGAAGTCCACGTGACCGGGAGTATCGATCAGATTGAGAATGTATTCCTGTCCGTCCCGGGCCTTGTACTTCAGACGGACGCTTTGGGCCTTGATAGTGATCCCCCGCTCTCGCTCGAGCTCCATGTTGTCGAGGAACTGGGCCTCCATCTCACGGGCGGTGACCGTACCCGTCTTCTCCAGGAGCCGGTCAGCCAGGGTGGACTTGCCGTGGTCGATGTGGGCAATGATGCAAAAGTTACGGATATTCTTAGACATGGATGAGGGGAATCTATCAGGAAGCGCCCTCGAACGCCACCCCGGTCAAAATTCTTGTCAATTCCGCTCAACTTTTTAACCCCACCACCCGAAGAGAAGACGTATGGTGAAGCAGATCTTGTCTTCCAGCTTGGGTCTTTTGAGCCTCCTCCTCATTGCGTCGGGTTGCGCCAGCCTGAAAGGTGCCGAATACGCTAAAAATGTGGAGAAGCTCCAAAGCGGCATGACCACGAGCTCGGTCTTGAGCCTGCTCGGCACCCCCGACTCCGTGTACCGGAAGAACGGGGTCGATAAGTGGGTCTATGAATTCCGCAAACAAAGCAAAGGTGCGCGGAATATCGCTATCGAGTTCCGTGCCGGAAAAGTCTCCAAACACGGTGAAATGAGCGGCCGCGAAATCGCAGCAGCCGAAGATCACCGCGAATCCGGGGTTTGCACCCGCTTGGTTGCTCCTCGCGAATTCAGATTCGAACCTCTCTGTGCAGACTGACACACCCGTTGAAGTCAGAATCCACGACTTGGCCCGCGGCGGCGCCGGAGTAGGGCGTCTCTCCACAGGTGAGATCATTTTTGTTCCTTTTACCGCTCCGGGCGATCTGGTTCGCGTCCGCGTGGTCGAGCGAAAAAAGTCTTATGTTCATGGCGAACTGATCGAGGTTCTGGAGGCGTCGCCGGAAAGGGTCGTCGCACCCTGTCCCGCCTTTGGTCGCTGTGGCGGGTGCTCCTGGCAACACATCCCCTACCCACTCCAGTTCGAGACCAAGGTGAAAGGCCTCCACTCAGCCCTGGCCCGAGCCGGAGTCCAGAGCCCTTCGGTTCCATTGGACCTGCTCCCCGCCGGAGAACCTTACCACTACAGGAACCGGATCCAGATCCGAGGCAACCCCTCTACTCGGGAGGCCGGATTCTACCGCCCGGGATCGCACTCTCTGGTGCCGGTTTCCGAGTGCGCCATTGCAGACCCGAAGATCAATTCTGCATTGGGTAAACTGCTGGAAGAGGGATTCTCCCGGTTCACCGAACCCTTCAAACTCGAGATCAGCAAGAAACCGGACGGAGGGATTCGCGCCGACTGGAATGAACGCCATGCTGCGACCGGGTTCCAACAGATCAACGACCGTCAAAACCGATTGCTCCAGGAATGGGTGAAAACCCATGCCGGTACCGGAGACCTGCTCCTCGATCTCTACGGAGGAAACGGAAACCTCAGCCTTCCGCTCATCGCGGACTTCAAGAGAATCGTTTGTGTCGACAGTAGCGCGACCGAAGAGGAAGCACCCGCACCGCATTTCAGTTTTGTCCGGAAAAGCATCCAAGCCTGGTCCGGAACTGACGATGCGAACGAACCCGCGGGTCCGGCAGTGGCCCTGCTCGATCCGCCCCGAGAGGGAATCGGAGAACTCTTCCCGAAGCTCGAGGCGCGACTCTCCGCACTCGGAGTCAGTCGGGTCATCCTGGTCGGATGCGATGTCGATGCGTTCGCACGGGACACCTCCCGTTTCATTTCGGCGCGATACCGTCTAGCAAGACTCGGGGCACTCGATCTCTTCCCCCAGACTCCCCATCTCGAATCGCTTGCCCTTTTTTTGAAATGAGCGTTAAAATCGAGGCATGAAAACCCCATCCAGGATCACCCTCCCGGGTCTTTTGCTCATCCTGTTGTCGGCATGCTCCACCACTGCGACCTCCAAACAAGCGGCTACCATCGAGGGCATGCTCAACATCGCAGGAGCGGCCATCAATGAAGGCGATCACATCACCGCGCTCGAGTACCTGAATCAAGCACACGCACTTGAGCCGGACAACGCCAAGGGGCATCACCTGTACGCACTGGCCTACATCGGAAAGCGCGAATACCACTTGGCTGAAGAATCAGCGCGCCAAGCCGTACGCCTCGATCCGAGACTCACCGCTGCCCGGAATACCCTTGGAAAGATCCTGATGGATCTCGGTAAGTTCAATGAAGCGGAAACCCTTTTCAAACAGGCCGCAAGCGACCTTCTCAATCGCGAGGCCGATCGTGCCAAACTCAATCTCGGAATTCTTTACACCAAGACCCTGAGGCCCGACCTGGCCGAGCACTGGTTCAAACAGACCCTGGAAGACCGCACGGCGATTTCTTGCCTGGCTCACTTTCAACTCGGCAAGATCGCATTAGAAAAGAACGATCTCCCGAAGGCCGAGCGCCACTATCGGCTCTCAGCAAAGGGAATGTGCTCGGGAATGAGCGAAACCCATCTGGCGATCGCCCAAGTCCTCTCCCGCCAAAGGCGCTACGAAGAAGCCCGCGCGAAGCTGGTCGAAATCCAGAGGATCTTCGTAGGTACGGATGCTTCTGAAAAGGCCATCGAACACCTGAGAGATCTTCCGTGACACTCGGAGCCCACCTCAAGAAACGCAGACTGGAATTGGGCCGGAGCCTCGAGCAGCTGGCCGCCTCGACCAAAATCCACATCCGAATCCTCTCTGCGATCGAGGAGGATCGCTACAGCGAGCTGCCCGCACGCGCCTTCACCCGAGGGTTCATTGTCAATTACACCAAAGCCCTGAAGCTCAACCCCAACGAAATACTCGAGACCTATCAAGCCTTTCTCGAGTCCAAGTTCTCCGAGCGTCCGGATCGGGATCATGGTCACCAGGGCTACGCTTTTGAAGGCCGGGAACTCGAGCAGAATCGCCGATGGATGATGGTGGGAGGATCTCTGGCCGCGGTGTTTGCCATCGCCGTCCTGCTCATTTTCAAACCGGACAACCACCGCAGGAAAGAAAAGCACAAGGAGTTCGAGGGCGAAACAGCGACCAAACCGGCAGCCTCCTCGACACCCGCAGCTCCGGTCAATCAGGCTATCTATTTCCCTCCCGAAGTGCTGGCATCCAAGAACCTGCTGACTCCCGTCAGCGATCCCGGCTTCGCCAACCCACAGGCATCGGCAAGCCCTTCACCCGCACCAACCCTCGCGAGCCCGAGCCCCACTCCGGTACTGGACCCGCTGAACAAGGGGGACGGTCTCACGCCCGAAGAAACAAAACTGAAGGTCACCCTGACCGCCAAAGAGGACGCCTGGATTCGCTACCGCTCAGACGACCTGCAAACCGGGATCATGATCCTTCGCAAGGGTCGCTCCTTGGTGATTCGAGCCCGACAGAAGCTGCGATTTGAGACCCGCCATCCGGAACACTTCCAGGCAAAGACCCGAAGCGTGACACTGAGCGAACTGAACTCAAACAAGATCGAAGTCGCCCCTGACGCATCGCTTCTCGAGTATGCGGGTCAGGATCTGGGCTCAAAGGAACTTCCCGAGGCAATTCCAACACCTCGCAGCCCCTAAGTATCCTCCGAGCCTCGTTTGCTTTGCGTCATTTTATAAGACTTTTCACGACCAGACCCCAACCTTAGAGATTCTTAGGCCAGATTTGTCGGGCTTCGAATTTCATCCACACATTTTTCGAAGTTATCCACCAGACATAAGTTATTAATATGGTTAAATATTTTTCCTTATATCTTCCCTTTTTAGGCAGTGACTGTTTTTTTATTCACATTATAGGGATTTTCAGGCGTTTTTTTGACGGTGCGGATTTTTGACCCGCAAATGAGGCTGAATTACCCCCATCTTTTGGCAAACCAATACCCTTCCAAAGAATAGGATCCCGAAAGGACCTCTTTTTCTCCCCAGAAAATTCGGAGTTGTTCCACCATCTGGGCCCGCTCCTCCACTCTTTGCGCTTCCGGCAATCGAGCCTCATAGGCCAAGTATCTAGACTGGGAGCGGATCACACCGGCAAATTCCTCGGGTGTGAATCCTTGAGCATGCTCCACACGAAGCACCCCCCTCTGAGAGAAGGTTACCGCACTCCGAATGGCCTCGGTCAACTCCTTCAGACTTCCGCGAGGACGCTGACCTTCTGCGCGCCACTTCAGATTGAACTCACGCCTGACCCATTCATTCAATGCGTGGGCGCCCTCTAATCTTGGAAATTGGTACTCGAGAACAAAGAAGACCCCTCCCGGGCGGAGCATCCTCTGGATGGATTCGAGCGTCCGTTCCGGGTCCATCCAATGCCAGGATGACGCGGCCAGAACGAGATCCACATCAGAAACTCCAGACACACTCTCAGCAGAGCCCACTCGGTACTCCACTCGGGTTCCTGAGCCCGAAAGCGTGCGCTCTGCCACTTCGAGCATCGACGCATCTGGCTCGATCAGCACCAAATTCGATACCGGGAGAGCTTGAACCAGTGACCAGGCCGAGAACCCCGTTCCGGCACCCAAGTCCACCGCACGAATCCCCTCGCATCCACCGATAGAGCCGACCCAAGGGCGCAACCCCTCGAATACCGCCGGAGGATAAGTGATCCGGTACCGCACATAGGAATCAGGGTCGAAACGAGCCATCTTACCAGGACGCCCGCCTGAACATGAACAGCCCCACCGATCCGACCAGCAGGTTCGGAATTTGGACCGCAAACCAAGGAGGCAACTTGCCCGACTCACCCAACCAGATCGAACTCACCTGGATTTGCCAGTATAAAGCCATGGTCACGAATGAAACGAGCATCACTCCGTATCGGGCACCACGAGTCCGGACCACTCCGAACCCCATTCCGAGCAGGACAAAAAAGAGCGGTGTCATGGCGACAGCTATACGCCGCCAGTGCTCGGTCTCGAGCTCCCGGAGGTAACTCGGGGAGGAATCCGGAGCCCGCATTTTGCGCTCCAGCTCGGATTGCGAGAACATCCTCGGCTTGAACCCGAACTTGCCGGTCGTATCGGGAATGTCGAAAAAGATCTGGTAGGTCCCGAAATTCATCTTCGTATAAGAGTCCCCGCGGGACTCCGACTGATGAATGCTCCCGTCCTGGAGTTGCAGCACCACACCCCCGAGATCGTCCTCTCCGGACTGCACGCGGATCAATTCACCGGTCTTCGAGACCACAGTCAGGGGATGCTTGGGATCCCTTTCGTCGAAAATGAATACCTTTTCCATTTTACCGGCCCGATTGTTCGCCTTTTCTGCATAAAGCAGGAGATTGAAGAACCCCGAGGTGAAGGTACCCTCGTTGATGGCGCTGGCAAACTTCCTGTTACCGATCTTGATCAGAGTATTGCGCATGGCCACTTCCGACCACGGGGCCCAATTCACATTGAGCAAGAAAGAAAGAATTGCCACTGCTGCGGAAAGTGAGAATACCGGAATCGAAATCCGCCACAATCCGAGGCCCCCCGCCTTCATCGCAACCACTTCGCTATCACCCGACATGCGCGAAAACGCGAATAACACCCCCACCAAGAAAGCCATGGGCAAACCCAAGGGGAGAAAATTCACCATGAGGGTCCACAGGAGTTTCATCACGAGACCGAAAGGAGCGTTATTGACGATCAACTCCTCAGCCAGCCTGAGCATCTGAAACAGCAGGAATACGAATGAGAAAAAAAACACACCCCCCAGAAAGGGGCTCAGCACCTCGGTGAAAACATAGGTGTCGATCCGTCTAATACGCATTCGGGTTCACAAATCCTTTGAATACGGTCAGTAACAGGATCTTGATATCCAACCACAGGGACCAGTTCCGGATGTAGTAGATGTCGCACTCGATCCGCTTTTCGAGCGAGGTATCGCCTCGCCAACCGTTCACCTGTGCCCATCCGGTGATGCCGGTCTTGACCCGGTGGCGGAGCATGTAATTGGGAATCTCATTCCGGAATTTGTCGACAAATACAGGTCGCTCCGGCCTCGGACCGACCAAAGACATATCGCCCGTCAAAACATTCCAAAGCTGCGGTAATTCGTCCAAAGAGGTGGAGCGCAAGAAAGTGCCGATCACCGTGCGCCGGTCGTCGTTCTTGACCGCCCAGACCGCCCCGGTCTGGTCTTCGGCATCGACCTTCATGGAACGGAACTTCAACATCCCGAACGTCCGCCCATCCAAACCCATCCGTTCCTGACGGTACAGAACAGGTCCGCGGGAGGACATGCGGACAGCGAGCGCGATCAAAGCCAGGAGCGGGGAAAGAATCAACAGTCCGACTGCGGACAAAGAAAAATCCATCAGCCGCTTGAGCCAAGCCCGATATCCATAGAGCGGAGAATCATTCAGAACAATCAAGGGCACGCCGCCAAAATTCTCCACGGCCGCCCCCAAAGCGATGAAGCGTGAATAATCCGGAATCACTTGCAAATCGATCGCCTCATCCCGGAACTCCGCCACCAATGATTCCTGAAGAGCCGAGCGCGCCTGAGGAAGAGCGATCAATACCGTGGCGGGGCGAATGCTCCGGATCAACTCGATGGCACGGCCATAATCTTCTGGACCGATCACCCGTGTGATTTCAATTCCGATTTCCGGATAGCGTGCAAGTTGCTGAAGTACGAATTCGAGCTCACGCCCCTCGCCAACAGCCACCAGCTTGATCGAATAGATCCCCTTCCGATTCAACTCCCGCAGCAATTTCCGTGAGGCCACCCGGTAGGCCCAGCCCCCCCACAACACCAATCCCCCGAAAATCAGGATCACCCCTCTTGAAAACCGGTACTCGGTGATGAAGAAGGTCAGGGAGGTGAACAGGATCAACACCGCAAGGTGTGCGCGGATCAAGGTGTAAATCTCTGTGGATCGCCGAATCACACGCTGATAATGGTAAACGCCAAAAAACTGGAATCCCCCCGCCCACAACAGGACGATCATAGGAAGCAGTGCGAGATAATACCCTCGCTGTGGGGCCTCCGGGTAATAAGGGAGAAGCGGAGCTCCGTTCAGCCACTCGAAACGGATCGGGTAAGCCAAGAGCCAGGAGACCGCCACGATCAGGATGTCTGCGACGCGCGTCATCACCCCAGCGGAATTTTGGTACCTTTTGATCATGGTTCTCTGAAAACTTAACTGATCCGGAAGCCAAAAAACAGTGGTATGATGGGAGCTCACCAAAATTCACGAAGGAGCCTCTCCATGAAAACGGAATTCATTCGTTCCCTCACCCCGATCTACATCGCCCAAGATTTCACAGGCGATACCGTGGCCTACCTTTACTTTCAAAACGACAAGAAAGAGGCGCTTCTCTCGCCCCAAAGCCTGACCGAAATCCGTGATCTCGCAAAATCCGGAACCTTTACTGCGGCTGCGAAAAGTTGCTACTTCATCCGCGGCTCCTACATCGAGAGCCGGAATCTGCTCGCCGTGGGTCTCGGTGCTAAAAAAGGGTTCACCGCCGAAAAGGCGCGCCAAACCGGAGCCGCAATCGCCACAAAAGTCCAAGCCGAGAAAGTCAAACAATTGGCCATCGATGTGGATGCCTTGCTGAAGTCCTCCGGAAAGCCGGCAGCGGAGACCGCGATTCGAGCCCTCCTCGAAGGCTACTTCCTCTCCCAATACACCTTTGAAAAATACAAATCAGCAGCCAAAAACAACCACTCGAAGCCCGAGTCCATCGTCCTCCTGAGCGGCGACAAGAAGAACACTGCTTGGCTCCAGGAACTGGCCCACGAAGTGCTGGTCACCGTGGATTGCATCTACCTGACACGGGACTATTCAAACGAGCCTTCGAATTACGGCACGCCCGAATATTATGCGAACGAAATTTCGAAGCTGTGCAAGACCTACGGACTCAAGTGCAGGGTCATGAACGATGCTGAAGCCCGCAAAGAGAAAATGGAACTCTTCCTTTCGGTCGGCGCAGGATCGGAGCGCGAGTCGCGCGTCGTGATTGTCGAATACACACCGAAAACGGGAGCCAAGACCGCGAAGCATGTCTCCCTCGTCGGAAAGGGCGTAACCTTCGACTCAGGCGGAATCTCGCTGAAGCCCGGAGCCCGGATGGAGGACATGAAGCACGACATGACCGGAGCCGCGACCATGATCGGCGCCACCCTCCTCGCCGCGCGCCTCGGATCAAAAAACAAGATCACCACCATCCTGGTGTTCGCCGAAAACATGCCATCCGGAACGGCGACCCAGCCCGGTAACATCATCAAGGCCCGTAACGGCAAAACGATCGAAATCATCAATACCGATGCCGAAGGCCGTCTGGTGCTTGCCGACGCGCTCGATCTCGCGCATGACTATGAGCCCGACGTGATTGTGAACACAGCCACCCTTACCGGAGCGGTGACGATCGCTCTCGGCACACTCGCAAGCGCCCTGTTTTCCAACGACGAAAAACTCGGTAAGGCACTGATGGCTTCTTCAAAAGAAACCGAGGAAGCACTCTGGGAGCTGCCACTCTGGGACGAGTATTTCGAGGACATCAAGTCACACTATGCGGACATGATGAACAGCGCGAACAACTCGAACGGCGGAACCATTCGTGGTGCCGTGTTCCTGAAGCAATTCATCCGGCCGGGAATGAAGTGGGCCCATGTCGATCTGGCGAACCGGGCTTACGACCAAGGCTACCTCCCCTACAATCCGAAGAAGGGCTCAAGTGGCGTTTACGTTCGCACTTTCGCTCACTTCGCCATGAACTACAAATAAGGAGCATTCCATGACCCCCTCCCTGAACCCGCTCGCGCGCATTGAAAAGCTGGCCGACTTTGACGGACAAACCGTGACCCTCCGGGGATGGGTGTTCAACAAACGCTCATCCGGCAAGATCAAATTTCTCATGATCCGCGATGGAAGCGGCATCGTTCAGGGTGTTTTGGTCAAAGGAGAATGCTCCGACGAGAGCTTCGAGGGCTTTGAAAAACTGACCCAGGAAAGCTCGATCGAAGTGACCGGCAAAGTCCGGAAGGAACCCAGATCGAAACTCGGATTCGAACTGACCGTGCTTGAGGTCAAGCCCGTTCAAATTGCCGACAATTACCCCATCTCCCTCAAAGAGCACGGAGTGGAATTCCTGATGGAGAACCGTCACCTGTGGATCCGGAGCCAGCGCCAGTGGGCAGCCCTGCGTATCCGGAGCGAGATCTTCTTCGCCATCCAGGACTTTTTCCGTCAGCGGGGTTTCACCCGCTTCGATCCGCCTATCCTGAGCGCCACTTCTTGCGAAGGCACATCGACTCTTTTTTCCACGCCTTATTTCGACGAGAAGGCCTTCCTGACCCAGTCTGGCCAGCTCTACGGTGAGGCTGGAGCTTTCGCCTTCGGGAACATCTACACCTTCGGCCCCACCTTCCGCGCCGAGAAGTCGAAGACCCGGAAACACCTGACCGAGTTCTGGATGGTCGAACCCGAAATGGCTTTCGGAAAGCTCGACGACGTCATGGATCTCGGCGAGGCATTTGTGTGCCACATCGTGAAGCACTGTTTGAACCAATGTCAGAAAGAACTCTCCATCCTGGAGCGCAACCAAGCGGAGCTCGAGTCGATCGTTGCTCCTTTCCCTCGCATTTCTTATGATGACGCGCTCAAAATCCTCGAAAAGCGCGGCCACGCACTCCCTTGGGGAGAGGATTTCGGCGCTCCTCACGAAACCGCATTGGGGGAAGAGTTCGGCAAACCCGTGTTCGTCCATCATTTTCCTTCCAAGATCAAAGCCTTCTATTTCAAGAACGCCGATGACCCGAACGGCGAAGGCGTGGATCATGACGGCAAATACGCTCTCGGAGCGGACCTCATCGCGCCTTTCGGCTATGGAGAGATCATCGGTGGCGGTCAGCGCGAGGACAAAGTCGAAATCCTCGAACGCCGGATCCAGGAGCACGGATTGAACCTGAAGGACTATCAGTGGTATCTGGATCTCCGCCGCTATGGCAGCGCACCCCATGCCGGATTCGGTCTCGGGGTGGAGAGAACGGTCGCGTGGGTCACCGGGGTGGAGCACGTCCGCGAGACCATTCCGTTTCCACGCATGATCCACACCATCCGTCCGTAATTCGGAACCCACACCATGAATTTGCCAACCGATTTGCTACACCCCCTCTTGGCCCAGGTTGCCCTGACCGCGCTGATTTGGGCGATCCTGCTCACCGCACGCCTCGTTTCCATGATCCGGCATCGGGTCGGCATGGAGGAGCTGAAGGGCGAGGAGGGATACCGGAAGATTGCCGATACAGATGTGATCTCGGACAATTTTGAGAACCAGTTCGAGGTTCCTGTTCTTTTTTACCTGGTGTTGGTGCTGCTGATGATCTCCGGCAAAAGCGATCCGGCGATTGTTACCGCGTCCTGGATTTTTGTAGGCAGCCGGGTCGCACACTCACTCATCCACTGCACCTTCAATTCGGTCTACCTGAGGTTCGGTGCTTACTTCACCGGATGCTCGGTACTCGGATGGATCTGGTGGCGAGCACTCTCCCTCTAGTCGCGACCAGGGTCGATCTGGATCCCAGAATCACTCAACTCATTTCGTGAACATCTCCGGGTCAGGCCACTCCCGTTCTCAGACTTGATTTTTGCAGTGATTTTGTGTAAAAAAGTCGGGTGTTTTTTTTAGGATCCTTTTTGCATCTCTGCCTCTTGCTCACGGGAACCCCTTCCTCAGCCGAAGTGGTTTCTCTACAGCCCCCGAACGTCCTGAGCCCACCTCTGCCAGGATTCGCAGAACAGGTGAATCGATCCACCCCCTTTTATCTTTGGCAAAATGATCCGATGCTGGTCCTGGACTCGGGGGGGGCTGGAACAGTTACGAACCTCTGCATTCCCGCCACACTGGTCAATTTGCTGGCCCGTGCCCGAGTTCTGTCATCGGATTCCGCGGGCAACATTCCCCTCGATGGGCTTTCAAGGGGCGGAAAAGAGCTCGAAGGCTCAGCAGCCATCCTCGGCTTCATGAAGGCCTGTGAAATCGATCCCAACGCCCCGATCGATCCGCATGCCGGAGCCGAATGCACCGCTCGCCATTTGAGAGCCGGCGGGCTAGCGGGTGAACGCGTCCACCTCATCCGGCGACTGGGCTCCCGCAATCCGGCACCCGGCCTGAGATACCATGATCGCGCCCCCGACTTGACCGATCTCACCGAAGCCGTTCGATCCGGCGATGAAATCGCCCTGACGCTGGCATTCATGACATGGGACAAAAACCTCAAGAAATGGAACAAGTCCGGAAGCCACATGGTGAATGTCACTGGCTATGCCTTGAATCCAGGTGAAAACCGCTTGGTATTGCACATCTCGAACCCCACCCGCCGCTACCGTATGGATGGGGTGACCCCCGTCTTTGACACCATTCAAATCCAGCCCCAGGAATTGAATCTTCCCGCCCCCTCACCCTACGCCCCTCTCCGCGTGACCACGGTGAGCGGTCGCCTGATTGAATTCGAGGGCAAGACCACCTTTGTAGGAGGACTCATCCGTGTCCGGACCTCGCACTGAAATCCCACCCGGCACACCTCGACTGAATGTGGTGCTGATCGAACCCGAAATTCCTCAAAACACCGGATCCGTAGGGCGCTTGTGCATGGCCACGGGTTCGGCACTTCATTTGGTAAAACCTCTCGGGTTCAGCATCGACGCTCAAGCGCTGAAACGTGCTGGTCTGGACTATTGGGAACACCTCCAAGTTCATATCCATGAATCTTCGGATGACTTCTTCACATCCCTATCGCCCGATGCCCGGATCCACTTGGTTGAAACCCGGGCAGGACAGACTCTCTATGATGTGAGTTATCAATCCGGGGACTATGTGATTTTCGGAAAAGAAACCACCGGCCTCGCCGACTGGATCCTCGACCGACATGCCGAAGCCCTCATCCGGATCCCCATGTACGATGCCCGGGTGCGCTCTTTGAACCTGTCAAATGCGGTGAGCATTGCTGTTTACGAGGCCATTCGGCAGATTGAACGCCTCGGGCCCCGCCCTTGAATTCTTTAAACATTCTTCAATTTCCATCAAGGGTTTTGCAATTTTTCCATAGATTCTAAGTACTTATTGATTTTTGCGCACCCCAACCCTACCGTGAAATGATCGTATGCGGGTGCTTTGGATCGATC
>CAMCGZ010000014.1 GCA_945874535.1 Bdellovibrio sp. ZAP7
TGAGCCTGGAATTCTCTTCTTCAAGTGACTTCAGTTTCCTGACATCAGAAACCTCCATGCCCTGATACTTCTTCTTCCAATGGTAGTAGGTGGGTTCGCTGACGCCCATCTCGCGGCAAAGTTCCTTGACGGTCAGACCGCTATCGACCAACCTCAACCTGAATGGCCCATGCGCCAACGCTAGGAAATCAATTTGAGAAGATTTCTCAATTTTGATGTGAAAAAAGTGAGTTATTTGTGATCACTTTCTTAGCACCCGAACGACATTTTTCGAAATTTTCTTTTGCCTTACCAATTTCTTCGTAGTTAAGTACATCTTCGGATAGCAGCTCTTCAAGTTTTTCAATCTGATTACCGCAAGCCTGCTTCTTGGATTGTAACGCTTCAAAAACTTTCTGAGCATCACCATTAGCCAGAGAAACTGTAACGCGAACTCTATCAACGCATTTAAAATAGATTTTTTTAGCAGCATCAATCGCTTCTAAATTTAGAGACGATTCTGATAGTAGTTGTTCAAGTACAAATTTCTCATTCTGACATGAAAAACCTTGGGCCCCTAGTTCAGATGCGATCTTGTGAGGGTTTCCTGCAAAAGCTGTAAGTGAAGTTAAAGCGAGTAGACCCATCATAATTTTTTTCATAAATATTCCTCGAGCTTTCGCTCATTTTACTAATGCTTTCCGAGCACCTAACGCCACGAGCCCTTCGTGTTTTGATCCAGCCGGAATCACGGGTTATAGCTCGATTTGTCATTATGCAATCGCAATCTAGCACGCTGCATTAACTTACGCAAGACCATTCCTCTGAACACGTAATTTCTTCAAAATCACGGGATTAAACTCCAATTTAAAATTAGAAATTTTTTGAAGCAAGTGTCTCAACTACAGAGAAATGAGACATATTTTTTGACGATTTTTTCGAATTTAGGTGATTTTTATAATTAAAAACAAGTACTTGACGTGCCTCATTATTTTCCTGAAACAATTGTTCCCCAATCTCTAACGTGAGACGCTTCGGGAAATCGACCAGACCTCGTTGGGTCTGGATCCTTTCTGAGGCGCGAGTATACCCTCGGCAAGCCCCAGCGGGGACGCTGAGAGGTGAGCTCCTTCAAGGCAGTCCTGAGCTCGGTCGATTCCTGCTTTTTACCTTCGTAATCAAATGTGGAACGGGCGAGACCCACAGTACTACAGGCCCGAGACATAGATCGTCTGCATGTGAACCCCGAGCTCCCGGCAGAGGTCTTTCGGGTTCATTCCGGCTTCCAGCCGCTTGATTGCCTCGATGATCTGTTCTTCGGTGAGTCGCTTCTTCATGGGTCACTCCTTTGCCCAGTTCAGGGCATGTTAACGCAGCGTGACTCATCAATCAAACTTCACAGTTTTTTGGGGTAATCCTGGGCCTCGCCCAGAGGGCTAACCTGCGGTTTGTGCAAAAATGCCTTCCTGGCATTTTTATCGAACTCTCGGTTCGCGGTGGCATTGAGGCCCCCGCTCACGCGATATTTCTCAATTCCCCCTCGCCGCAAACTAAGAAAGGCCCCCGGGCAGATGCCCGGAAGCCTTTCTTAAATGGCGGAGAGAGAGAGATTCGAACTCTCGAGGGATGTTACTCCCTGCACCCTTAGCAAGGGTGTGGTTTCGGCCACTCACCCATCTCTCCGCAGCCGTAGGGGCAAGGTATCAAAGCTTTGAGAAGCGCGCAAAAGCAAATTTCAAAGGGTTGTGGCGCCGCGTTAGCAATGGGGTGGCTTGTGAGGTTGCATGGGGCTTTTCCCTCCCGTAACATGGGGAGATGTTAAAAACTCTTCCTGTCCTTGCCTGTTTTTCCCTGTTTTTTATGAGCCCATTGGCCATGGCCGCGTCGTCGAAATGGTGTCTCGATCCGGCATCGGTTCAGGTGGTCTGGACCGCGTTCAAGACCACTCAGAAAATCGGGGTGAACGGGAATTTCACTGCACTCAAAGTTTCAGCCCCAGAGAAGGGGGCCAAATCCCTTGGCCAACTGTTGAATGCGCTCAAAGCCGAAATCAAACTCGAAGGGGCATCTTCACTCTCAACGGGTAACCCCGGGCGCGATCAGACCCTGTTTGATCACTTCTTCAAATACCTGAAAGGCCCCGTCCAGATCCAAGGCCAGGTTCGAAACGCGGAAGGTACCGATAAAAAAGGGGAGTTGATGCTTCACCTGAACATGAACGGAAAAAAGAAGGCTGTGCCCATGACCTGGTCCCGAACTGCAGAGGGTGCCTTCACCGCTCAGGGTTCACTCGACGTCCTCGATTTCGGCTTGAAGACCGCGTTCGATGATTTGCACAAGACCTGCGAAGCTCTCCACACCGGTCCGGATGGGGTTTCCAAGACCTGGTCCGAGGTAGCGCTTAAGATCCAGGCCAAGCTCATTCCGGGTTGCGGCAAGTGATCGCATCCTTTTCGCTCCTTCATCCCGCTGAATTGGAAGCCCTCCCTCCCGAACTGACCCTGTTTCTTTTTCCGGTAGGGGGCCTCGAGCAGCATGGTCCCCATTTGCCGATGGGAGTGAAGCTCCTTCAGGCGGAGGAGTTCTCCAAGACCCTTGCAACCGAGCTCGCACGAAAACTCCCGAATTGGCATTTCATATTGATGCCCCTCTTGCCCTTGACGGTCGATACCCACACCTCGCGCATGGCCCTGCCGGTCAGAGCCCACGTGGTCCGGGATGCCTTGGTCGATCAGGCCGAGCAATTAAAGCGTCTCGGTTTCCGGAATTTTGCCAGCGTCAGTTCCCATTTGACTCCGCGTCAGCTCACGGCACTCGAGGATGCCGCCCGCCTGGTGACCTCCGGATGGTTCGGTGGTGGGAGTGCGCAGATGGTTTCGGTTTCGAGCGCACTCATCGACTCTTCCGAACTCTGGAATTCTCCGGTTCTATCCCTGCCTAAGGAGCACGGTGGTTCGAGGGATACGGGATTCATGTTGGATCATCATCCCGAGTCGGTCTCGTCCGCTCAGACCACGCTGGCTGATATCCCGGCTCCGAAAGCCTCGCCCTCGCGCTTGATCCGGTTTTTCAAGCACGAAGTCGATGGGTACTGGGGGGCGCCTTCAGCTGCGAGTGCGGCCGATGGCAAGCGATACGGGTCGGCGGATGCGGAATCTTTGTCCACCCGGTTGCTCCCCTGGCTCGAGCGATCCGAAGGTAAAAAGCAGTTTCTTTCGGCGTATGGCCGGTTTCCTGTGAATGGCAGCTTTTTCAAGGCGTATCTCCTGGCGGCGATTTTCTTCGTGGTCATGACTTTCTGGGTCCTCTGGAGCATGAAAGATGTATTCGAGCCTTAAGTCCTTACTGGGGGCACTCCTCATTTCGACGGTATTGTCCTGTTCCACCCCTCCGAAGCCGAAGACGCTCACCTTGAAGGAACAAATCGAGGTGGATACGGCCCGTGCCCGCAACCTCATGAGTGAATTCATCGACCGGGTCGAGTTCCGCCAATGGGACCGTGCCGGACTTTTTTTCATGCGGATCGCAGAATCCCTTTCCAAAGAGGCGCAGGATTTTCCGATGCAAAGCCTCCGTGTCCGGGTTCATGTGGCGCAGCCACCTGCCGGAGAGGGGAGCTATGCCTTTCCGGGAGCCCTCATCTCGCTTCCCGATACCTGGGTCCGGAGTGTCGATTATGAAAACGAGTTGGCTGCGGTGATCGCTTATCAAATGGCCCATCTCGTTCGTCGGAGTCTCGCCATTCACGTCGAAGAACAAGCACTCAGTCCTGTACCGCTCCCTCCGGTTCTTTTCGGGTCGGGAAGTGTGTTCGAGTTCCATCGTGAAGAACGGTCTTCTGCAATACGTCTTGCGGTCAGAATGCTTTACGGGGCCGGGTATGACACCCGCGGTATGGCGTCAATTTTTCAGCGGGCCCCCGGGCTGTTCGGAAATCCCGATTCCGCATCCTTCAAAAAGGAAGTAGACTTCAATATCAAGGAGGCTCAGCGAGCTTCGAGTGAGCTGCTTCCTGCGATCAAACCGGTGGTCAGGAGTCCGGAGTTCATCCGGTTCAAAAAGGACCTGGAGCGGATGAAGTCATGAAATTCAAAGGAGTGATTCAAGCGATGGAAGCCAGAATCGTTGAAGAGCAGGGAATGGAGAGCTTTGTCGAGCGGACCGGTGGCGTTTTATCCATCGAGAAAATGCCCGGCGATGCGAGTACCCGCAAGTACTACCGGATTCGTGCTCTCGACGAGAACCAAGTCCCCCGTGATTGGGTGATGATGGTCATGGAGTCCTTTGAAGAGAAGGGGAAGAATATCCCATTCCTCGCGATTCAACGCCACTTGAGTCAGGCAGGGGTCGATGTTCCTCAAGTGATGGATTTCGAGCCTCGGAACGGATTCATTCTGCTCGAGGATCTGGGTGACACCACACTCTTGAGAAGGCTTCAGGAGGTTGCAGGTCAGGACGAGGAGCGCGCCTTGTTCGAAAAGGCGATCGACGCTCTCGTCACGCTTCACACCCGTACCGGTCCCGCGCATTCGGATGACGAGATCACCGGCGCGATAGACGGATTCGGTCTCCGCTTTGATCAGGAAAAACTCATGTGGGAAGTGAACTTCACCATCGAGCATTTTTACCAGAAGCACCTTCAGCGCGAGTTCAAGGAACAGGATTATCGGATTCTGCAGGATGGCTTCAGCCGGATTTGTAGCGAACTTGCAGCAGAACCCACCGTTTTCACTCATCGGGATTACCATAGCCGGAATGTCATGGTGTCGCCCGAGGGGCGATTTGTGATGATCGACTTCCAGGATGCACGGATGGGGCCATGCTATTACGATCTCGCTTCACTGCTTCGTGACAGCTACTACCAGCTCGATGAAAATCAGATCAAGCGCTTGACCGGTTATTACTACGCACGAATGAAGGAAGCAGGGGCCGATCTCGGGGATCCGGAACGTTTTCAGCGTCTTTTCGACCTGATGTCGGTTCAGAGGAACTTCAAGGCGATTGGCAGTTTCGCATCTTTTTTGAACCGGCGCGGAAATCCTGCTTACCTGAAGTTCATCGGCAACACCTTTGAGAACATTCGCAGAAATCTGCTGAAGTATCCCGAGTTCCGCGAATTGCGCGAGGTTCTGTATCACTACTACTATTTCTAGTGCGGTGGTGCTCGGCGCGGGCCTCGGCACCCGACTGAAACCTTTCACGGATCGTTTGCCGAAGCCGCTTCTTCCGGTGCTCGGTATTCCGTGCATCGAATTCGCTCTCCGGAGCCTGGCTGATGCCGGAGTCCGGGATCTGGTGGTGAATGTGCATGCCCATGCCGATCAGCTGGAAACCTGGCTTCAGGGGAATGTACCCCCCGGGATGAGAATGGCCATCAGTGATGAGCGGCGGCTCCTTCTCGGGAGTGCCGGGGGCTTCCGTCAGGCTTTGGATCTTCTCCCGGGGCAACGGTTTTTCTCCATGAATGCCGATGTGATTCACTTCACCTCCTTGGACGCTTTGGCGTGCGCTCACGACCGGGCACATCAGACGCACGGTGTTTGGATGACTCTGGTTCTGAATCGTGGTCGTGCACTCAAGGGAGTGGAGGGGGCTTATCGTGAGATCCTCGTGGACGAGTCTTCCGGGTTGATCACCGGATTCGGTGAAAAAAAATCTAGGGTCCCGTTTTATTCAGGAACAGCAGTGTTTGAGAAAACGGCTTTTTCAGCGCTCAATTCCGGCGTTCCGGCCGAGTTCGTCCCGGAAGTGCTCGAACCTGCGATTCGGCTGGGGAAGGTTGCGTTTCTCTACGCAGAGGATCTTTGGATCGATATCGGCAGTCCGGAGCTTTGGGTCAAGGCCCAAGAACACCTGCGTCAGGCAGCTCTTTCGGATCGGATTCCGGGAGCCCTGCAAACCCGTTTGCGTCATGCCGATCCCACCTGTGGGGGCCGATTCGACCTTGGCAAAAACCGGATCCGGATGGACGATATCGAGTATGAGATTGCGGGTATTCGGGGTTCCTAGACTGCTGCTGACTGTTTACGGTCTGTTTCCTCTGCTCGTGTGGTGCGGATTTCATGTGCCCTCTGTCGTTTATCGCCGTGAGGACGCGTGGTGGGCCACAGGTCTCGGGCTTTTGTTTTGCGTGAGCTTCATTTTTTTCTTCAGAAGAGGTGGATTCTGGATCCGCTATGTCTGGGCCGGTTTGGCATTGATGGAATTGCTCTGGGAGATTGTTCCAGCAGTCTCGGAGCGGGACTTTGCCTCCATCGGAGGGATTCTGGGCGCACTCCTTCTCGGAGTGGCTATGGCCATCTGGCTCGAACGTAAAGTCGATTCCGCTTCATTGAACCCGGGTGCGCTTTGGTTCGAGGGGGATTTAAAGTCGATTCCGAGGGTCCGGGCCCGGGTCCGTTCAGGGGAGGTCTGGCTTCCGGCAAGGATTCGCAGAATCGACGAAAGGGGTCTCTTTCTATTGCAAGAATCCACCTCAGGAGTCCGCGCCGGACAGTCCCTCGAATTCGAGCTCGAGCATGAGGGGCAGAGAGTCAGCGGTGAGGGAAGAGTGGTCGCATTTTTTCTGGATGCCTTACCCGGATTGGGCCTTCAGTTTTTCCCTAAAGACCTTTATCATTTTCAACAGTACACGGCTGTGGTCAGACGTCTGAGAGGAGAGGGCCTGTGAGATTCCCGGGTTGGATTCGCAGTAGGAACGGTTGGGGCGCTTTGATGTTGCTCCTCCTGGCGACCGCATGCACCCGCGATACTGAAGAATCGACCCCGATTCGAACCCTCGAGCGTTATGTCAGGACCAGCTTCCAAGCCACAGGGATTCAAGATAAGCGGGTGATGGAGAGTCTTTTGACCGGGGACACCCGGTCCAGGCTCGAGGCCTGGAATGATGAGCAGTTCCAACGTGCTTTTGTCGAGCAAAAGAAGACTTTCAAAGAACTGAAGATTCTCGAAAACCGCAAAGTCTCACCTCAGGAAGTGATTCTGGTTTACGAGCTTTCCTATCAGCAGGGTCCCCAGGATAAAGGGGTGCGCATCACCCAACGCAAACTCGGGACCTTGGTCCGTGAACAGTCGGATTGGAAAATCAAAGAAGTGCGGAGTATCCGCGAATCGATCGAATACCTCGAAGAGTTGAGTCTTCCGTGACGCGGATGCTGTTGATCCTGATTGTGTTTTTTTCAGCTCCCTTCCTGTTGGTCGGAGTTTCTTTGCGGTCGTGGCCAGTTGCGTTAACGGGGATCCTTCTTGCCTGCTCTTATTTGTTTGTGGTCATGACGAGCGGATTCTCTGAATTCGTCGCTGATCTGAGAGCGCAGCACGTGGATGATTCCCTGGATCACCGGTTGAACCGGCTTTGGGATCAGGCGGGTCCCGGGAAGCTCAAGGCGAGATTTTGGATCTATCCATCCCCCATGATCGAGTTCAAAATTTGGGCGCAGGACGAGCAAAAGGTCGAGATTCTTTTCAGCCGCGGTCTGATTCAAATGGCGACCGATTCCGGTTTGAAGGCGGCGTTCCAGAGTATCGGTGAAAAACGGATTTCCGAGGTCAGACTCCAAAATCGCCTTCATGCCCTCATGACGCGCCTCGAACGGATGAAGGGCCCGAAAGAAGATTATCGGTATTGGTTTCTTTCGTTTTGGCTCTATCCTCTTGAGCGCCTCCTGAATATTGCTAAGATCTGAGGTATGCTTCCGAAACTCGATTTGACCACCTTTTTTCTCTCTGTTTCCCAGGCGGCCATGCAGTCCATGGATGAACCGGGCAGGGATCTGGAAATGGCCCGACACAATATCGATTTGCTCGAACTCCTTCAGGATAAAACAAAGGGTAACCGCACTCCTGAAGAGGACCAACTCCTCGAGCACCTCCTGTTTCAGCTTCGGATGACTTACGTAAAATCGGACCAAAGACCTTCCTGAACTTCACATACAGAAAGTAGAGCCTTTCATGGAAAACAAAATCACTTTGCAAAAAGACGGTCGGACACGTGAAAGTGTTCTCGAGGAATTGAAACAGCTTCACCAGCAGGACACGAAGTGGCACGAGGGTCGCGCCTTCAGTCTCGTTTATCATGAGAGTGACGAGCACACCGAATTCTTGAAACAGGTGTACACCATGTATTTCCATGAGAATGGCCTGAATCCCGGCGCGTTTCCTTCGATCCGCAAGTACGAGGCGGAAGTGGTGTCCATGGCCGCTCGTCTGCTCGGCGGGAGTGACCGGGCTGCCGGAACCATGACCTCGGGGGGCTCCGAGAGTATCATGATGGCCATCAAGACCCATCGCGATTGGGCGTTCGCCACCAAAGGAATCCGTAATCCAGAGATGATCGCACCCCTGACGGTGCATCCTGCCTTCGATAAAGCCGCTCATTATTTCGGTGTGAAGTTGATCAAAGCCGGATTGGATTCCGGACAGCGTGTGGACCTTGAGCAAGTGAAATCACTGATCCGCCCTGAGACCATTCTCCTGGTGGGCTCCGCTCCTCAATATCCCCATGGGGTGATGGATCCGATCGCTGCATTGGCCGCTCTTGCTCATGACCATGGAATCGGCATGCACGTGGACGCCTGTGTGGGGGGCTTCATGCTCCCGTTCCTGAAGAAACTCGGTGTCGAGGTTCCGCCCTTCGATTTCTCGGTGGAGGGGGTGACCTCCATGTCGGCTGATTTACACAAGTATGGTTTTGCTGCCAAAGGCGCGTCGATTGTTCTGTATCGCGATCAGGAGCTGAGAAGGTTCCAGTTTTTTGTGAGCAAGGATTGGCCGGGCGGACTTTTCGCTTCACCATCGGTCACAGGAACCCGTCCCGCTGGATCCATTGCTGCCGCATGGGCAACCCTGAGCACTCTGGGTGAAGACGGGTACCTTCGCATTTACCGGGATCTTCTCGAAACCATGAAGCGCTATCGTGCTGGGGTTGAAAAGGCCGGATTTCGCATTGTGGGTGATCCGGTGGGGACCGTGTTGTCTTACGAGTCCCCTTCAGTCAATATCCACGTGATTGCCGATTTGATGGAAAAACGAGGCTGGTTTGTGGACCGTCAGATGAATCCTGATTCCATTCATCTGACCATCACTCCCGCAAATGCTCCGGTGGTCGACCGCTATTGCAGTGACTTGGCCGAAAGCGCCGAATACGCCCGGACGCATCCCGAACTGGGTGGCGAAGGAATGGCTGCCATGTATGGGATGGTGGCAAAATTGCCGGACCCGACACAGATCCACCAATTCCTCTATCATTACATGGATCAACGCTACCAGACCTGATCCGGATTCCGCCCGGGCTTGACTTCGATCTCTGCGTGTCCATTAACAAAGCGGAGGGACGATATGAGCCAGAAATTCACGACTTCAATGATGAATGCACTGCAGGCCGCCCAAAGTGAGGCACACCAGCGGGAGCATCAGCAGTTGACGGCCGAACATGTCCTCTTTGCACTCATTGCTGGTGAAGGGGAGGATGAGCAAGCTCTGCCACGTCTTCTGGAGTTGGCCGGTGTCACCTTGCCTGCCATGAAGGCAGCGCTTGAGACCCGCCTCAAAGGGATCCCCAAGGTTCTGACCTCGACAGGTCAGCTTTATCCAACCCCTGAACTTCAAAAGCTCCTGGCCCTCACCGAAGGGGAGGCCAAGAAGTGGGGTGACGAGTATATCGCTCCCGAACATTTCATTCTCGCGCATTTTCAAGGAAGTGTCTCGGCCTTCGAATCAGCACGCATCATCCGGGATCTGGGTCTGAAAGAGTCCCGATTCCGGGATGTCCTGAAGCAGGTCCGCGGAAACTCGCGCATCCAGGACGAGAATCCCGAGGGTAAAATGAACGTCCTGAAAAAATACTGCAGGGATCTGACCGCTTTGGCACGTGATCAAAAACTGGATCCTGTGATCGGTCGGGACGAGGAGATCCGTCGGGTGATGCAAGTCCTTTCCCGGCGGACCAAGAACAACCCGGTACTCATCGGTGAACCGGGAGTCGGGAAGACAGCCATCGCAGAGGGCCTCGCTCTCCGCATTTCGACGGGTGATATTCCGGAGAGTTTGAAGGAAAAAAGGATCCTCGTGCTCGATCTCGGGGCTCTGATCGCCGGGGCCAAATTCAGAGGGGAATTCGAGGAGCGTCTGAAGGGTGTGTTGAAGGAGGTCACCGGCGCAAAAGGAGAGATCATCCTTTTTATCGATGAGATTCACACTCTGGTAGGGGCGGGCGCAACCGAGGGGGCCATGGATGCTGCCAATCTCCTGAAACCAGCCCTATCGAGGGGAGAACTCCACTGCATCGGAGCCACCACGCTCGATGAGTATCGCAAGTACATTGAGAAGGACGCAGCACTCGAGCGCCGATTCCAACCCATTCAGGTGGAAGAACCGTCCGTAGAAGCCACGGTCTCGATCTTGAGGGGGCTTCGTGAGCGCTACGAGGTTCATCACGGGGTCACCATCCGTGACGCCGCCTTGGTCGCCGCAGCGACACTCTCCCACCGTTACATCACCGACCGGTTTCTTCCCGATAAAGCGATCGACTTGGTGGATGAAGCCGGGTCAAAAACCCGGATCGAGTTGGACTCGAGACCCGAAAAGATCGATCAAATCGAGCGGAGACAGATTCAGCTCGAGGTAGAACGACAAGCGTTGAAGAAAGAGCCCGACCCGGCATCGAAAAACCGTCTGGACACTGTAGAAAAGGAGCTCGCCCAGCTGAAAGAAGAGTCCCAGGGTTTGAAAGCCGTTTGGGAGAGCGAGAAGAAGATCGTCGATCAGGTGAAGCAACTCAAGGAGCAGATCGAGCAGACCAAGCTCGCTTCAGAATCAGCCGAGCGCAGGGGAGAACTCGAAAAGGCCGCAGAGCTCCGCTATGGAAAACTCACCGCTCTCCAGAAGGAGTTCGAAGAAGCCACACGCGGGGATGGCGGGCGGAAATCCGGCACTCTTTTGCGGCAGGAGGTGACCGAAGAGGACATCGCCGAAATCGTGTCGAAGCGAACGGGAGTCCCAGTAGCCCGGATGGTCGAAAGTGAGGGGGTCAAACTCGTTCAAATGGAAGATCGCCTAGCCGGTCGGGTGGTGGGCCAGAAGTCGGCACTCGCTGCTGTGGCCAATGCGGTGAGGCGTTCGCGCGCCGGATTGCGTGAACCCCATCGCCCGATCGGGAGCTTTTTGTTTCTCGGGCCGACCGGGGTCGGTAAGACTGAAACCGCGAAGGCTCTGGCTGAATTCCTGTTCGACAGTGAGAGCGCGATGATCCGGGTGGACATGAGCGAGTACATGGAGAAACATTCGGTGGCTCGCTTGATTGGAGCCCCTCCGGGCTATGTCGGATACGAAGAAGGGGGGACGCTGACCGAGTCGGTACGTCGGAAGCCCTACTCCGTGATTCTGCTCGATGAGATCGAGAAAGCCCATCCGGATGTTTTCAATGTTTTTCTCCAGGTTCTCGACGATGGTCGGATCACGGATGGTCAGGGTCGGACCGTGAACTTCAGTAATACCCTCATCATCATGACCTCCAATCTCGGCAGCCAGATCATTCTCGGAGAGAAAAATCCTGTCATTCGTGACTCCAAGATCCAGGAAGCCATCCGGGCTCACTTGAAGCCGGAATTTGTGAATCGGATCGATGAAATGGTGATCTTCGATCAGCTCGGACGTGAGGACCTTGCGCACATCCTCGGTCTCTATCTCTCCCGGCTCAATGCCCAACTCAAGGAGAGGGATCTTAGTCTCGAACTGACCGGAGCTGCCGAAGGCCGATTGCTCGAAGAGGGGTATGATCCCGATTTCGGTGCCCGTCCGATGAAGCGGGTATTCCAGAGAAGGATTCAGGACAAGCTGGCGCTCGAAATGCTGCGGGGCGGGTTTCAGGCGGGGCAGATCATCCGGATGGATTTCGACTCCAAGAGGGAGGAGTTTTATCTGGCTTGATCGAAGATCTTCCCGGGATTCAGCAATCCGAGGGGATCGA
The DNA here is from genome assembly GCA_945874535.1 of Bdellovibrio sp. ZAP7. Classification (GTDB taxonomy): domain Bacteria; phylum Bdellovibrionota; class UBA1018; order UBA1018; family CAIMNF01; genus CAIMNF01. The sequence goes on from CAMCGZ010000014.1 coordinate 11,945, forward strand.
ACCCCTGCTTGATTCCGCGCATGAGCTCGATTTCGGCCTGACTCCTCGAAAACCCGATCGCATGCTTTTTCAGAAGACCGATTCCGTGTTCGGCTGAAATCGATCCCCCGTATTTTTCCAGTGTGCGGAACAGTTGAAAATCGGAATTCTTGGCCGTTTCACGGAAGACATCGGCAGTCATGTCACCTGGCTTCCTGATGAAAATGTGCAGATTACCGTCCCCGATGTGCCCGAAGAAGAACACTTGGAATCCCGGAAGTGTGGATGCATAGCGCTCCTCGATTTCCGTGTAAAACTCACCTAAAGTGCGGACCGGGACTGAGACATCCTCTTGATGAACCAGGTGTCCTGTCAGGATCGCTTCCGCCACCCCCTCGCGGTAATGCCAGAGTCGCTTTTTCTCGGCATCATTCCGGGCCATGATTCCATCGAGCGCAAGCCCACTCTCGAAGATTCCGTTCAATCCATCCTCCGACTCGCTGTCGGGGGTATTCTCCAGCTCCATCAAAGCGTACACCTTGGCCGGAGAGCTGACGGGTAGGGGGTCTCCCGAGAGGGCCAGCACCTCGGTGAGTGAAGCGTGGTCGAGGCATTCGAACGCACTCAGGCCCGGAAACCGGGCTCGGGCGTAGTCGAAGAGTCCGAGCAGTTGTTTGAAGTCTTCGAGGGCGAAGAAGAATAAAGATGTGGTCTTCGGAAGGGGACAGAGTTTGAGTGTGGCCTCTGTGATCACTCCGAGTGTGCCCTCGCTCCCGGTCAGTAGCTGCCTGAAGTCGTATCCGGTATTGTTTTTCTCAAGATCCCGGTTGAAGCGATGGACCGTGCCATCCATCGAGACTGCAGTCAGGCCGAGGACCCAGTTCCGGGTATTCCCGTAACGGATCACCCGGATTCCACCGGCATTGGTGGCGATGTTTCCTCCAACGGTGGACGATCCTTTGGATGCGAAATCGACAGGCCAGGTGAGCCCGTGGGGGGAACAGTGCTCGTGCACCGCCTGAGTGATGGCGCCAGCCTCCACCTGGAGGGTCAGTGAGCCGGTGTGAATCTCACCGATACGGCTCATTTGAGCAGTCGATAGGATCACCTCACCCCGGGTGGCTACAGCTCCACCCGAAAGACCGGTTCTCCCACCCGAAGGAACCACCGGGATACGATGCTGTTGAGCCAGTGAAAGAACCTTTGAAACTTCATCGGTACTTCTGGGAAAAATAACCGCGGAAGCGTTCGGTGTGAGAGTGCGACTCCAGTCTTGAGCGTAGTACTCACACTCGCTCGCATCACGAGTGAATCGTGAGGTGGGAAGTTGTGATGCGAGCTCAGTCAAGAAACTGTCGATTTTTTCCATTGAGAACAGAATGCACTCGGCTTGGCAAGGGGGTCAAGGCGGTTTCCCGGTCAAGATCTAAATTTGCATTATTGAATAAATTTACGTAAACTTGGAAATGAAGCTTCGCACGATGTCGGATGTGACAACGCATCCAAAACAGCGAGTGAAGAGTTGTGGTCAACTAAACCTGGCATGGGGAATGCGAGGGAGAGTCTGCAAAACAGGATCAACAGGGAAGTTGCAACGATTCTGGATGAGCAGCAAGGAGAAGGAAAATGGAAATCACCGAAGTGAAGGTTTTTCCCGTGAACGAAGAGAAGCTGAAGGCTTACGTGACCATCGTTCTTGACCAATGTTTTGTGGTCAGGGATTTGAAGATCATCAATGGCGCCACAGGACTCTTTGTCGCGATGCCGAGTAAAAAGAGATCGGATGGATCCTACAAGGATGTAGCCCACCCTCTGAACAAGGCCACCCGGATGCACATGGAGAAGAAGATTCTCGAAGCTTATCTCGCCGAGATTAAGCGGGGCGTCGGACACTCTGGTATGCCTGAGGACGACGGATTCCAGGAACGCGCCGGGAACGAATAAGTTTTATCAGTTTTCAGGTTTTTACTACCCGAGTCATTCTTGCGTGACCGATTTTGCTGTGTTAGCACTAGATCATCCGCAATCGTTATTCTGTTGGGGTGTCGGCAAGTGGTAAGCTAGCGGATTTTGATTCCGCCATTCCTAGGTTCGAATCCTAGCACCCCAACCATTTTCTTTTTCAAATTCCGTAATATCTCAATGGAGTGAGTTTTGAAAGTGATCTACTCGTTTACCTTGGCTGTTCTGATGTTCTTTTCATTCGATGCGGGGGCTACTACCGGTGGGTGTGTGAACGTGAATAACGTTCCGAGTCCGACCAGTGCCACTTCGGCAGCTTTCCTTTTTTGTCAGACATCGGGCTTCAATGGTTCGGTACCTTGCAATGCCAATACCGGTGTGTGTACTTGGAATCCGGTCTTGTACCATCAGAACTACTGCAACGGGTCGAATTTGGTTTCCGTTTTTGAGAGCAATTGTCCAAACGGTTATTCACAAGTTGTTTATCCATCCGGTGTACCGGTGAATCCGAAGTTCAAGTGTTGCAGGAAAGGTGGACCGACTCCCACTTCAACGCCCAGCCCGACTCCGACTTCCGGTGCAGGCAAGTGCTGCAATCCAGGTGGCAATCCCGTTCCTCCGATGACCGGATCCACAGATCAGTGTAAGGGTAGCTTGGCCAAGCCCATTGGTGGAATGCGGAGATAAACTTCCCGTTCAAATAGCCATTTCAATTCGGGCTCTCTGGTTCAGGGAGCCCGAATTTTTTATCCTGCTTTTGGGTCGGTTCCGGTGTCTTTTTCTCTGACAACGAATGTGCCGGTATTCCGGATCGCCCGCTCGATCTTGTCGAGAGCGAGGTTCATGGCTTTGATTTCGGTGAGTCCCGGATCTCCCGAGCGGAGCGAGATCCTTGCCGATAGGTTCCCTTCCAGGAAGAGTCTGAGCTGGCGCCGGATGGCGTAAGAGGCCATGTAGGTTTTACGTGAAAACTTGGCTCCGGCGATGCATGAAGTGAGGGTCACGAGGATGGTGAACGTCCACCCGATGTTTTCTGAAATGCTGAACTGAAAGTCAAAAAAGCTCGCTGCATTCACGGTCTTGATCTGGGTCATTTGCGAGGTCAAGATCACGATTTTCGAGTTAGCATGCCAGAAGATCATCATGCAAAGTGCAGAATAGTAAGCGGCGAGGCCGCCTGCGATGACGGCAAACTGGACTTGGTCGAGGAGGTAGACGCGGATTCCTTTGGGCCACAGAGATAGAAGCTTGGTCCTGAGGTCCTGATACCGTTCGGAATCTCCCTCTTGTTTTCGGATCGAAAGTAAGTGAATGAAGTCTTCGGCACTGTCCTGGAGCGGACCGAGTTGGCGGGGTTTCTGGAACTGGAGGGTCTCGGCGAATTGCTCGAGCTCTTTTCTGAACTTCGAGAAGTAGTGTTCTTGGGAGACACCGAAAATACCTGCAATGGCCGCATTGGCGAGGATTCCCATGAGAATCAGTGCAGGGAAGAATCCATCATAAGAAAAGGCCTCTCTCATGATGTCCGACCGGATCAGGTCGTTTTTCAACATGTGATTCGCTTCCATGAAGGCGATATCCATGCGGATCGTGTAGGCGGTCAGGAGCACCACTCCGACGAGGGCACTGAGTGAGAGCATTGCCAAGGTCAGAGCGAATCGAGCGTAAGCCTTGACCCGGTCATCCAGCTGGAGCCGGATTTCGCGGAGTGTTTTCAGCATCATGATATTTCACAGTTTAGTCGATTCGATGAATCGAGTTAATGTGTCATCCATGACAGTTAGGAAGTTTCTGTCATCAAGGCGTTTTTCCAGAAGCTCCTCTGCCCGGGAGGCGATCCAAGCTGTTGGCTGACGTCCGGAGCAGGTTCTGTCTGACTCGGCTGCTGGACCGGTGGTGGAGTTGGTCCGGGCTCAGGTCCGAGTCCACGGTCAGGACTCCTGTCTCGAGGTTGGATAGACGGTTTCCACGCATCCGGATTTTGGTACTGTGTACCCAGATACCGAGATCCCCTCCCTGCAGGGTGTTTCGTGTGATGCGGGCAGGTGAAGCAGAAGTGAGTGAAATGGCCGTGTTGGAGCTGTCCACGATGTTCTCGTCACATTCGATCGTATAGGGACGCAGGATGATCCGATCCGGAAGGACCAGAGGTGTGACATAGATCGCAGTGGATGACCAGATTCCCGAGTAACTGAATAGACCTTCGAATGCGTTGTTCTCGATTCGTGCGTCAATCGGTGAACTTCCACCATCTTGAAGGCCCCCGATCTGAATTCCATTTTGGTTCTGAATCATCGCACCGGAGCCCCGGATCCGGTTGTTTGAAATGATCAAGTTGAGTGAGGAGGATTTCTGGAGGTCGGAAATCGAGTTTTGGATGAAAATACCATTGCTCTCGAAGTCCTCGATGAGGTTTTCTTCGATGCGGATCAGTCCCTCTTTTCCGGGGCCTGTGCGACGGTGGATGTGAATGCCCGAAACCTCCCAATCGCTCCGTTGCTCGGAGTGCCGGATGCGGACAATGCGGTTCCGGATCAAAGTTCCCCTGCTGTTGATGAGTTGGATTCCGGTCAGTCCTGTGGCCCAGGGGTCATCCGCTCGGTTTCTTCCATCAATCGAAAGGCCTTCGATCCGGACGTTCGAACCCACCGCTTGCAAAATCGGGTGGAGTGTAGAGTGGGGCAGTGTGGTCCAGGGATAGTCGGGAGCCTCGAGGGTGGCGCCGGGAGTTCCGACCAGGGTGAGCTTCCGGTTCACGATCCGGACAGCTTCCCTGCAAATGCCCCCGACCCGGAGCGTGTCCCCATCTTTGGCGCGATCAATGGCGAGTTGAAGGGGTGCCCCGCCGGAGCCACAGTCCACCTCATGGGTTCGGGCCAGCGCAGGGACTCCCGGGCCGGCAATTGAGGCAAAGAGTCCCAAGAGGCGTAGGGTGGGGACCAGGTGTAGTGGTTTAAGCATTTGTAATCTCCTTGGATTTTAGTTCTCAGGATTGGATTCATCGCAAGGCTTGTGCCAGAGCATCAAAGGAGTTGCACCCTGAGTCAGGAATGATAAGGTCGGGGCGGATGTTTTGGGGATGGAGAGGCAGTTGGTTCGCCGTAATGATTGCGTTCGGGATGATCAGTCCAGCGTTCGCGATTCCCGTTGGTTTCAACCAAGCCTGGTTCAAAAGTGATTACGGAAAGCAGTACCTCGATGGGGCTTTTGATCCGGTCGAGGTGAATCGGATTTTCAAACTGGCAAAATCGGGGGGCGCCGATCAGGTCCGGCTCTGGTTATTCGAAACCACCAATTACCCGATGTTGATTTGGAGCCCGGAGGGGCGCATCACCGGGATTCGCGAGGATTATGTTCGGAATGTGGTCAGGATGCTCGGGATCGCCCGTGAGAACGGTATCCGGATCTACATGACCTTGCTCGATCCGCAGGTTTACCGGCCTGACAAAACCGATCAGGACCATGCTCGCTTCAAATGGATCGTGAATTCAACCGGGGGGAGGGAATTCCATCAAGCCGCGTTGGGCCCACTGCTTCGAACGATCCATGAGGCTGGTTTCTCCGATCGGATTTCCCGCATTGATCTTGCCAACGAAATGGATGCCGCAGTCAATCGCTTCGCATTCGAGGGAGGGTGGAACGGAGCCTCGAAGTTTTTGTGCGATTGGCGCGCTTTCATTCACTCCCAGGCGGGTTTTGAGTCCACTCCGGTCAGTGCATCGCTCCGACTGCATCCCTTGTTGATGTTGCCGGGTTCCTTGTTCGAGCGGAAGGGATCCATGGCCTGTGCCGATTTTTTCGACTTCCACTCCTACGCGGATCGCGGACGGATTCACCGGTGTGATGAAATCAGGAAGTACTCCAGTGCGGGAGAAAAAGCCGTCATTCTGGGTGAGTTCGGTCAGGCTTATTTCACGCATTGCTACAGTGATGAACTTCAGTTCCGGAATACGAGGGCCTATATTGAATCCGCAAATGCTTGCGGATTCAAAGAGGCACTGGCCTGGAGATTGTCGGATATCCGCGAGGGTGAGAATCCCGAAGCGAGATACTCCTTTGAAGCTTTCGGGACCACCCGTCCGGCATTCGACCTGATCCGTGCCGAGAACGGCCGATCTTCAAGGCCCTGATTGGCCTCCCACTGCCCGGAGAACATCGAGAAAGACATTGCATTCGGTGAGTGATCTTCCTCTGGCTAGTTGTCGTTCCTTCAGCTTCTTTAGAAACGAAAGAGTGTCGGCACCGGGGTCCACTTGCTTCAGAACGGCCTCGGCAAATTCTGGACTTTCGCCCCCGAACAGTTCCAGCATGGCCCGGTTCTCTGGATTGTAGTCCAAGGCATATCCCCAGCCTTCACGCAATTCCAGGATTTCGTATCTCATATCGAGATAAATCTTCGAACGAACCGGATCAGGCAGTTTTTTGAACGCAGCGCGGACCCGGCCTTGCGCCACTCCCGATTTCTCCTCGGTGAGGAGTTCCTTGAATCGGGACAACAGACGCCCGCGGGCTTCATCCACGTGATTGAAGTCCGCTTTCGAAAGTTCCGGATGGCTCATGATTTTTTCCATCAGCTGAGTCCCGGACTCGCGTGATCCGCTGGCAGAGATCAGGGTTTCGAGATCCTGGATCGATACGTCTCCGAGAGATTCGAATACCTGTTTCACAACGGCAGGGTCGGTAGCTCCCATCATGGAGGAGGCATGGAGGATTCTCGATTCCCGGGACAACGGCAGTCGGGAGTAAATCTCACCGTAGGTTTTTTGGAGATCCTTCGGAAGTTTAGGATCAGCGAGGTCCGCTCCCACATACTTCATCAGGCTCTGGGCCTGCTCCTCGGGGAGTGTGGAAATCCAACGGGCTTCCTGATCCCTGAGGCTCTGTACGAATGTGGGATCTTTAGCTCGGACATTCTTCAAATCCCGGGCCATCAGGACTCTCTCGTAGGGGGGAATTTCCAGGAGGTCTTCCAGTTTCATCGTTCTCAGTTTTTGCTGATAACGCTTTAGGTATTCCTGAGCACCCTGACTGAGACGGGGGTAAGGCGACTCCGCCAAGTACTGCATGGCTCGTTTTCCGCTGGGTCCCAGCTCATCCTGAATCGATTCCATGGCCAAAAACGAGACCACGGGGTCATGGGTCAGACTTCCCACAGCAAAGGTCGTTGCTGAGTGGTATGCGTGGGTCCCGATTTTTGCGGACTTGAGCTGATGGGTAGCCGAATAACGGTACAGCTGTTTTTTAATGGACTCGTCGTACAATCCTTCTGCAAGACGGGAGAAGTCTTCCGCACTTTTGTACTTCAGGTCGAGGGCCCGGGCAGCGCCCTTGATTTGATCCTTGGAAAGGCCCCATGGATAGGACTCAAACAGGCTTTTTGCCATTTCTCCGACCTTTTTCCTCTGGCTTGCGTTGAGCTTCAATTCGGAAAGATCGCCCAGCAACTCGGCTTTTCTCGGAATCTCCAGATGATCGAATCGGTTCTGGATGAACTGCAAGGTTTCCTTCGGGTGATTTTGATGCTGATAGGCCAGGAGTTCCTTCCGGATCACGGGGTCCGGATTCCGCTCGATCGCCGCAAGGGTGAGTGAGTATTTTCCGGAACGATCCGCACGTTCGGCCAGCCAGCGAGCAAATTCCCGATCCCGGGTGTTCTCCAGGTAGAGTTGGAAGGTCTGGTCCAACAGGGGAATCGACTGTGGGCGGCTCAAAATCAGGTCCAGTTTCTTGGAGAGGGCCTGGCGTTCAGCGAGTGGAATCTTCGGGTTCCTCGACCGATCGTAGGCAGCCTTCAAGTAGAGTGGCAGGTCAGGGGCCTGGATCTTTTCGATATCTCGAAACGCTTTCGGGAATGATTCATCGAGGAGACTGGCAGCGAACTTCCTTTCGGCTTCACTTGAATTCAGGAAGCCCGTGAGCATATTCTTGATTCCGTCCTTGTCATTCCTGGCAATGGCCCCTTTCAAGAAGGCATTCCTGACTTTTTCGTCGGGGTGCTTCATCAGGTCGCTCAATGCGTTATGGGAGGCAGCAGTGCCCCCGGTGAGCTCCTTCTGAGCGAAATAGGCGGACTTCAGTTCAGAGGGGCGACTGTACCTTTGGACGGCGGTGGACCAGTATCGGCTCAACGGTTCAATGGCACCCGGTGGGAGTTTACCCGGATCCATGCTGCGGGAAAAGTCAGACAATCTTTTCAGACTCTTGGTTTCATCCAGGACTGAAGCGAGGTCTGCACTTTTAAAGAGAGAGGCTTTTCTGGGATCATCCAGCTTCATCAGTTCCTCTAGCACCGGCCCGGAAATTTCGGGATCCGGGTAGAAGGCGAGTTGTCTTACGAGGGCAGCGGCGATCTCGTCGTCTCCGTGCTTGAGCAATGCATGGGCGACAAACCTGGATCTTTCGCTGCTTTGCTTCAATTTTTTTGAATTGAAGAAGTGGGAGAGAGAATCCTCATCCTGGGGGTCGAATCGATTCAAACTCCAAGACGACATTCTTGAGACGATGTCCGAGGTCATCCGTTCGAGATCTTCGGGCTTCAACTTTTTGGAGTGGATTCGGAGCAGATCCAGTGCTTCCAAAGGTTCCAGGGCAGCAAGTTGCCTTTCATTGAACGCTTCGAGAATTTCAGTGCGAGTCGGCAGGTTCCGGGTGGTGAGATTGACCCGCTCGATGGAACCCGCTTCTTCCCTCAGCACCTCGGCTCGTGCAGCGGCACTCCGCCTGAGATCGAACAATTTTTGGGACTCTTGATCTACCGTTCCCGTCCATCGGAACTCTTCGGCGCGCAGGGACTGTGTTGCCGGTCGTTCACTGACTGCAGGACTCCAGTTTTCTGTTTTCGGAAACAGAGCCATTTTTTCTGAATAAGGGACATGGCTCTTGGAGGTTCTCCAGTCTTCCGTGATTCTCAAACCGTCATACAGGTAACCCCTGTATTCCTCCGGGTTGAGTCCGAGCTGGGCAGTGAGTTTGGCTAATCCTTCTTCTGCTTTTTTGGGATTCTTCGCCCAGTTCTCATAATTGACATCTTGGGCCATTCCGCTCAGTGGGGCGGTGTCGTCCAAGGCATAGTCGATCATTGAGCGAACCAGCTTGATTTGCGATTCAGCCTCGGAGGGTGTTCTGGGGGCGCCAAAGAGACGGAACTCGGCCTTCCTGATCTTTGGGTCGACGTTGAAGGTTTTCCTCCATGGGTCGTTCTTGAGATCGAAGTCCGCTGTCAGGTATTCCGGTGGGATGATGTCCTGGAAATAGGCCGAGACGTCGAGTTGGGTGTATTTTGTTTTTCTTCCGAGGCGGGTATTGAAGAACTTCTCATCGTAAAGGAGCTTCTTCAGTTCTGACTCGGTCCCATTGAAGTCTTTGAGTTTGTTGAGAAGATTCTTAGAAACCGTATGAGGCTCAGCTGACGCGAGTCGTCCCGGATGTTGGTAAAGCATTCCGATGGTCGCCCGGTTCTCGAGAAACACTGAAAGGAACCTTGCCATGGCCTTCGGACGCCCTTCGAATACAGCGAGGTCCACATTGATGTGGCCCCCTCCCATGGCGAATGAGGGTTTCATCCCTTTGGCTTCAAATGCTTCGAAGACCGCTCCCACTTTATTGGACTCGGGATTGAACTTAGGAGTCACGACCTCGATGTGCCCGCCGCGGATGGATGGTTCGATCAATTTTCCGTTCTTGTCGTAATCACGTCCGACCCCGTCCCACTCGACGCGCCATTTCTGGCTGTTCTGGTCTCTGAATTCATACGCGATCACCATGGAGTGTCCGTGGCCGGGGTCAGCGAGTGAGGTGATCGGGGTTTTTTTCCCTCCGTTCATCCTTTGGGCCAGGTCGTTCGCAAGGTCTTCGATGACCTTTTTCTTCTCTTCGACACTGAGATCCGACTGTGTCGCAATCCATGTTTTCTTACCTGTTTCAGGAAGGGGATATTCGCTCAGGACGACTTTGGTTCTCGTCGGGAATCGCGCGGTGTATTCGATCCCGAGATCCACCTTGTTCACATCCACGCCTTTCGGATTCTTTGAGTTGAATCCTCCGAATTCCGGATTCTGAGAGTAGGAGGGAGGCTTTGGTTTCAAGTAGGTTTCGATGTCCCTCTTCAAGTCACTCGATGAAACCCAGGTTTTCAAGTGTGCTCGGATCCCGTCGAGATCCGGGTTTTTCATTGCTGCCAGGTTTTTCACGAAAGATTGGGTGAGTTTCTTGAGCTCCTCTTTTTTTGCAGCGGAAACATAGGGGCTTTTTTCCCAGTTCCAAAAGGGAAGCCAGAATTCCTGCTGGAGTTTCCGGGTTTGCTCGTATCCACCCTTCATTTTGGACATTTCTACGGATTGGATATTTGCAATCGCCTGTTTCACCTCGAGGTCATTCAGGCCGAAGCGTTTAGCGAGGTCACCTTTTTCAAATTTGTGAAGTTCGTACTCAGCATTGCCCAGGTCGTCGAATTCGGCTGCAGCATAACGTGAGATCAAACAAGACTGGAGAAAACGACGGTTCTTATCCAACTTGGTTCCCGCCCGTTGCTCGAGATTGAAAGAGGGGACCCCGTCCACTTGGAAACGATTGCGTTCCAGGCGCAATACACCCCGGCCTGTTTCGTGTTGTTTGAGATAATCCGTGTCTTGCAGGTCCTTGAAGTCGGCAATTTCGATTCCTGTACCGCCTTCGATACCGGATAAAACTGTATGAGCCTGCATGTTCTGATAAATGTCGGCCAGTTTGTTTCGGACTTTCTGGTCGGCTTCGCTGTTGGATGCCAGATTCTTGTATTCGGGAAATACAATCCATTGGTGTCCGGGCGCTTCAAATAGAACTCCTTGGTTTGAAAGGGTCTTCCTGTACCAGGAGATCATTTCTTCGAATTCTCCGTAAGAGCGTTGGGGTTTGAAGTTCATTTCCCAACCTACTGAAGTCCCATGAGCATCGGTCAGGAATCGCTCGGCATCCCCGAAATGAGGTTTCCAGTTTTTGTATTCGGCTTTTTTGTTGTAATTTCCCTTACCCCAGTTGTCTTTTCCGCTCATTCCTGTGAATTGCCCGTTAAACATTTTAGAGCGGGTGGATTGGTTCAGGAAGCTGAATGGCCTGTCTTCGGTGAGGCCTAACCAGGAATCGAAGTCTTTTTTCACTTCCGAATAGGGGATGGAATTGTAGTCCTTGCTTTGGAAGGGTTTCAGATCAATCGGTTTCTGTTTACCGGCGGCATCCACGACCGTTGTCTTGCTCCGATAGCGTCCCTTGGCCCAGCCATCCATCAGGTCACGGACAAATTCTTCCTGCTTCGACTCATCCAGGGTTTCGATCAGTTTTTTAAACTCCCCGGATTCGGGTCCCATTACGCGTGTGATACGTGAGGATGAGCCCTCTTTTTCGCCGCCGAACATGAAGACTTGTTCAGTCCCGACCACGGTGATCGGTTTTTTTTCGAAGGTTATCGAGCTCTCCATCAGGTCGGACCACACCCCCCAGGCGCTGCGCTGGGCATCCTTGGGCATGGTGAACTCGGTACTCGGTAGGGGAGTCTTTGTCTTGGGTTGAACTGTCCTCTCGGTTCGTGGCGTGACTACGAGTTGAGGACCCTGGGCATGAACCAAGGTGGCGCCCAGAGTAAGGATTGAACCGAGAATGGCCGTCGATAAGATGGATTTGAAGTGCATCGATCTCTGATCGGTTCAGGATCGATTCCAATCAAGTTTTCTGAGGGGCCGTCAGTGCGTTGACGATTTCCAGAATGCCTGGCGGTAGGCCGTTTCGATGTCGAATTCTTCGAAGCGTTCCTTCACCGGAGCGCCGTTGTCTACAGCTTCAAGATCCTTCGGTTGCCACATGTACATCGGAGCCATCATGAAGTAGCAGTATTCGGTGTGGGGAAGCGATGCGTATTCTGAATAACGTGAGACTTTTTTACATGGGGTTTTTGGTTTGATGAAGTCATCGGACCAAGCTTTGAGGGAGACCGGGCGGTCGAAGAATCCCGGATCCATGACGCGCTCCTCCGACCCCTGGGCGGTTTTGACCCGAGTGAGGGGTGCCGTATGAAACCACCATCGGTAGTGGTATTCCCTGATGTAGCGGGATGAGAAAAACATGAAGACCTTCTCCGATCGGATGCCCAGGTCGCGATTGGCTTCAAAAGCCCAGATATGTGCCCGATTGTAGCATTGAGCGCGGTAGCGAGTTCTTCGATTCATGGATTTGAACCATCGGTTCATCTGGGATTCGTCTAATGTGTCCGCTTCGTACACGGTTTCGGAGTCCGACGACTGAAAGATGGAGTGATCCGGTTCAGACTGTTGAAGTAGTCGACGGATGGAATCCTCCCGGCCGGCTGGGACCTCCTTAACCGTGCCGTCGGACAAATAGACCAAAGGGATCTCTCCGGGCATGGCGTCTAAGGCCACGATGGAAGTTGCAGTCGGGCTGGCTTGTGCGGGGGAGTGAAGGACAAAGAGAGCAAGGATGTGAAACAACATGCCCCCCTGTTAGCAAAATGCGTGCTAAGACGGCGAGGTCAGGGTTCCGAGCTGGGAGCGCGCTTCCGGTTCGGATTGTGGATCATGAACTTCATCCCGACGCTGTTTCCCATGAATCCGAGATTGTACTCTTGTGTTCCGTCCATGAACCCGTGCTTCATGTGATAGAGTCCGAGTTTGTTCTCGTAGAAAAGACCGAAGCGTTCGTTCGGGGAGTTGAACTCGAGGCGATTGGTCACGTTTCCACCGAAGCCTTGAATTTGCATCCGGTCGGTATTGCCATCGAACTCCCACCATTCTCCCTGCTTCACCGCTTGAGTCACGCATGCTCCCGCCATCACTCCTGTCGCGATCGATGGAGTGTAAACGAGCGATCCGGCTTTTCCGCTCGCGAGGGTGAAGCGTTTTCCCGCACCGACCGTGAATTCCATTTGTTTGTGAGTGCAGCGATTCTGTACGATTTTGCTCTCTCCCGGTGTGTGCACATAACCGTAAAATGGTGTGTTCACGGCTTGCATCCGGTCGATGGCCACGCCATCGATAGTGCCGGTCATTTGCTTGATCTGACCGTCTTTCTGGAGGTATTTGGGATGAAACGCAGACAAAAAGAACTCGGTTCCGTTCTTTTCGATGCTGACCGTGAAAGTATTGGTAGGTTCGTCGATCATCTGAAAGGGATTGTTCCCTTCTTTCTTCCAGGTTTCCGGGGAAAAGAATTCGCGTGAGCTCCGCTCCGCCCATTCGTAGTCCTGAATCGAGACTTGGTAACGGGAGGAGTCGATCTTCAGGTCGGAGTTGAAGTAAGTGGTGAAAGAGTGGCTGGCGTACAAACGGACTTTCCATTTGTCACCAGTGGCTTTGACGGGGGAAGGCGAAGGAATCGCTTCGGCACAGGAAGGAACGGCATTCAGTTTGCCTGTTGCGGGCAGGATGTTTTCTGCTGTGATTTTTGCACGAGTTTCGAGCCAAACCTCGCAAAATCCATCGTCTATGACGATCCAGGGCTGGGAGGGAGCAGCCTCACGGCAGATCGAGTCAAGATCCGTACCGGTTGGAGTCTGGGTTTGAGCGAAAGCTGAGAGCGATAATAGAAGAGTGAAGAATGAGACCATGCCTGAATCTTGTCGGTCGATTGGCCTTCAGAATGTAGAACCGCGGGAAAAAAACTGATCAGCGTGTCATTTGCAACACGGTCAAGCCATCCCGGCCTGCAATTCGGGTCAAGCGGCCCGGACCTCTCCATCCGATTAAAAAATCACGGTAACTGCGGTCATGGGCGATGATGTGAGCGCCTCCCGAAGAGGTCAGGAGGGAGTGCATCCGCGAGAGATCATCCGACACCGCTAAAGCTCCGATGGAGGGCGAGACCTCGTAAGTGATCAGATCGAAGGATTCGGGATCGAGAGGAAGCTCCTCCAAACCGGGCGACTCGAGGACTTTTACGGAAGACGTCGGGAACCGGGACTCCAGGTTGCGAAGGGTGAAGCGCGCTCCCAGGAGATCCCGGTCAAAGGTGATGACCTCAGCCTCGGGCCAGCGCTTGTGGCAAAGCAGAGGCAGAGCGCCATAGGCGCTCTTGACGCAGAGGATACGACCCGGGTTGGAATTGCGGGGAAGAGTCTCTAAAAACAGGGGCAGAATGGATCGAAGACGTTTTGGGTCGTCACCCCCTAAATCGAAGGGACGGTCGAAGGGGATCCCTTCGATCTCGACCCTGTCCCTGAGATAAAGATCGGCATCCGGGGAGGAAGAGGCGCGATCGGATTGAGTCAGGCCGAGGATCAGGTGTCGTGGACCGGAGGCGAGCTGATCCAACTTCAGGCCTGTGGATTCCGCGGTGGATTCCAGCAAGGGAAGCAGATCCCGGATGATCACCATCCGGAGCTCACCCCCCGGTTTCAGGAGGCCGTTTCCCCCTTCCAACAGCATTCTCATGAATGGAGGACCGATCCGGGCCGGGACATTGCAAAGAATCCAGTCAAATTTTTGGCCGGGCTCAATGGAGTCAAACCCCAGGCTTCCGATGCAACGCACATTCGGCAATCGATTGCGCTCAGCATTCTTCGCGGCCCACTTGACTGCCAACAGATCGCGATCGACGAGAAGGGCTTCGGCCCCGGGGTGGAGCCGCGCTATGGGCAATCCCAGCGCCCCGTATCCACACCCGAGGTCGAGGAAACGATCAGGTGCCCCGCCGGGAAGGTGATCCAGGAGAAGCCGGGTTCCGTCGTCGATCCACTGAGTGGAGAAGACATCATGTGGAATATCATAATCGAGGCGCTGACCTTTCCATTCGAAAGATAGCGATGATTTCTTCCAGGGGTCCGGCTTAGCGGTGTTCATCCGTTCTCCATGATATATAATGCTGAGCTATGAACCCAAGCTTTCTTTTTTTGCTGATGCCCCTCCTTTTGAATGATGCAAGTGCCGCGATTCCGGATGCGAAGGTGCTGACCGATTGCCGTGCTTCTAAGGAATTCATCACGCTTCATGCATACTTGAAGAAAGATCCCGATGATCGGCTTCAAGACCCGGAGGCGATCGAGATCGCAAAAAAAGCGGTTCAAGGGTGTTCGGGTGCGGCCCAGCGATTCATTCGGGTGTCAAAAACCCTCGGGATCGCGGGTGTCAGCCGGAAAAATCGAATGACCGGTGCCCTGGATTTCGCTCTCCGGGATGAAGCAACCACCGAGGCCTTCATCGCGGTATTCCGGGCGGCCAGTGCCTCTGATGTGCTCGACTTGGACCTCGATGCTTCTTTGGAGCTCGCAAGATCCTTGTCTGTCGAATTCAAAGGAGATCCGGCCCAAGCACTCCGGGATTTCGAGCAGATCTTAAAGTGGTGTTCGGACGCGACACGGTCCGGACTGAGTCGGAAGGACTGCGGCAATTTCGCAGCCGGAATCGCACGATCAGGCGAAGGTCGGAAAGAAAAGGTCTCCCAGGCTTGGATCGATCTGTTTGATTACCTGACGTCATCATCCGGTCCGGGGCTGACGACGGGTGAAGCAAGAGATTTGGCCCGTGAAATGGCTCCTCACGGCCCCGGAGCATGGAAAGACTTCTCTGCCGCTTACGAATACGCATTGGGAGCCAAGGGGCTCGGATTCACTCGTGATCAGAGCATCGAGCTTGCAAAGGTACTGGTGAGTCTCAAGCCGCAAGAAGCGCTCAAAAACGGAGAGACAGGGATACGCCCGGAGACAAAGAAAGTCCGTTCGGGTCACTGAGCAAGGTCGGTCCGGCGACAGGCGCGTATATCCTTCTTTTGTACTCTTCCTGGAGAGCCTCGGTTTCTTCCCAGCGGTGCTTGAAAATCAGCGGAGTGAGTGATGCTACCGCGGATATTCCAGCCAATGCGTTGCTGAAGCCATCGGGTTTGCCGGCGCTTCCCATCAGTGCCGAAACGGCAAGGTTACTCACCACAGAAAGCCACTTCATTCTTCTGGCGACCTTGGCAGCTCTCCGGATGCTTTCCTCTGCCATCCTTTCGCGGGTCAGGAGGTCGCGCGTGGACTTACCGGTGTTTTTCGAAATTTCTTCAAGTCCCTTGCCGTAAGGGTCCAACGGGCGGATCCAAACAGTAGTTGCCACCCACCAAAGGGCGCCCACGCCCATTCCGATATAGGGTGCGGCCCCATTCAGGTCACTTTGAGAACCCGCCCTGGGACCATCAGCGAGTAATCCGGCTCCGGCTATGAAGGTCAGCGAAGCGGGGAAGAGGATATTGGCATGCGTTTTCAAGCCTTCAACACGGTCCGTCTCTTTTTGTTGCACCAGCCTGTCGCTGGCCAGGGGGACCACGGACAATTCGGGATAGTCAAATCCCGATTCTTTGGCTTGGCACCAATGGGCCGAAAGAAGAGAAATCAGAAGGAAAACCGAGTGGAATTGGGATTTGCGATTCTTCATGTGTACCCCTATCATAACAGGCTGTCGGGGAAAGGTGCACGATTATGAAATTGACACATTCGCTATTCGTTCCACTCTGGATCATGGGGTTCGCCACCGGAGTGTTGGCCTCGGATGCCCAAGTTGCAACCGTCGCACAGGTCGAGGGGAGGGCCCAGATCTTCACTCGGCCTTCGAAAAAGCTGGATCCCAAGGTGGCAGCCGATGATGGAGTGATTGCTTCGTTCGAAGGGGAATACTACCGGGTCAAGGATTTGAAAGCATCGGACCGGGTGGAAAACGGGAACGTGGTCCGAACCCTTCCCGGAGCCAAGGTGAAAGTCATTTACGACAATGGCGATCAGATTTATGTCGGACCCGGATCCTCTTACCGCATTTCATGGAAGGGTGAGGTCAAAACGGTGCCGGAGATCCGTTTGGCTTACGGTAGGATCAGGGGAGTCATTTCAAAAGAAGGGCCGCGGAAAAAAGTGATCATCCGCACCCGGTCGGCAGTCATGGGTGTGCGCGGAACAGACTTTTTCATTTCGGATGAGGGGCAGGGTGAGACTTCGGTCTCGGTTCTCAGAGGAGCTGTCGAAGTGGCTCCGACCCGGGGAAAAGCCACTGTTGTTGAGACCGGTATGACCGCAGAGGTTTTGACCAAGAGAGTCGAAATCCCGCTCAGAAAGATCTCCAAAGAGGATCTGGGTGAGATCCGCGTGGCCAGCTCTCTTCCTGTCAATAAAGATCCGGCACAAGTGAGCCTGAAGGTTCTCGAACAGAAGGCCCTTGAGGTCACCTTGAAAGATATCCGGACTTACCAACCCGAGCTGCTGAAGGACATTCCGCAGTCTTCCTCAGGACAAGTGGCGGTTGCCGACTTGAACGCCAAAGTCGTCGACATCGCTGCGGTCTCGGCCCCGTCCATTCCGAAAAGAAAAAGGCCGGGATTAGAAGAGTTGAAGAGTCCGGACGGAGTCGACTACTATGAAAAGTACTTCCAGGGTGGCGGCAGTCACTGAGTAGGCTTGGTCAGGAGTCAACATGAGCGATTTTGGTGATTTTGAAAGAATGATCGATGTCTCCGCCGGTGGCGAAACCGAGTTGCAAGGCAAGGTGTTCGTGGTCGATGACGAACCCGAGATCGTTGAGATTCTCTCGGATCTTGTGGGATCACTGGGCTACAAGGTTACCGGATTTACCGATTCGAAGTCGATGCTGGATGCATTCCGTCTCGGAACCCCCGACCTCGTACTGACCGATCATAAGATGCCCGGGACAACGGGTCTTGAGCTTCTCGGGTTGGTCAGAAAGATCAATCCCGATGTTCCGGTGGTGATGATCAGCGGTTATCTGGACCGGAAGGATTTGATTCAGGCCATTTCGGAAGGGGTCTTTGCAGTGATTGAAAAACCCTTCGATTCGGATCGGGTGCTTCAGGTGTGCAAGAACGCCGTTGCTTTTTCGCACGCGGCCAAGCTTCTGAGTCGCAGTCTGAACCTTCTGCTCTTCCATTGCGACGATATCCAGTCTTTTTTGGTTTCGCAGGGGAAGGGTGATCTGGCTCATACGGTCCATGCCGAAATCCAATACCTGGCAGAGCAGCGCCGGAAGCTTCAGAATATCGAGCGCGGTTGAAGATCGGGCTCAGCCGGAGGAGAGCTTCTTCAGGTCTTCTGCGCTGATCCCCTTTAGAAAGTATTTTTCCCGCTCCGGCCATTTCCTCCGGGCCTGGTCTGCCAGTTCGAGTGCGGCGTCCTTGTAGCCTGCCAGAATCGAGCAATTGATCAATTTCTCGTAAACTGCCGGATGCTCGACGCCGTCCTTGAGGGCTGCGCGACCCCGGAACACCACATCTTTCATGTCCATCGACGGATCGAGGGTGAGAAATTGCGCGGCGAGGTGCTCTTTACTGCCGGGAGCGACTTTACCGAGACGGCCGAGAAAAGGATCCGTCTGTTCCAGTAGGCGGTATTCTGCCAGGGTTTCTATGATGTAAAGCAGGAATTGGGGACGCCCAGCCGAACTGATGGCGGCACTCTCGAACACTTCGATGGCTCTGGGAATGGTCTTTTGCCTAAGGAAGTGCCTTCCTGAGACCGCCAATGCCGAGCACATGTGACGGATCAAGTCTTCCGAGCGTTCGTCGATCTCGACAAAAATTTTATAAAAGGAATCCACATCCTGGAAGTTGTTGGTCAGGACCGAGAGACGCAATACGGTCGAAAGTCGCTTGGGATTCGCAGGAAAAAACTGGGACAGTTTTTTCATCACATCGTAGGCATCGGTGTAGCGCTTTTCGTTGTAGAGGAGATCGAAGAGACCGACCAGGCACTTGTAGTGGATCTGGTTGTAGGAGAGACCGTTCTGGTAGCTCCCTTCAGCGAGATCAAGAGCCTTCATCATGGCTTCCGCCTGGCCGTGATAAAAACAAGCCAGGGTCGGAGTATCATTCTGATCCATCGCAGCTTTGAATTTATCCAGTGCGGCGGGGTATTCTCCCTTGAATAGCAGCTCTTTACCCTCATCGATCAGTCGGAGGTACAGATTGGGATGGAGCTTCACCTTGACTGCATTCATCAGGGCTTTCTTCATCGTATCGAGTGAGAAGGGCTTGATGATGAAAGTATCGACGTCCTCTTCGGCCGCCCTGGCCACAGTGGACTGGGAGGCGTTCGAAGTCACCAGGACGAACAGATTGTCCTTGATGCGCTCCTGCTCCTGAAGTGACTTCTGGACCTGGATGAGGTCGAGGCTCGAGTCCTTGCCGATCATGAAGTCTGCGAAGATGACCTTGGTCTTGTTTTTTTTGAGTTCTTCGCGGGCTTCGTGGAGGGTGCCCACTAGCGACATTTTGTGACGCTGGGCTCCGAATTTGCCCAGGCAGGAGGCGATATTGGTCCGCCCGCTCGAAATGGCATCGATGATCAGAATGTGGTTATTCGACAGGTAGTCTTTCAGGACCTGCTCGGCATCGATGTTGTCGGTGGGGTCCGCCATCACATGCCCTTCGCTTTCTTGAAGAAGTCGAGGACTTCCGCCTGCCGATGCTCGATCGCCTCACGGATTTTCCCGACATTCTTGTGGGAGTCCGGATGCAGGGTGAGTTGGAAGACCCCCCTTCCGGATTCATCTTTCTGCACCGAAGAAATCACACCGACTAATTTGAAGTCGAGAGCGGGACCGAGATTCTCCGAGCGAACCTCGAGCGCGACCGCTTCTTTCAGGTTGAGATCGGAGGGGCCGCCGAAGGTCAGGAGCGGAGATTCTTCCGAGTAGGAAAGCAGCTCGATGTCTTCACCTCGAAGTGTGGCGCGGAGACCGCAATCCCGCATGGCCTGCGCGCCGATCGGGAAGGTGAACTCTTCGGCCATTTCGGTCGGGGGCTTGTCCTTCGATTCTTTCTCTACTTCCGGATTGAGGTTGTTGTTCCACTCGGGACCTTCCGGTTTCTCCAGGTCATGTTGCTTCCAGGCAGGAGGGGGAATGTCGGCCGAATCGAGCCGATCGGTCCACGGAAGATTGGGTGGGGGGTCGAGCGTGATGCTCATGTCCTGTTTTTCGAGTCGCTCCAATTCGAGGTAGTAATCCTGGTCGTAAGTTTCCTGGATTTTAGGAAAGGCCTCGATTGCCGCGGCGGAGTTGTCCGACATGTCGAGCACCCCTTCCTCGGTCTCGAAGAACCTGACCTCGAGCACTTTACCGTCCTCGATGAAGTAAAGTCCTGGAACCTCGCTGATGAAAGCCCAGCGATTCACGACCCAGCTGTATTCCGGTTTTTTTCCTACGAAGACCCAAATTGCCGGGGCGGGATTGAATTCATCACCGAATTTTCCGGGAGGTTCGCGCTGAACCCATTCCCAAGTGGTGTCCGCCTCGGGAAACAGCGAGGAGAATCTGGACGAGAGCTTCCATTTCCCGGAGGCCGGGCTGGGTCCGATCAACTCGATCATCCAATTTCCCTTATACCGGCGAATGTAGGGACGTTTCCGGAATAACCAAAAATCATGCTTGGTGAGCAAGGGAGGCGAGAGACGGACTTGATTTCCGAGATCCCTGAAATGGACCGGACCCTGTTTCTTCTTGGCTTGTGCCGATTCCGCATCCCACGCGGCGCGCTTCTGGGCTTTCTTCGCTTTCTCGATGGATGCTTTGGCTGCAACATCACCCGCATGGAGTTCGGCGAGGTGACGCTTCAGTTTGTAGATGAAGCCCCGTGCTGGAATCTCATACTTGAGTACGGTGGCGCATCCCGATTTTTCAAGCACGGTCTCGATCTTGTCAGACATGACTTTGGCGAACACCATGACCACCAGTTTTTGCGAGGTGATCTGGGCTTGCAGGCGGGGCATCAGATTCAACAGGTTCAGTAGTTCTTCCCGGTCTGAAAAGTGAGCGACCAGAATCCCCTTCCGGCCGGATTCCGCCAGAGCGAAAAACTGATCGATATCGCCTTGGTCGATCAGTTCTGCATCAGTGATGGAGTGAGGGTAGAGCTTCAGAAATTGGCCGTACGAATCCGGAAGCACTTTGGCTTTCAGGATGAAGATGAAAGACTGGCTGTCGGGGGCCCGCTCCTGGGTCATTGACTCAATTCTCTCTGAATTCGGACCTTTTTCTCAATCTAAATTGATCACGTTCTTGCGTCGCTTTTTTGACTCAATGAAGTTGAGGGCGCACGATCCGGTAGGTGCGGGTCACCGGACTCCAGATCTCCATGAAGCCCGGGCTCTGCGAGCCGTTCAACAAGGTTTCGGGTGAGTCGACCGGAACCCCGTCCACCGAAACGATCACGTCATCCTTACCGGGCTCGGTACAGCTTGGACAGTGTTCGAGCACGAGTAGACCCTCGATATCGGAAGGAATGTAGCGCATGATCCGCTCCCGCATGCCAATCTTGCTCACCTTGATCCGTCCGTACAGAGTGATGACCGGGGCAGGAGGCTCGCTCTCCACCATTTTCCGGGCATCTTCCGAGGTCTGATCCAGCTTGACCACTGTCTCGGACCTGACCCCCCGTCGGCGGTATTGGACTTTGACCTCCTTCCCGATCGGAAAGCTTTTGAAGAGATCTCCTTTTTTTGTATCTTGCCCGTCCACGGTCTCGAGAATGTCTCCTGCGCGGAGCCCGGCCTGATCGCCCGGTCCACCGCGGGTGACATGAAGGATCATCATGTCCGAGTCCGAAGCTTGAAGTTCACTTTCCAGTGACCAGGGTACGGAAGTGAAGGTGACACAAATCCTGCAGGGGGTCCGGCTCAGCAAGCGGCCGCCAGTCGCCAGTTGTTTTTCGAGAACCTTGATTCTCTCCTCGAGAGTCTGTTCGCGCTCGGTCGGTCCGGGTTGAGGGGTGGCAGTCGGTTCCGGAGTGGGTACGGGCGTACTGACCGGAGTTTCCGCAAGAGAAGTTGAATCCTGAAGCGCATCCTTGATCTTGTCGAGATGGTTGGCATCGGAGTACATCATCACAAAAAATCCGAAAAGGAGAGTCATCAGGTCGGCATAGGACACGAGCCAAAGCTCGTTATTGCCGCCTTCGTGCCCCTGTTCCTCGGAACCTTCATGCAGATGGTCGAGGATTCTACGAGTCACCGAATCTTCCGGGATATCGGGCTTTTTACTTTTGAAGGCGGGGTTCATGCCCCCATCCTCGGATCCGGAAATTGATCGTGAAAGTGTCTCTCGATCTCATCCCACTCTTCTTGTTTTAGAAAGCTGACGAGTTTTTCCTTCAAGACCACCGGAGATTCCCGCCTTTGAATCAGCAGTAGCCCCTGGACCATGAGGTTCCGGGCTTCGAGGTCCTCAACCCCCAGGCGGTGGGCATAATCCGCAAGCGGGAGCAGGATGAGGTTGGCCACTCCGACACCCCAGAACGTCGCGACCATCGCAGTGGCCATGGCGGGTCCGAGTTGGTCCTTGCCGCCCGAGCCGAGTTGCGACATCAGTGTGATCATCCCGGCCGCAGCACCGAGGAGTCCGAATGCAGGAGGAAACTTGGCAATGGCTGCAAGTGCTTTGGCGTCTTCGAGGTAGGAGCGTTTGAATTGTCCGACCCGGAGTTCCAGGACCTCCTGGAGTTCGGCTCCGTCGAGATGACCCTCCCGAATCAAGTCGATGCCTTCGCTCAGAAACGGGTGGATCCGGTCCGTGATCTGGACCCGCGACGCCCCGGACTTGAGAATGTAGGCGTGGGCCGAGATGAGGGTCTTCACCAGGTAAGATTTGGAGCGTTCTTTTCTGAGAAATGCACCTCTGATGAAAAAACGGGCGATTTCTCGAAGTCTGCCGGGAGGACTGGCAATCAAGGCTGCCGCCAAAGTCCCGAGTCCGACGATGATCAGGGCGTGAGTGTCGAAAAAGAGAGCCGGATTCGATGCCTGTCCGATTGCACCACGGGTCATGATCCAAGCCCCGAGTGTCAGCCCCAAAATCAGATTGAGATTCATGAGTGCATCCCCTGTGTCGCCCCGCTGATTTCAGGATAGAATTGGAAACGCCTCGCGTCAAAAAGAATCAATGGATTGCCTCGAATGAACGAGTTCTCCATGACTTTCGTTGAATTTTTGCGGTCAGAAACGGACAATGGGATTCATGCCGTATCGGGAAGAAATGCAGGTCCCCCGCGGGTACTCGGGCGGGGTTCATTTTCTGGGTACCACCGGAGCCAGTCTTCCTTTGGTGGTCTGGGGAGCTGTTCGCCTGAAGGGTGCAGGGCTCAGTGTTTCGACCGGGGAGTGGTGTTTCTGGACGATCGCCTTTCTTTTAATCGCTTCCGGGGTCGAGTATTCGGCTCATCGGTGGATCCTTCACCGGAGGCGCCCCGCTTTAGCGCACGCATTTGTGGAACACACCCTTCGGCACCACCGTTGGTTCGATGCCGGAGATATCGAGGCCCGTTCCGGTCGGGATTACCATCAAATCCTTTTTCCAGTCTGGGGGGTGGTGCTGATCCAATACGGACTCAATCTTCCGTTCTGCCTGATCCTTTCCCGATACGCGGGCGATTGGATCGGCGCCCTCGGCTTGTGCATCGGTGCAGGGTTTTTCTTTCTATACGAGGTCGTCCACGCTGTTTGTCATTTTCCGGCTACGCATCCGCTCTTCAAGTTCGGGATCATCCGTAAGATCCGTGAGCACCATCGCCGTCACCACGAACCCGGTCTGATGGGGCACCGGAACTTCAATATCGTGGTGCCCGTTTGGGACTTCCTGCTCCGGACACGTGCTTGAATGCAGGTTGATTTCAGCATCCGGACGGCGCATCATGGAAGGAGAACTCCACTATGGCCAATCTGATCCAGATCACCGAAGTGTCTAAGGCGTATTATGGCAGAACGGTCCTCGAGAACGTTTCTCTCGGGATCAACGGAGGGCTGTTTTATGCACTTCTCGGAAAGAACGGGGCCGGTAAGTCCACCTTGATGAGGGTTTTGATGAGGCACGAGGCTCCCGATTCCGGTGGAGGGCTCGCTTTCGGTATTCCGTTCTCGGGGAATGATCAATCGGTCAACCATCAGATCGGCTATGTCTCAGAAATGATCGAGGTCCATTCCTTCCGGGACATCGGAACATTCTACAAGCAATACGGAAAGTTTTTCAGGTCCTGGGACCAGGCCTTGTTTGACAGTTTCATCCAGAGATTCAAAGTGGATCCTTCGAAGCGCTTCCAGGAGCTCTCGCGTGGGCAGAAGATGCAAGTGGTGTTTTCGGCCGCAGTTGCTATTCAGCCGAAAGTGCTCTTTCTCGACGAGATCACCTCCGTACTCGATGCGAGTGCCCGAGCCTATGTCATGGATTACCTCGGTGGTTTCTGCAAGTCGGGTGGGGCGGTGGTCATGGCCACCAACCTGGTTTCAGAGGTCGAACGTTACGTCGATCACATCTGGTGGCTGGACAACCGGAGAATCCTGATCAACCAGGGAGTGAAGGAGCTCAAGAACCAATACGTCAAGCTTAGGCGGACACTGGGGGAGGATCACCCCGTGTTTCACAAGCCCCACTGCATTTCGGTGGGAGTGAATTCGGACGGGTCTGAATCCTATGTCATGGTGAAACAGAAGTTCGATGCGGCCAAACCGGAAAACGCGGAAGCTCTGTACGATCGTCGAGCACTCTCGGCCGAGGAGCTGTTCATCTATCTCACCCGGGATCGCGGGGTGATCACTTGATCCGGCTCATCCTGTTTTTCATTCCGGACTTGCTCAGGACCGCCGGGCTGGCTCTGATTGGCGTGATCCTGATATTGTTTGTCGGGTCCCGTCTCAATGTGGATCGGGAGCTGTTGGCGGCTCCGGGATTCGTCATCCTGATGCTCGGTTTCTCGGGCGGAGTCGGGCTTCAGAGGAATTCCAGTTGGATCAAGAGCATCCCCGTGAATCGCGCCAGTTTTATGCTGGGCACGCTTTGGGTCTCGGCGCTCCACTTGGCCTTGATGTCTTGTGTTTATGCGGTTTTTCTGATTGCGGGTAAAGCCTGGGTGCCTGATCTAGAAAAACAACTGGTACTGAATTCGTTTGCTTCCGGATTGTTGAAAGACCTGAGTGAGGGGGGGCCGTTCGGTGTCATGGTCCTTCAATTCATGGCGGCATTTTTTTTCATGTCGAGTTTCAGTCCTTTTGTGAACCGGCTGAAGTACGGTCAGTGGTTTGAATCCATTCCCATGAAGTGGAAGCTCGGGTATTTTTCGGCATTCATCGTTGCAGGGATAGTCATCACTGAGGTCGGATCATTTTTTGTCGGTTGCCTGTCGCTGCTCGGGCTGATGTGGTGGTCGATCCAGAATTCCATCCAACGGGAGTTGGCCTTGTATCCAGCCGCGAGAAATGCTGTGAGGGGATGCGTCCTTGCTGCGCTGATCATCCAGGGGGCTTTGGTTTACGGGTTGGCTCACCGCGATTTGAGAGGACCTGATGCCCGCCGTGCGTTCAACGCAAGTTGGATTCTTGGGTCTTTGGGCCTACCGATTCCCGAGGAACGTTTGGTCCAGTTCATGAACGAAACGAAGGATTCCGGAATGATCATTGAAATGATCCAGTCCAATCCGAAGATCCTGAGTCTCGTCAATCTCGAGGTTTGGCTGAAGTCCCGAAGCGATCCGAAGATGGTGATGGCGATCGAGGAGAAGTTGGATCCAGAAGGTTTGGAGAAGACCAAGATCGAAGAGTTGCTCCAGAAGTACGATGAGTTGAAGTTCGATCCGAGGCCCCAGCTTTATGTGAAACTGCTCCGATCGAAGGTGAAGTCCGAGGAGGCCAAGGATCTTCTGGCTTCCGAGAGCAAGCATACCCTCGCTTTCGGTATCCTCTTGTGCCGAATGTGGGTGGAGCAGACTTGCGTTCCAGGCCTGTTCGAACAGGTCAAGGTCCTTTCTGACAAGGATCCTTTTCAGCGGTACCTCTTGAATGAGATTTTGAAGACCCTCTCGGTCTTGAAAGGGGAGCATCTCGGTCTTGATTTCTATACCGACGTCCGGTCCGAAAAATTCAAAGCCCTGGACTGGGTGGAGCCTGATTTGAATTGTCGGGATTGGGCCCAGACTCTCGGTCCCGGTCAGATTCAGACCCAAGATGAGGTATGTCGCTGGAATCACTGCATCCTGTCGGCTCTGAAGAAGGGCGGCTCAGAACAGGCCCGCTACTCGGCGGTGGGGTTTTTAGAGAAGCCCGCCCTGGACCGGGAACGGATGGTTTGGATCGCTTTGCTCAAAAAACTCCTTTGATTACTGTGGGATCACTTTACTTTTGGGATACTGCCCGATACAACTGGCGCATGATGACAATCCTCTTGTTTTCATTTGCCATGCTATTTCAATCACCGGCCCAAGCCGGGGACGCAGGGATTCCCGGGTATTGTCCTTCGGTCAATCTCTATGAGTCCGGGGGAAACCCCTTTGACCGCATGCCCATTTATGATCAGGGTGAGCTGAGCACTTGCTACGCTTACACCGCTTCCCAGTTGATCGATTTCTGGCGTTTTAAAAACCAGCCCGAGGCGACTGATTTGACGTCACCCGTCTGGACCGCCCTCGTACATAAGGTCCGCATGCCCTTGCATTGGAATCCCGACAACCTCGATTTTTCAAGGATGGCATGGGTGTTCCGGAGTCTCGAAAAAGAGGGTATTTGTCGCGCGGATGTGGTGGATCGTGCCATCGATCGACTCAGGAACGGGAATCCGCGGATGCAGGAGCCGGATCTCATGGCACTCTTCCAGCAACTCTGGGATGAGTATCAGGAACAGTCTTCGATTTTAGGAATGAACCCCGGAGCTTATGAGATCGCTTATGCCAAGGTTTCTTCTCAGCCGTATTTTGTCAGCCGGATTGATCAGTCTTTGATCGAGAAGTTCCGGTTTATCGATGGACGATCCAAAGGGAAAAGGCTGGAGACCCTTCTGACCGAGGTTTTCAGCGAATGTTCAGGATCGAACCTCCTGCCCATGAATTTGCCCCGCTGGAAATCCATCGGACTCGGATTTGCATCAAACCGGAAGATCATTCGTAAGTTGAACGAGGTGCTCGAGCAAGGGAATCCTCTCGGGATCGGCTATTGCTCGAACCTTCTCGATGAAGGTCACGGCTATCGCGCATTCAAAACTAAACCTCGTGTACTCGGACTCGCGCTCAGGCAAGAGAAGTGCGGGGCTCATTATTCCATCGTCGCTGGACAGCGTCCAAGTCACGATGGAAGTTGCGAATTCCTGATCCGGAACACTTACGGTACCGGATTCTGGACGGATCATTTTTCTTGCATGTGCAAGAGTCGCGATCCTTCTGTTGCCGGGTACCAGGAATGCCGCGCCAGCGAAGCGGAGCGCAGCAATCAACAAGTGGTCGGTTGTTGGATCAGCGGGCAAGACCTCGCAAACAACACTTACGACCTGACTTGGTTTCAGTGAGCCGGATCAGCCCGCGTTTTTCGGCTTTTGTCCGACTCTGCATGTAAGAGGACTCTCTTCCTCCATTTTAGTGAGCCTGTGGCTTGGCACGCGATCTGCACTCTATCCGGATGTCGAGGATGGAGGTCCTCGATGGAGAAACAGCAGCGATGCTCGCTTCTCTTTCCTACGGGTTGAAGTCCCGGAGGCGGAATCGTCCGGTTGCCGCCTGAAGCACAGATCCGGAGAGCCCTCTGAGAAGGGGGTTTTTTGAGCAGGACCTGAAAAGTCCGGGGAATCGCATCCCCGGGCAGCAAAAGCCCCGGTTGGCACGAAAGTGCGCCTTGTTGAACCTGTCTACTCGATGGTCGGAGCGAAACCATCGGGGGGAGATCCGCCGAGTCCGGGTGAAGCCGGATGAAGGCCAGTGTCTACGAATCCTTACTGGAAAATACGGATTCGAGAGGGTCGGATAGGGAAAAGGACTACGGGGGCTGGAGGAAAGGAAGTCAAAGCACGGAAGCACTCTCTTCTTTCCGACCCGGCTTGAGGTTGAAGGTCGGAGCCCGCGCAAGCGGTGAAGGAGTGTGGCAGATGAGGCCGATAAGTGCGCAAGCACGAGGGCCTCTGCAGTAGGTCGGATGAGGTCGGGTCCCGACTTCATCTCGGGGAGAAGGCAAACGGGTGTCTGGATTCTGTTTCCCTCAAGAAGGAACGGAACCGAAAGATCGCCCGGAAGACCTCTCTTGAAAAGGCCGACTGTTCAGCCGTATCGGGAAAAACCCCACGTACGGAATGAGTCAAACGGGAGTGGAAACGCCGGATCGGAAGGTTCGAAACGCGCCACTCCCGTCTCCATTTCAGGCTGGAGTACGGACGGTGGAAGGCGATCGGAAGAAGAAGGCCATCAACATCGTTCCCCCTGCAAAGCAAGCCCATGCCTCGAGCGACACATGACCGATCAAAAGCCCTGCGATAATGGGGGCGAATATCGATGCCATCGATGCCAAACTCTGTCCAACTCCGAAAATAGAACCCTGCTCTTTGGGACCGACCGCATGGGACATGAGAGCCGAAACCGAGGGGCGAATCAATCCTGAGCCAATCGAAGACAGAGTCGAAGCCAAGAGTGCCATGGGGACTGTCTGCACGAAGGCGTAAGTGGTGAACCCCAAGCCCTGCGCCAAGAAGCCGATCCTCGAGGTTCCCTTCTCTCCGAACTTCTTGATCAAAGTACTGATGATCCAGCTCCGGACTCCGATTCCGAGGAGTCCGAGATAGGCGTAAAGGTAACCGACTTCCTTGGGTCCGAAAGGGGCGCCGTTCCAGGTCAGACGCCTCTCGGCGAACAGGGCGAAGCAAGAGATGTGAGCCGAGAACGACAAGTTGAAAAAGAAGAACTGGAGCAGCAGGGGACGAACTTCGACCTGGCGGAGATAACTGAAGAGTGGCTTGAAGTCGAATGCGTGAGAGAGTTCCCCGAGACCGATCTTGAACGGCTTTTTTTCCTCATGCACTTGCTTGGCGTCCTGAAAGAAAGCAAGTGTCGAGAGGATGCTCAAGAATGACAGGACCGCAGCTCCCCAGGCGGGTGCCTGATGTCCGAAGTGGGAGAGCAGTGCCGAAATGGCAGGACCGACGAAAAATCCGAGTCCGAAGGAAACGCCGATGAGCGAGAAAGCCTTTGCACGTTCCTGGGGTTTGGTGATGTCCGAAATGGCCGCTTGAGCCACTGTGATGTTTCCGGCCGTGATGCCATCCATGATCCGGGCCAGATAAACCATCCAAAGTGAATTGGATAACGCGAGAATGATGAACCCGACACAGGTTCCGATCTGGCTCAGGATCAATACTGGCTTTCGGCCCATGCTGTCCGACATCCGTCCGAGCACCGGGCCCGCCAAGAACTGACAGAATGAGAAGGAGGTCAGGATGAGTCCGACCTGGGTGGGCGTCGCACCGAATTGTTCGGCGTAAAACGGGAGATAGGGAAGCACCAGAGTGAAAGCGAGGATATCGACAAAAACGATGAAAAAAATCGCGAGAAGAGGCCTCGACCGGAGCATGGAAACAGTATGATTCGGTCTATCGGAAATGTCACTTCAGAAGCGGTTCAGGTGTAGCGTCGAATCACGCCGATCAGAATGCCCTGGATCTCGAAGCGATCATCGGATGAGACCCGGATGACCGGATAAGCCGGATTCGCGGGGTGGAGTTCAATCCCGGACGCGGTCGGGTGGTAACGTTTCAATGTGGCTTCACCGTTGTGGAGTGCGGCAACGGTCTCACCGGATCGGGCACGGCTCGCTCGTTTGAGAATCACCCAGTCTCCCGGGTGGATTCCGTCGTCGATCATGGAGTCGCCCCGGACGGTCAGAACGAAGGTGTCTTCCTTGCGAACCGAGGGCCCTCCGGGAGTGGCGAACAATTGGAGGGGGATCTTGATCTCCCTTGGGTCGGGAAAAACCTCGATCGGGTAACCGGCTGCAATCGATCCAAGCAGGGGGACGGAGTCCACTCCCTCACTCTCCTCGGAAGCCCGCGTCGGGGCCGCTTGAATGGCCGATAAGAGCTTTTTGGAACGCGCAGTCCATTGAAGCGCCCGGCTTCCGCGGCTTTCTCCGCGTTTTAGGTAGCCCTTCTTCTCGAGCGCTTCAATGTGCTGCTGTATGGTTGCGGGAGAGGAGAGCCCCAGGCCCAAAGCGATTTCCCTGCGTGAAGGCATCGTCTGATGCGAACGGAGGTATTCCTCGATCCATTCGAGGATCTGTTTCTGCTTGGGGGTTAGAAAACTTTCCATATCCGTGAATCAGATTACCGAACAAAAAGCGAACAATCAACTTCAATTTGAAGCATTTTGCAGCTTTGAATTCCGTTTTCCGTATCCAAAGTAGATCACGAAACCGATCGCAAGCCAGATGAAGAGTCGGCTCCACGTATCGTGTGGAAGCCCGGACATCACCCACAGACAGGAGATCGCTCCGGCTGGACCGACAAACCAAAAGAGAGGAGCTTTGAACGGCCGCTCGATTTCGGGATGCTTGACCCGGAGAATCACCACTCCGAGACAGACCAGAACGAAGGCCAGCAGGGTTCCGATCGAGACCAGTTCTCCCACCAGGCTCATTGGCATGCAACCCGAGCACAGGGCTACGAAGACGGCGGTAACTACTGTGGCTTTATGGGGGGTTTGGAACTTCGAGTGGAGTTCCGCGAACCAAGGAAGCAGACCGTCTTTGGCCATGGAATAGAAAATCCGGGTCTGGCCGAGCATGAGCACCAGAATGACCGAGGTGAGTCCCATTAAGGCTCCGAACTTCACCGAGAAGGCGAGAGTTTTTTGAGCTCCGGTACTCCAACCTTTAAGAGCGACGATCCGGTCCACTCCCACGGCCACGGGATCCGGTACCGCGAGCTCTTTATAGGGCACCACGCCGGTCATCACGAGCGCCATGAGGATGTAAATGGCGGTGCAAATGAAGAGCGAGGCCAGAATACCGATCGGAAGATCGCGCTGCGGGTTTTTGGCTTCCTGAGCGGTGGTGGAGACTGCGTCGAAACCAATATAGGCGAAAAAGACCACTCCCGCTCCGGTCAAGACGCCGGGCCATCCGTAACTCATAATGGACTGTCCATTGCGGGTTGATTCAGCCATGGCCGGAACCAGAGCGGCCAATCCTGTTGCCGCAGGATTCGCGTTCCA
The DNA here is from genome assembly GCA_945874535.1 of Bdellovibrio sp. ZAP7. Taxonomy (GTDB): domain Bacteria; phylum Bdellovibrionota; class UBA1018; order UBA1018; family CAIMNF01; genus CAIMNF01. The sequence continues at coordinate 42,839 of CAMCGZ010000014.1, forward strand.
ATTGATGGCATCGATCACACCCCATCCCAAGAAAATGAAGGACAAAATGATGGTGACCTTGATGAAGACGATGATGTTGTTCAAGGAGGCGCTCTCACGGATTCCCTTGTAGAGAATTGCCCCGACGAAAAGGGAGATGAAGCTTGCCGGAAGATTCCAGATTCCTGTTACGGATGAACCATCTGCCAGAATCACCGACTCCCAAGGACCCTTGGTGAAGCGCAAAACGATGTCGGTCATTTCGATCCCGAGCGTTTTGTGAAGCAAGGACACGAAATATCCGGACCAAGCCGCAGCCACGGTCACGGCACCGAAGGCATACTCGAGAATCAGGTCCCACCCGATGATCCATGCGATCAGTTCGCCCAAGGTGGCGTAAGAGTAGGCATAAGCCGATCCCGAAACCGGAACCATGGCGGCCATTTCTGCATAACAGAGCCCGGCGAAGGCGCACAGCACGCCACCGATGACGAAGCTGAAAACAATCCCGGGGCCGGCATAGTTTGCTGCCGCCATTCCGGTGAGCGAAAAAATCCCGGCACCGATGATCCCGCCGATTCCCAGCAGGGTCAGGTTGAGAGCGCTCAAGTGTCTTTTCAGACCGCCGGATTGGGAGTGTTCACTCGCGTTCGGATCACCCGCATCCGCGATCAGTTTTTTCAGATCTTTTTTAATGAAAAGACTCGCCATTCTTTATTTCTCCGTGGTTGTGGTCTAGACTAGGGTGCGTTCATCATTACCGCTTTAAGGGAGTGCGTCAAGTCCATGATTTGGAAATCTTTATTTCGAACCAAGCCCATCGAACGCATCTTGCGGGAGGCATCGGAAATCCCGGAAGGACACGGCGCGCATGGAGGCGCTTCTCTCCGACGGACCCTTGGGGTGGTCGATCTGACTGCGCTCGGAATCGCAGCAGTCATCGGGGCGGGTATTTTCTCCACCATCGGTACGGCGGCATCGTCCGGTGGTCCTGCCACCGTGTTTCTGTTCATTTTCACGGCTATCGCCTGTGCGTTCTCGGCCTTCTGCTACGCCGAGTTCGCGTCGAGTATTCCGGTGGCCGGATCGGCCTACACTTACGCTTACGCCACCTTGGGCGAGCTGATCGCATGGATCATCGGATGGGATCTTCTGATGGAGTACGCCATCGGTAACATTGCGGTCGGCATTTCCTGGGGCGATTATTTCGGCTCCTTCTTATCCGGTTACGGTCTCCATATTCCGGATTACCTCACCTTGGATTTATTGACCGCTTCGCGCGGATACGATCAGGTGAAGGCTTTGATCGATTCCGGTGTGGCCATGGCGGATCTGGCTGGCCGCGGAGTCACCCCCACGGCGCTTCGAGCATACCAGGCCTGGATGGATGCTCCGAGGTGGCTCGGCATCCCTGTCATCCTTCATTTCCCTGCTTTTTTGGTCACTGTACTGGTGACCGCAATCGTTTATGTGGGGATTCAGGAGTCGAAAAGGATCGCCAACGCCATGGTGCTCGTCAAGATCGGGGTGTTGTTATTGGTGATCGGAGTGGGTGCGTTCTATGTCCGGCTCGAGAATTGGACTCCCTTTGCACCCAATGGAGTGTCCGGGGTGTTGAAGGGTGTATCTGCGATCTTCTTCGCCTACATCGGTTTTGATGCGATTTCGACCACTGCCGAGGAATGCAAGAATCCACAAAAGGATTTGCCACGGGCCATGATTTACTCCCTTGTCATCTGCACGGTTCTGTATGTACTGGTGGCCCTGGTGCTCACGGGGATGGTCCGATACGACCGCCTGGCGGTGGGTGATCCCCTTGCTTATGTGTTCGGGCCCGAGGGAGCCGCGGTGAATTGGATCTCCGGCATCATCTCGGTGAGTGCGATTGTGGCGCTGTTCACCGTGCTTCTGGTGTTTCAACTGGGCCAGCCCCGGATCTGGATGGCGATGAGCCGTGACGGGCTGCTTCCTCCGATCTTCTCGGCCATTCATCCCAAGTTCCAAACGCCTTGGTTCTCCACTCTGATGACCGGAGTTATCGTCGCAGTCCCCTGTATGTTCATGAATCTCACGGAAGTGACGGATCTGACGTCGATCGGGACTTTGTCAGCGTTTGTTCTGGTTTGTGCCGGTGTATTGCGAATGGATCCGCACCGGCCTAAGGTTCCCGGAAGGTTTTACACCCCGTATATCAACTCGAAGTGGATCTTTCCTGCAATGGTGCTCCTCACCGCCGTTTCTTCCTGGATCTGGAACCGCGATGGTATTGTTGAGTTCTTTTCGAACAACGGGCAGTGGGAGGTGTTCAAGCACCGGATTCCGATGGTGGTCTTCATGGTGTCCCTGGTGGGATTGTCGGTGCAGGCTTACCGGAAGTCCTGGTCACTCATCCCCTTGTTGGGATTGTCGAGTTGTGCTTATCTGATGACAGAGCTGGGATGGATCAATTGGGTCCGTTTCGGGATCTGGATGGTGATCGGACTTTCGATTTACTTCTTGTACGGTTATCGGAATTCGAAATGGAAAGGGGAGTCCCCATGAATCAAGAAAAACCGAGCGAGCCGCAGAATCCTGCATCGGGATCGAATAAGGATTCTTTCAATGTTCCCGTTCAGAAGAGCCCGTTGTTCCTTTTCGCCTTGCTTCAGATTCCCATTCTGATCCTGATGGTTCTGATGATTTGGTTCATGTACCAGACGCAATCGAGCTGAGGAACTGTGTTGAAGTTGATCGGAAGAAGCGTTGAAAAGAAGAGGATGGAGGTCCTGATCCGGGCCGGTCGCCACCTCTTGCTCGAGGGGTCGGTCGGAACAGGTAAGACCACGCTCGCGCTCGAGGTTTCGAGATCTCTCGGCCGTCCTGTATTCCGGGTGGACGGTGACGGGCGTTATACCGAGCAAAAACTGGTGGGTTCATTCGATCCGAAGTTGGTGCTCGAGCGCGGATTCGTTCGGGAGAGTTTTTTGCCCGGGCCGCTTTTCCAGGCCATGGAAGAGGGCGGTATCCTGTTGATGAACGAGCTCAACCGGATGCCGGAGATGGTGCAGAATGTCCTGCTTCCTGCTTTGGATGAGGGGCTGCTCCAGATTCCGGTGCTCGGTGCGATCCGGGCGCGTCCCGGATTCGCTGTCATCGCCACCCAGAACCCGCGTGAGTTTGTGGGGACTTCGGCACTCTCGGAGGCTTTGCTCGACCGCTTGGAATGGGTGGGTCTCGCTCCGATGAGCGAGGAAGAAGAACAATTGATTGTTTCCGAACACCTGGGCTCTTCTGTATCGCTTGGGCTGGTCCCTGAGTGCGTGGCACTCGTACGGATGACCCGGAGTCACGCGCGTGTGAAGCGCGGAGCCTCGGTGCGGGCATCGATCACCTTGGCACGAATCGTCGCTTCCACTGGGATCCGTTCGTCGGACGATCCTGAGTTCATTGCCGCCGCAAAGTCGGTGCTGGCAAACCGGATCGAGCTTCAAAGCGGTAAGTTCTCGAGTCTTCCATACTCCGAGCTCTTGGATGAATTGCTCCAGGAACTGCTGGAAGCCTTAAAAAAAAAATCCTGATTCGTAGGCCTTCCGGACCGCCTGCCCCCGAGGGTGTGTTGGTGTTTCAGTCCGAGTCCTCGGTGGATGAGGATGAGGAGTCCGGACAGGGATCGGATGAGACTGGCGGGCGGCACACGGGCCAGAAAGACGACTGGGACCTGGCCATTCGATTCCGCGATATCCAAAGGTACGGATACCTCGACCCGAAAGAAAAACGGGACATGGGCGAGAAGGCGGTGAAATCCGTCATCGAACGAGCCCGTCAGAGTCTCGGACCGGTCCAGAAGCCTTACCGTTATCAATGGATGAATGCTATCGAGGTGGCCGGCTTGCAGGGGCGAAATATCCAGATCGAGCTGGATGTCGAGGAGACCTTGCTCGAGCAGATCGGCGCTGCCGGTCGGGAAACTCATCCCCGGTATCAGGTCCGGACCGAGAAAGACCATGGTTTGGTATTGCTCCTGGACACCTCATTGTCGATGAAGGGCGAGAAACTCGCGCTTCTCGGGGTGACTGTGGCTGCGGTCTGCGAAAGTGTTCCTTCCGAGGCACTGTGTGTCCTCGGTTTCGATTCGCAGATCCACGTGATCAAAGATTTCGAAGAGACCGTCAGCCTGGAAGATGCTGTGGGAAGAACTCTGTCGATTCCTCCCGGAGGTTTCACTCACATCGAACTCGGACTACGCGAGGCGCGTCAGAGGATCGAAAACAGCAAGCACCCGAGGGCGAGGGTGATCCTGGTCAGTGACGGTCGGTACACCGAGGGTGCCCACCCTCTCGATGAGGCGAGAAAACTGGGGGTCGTATTTCCGGTCAAGATCGGTAAAGATCCGGGTGGGCGCACGGTGATGAAGGAACTCGGTGATTCGGGGATCGGTCGTTTTTCCGAAGTGAGAGAAATGACGGAGCTACCCGGATTCCTCCTGCGTGCCGTCAGGGATTGGGTGAGGTGAGGAGATGGAAAGCGGAGAGGACATCCTGCTCAGAATCCTTCGCGGCGGAACACTTGCCGACAAACTTTCAGGGTCCGGGTGTCGTTTTCATGAAGTCGACTGGGAACGCTCGAGCCGAAATCCGGACTTGATCCCGGAGGTTCCGGCACGTGATGGATTGATGGCCGGTAATCCGGCCGATGAGTCAGGTTTCCCAAAGCTTTCGGAGCTGAGAAAGTCCCAATCCGCAAGAGGGCGGTTACTTCATTATTTCGCAAATCATGAGTTGCTCGCGATCGAGACGATGGCGCTCACTCTGCTCAAATTTCCTGATGCTCCCGTGGAGTTCAGACAAGGATTGTTCCGGACTTTGCAGGATGAGCAAAGGCACCTCCGGTCCTATATCGAAAGGATGAATGCTTACGGAGTGGGGCTGGGTTCGGTTCCGCTCAATCTCTATTTCTGGCAGTCCCTGAAGTCGGTCCGGACTCCCCTTGAGTTTGTAGCCGGCATGAGTCTCACCTTCGAGCAGGCCAATCTCGATTTCGCGCACGAGTTTTCGACTTTCTTCGAGCAGGAACTCGGAGACGACAGCACCGCTCAGCTGCTTCGCGAAGTCCATGATGATGAAGTCCGGCATGTGGCTCATGGATGGAAGTGGTTCCAGGCTTGGAAAAATCCGGCAGCCGGATCCGACTACGAAGCATACCAGGAGTCGCTCCGTTTTCCATTGACCCCGAGACGCGCTCGAGGGACACGCCTGTTTTCGGCGGACTCCCGTTCACAAGCCGGAATGAATCCGGATTTCATCCGGGAGATGAAGGTGGCCGGGGGATCCCGAGGTCAGGTTCCTGATTTGCATGTGTTCAATCCCGCCTGCGAGTGGGAGTGCACGGGGGGGCGGATCACTCCGGCGATGGAAAGAAAGATCGCCGATTTTGAACCCTTACTCGCCTGGCTGGGCAAGGAGGAGGATGTGATCCTTTCGGATTCCAAGCCGGATTTGTCATTCTTAGAGGGGGTTCATTCGATTCGGGGCATTCTTCCGGAATGGGTTTCTGAGATACGTCATCTGGACCGGGTTCCCGTGTTCCGGAATTTCCGGCCTTGGGGACATTCTCCCGCATCATTTGAGGTATTGGAATCCCTGGGCCCAAGACTCCAGGCCCCTCCACGGTTCGAACGTGGAATATTGAGTGATTGGTATTCAAAAGGGTTCTGGAAGCAGGAGCTCGGTACGCCCGGGAGAGTGATTCGGAACGATGCGGATCTCGCATCCTGGCGAAGAGGTTCAGGCGAACAATCGGGTGAGTGGATCCTGAAGAGTTTGACGGGTCTGAGCGGGAAGGGACATCAACGCCTGATCGACCCTCCGTACGAGCAGCTCAGACAACGCTTGCAGCGGAGCGGTCCATTTGTCATCGAACCCTTTTATGAAAAACTCGCTGATTTTTCCGTGCAGTATGAGTTGAGTGAATCCGGTGAGCTGAAGGAAGGTGAGCCCAGGATTTTTTTCACGGACTCGAATCGTTTTTCTTATCTCGGGTGTGGTCTGGGCTCGAAGGGGCTGCCTGAGGAGTCGGTTCTCGGGAACATACTCGCTGTCGAGTCTGAATGGCGACCACAGCACCATCGGGTTGCGGAGATCCTGCGAACGAAGGGATTTCACGGTAATTTCGGGATCGATTGTTTGTGGGCGAAAGCCGGAGATCGGGAAGGACGAGTCATTCCGGTCATCGAAGTCAACGTGCGGACCACGATGGGCAGGGTGGCTGTTGAGATCGAACGGGCCTTGCGCAAGCGATTCGGCAGAGCGGACGGTTACTGGTGTCTCGCCCCGGAGTCGGAATTGTCGGGATTCGGAGCTTCCAGTTTTGTCGAGATGGAATGCAAACTGAAGGAACGCTTCGGTGAAAGGCTGGTTTCCACCACTCCAGCCAATCAGGCGAGATCCACCTGGAGCTTTGCCCTTCTTACAGATCAAGATGGTGAAGCGGTCAGAAAGTTCTTAGGAGGAGCTTTCTTCGGGCTTTAAGGCCGCGTAAATCCGGTGCACATCGTCGTGATCGTCGATCTCGGACAGGAATTCACCGACTTCCTTCATTTGTTCCGGAGAAAGGTCGACCAGATTTTTGGCCAGGTAACTCAGTTCTGAATTGAGCACATTCCAGCCCAGAGTGCTCAGAGTCTTGCTGACGGAATCGAGCTCAGTCATGGCACAAAGGAAGCGGGCCAGAGAGCCACCCGCAGGTTGGCCTTCACCCGGCTTGATCATGAAAACCTCGTCAGCGCCCGCCTCGATGGCAGCTGTCTCGGCGTCCTGGCTCGCATCCGTGTGGTGGGCTTCGACCACACCCCTGCGATCGAACATCCAAGCGACCGATCCTGCCGATCCGAGTTGGCCCTTGCGGAACTTGACGCGCATGTCGGCAGCTGTCCGATTCCGGTTCTCGGTCAGGCATTCAACGATCAGTGGAACCTGATGAGGAGCGAATCCCTCGTACAGGATCGTTTCATAAACAATGGGGTCATCCAAAAGACCGGCTCCACGTTTGATAGAGCGCTCAATCGTGTCTCTGGGGACCGAAGCTTTGCGAGCATCTTCAATCGCACCCCGGAGTCGGAAGTTCGATGCGGGATCAGCTCCTCCGAGCTTCGCTGCTACGATGAGCTCCTTGGTCAATTTCCCGATGACTGCGCCTTTTTTAGCTGCTGCGGCCGCTTTTAACGGCGCTTTCCATTGTGCTCCCATGCCCTCTCTTATCTCAGAGTCGGGCTGAAAACGCAAAGCATGCGACAGTGATCAGATCGGTTCTTGACGGAGAGCGAGGAACCTGAAGGTCCGGAACTGAGCGAGTCCGGCGGTATACATGATTTTCCGGAGGGTGTCGTACATGACCTTTTGATCAGCCTGAATGGCGAGAACCCCGTCGAATGGAATGGGGTTGCCGGCGGAATCACGCAGGGGGAGTCGCTTGTGGTTTTCTTCGGCTGTCTGGCGGGCCTTGGTCAGGGCATCGAAGAGTTTCCAGATCTTCATGTTGCCCTCGGTCAAATCCTCTGCCGCGAAAGCATACGCAGCTGACTCGGGCGACTCAGGAGAGAGAGGCACGAAGCTTACCACGGTCTTCCCGTCAAAGGTGATCCCGGCAGGAGTCACGATTAGGTGCAGACTGTCGCGGGGCATGTCCTGGCTTTTCGAGTAGGGAAGTTTGATCCCTTTGATGGTGGTAAACGAGTTGGTGCTCGTACTGTAGCTCTTCAGAAGGAAAACAAGAATGATGACAAGAATATCCATCATCGAAGTGAGCTGGAGGTCGAAATCCCGGTGGATGTTGCGGCGAGTGCGACGATTACGAATCGATTTCCTGATCGACATGCCTTATCCTCCGAGAATGTTCCCGAAAACGACGTTCTGAAACAGGACCTTGAGTTGTTCGGGCACGCCGGCTGAATTCGGAGCTGAAATCACTCCATCGGTTTTCTCGATCGTCCGCGCGGCATCCATCACCTCGACCAGCGTCTCGTACGGGATGCTGCCTTTCGGCATGATGACAAGATTGTTCTCGCCCGGGAACTCACGTTTGATTTTGACTAGCTCATCGTGAACCAGGATCGCGTTCACTCTTCCATTCCCGGACTCCAGATGCGGAACGGTGACACTCTTGATCCGGTTGAAGGGGCTCCAGATCATCACGTCCCGCTCATTCACCGTGACGGTGAGCTGAAGAGGCTTTTGCTCCTTCACTTCGGGAGCGGTCTCACTCCTGGCGGGCAGGGGGGTTTCAATCATATTGAGCGAAAGAAATGCCATGGTGAACATGAGGAACGCGATCATCGTGACGAGCGCATCGAGCATGGGGACCAGATTGATCTGGACCTCCTGCGGCGGATGGCGGCGTCTGGATGAGGGACGTTTCAACATGGTTTCGGGTCACTTTTCCGAGGTGTGTTGTACTTTTCTGGCGGAGATCAGATCGAGCAGCTTCACGCTGTATTCATCGATATCGGAGACAATGGCGGACGCCCTGGAGGACAGAATGGCGTGGGCGACCATGGCCAGGATTGCGACCAGAAGACCGAAGGCGGTCGCATACATCGCCTCCGAGATCCCTGCCGAAAGAGCCTGTTGGCGTTGAGCAGGATCAACCATGTTAGCAATTGCGGAAAAGGAACCGATCAGACCGAGAATGGTGCCCAGGAGTCCGAAAAGGGTGGACAGGTTGGCGATCGTTGCGAGGAAGGGAAGGTTCCGCTCCACCTGGGGGATGACTTCGAGCGAGGCGGCATCGATCGCATTCTGGATCTGCTCCTCGGATCGGGAGGCGCGCATCAACCCTGCCTTCAGAACCTTGGGAAGAGCAGCGTCTTGCTTGGAATTGCAAACCCGGATGGCTCCGTCGAGGTCATTGTTGAGAATGTAGGTCTGGACTTCCGCCATGAAGGGTTTGCCCTTCACATAAAGGCTCCCGTAAAGGCGGACGGAGCGTTCGATGATGAATCCGACCGCGAAAACCAGGGCAGCCAGAATGAAGATGGCGGCAAAACCGGCGGTGGAAAGCAGTTTAACGATGTACAAAGTGTTCATCCGGTGATTCTCCTCAAGGGGTACATAAAACTGTTCGGGGTTCCATGTCCATTCTAGGAGCTTGATCGGGAAAGGGCAAAGATAAAAGCTAAAAAGGACCGAGGCTTAGGCCCCGATCCTTTTCTCAGAAGTTTGTGCGCATTGCGCTGTCTCAGAGGTGTTTCTGCATGACCGAGACAAAACTGTCTTTTGGCTGGTTTCCAACCAGTTGATCTACGATCTGTCCGCCCTTGAAAAACAGAATGGTCGGGATCCCGCGGATGTTGAATTTCTGCGCCGCACCAGGATGGTCGTCTACGTTCATTTTGTACACCTTCACCTTGCCTTCGAACTGGTCGGCCAGTGCGTCAATGGTGGGACCGAGGGCTTTACAGGGGCCGCACCATTCCGCCCAGAAATCCACCATGGTCAGGCCGGAGCTGCCCAGCACTTCGGTGTTAAAATTGTCGTCGGTCGCTACCAAAACATTTTTTGAATTCGCCATGTTTCTGTCGTAACACTGAAAGCTGAAAACTCCAAATAGAAGCACTCGATGAAAGGGTCGAAAAAAACAATGGATTCCATCAGAGAATACATCCGTGGCACCTTCGAAGAGTCCATCCGGGCCAAACAGCGTTTTCTGGATGAACACCTGGATTCCATCATCGAGGCTTGCCGGATCATTTCGGATTCGATCCGCAGTGGCGGGAAGCTCATGATTTGCGGAAACGGCGGTTCGGCGGCAGACGCCCAGCACATGGCAGCCGAGATGGTCGGCCGGATGTTGATCGAGAGGAACCCGCTCCCTGCACTGGCACTCACGACCGATACTTCGAACCTCACTGCGATTGCCAACGATTACTCCTACGATGTGATTTTCGAGAAGCAGGTTCTGGGTCTGGGCAGAGCCGGCGATGTTCTTCTGGCCATTTCCACTTCCGGAAATTCAAAGAACGTGATCCAGGCGGTTGAAGCCGCCAAATCACGTGGTATCAAAGTGGTTTCCATGACCGGGGGAACGGGCGGGAAGCTCCGCGAGCTGTCAGATTTGAACCTGAATGTCGCGGGCGGGGCAAACTCGAGCCGGATCCAGGAAACCCATATTTTCATCGTCCATTCACTGGTCGATGTCATGGATCGCTTTTTCCTGAAGGCTTGAGTCGAACGGTGCCATACGCAAGTTTACAATCCCGACTGTTTGCGAAATTCATCGACCTCCTGATCGTGTTCATGCTCGGACGGGCGCTCGGTACTTCCGGTGCTGTTCTCGGCTTTATTTATTCGATTGTGGCGGATGGACTTCCGATTGAAAAAATGAAGGGACAGAGTCTCGGTAAGAAGTGGGTCGGAATCCGAGTGGTGGATCATGAGGGCCGGCCGGCCCGCCTCAGAACCTCGGTGATCCGCAATATCCCGGTAGGGTTCGTGACCTTTTTGATGATTGTTCCATTCTGGGGTTGGATCCTATCGGCCTTGGTCGGGATTCCACTGGGTTTGATCGAGCTTAGCTTGATAGCCCGGGCTGACCAGCATCAGCGTCTGGGTGATGTCATGGCAGACAGTCTAGTCCGGAAAGGTCCCCAATCTTGAACGGTCAATACAATACACTTTACCTGGTCGACATCAGTTCTTTCATTTTCAGGGCCTTCTATGCAGTGAGAGAACTGACCGCTCCGGATGGCACTCCGGTGAATGCTGTTTACGGCGTGGCCACCATGCTCGGGCGCCTCATCGATGAGGCAGGGCCGCGATTTCTGGCAGTGGTTTACGACTCGAAGGAACCCTCATTCCGGAAAATACGGTACCCGGAATACAAGGCGAACCGCTCGGCTCCGCCGGACATGTTGATTCCGCAATTCGACCTGGTCGAGAAACTGATCGAAGTGATGGGAATCCCCTCCTTCCGACAGAGCGGGGTCGAGGCAGACGACCTGATCGCCACACTGAACCGTCAGTGGGTTGCAAGTGATGCACACCATCGGACTGTGATCGTTTCCGGGGATAAAGACCTGATGGCCCTGGTGAACTCGAAGACCCAGCTCTGGGATACGATGAAGGAAGTCCACTATACTCCTCATGAAGTCATGGAGAAGTTCGGTGTCGAGCCCGCCCAGGTCCGCGATTACCTGGCCATGGTGGGGGATTCTTCAGACAATATCCCGGGTATCACCGGAATCGGTCCCAAAGGGGCCGAACAGTTACTCAAAGAATTTCGGACACTCGAGGGGGTCATCGAAGCCGCGAAGCAGGGCCGAATCAAGGGCAAGAAGGGCGAGATGATCGTCGAGGGCGAGTCGACGGCGCTGCTCTCACAGGAACTTGCGACATTGAAAGAGGATGTCCCTCTCCATATTTCTCCGGAACAGGCGGCTTTCGAGTTCCGGGTTTCACGGCCCTTGCTCGATTTCGTCAAACACTACAATTTCCGCTCGCTCCTTTCGAAGTATTCCTCGATCGGATCCGCCCAGGACGCCCCCTTGGAGGCTCCGACCGAAAACACACTCAAGCCCGGGTTTCACACGATCAGTACCGCCCAACAGTTACGTGATTTGGCGGTCAGGATCCGTGAGATAAAAAGATTCGCCTTCGACACCGAGACCACATCGCTCGATCCGCGTCGGGCCCGATTGGTCGGGATCGCCATCGCAGTGGATCCTGAAAACGGTTATTACATCCCTGTCGGGCATGAGCTTACTTTGGAGTCGAAGATCCCTCAGCTCGAACTCGAAGCGGTGCTCGGAGAATTAAAACCCCTGCTTGAGGATCCTTCCATATTGAAGATCGGGCAGAATTTGAAGTACGACATCCGCGTGATGCGGACTCAGGGGGTGGATCTCCGGGGTATCGAGGCCGATACCATGGTTGCTGCCTACGCTCTCGATTCGAGCGGTCGCCATAACCTCGACTTCCTTGCCAAGAAGTACCTCGGCTATGACATGAAGACCTACGAAGAGGTGACCGGAAAAGGAGCCTCTCAAATCGGATTCGAGCAGGTGTCTATCGAAGAGGCGACACGGTATTCAGCGGAAGATGCCTGGGCGGCATTCCTGCTCTGGGAAAAACTGCGTTCCGAGGTCGCCCGTGCCGGAGTGGACCGTCTTTTCCGTGAGGTGGACCTGCCCATGGTCGGAGTGGTCTCCGATATGGAAGATGCCGGGATCAAGGTGGATGTTCCGTTCCTTCGAAATCTCGAGCAAGAGTTCGAGAAGGAGCTGAGAACGATCGAGCAGAAGATCCTGTCTTACTCGAAAAATCCTGGTTTGAATCTCAACTCTCCGAAACAGCTCGCCGGCTTCCTGTTCGAGGAATTGAAACTCCCGCCCCAGACCAAAACCAAGACCGGGTATTCAACGGATGCGTCAGTTCTCGAGGCACTGGCTCCTCTTCATGAAGCTCCGCGCTTACTGCTGGAGTTCAGAGAGATTTCGAAACTGAAAGGGACCTACGTGCAACCCCTCCAGGAACTTCGGGATCCGCAAGACAGCCGGATCCGGACCAGCTTCCATTTGACGGGGACCGCCACAGGTCGGCTATCCAGTTCGGATCCGAATCTTCAGAACATACCGACACGGTCCAAACGGGGCCAACGGATCCGCGAGGCCTTTGTTGCGGAGGCGGGATCCCAGCTGATCTCGGCTGATTATTCCCAGATTGAACTCCGGATTCTTGCCCATTTGAGTGACGACCCGGTTCTTTGTGAGTCATTCCGCTCGGGTGAGGATGTTCATAGAAGGACGGCGAGCGGGATTTTCAAGAAGGACCCAGTATCGGTCACGGATGAGGAACGGGCTTTTGCAAAGGCCATCAACTTTGGTTTGATGTACGGAAAGACGGTTTTCGGTCTGGCCGAAGAGCTTCACATTCCGAGAGGTGAGGCCAAGGCCATGATCGAGAGCTATTTTCACCGCTATTCTGGTGTGAAGTCGTTTCTGGACTCACAGGTAGCCGCTGCCCATGCGGATGGTTTCGTGACCACTCTCCTGGGGCGGAAGCGGATGTTGCCTGAGATCCGATCCTCGAATGCCGCGGTGAGAGCCAATGCCGAGCGGATGGCCATGAACAGTCCGATTCAAGGAACCGCCTCCGATTTGATCAAGGTGGCCATGGTCCGCCTTCACCGTGAATTGAAGGACCGGGGTTTCCGGGCGAAGATTTTGCTTCAGGTGCATGATGAGTTGGTACTGGAGTGTCCGGAGGGGGAGCTCGATGCTGTGCAAGAGCTCGTTCGGATCACCATGGAGCAGGCGATCGAACTCAAGGTGCCCTTGATCGTGAATGTTTCGACAGGCACGCGTTGGTCGGAGCTCTGATCATGAGTCGACCGCTGCTGCGTAAACCGGGGATTTCTCCGGGAACTTTGTTGGATGCGGTGGAAGGGACAGCACCCTTTGTTTTTGGCGGCTCGAACCCACTGCCCGAAGGGGATGGACACGGCTACATCCGTATTCTCCGGATGGCGAAGCAATCGTTGCCTGATGAACACGACCTTTGGGATTATTTCGATCTTTGTTTGAGCGCACACTTTGCGACCGTCGGGACCTTCGTTCCGACCGACGTGGACCTGGCCATCCGTCAAAAGCTTTGGAAAAGTGTCCAGGCGGAATCCACCTTTGATCCCCTCTGGAACCGCGTTTCCGAAATGGAGAGTTGGGACGAAACCGGGGTTTCGGCAAGGAGGGTCCGTACTCCTTCAGGGCTTAAATTGTCCGGCCACCAGGGGGAGTGGTTTTCGGTGGCCATGGGAGCCTACGGGTGTGCGCGCAAATCGAATCCTCACCGGATCGGAGAAATCCGTGAAAGGATCGAAGCAGTCTGGAAGCTTCAGGAGAGGGCGCTTCTCGAGTTGAGAGAGGCATTCGCGGAGAACCCCGGACCCGCAAGCATGAAAGACTATTTGTCCGGGGTGGCGGCGGTGGCGCACAATCTCGGAGATCTCGACCGGATGTTCGATGCATGGGAAATCGAAGATACCGACATCCTGAAGCGGCGGGTTTACCGTTCAGGTCATGAAGATGCCCGTGCTCCGAGGGGGATCTTCATCGAAGCTGGCCGGGTGTATGAAGCCATGCTGGCCAGTGAGAATCATCGGAATTTCGCACTCCGCGGTCCAAAGGGATTGAGAAGGTCCTCGAGATTTTTGCTGCCATTCGGTTTGTTTCTCGACGACTGGGGCCGGACCCTGGTGAAAGAGGGGCGCCTCACGGGGCTATTGGGTGATGGCGATTTCCGCGAGATCATCGAGGCATTGGTGCTCGGTTGGAAAAAGTTGAACCCGGTTTCGATCTATACTTCCCAAGGGTATTCACGGGCCTTGCTCGGCATGGCTTCCGGCCTGGGGTCCATCAAGGTGCTCGAGGATTACCTCCCTTCTGCAATCAAGAAGGAACTCTTCGAAGGAGGGCTCAAAACCTTGCTTTCTGTGGGGCAGGAGACTTTTGAAAAGAAGCAAATCACCCGATTGAAGGGCTTAGTCGGGTTCTGAATCAGTCGGGTGAGAATTCTATCGTTGGAATAGTGGGCTTCCTGACTGACTGGGAGATCCGAATCTCATCCACCATACCATTCAAATATTTAGCGTTTCCGGTGCCGGAGTTTGGACCAAAGCCAATCCGTAGAGGAGCGGTAACGGTAGATGATAGAGCCACCTTTCCTGCTCCGATCGTCCCGCTACCAACCTGAGTAGCACTCGTTGAGCCTGTTTTGTTATAGAAAAACGAGACCACTCCTTCTTCCCAAGTAACGGCAAAGTAATACCAAGTCGGATTTTTCGTCGACGTCGAGATGGTGATTTCACTCGAGGAGGCTTGAGCACCGGCAATGGTTCCCGTCTCGCTTCCTACAAAATCGAGTTGATAGGTTGTTGTTTTTGTATTGGTGGATCTACGTATTCGGATTTCCCACCCGAAATCGGGGGATGCGGCTCCGGTTTTTGATACGAGGGTGTAATATTGCCCGGAGCTGAGACTGCTCGATAGTCTGAAGAATCCTTCCACCGTCATTCGTTTTCGTCCAAGAGTATTGATCACTTCATTTGCTGGTGTTGAGTAGAATCGAGTCGAGCTGATTCTGAGGCTTTCCTTGCGCGAAGTGGGAAGGACACCGGAAGTGTCGATGGATAGAGATGCGGGCGTCGTTGACGGATTACTCAGAGTTTGGTTAACTTGCTTGCCGAACAAGGATGAATCCACGAGGGTGGAGGTTTTGTTGAAATGGTAGAGGGCCAGGGTGTTGAATGAATTTTGAACCCACGAATAGCTCACCCACGGACTGACATTGTTTGCTCCGTCTTTGACTTGAACTTTGAAGGTGTGCGGTCCGTTTGAAGCATTCAGGAATCGGTAGGTATCAGTATTTGAATTTGTGGCAGCAGAGGCGATTGAACCTTGATCAACCAGGTAGCTGAAGGTCACATTCGATTCTGAAGACGAGACTACAAAGTCAGAAATCATGTCCATTTGTGTTGAAGGAGGGAAAGCTACCAGCTTGACAGTTGGGGCTAAAGTATCCCGGATCCATTGGAATGCGGTCGGAGCTGAAACGACCCCATTGATTGATTGCGTGATCGAATAGTTCCGTGTTCCGTCGCTCGTTGCCGTGACATCAAAAGTGAAACGGTTGTTGACACAGAGAATACTGCCTGTCGCTGCATTGCTGATGCTCACCATGTACCCAGACTGGCAAGACCCGATGATGGAGATCTGATTCTGATTGTTGAGCTCCGGGTTTTTGACAGGCGAGAGAATGACAGGTTGAGGGACCGCACTGGAATCCCGGACCCACTGGATCGGGACCGGTGCCGAGATGTTCCCAGCTGCATCTTTCTGGTCCACCGTGAGATTGTAGGTGCCATCGGTGGCCTGATTCACGAGGGAGGAGAATTGTCCGTTTGTATCGCAATAATCAGTCGTGAGCAGGGTCGTTCCCAGTAAGATGCGGACACTGGTCAGGGGCTCACAGCTTCCCATGACCTTCAGAGAGCCGGGGGCGATGAACGGTTGCACCGGCGGGGAAGTTAAAATGGGCTTCGCAGGAGCCTGTGTATCTCGGATCCAGACGAATTCCGCTGAACTGGAACTGAAGGAAGTATTCGGGTTCATTTGCGTAAAATAGAACCTGAAGGCTCCGTCCACCGTTTTCTTGATCTCAAATTGGGCGTTGCCGTTTGCACAAACTGCAGTCAGGGGATCAGCAGGAGCTGCGGGTGGATTCAGAATCTCAGAGCCAGCCACATCTCCGGAGATCTGGATCACTGCCGGATCGGGATTGATGTTTTGATCGCAGGTCGCTGAAATCACGATGGAATTGCCATTGGTCATCATCGGGTTGTCAGCTGGAACCAGGGTCGGAGTCTGGGGAGGGGTGGTATCCCGTTCCCAGGTGAAGTCCGTAATGGGAGATAAGTTTTCGGCCAGATCTTTTTGGAGCAGCTTGAACGAATAGCTTCCGTCGACGGTCTTTTGAAATACTAACTGAAAGGTTCCGGTTGGGGAGCACATGGATTCGGACGAATCAGTCCCGTCACTGATGAGAATTTTGAGGGTTGGTTCACAGGAACCTGAAAGTAATACCTCGTCATTTCCTGAGACGAAGGGATTGAAAGAAGGCGTGTCGATGACAAGCGCTTCCGGGCTCGTGGCATCCCGTCTCCAGACGACGCTAGCCAAGCCGGAGTCATTGCCTGCCAAGTCCCTTTGACCGATGAAAAAGGAATATGCCCCATCGACGACTTTGCTAACCACGAAATTGAAGGTACCCGCAGTGCAGGGGGTGCTGAAGCTGGCGTCCCCTGAGACTTGCACTTGAGCAGCCGTTTCACAGGTGCCGGAGATCATCAGGGAGTCGGCTTTGCTGATGAATTCCGTCCCCGTGGGCTGGTCCAGAACGGGAACTTCGGGAAGCACAGTATCGCGGGTCCAGGTGAGATCCGCCTGAGGTGAGGGGACACCGCTCTGAGTGATTTGCCTGAGGCTGAACGGGTAGGTTCCATCCATTCCTTTTTGGACGGTGAATGCGAAGGATCCGTTCGTGCAAGTCTGAGAGAGGGTCGCAGCGCCATTCAGCTCGACGTTCGCTCCCGTCAGGCAATTTCCGTTGATCACTAGTGAGTTTTGATTGGTGACCGGATTCTGTAGGGTCGGCATCAGGACTTGCGGGGCCGCTGGAACTTTTGAATCGCGGGTCCATTCCACTTGGACTGATGTAGAGGCGTTTCCAGCGGGGTCCACTTGCGAAATCGCAAAGGAATAGGAGCCATCCGTTGTTTTCTTCACATTGAACGAGAAGGCCTGAGCGACACAAGTCAGGGAATCTTTTCCGTCACCACTCAGATCCACTTTTGCCCCGGTTTCGCAAGATCCCTTGATATCAAGCGAGTCAGAAGAGGAAAGGTGGGGTGAGGTGGAGGGGGCGAGGATCTGCGGTGCAGAAGGGGCCTGGCTGTCTCGGGTCCAGACAAAAAGAACCTCATCCGAAGCGTTCCCCGCGGAGTCACTCTGGCTGACGGAATAGGAGAAGGTGCCGTCTTTTCCCGGTGCGAGGTCAAATTGAAAGAATCCCCCCGAGCAAGATGACAGGAGTGACGCTGAACCGGTCAGCATCACGAGCGCCCCGGGCTCACACTCACCACGGAGTATAATGGAATTCTGATTCGAGAGAAGCGGGTTCGAGTGGGAGGTGATTTTGGGTGAATAGGGAAGTGTGGAATCGTGTTTCCAAGTGTGTTGGACCGAAGGAGAGGTATTGCCCGCCAAGTCGGTTTGGAATATTTCGAAATTGAAAACACCGTCGAGATCGCGAACCACTTGGAAGGCATAGGATCCACTTAAGCAAGAAGTTTCTGCAGTCTCTGCTCCCCTGAGACTCACCACATCTCCCGCCTCACAAGTTCCTGAAAGAGTCAGGGATGCACTTCGGCTGACGGAAGGATTTTGTACCGGGTGATCGAGAGTCGGGGGCGTCGGGATTTGGGCGTCTCGGAACCAGAGAAAATCGGTTGCGCCAGAAAGAATTCCCAAGGGGTTCTTTTGACGGACGGAGAAACTATACACTCCGTCTGAAGACTTCAGGACGGTGATGGAAAAGGTACCGGAGGAACAGTCCACAGCCGTGTCCTGATCTCCCGAGAGTTCCACACGATTTCCTGGAATGCAGGTACCATCCAAGACCAGCTGTGAGCTGGAAGTGTGGGCTGGACTCGAAGGAGACTGGATGATTGGAGTGGGAGGGAGGGAGCTGTCCCGCTTCCAGATGAGGGTCGCGGAACCAGTCACTTTTCCTGAGGAGTCATTTTGCTCGAACCGGGTCTCGAAACTACCATCGGCTGCCGCATTGAGTTCAAAAAGGAAATGGCCCCCAGCACATCCAGTGGTCTGGGAGAAGGCACCGCTGGTCCGGATCATGGATCCCGAGCGACAAGTCCCCTGGACGGTCAAAGCGCCTTCGGAGGACGTGTGGGGATTGGCGATCGGATGGGTGATCGAAAACGGAGTCAAATCCGAAGAAGTGGGTTTGGCGCCGCTGCCGGAAGGCTTTACCAAAACCTTCGAGAGGGAACTCATTCCTTTTTTTGAACAGGCCGCTCCACTGAATGCCAGCATCACCAGTGTCAAACCTGAAATCAAACGACCCAACATCAATCCCCGCCCCCTTGAATGATCTTATCGGCGCAAACGCAGAAACTACAGAGTGTCACTGATGACACAGCTCAAGATTTCTCTGCAGCCTGAGGCATTCAGGGCTTAAGTCTTGGAAAGTACAGGTTCCGCGGCTCGGGCGCCGGAACACAGTTGCGGGGGGGCTTCAGTTCCCGGTGGAGAGGGGTCAGTTCTCCTCGCTCGTTTTCAGGGATAACCCTCGACAAAAGATGTTGATCGGCGAACCGAATCCGGGAGGGGAAGCGGGTCAGGATCCGATCCGTCAGGCAGGCACCCGGATCCCGGGAGGTCAGGACCACCCATTCCGGAGAACGCGATTCAATCAGTCGGATCGCCTCCTCGCAATCCCGGGCCTGGAGGATGTTCCGCCCGGTATAGAAGGACAATTCATAAATGGAATCCAGTGCCGTCCCGAAGGGTTGTCCGCCATCTATGAACAGGACATGGTCCTTGCAGGTTCCGTAAGATTGGATGAAGGGGTGAAATTTGCGAAGAGCCGGGAAACTTTCTGGTCCGAGCGCCAAGGGGAAGCAAACCAGAATCACGGGGATCCCGACTCCGAGCAGGAGAAATCCATTCCGGATTCTCTCAGAATGACGATCCAGGATGTCCCGGAAGGCCCCGCTCAGGATCAGAGCCAAAAACGGGAATACCGGTAAGAAGTACCAATAATGTTTGAAGCGGATGGAAGATAGCACTGATTCGAGCACTAGAACTGCAATCAGAGGGAGGAGATAGGCCGAGGTCCTGGCTTTCCCGGACCGGTAGATCCGGAACAGTGCAAAGGGGACGAGCAGGATCCAAGGTAGATAATGCCTGAGGAGCAATTCCATTCCCCAGAGAGGGTTCACCGGTCCGGTGGCGCCACGCCCGCCCACAGCGGTTCCCCAGACCTGGCGGGTCCAGTAATCCCGGACCAGATCCCAGCCCCCGAGCATTCCTGTGATTCCCCAAATCAGGAAACCGGTGAGAACCGCGACCACACCAGAAAAAAACCATTCTTTGTAGCGCGAGCGATTCCAATCGCGGGTGATCCATCCCGAAAGCAGGACGACCGGAAAAATCAGGTAAGCCACTGGGGACTTCATCCAAAGCCCGATTCCGGCCGCGATTCCGGCACGGATCGGAAACTTCTTCAGCCAGAACAAAAACGAAAGCAGGATGAAAAAGATCATCGGAGTGTCGAGGTGGAATCGGGACCCGATGAGGACGAAATCGCGGGACATCAGCAGAATGAGTCCAGCGATCAGGCCCGTCACAGGGGAATACAACAGGCTCCCGATCGCGGCGGTCAGCATCACGGAGCCGGCTGAAAAAAGAGCCGGAAGGAGTCGGACCGACCAGGCGTCCGGACCGAGTGCCCGCATCACCCAGCCGACCAGGTAAAAGAGTGTGAAGGGGTGGTCATTGAATGTCGTGTCCGGTCGGTGATTGGTCACGAAGTTGGCCATCGGTAGGGCCGGTGCAATCCCATTTGAAGTCACTTCGAGTGCGAGGAGCGCGTGGGTGGTGGAGTCGAGGGCTTGGAGACTGGTCTCGTGGCTCTTACCGAGAAACACACATAAAGAAAGACCGAAGAGCGCCCATGCGGCGAGTGCCTGCCCCTTAAACATGGACTTCCCGGACAGCCTGGGAGATCCGGTCCAAGCCGAGGATGAGCTCGCGATCCTCCGGCCAGCCGTATCCGATTCTCATGTGGCGGCGTTCTTGCTCGAACCAGTGTCCGGGACCGACATAGGTCTTGAATTTCCGGTTCAGGGTTTCATAAAAGCGCTCGATGTCGAGGGTCTTCCAGACAGATTCACGGAAGCGGGGGAATGCGACACATCCCCCGGTCGGCTCCACCCACTCCAGAGCATTTTGGTTCTCCATCCAGTTTTTGAGAATTTTGAAACGTCGGTCGAGGTCGCTCAGAAGCTTCGGAAGGTATTGGGCCTTCATTGAGAGGAATTGGAACGCGATCTCTTCGTCGAGTGCCGAACCGCAAATCTGGATTTGTTCTTTGGCGGCAAAAAAGCTTTCAAAGAGACGCGGATTCCGGGTCATCAGCCAGCCGATTCGAATCCCTGGAAGACCGTGGGTTTTTGAGAAGCTGGCCACACTGATCACATGATCCCCGAGGGTCGCCGCATAGGGGAGGACCCCCTCCCGGTTCATTTCGCGGTAAGTTTCGTCGACGAGCAGGAGACATCCTGCCTCCGCTGTGATCCGGGCCATTTCTCGGATTTCGTCAAAACTGGAGCAGACCCCGGTGGGATTGTGAGGCACAGTGATGCTCACCAGGCGCGTGGAAGGCAGGATCGAGGCCCGGATCCGATCCGGGTCGAGCCGGTACCCTTCCTCGAAGCTGAGATCGAGGAAGCGGATGTCGGCACCGATCGCGCGAGGAGTTTCGATATTGGTCGCGTAGTTCGGGCGGACCACCAGCAGTCCGTCGCCCTTGGACAGAATCGAAGTCGAAATGATGAAGAGGGCCTGTGCGGCTCCGGAAGTGATCAGGACATTGCTGGCGGGGAGGGTGCCCGAGGTCTCGGATGCGAGCAGGGTTCTCAGACCCTCATGTCCGCGGTGATCGACGTAGGAGAGGACCAGATC
>CAMCGZ010000015.1 GCA_945874535.1 Bdellovibrio sp. ZAP7
TTCCTGTAGAGCTCTTGCGTCCACGGCCATTGATCGAAGCGATTTCCAGTACCGGGGGAGTCGATCTCAATGAGGTTTCAATCGAGTTCGGCAATGAATTAGCGCTCAAGCGATTCCCATCGGTGTTTGCGGGTGGAGAAATGCTCGATTGGTCGGCTCCTACCGGGGGCTTTTTGATTCAAGGTGCGGTGACTCAGGGAGCGGTTGCAGGCCAGAGTATGTTGAATTACCTTCAAGGCCTATGAAGCCACTCATTCAAGTTGAAGAGTGAGTGGGGTCGGATCAGTGCTCCACTGGGCCCATGAAACTCGTCCCGGGTGCGGGCGTGACGCCTTGCGCTGCTGCACTGGCAGCCGAGGTGGCAGGCTATCAGAACTTGGGAGTCTACGATGGCTCTTGGAGTGAGTGGGGACAGATTCCGTAATTTCAGCTATTCGAGGAGCTTCAGAAACCGCTCCCGGTGGATCCCTGACTCGATGAACAGGGCCTGAATGTGGCCAGCCTCAGGGATCAAAATCCACTCTTTTTTGCCGGGTAGTGCATCGAAGAGTTCTTTTCCCAGATCGGTTTTAATCATTCGATCCTTGGATCCATGGATCACGAAGTAATCCGCTTTTGGCAGTGTTTGGAGCTTCTTTTCGGGCGACCAGCGGTCGGAAAGGAGAAGCCACGAAAGAGGTTGGAACAGCGTCGTCATCCAATGCTGGGACAATACACTGGCGCCTGCACTCTGATAGGACATGAAAGTCGAATCCAGAACGACCTTGTGCAAGGTGTTCGGGACTTGTCCGCTCTCATTGAGTTCGGAAAGAGCTCTGAGTGCCACAGCTCCACCCAGGCTTTGAGCAAAAATGATCTGGGGTACTCCCTGGTAGCGGAGTGACTTTCCAGTCTCAAAAAACCAACGAAGGGCAACCATGCCGTCTCTCACGGTCGACTCGGGGCTCGGTTCACCCTCCGAGTCTCCGTATCCGGCGTAATCGAAGATGTAGTAGTCGTAGCCTTGCTCCAGGATCCACGCGAGAGAGAAGAAGTGAGAGGAGCGGTTCTCGCCATTGCCATGAAAAAAAAGAATGAATCCCTTCGGCTTTGGAAGAGAATTCTGCCTGAACCACCATCCATGAATCCGGGCAGGCTGACCTTGATTCACCGTATCCAATGAAACGGTTTCGTAGGGATATCCGAGTTTCTCGGGGTGAATATGCCAGACACGGGTCGGGGCGTACAGCAGGGAGCTGCAGCCCGGTAAGAGACAGGCCAAGAGCAATAAAATGAACCTGCTCTTCTTCCACCTAAAAGTAGATGATGCCATTCAGTCCAACCACCTCTCGAGTCTGTGAGCCTGCCCATTCTTTCCGGAGTTCGAGATCGAGTCCGAATCGATTCGCAAAAATGATCCGTTGGTCCATTCTCAAGCTGTGAGTCCATTGGGTCATGGCGGTAAAATCAAAACGAGACAGGGTTTCGATTCGGGTCTTGATCGATGGAGTCCATTCCCAAATCATCCCGATGGTGGGCATCAGATCGAATTTCCACTTAGAGTCGGTGAAGTCTCCGCCATATCCGGGTTCTATGGAAAAGAGTCCGTAAAGAGTGCCCGAATGGGCCAGACTCATGGCCCTCCCGGCACCGGCCCGGATGGATCCTATCGGGCAGTCCTGCTGATTCATGCAATCGATAGACCAACGGCGTGAGAAGCCCAACTTGAATGCATAGGACCACTGGTGCAGAAGGGGGTGATCCGGAGACAGGGCAACGAGATCGATCAATGTCAAATCATTGAGAATCGCACGATTCAATTCCGGCTGAATGCGGATCCCGATCCGTCCGAAATCAATTTGCAGATGCCGGGGGTATCCGATGGAAGGATCCATCAGGTCATGGTGTGCAGCCCGGGCCTCAAACATGGGGTTCAATCGTGCTCCATGACCGCTGAAGCTCCATTCAGCTCCGAATTTGATCCGCCTCGAACCATGGCCCAGATCGGGGCGTTCGAATTCGGGGGGTGTGACATTCCTGACTGCCCCAGGCCCGTTTGCGGCCGCCCTTGCCCTCAAGAGGCCGTCTTTTTCCTGAATTCTGGATGGATCCTTTTTCAGATCCGAAGCATCGATCAAAACATCGAGAACAGCCGGATCCTCGGGGCGATGAGATCCTGGACTCCAGCCTTCACGTACGGATGTTTGCTGTTGTTCATTGAGGTGGGAATAGGTTGTCTTTGCCGTCATGAAGAGGGAGGGGCGGTACCGGACATTTTGGACTAATCCTGGAATCGACTGGAGAGCTTTGATCGATTCGGAGGGAATCAGATAAACGGGTCTGGACTGGAAGAATCTGATTTCGGGAAGTGCCCCCTCAATCCCTCTTAAAATGTGGTACGAGCAGTTCTCGTTGAAGTAAAAATACTGAAAATGGGTGTTTCCGAGTTCCCAAAGGTGAAGAATCAAACGGTCGATCTGTTCGGGCGTGAGGTTCAGTTCATAAAGCCAGAGGTCTCTCGACTCTGAATCATTGTATTCACGGACCTTGTAATAAAAGGGTAGTGCCGAAAACGAGGCTGGGAACACTCCGATCAAACCATAGAGGGCATAGAGCGCCGGGTTCGATGTGGTGGGATTGGCAGCAAAGTTGATACCGGTATCGAACAATTCATTCTCGTTATCGCCCGAGAATTTCAAAAAACTGTGTCCGAAGACCGAAGCCGCACTGCCCGGATGGTAGGACGTGAAGACCACGCTCGCTTTCTTGCGTTGGATTCGACTCAGGTAATTCTCAAGGTTTTTGCATGAGGTTGCAGGAAGGTCTTTCCAGAGGCTTTGATCCTGAAGCTGGGATCTGAGGTATTTGAGTCGGGCAGGAAACCGGCACTGGGCATGAAGGTCTCCGTATTCGGAGACAGGTTGGAAGAACCCGGCTAAGGTCTGCCGGAGTTCGCTCTCGGGGTCCTCTTTTCCCGAGCCGGAGAAGAAGAAATCCTGACCATCGACTTCGCTCTGTTCGCGCCCTGCCCAGTCGACCTGGTACTGGAGCAATCCCTTCCATCCGGATGAATTCGAGATCTCCCGGATGAGGGTTTCATTCCATGCGGGGGCGGCATGTGCCGTTCCAACCAAAAGAAAGTAGAGGTGAAAAAAGAAAAGGCCCACAGCCTTCCTGAATATCAGGAGAACTGTGGGCCGTCGAGTTCAGAATGGATCAGTACATTACGCTGAAGAGGTTGTTGGTGATTTCGTTTGAAGTCTGATTCGACTTGGCAAAAATCTTGGTGTAGTTCGACTTCAGATAATTGCCGAATTGCTCGCGGTTGTTAGCGCCCACGAGGTCTGCCAGACCATTCAGGGTCTCGCCATTTCCTCTGGAGATCTCGTTTTTCAGCATCTCCTGGTTAGCAGCGACATACTGTTCGATTTTTTCTTTGGATGCGAAAATCGAACCGCCTTCGCAGTTCGAGGTGCCGAATGAGATTCCGAAAGTCTGACTTCCGAAAGTGCCATTGGTGGTGGCGGCAAAGATTTGCATCTTATTGTTTTCTGGAAAAACGATCGATCCCAGTCCGCACCCTGCCATGCCGTAGCCGCCGGTGTTGGCACGTCCTGCGATGCCTTTGGCATTTGCGGACGCTGCAGTCAGAGTGATGATCAGAAGGGTGAGGCCAAGGGCCAGAATACGGGTTGAGTTCATGAATCGCTCCTTGTGAGTGTTGGGTTGAAATCTTATTTTAGTTCCGGGTTCTGGCATCCACAAGAGCCATGAGTTTGGCTATCGGATCAATGTGATCGCATTCGAGGTGAAGGCCCAGGTCGCAGGGGATTGGTTGTAAACAGATGCACCGGCGGTGTGGGTGGTTTTCTCGATTTTGAGTTGACCGTCCGCAACCAGTTGAACCAAAAAACTTTCAGTGGATATCGTCAAATCCGTGTCGTAACAGTAGATGAGTCCATCGGGTGTGATGGCGGAAGGCACGACATTGAATAGAGTTGTGTCTTGATCGTGTCTTCGAAAAAATCCCACGAACAGAGCACGCCCGGGTTCCCGGATTTGCCGTACCTTGAAGGATTGATGTAACCGGCTGCAAAAAGGGTGACCATCAACAGAAATGCTCGGACGAGGATGTATGGATGTGGCTTCATTTCTTTGAGGCCGGGAGTCGGCCTTCTTTGTTCTGTTTCTCAACTTTTGAAAGCACCGGCGAGTAGTAGTGATCCCAGAGTTTGTTCCGGAATTTGTGGGTGGGATCCAGTTTCTTTTTCAACAGGAAGTACTCGTGGGCCCGCGGGTATTCGGTCTGGAATTGTGCGGGAGTGGCATGGATCTGGTAGGGCAGGTAGTGCCGACCCTTCACAGAGATGACTTCGTCGATCAGCTCACGTGTCCAAGTGGCCACCCGGGTCCGGGCCTTTTCACCGGTTCCCTGCTCGTAATAGACTACCAGAGCAAATACCTCCTCGGGCGCCCAGGCGAGAAGCGTTCCCGGATCGGGGAGTGCGTGCCGGATGGAGACATTGAATACTTTCACGCGGTGCTTCGCCAAGACTTTCCGCATTTTCGGGATAAACTCATTCAGCCGTTTTACCGGGACAAAATACTCTTGTAAGACGAATGTCGATCGATCCCGACTGGGGGGTTCGAGTTCCGCCACATCGTAGCTGGCTTCGTGGTTTCTCCAAACCACCGATTCGGTGGAGTTCAGGATCGGGTCGATCACGCCACTCCGGATGAGTTTCCCTCCCGGCAGGTGATTCAGCGTTTTGATTGCGCGTGGCTGGAACACGTACTTCTGGTTCCGTGGAATCAAGCGTTCGGTTTCGGTCAGGGACTTATCGGTTCTTCTCCACTCGACGGAATTCACAGTCTTGTAGAAGGGGGGATATAGATCGGCGTTCTGGAACACGACTGACTTGTCGTCCCTGATTCTGCTCAGAAAGTACTGCAGGTATTGATCGACTCGGATTCGTTGATGGTGTTTCTCGACCTTGTGATTTTCGGTCAGAGAGAGGGTGACTTCAACAATGACTCCGATGCCTCCGTAACCGCCAATCGCTCCGTAAAAGATTTCACTGTTTCGGGTCGGACTGGCTTCGATCAGTGATCCGTCTGCCAGAACCACCCGGATCGACTCCACCGATCGAACGAGAGGTCCTTCTCCGATGTACCGTCCATGGACATTCACGCTCAGGGAGCCACCCACAGTGAAATTCGAATAGGTTTGCATGATCCGGAGCGAAAGATCGTGCGGGTCGATCGCTTCTTGGATGTCGCGCCACGTGATTCCTGCCTGGACTCGGATCTTACGATTCTGAACATCCAGCGCCAGAACCCGGTTTAGACCCCGCATGTCGATCTGGACCGCTCTTTCGGTCGGGAAACAGATTGCACCCGGATCGGATTGAGCCCTGTGATGTCATTCACAATCTCAGTTGCCTGAGAACTCAGTATCGGAAAAACGAATATCAGGATCAGCCATCCCATGCTTCGAGTTTAACTTCGAAAGCCGGGTAGGTGAAGCAGGTTCAAGGAAGTGTTGCTTTGAAATAACGGTCGAGTGCGACGGTCGTCAGGCGTTCGATGGACTCGGCAAAATATTCCTCGTTGTCATCATTGAGGGTGACGTAAGGGTCGTTGTAGTAGTCCACCTTCGGATTTGCCTCGGTGGTGATGAGAAATCGAGCCAAGTGCACAGGCTCATGGCTTAAAACCCGGATGGCGTATTCGGTACTGGAGGCCAGTCGGGTCAGGTTGAAGAACATGAAGATTTGTCGTCCGTGGATGTTGGTGAGTCCCGCAATGAAGGCGCCGTCTTTCTCGGTTCTGCCTTCGGACGCAAGTACCCTGATTTTGGCTTCGGCGTCCGAACGTTTCAGACCTGCCACTTCGTCGACACCGAGGGCATCGAAGATCGAAAGACTACCGTAGCCGAAGATGATTCTGAATTCCGTGAAATCGGCTTGATTCTTACCGGGGGCATCGAAGGGGTCAAGATCGATGATCTGATCGAGTACGACTCCGGGTTTTCCAGGATTGGCCATCCACTGGAATGGAAAACTCAGGTCATCGCGGTTGAATCCCGGACGGACCGGATTCTGGGCTGAAGCCGTCTGGATCCCTCCAGCAACCGCCAACAAAACGAGACACAGTAAAGATGAAGTTTTCATATCAAATACCAATTTTAAGGTTCAGCCGATGCGGAATCGAGCCAGAATGTACTCAGGCGTAAGAGGAGAAGATTCACTTCGACTTGGTCACAGTCCCGTCAACCGGATTGAAGTAAATTTCCACTTTCTTACCGGATTTGTCCTGGCCGTAGATCTCGTAGCAAGTGCCGGGCTGTTTGAATTTCCGGATCTTGTAACCTTCGGCTTCTTTCTGTTTTTTAAATTCCTCGACGCTCATCCACTTTTCTTTGGGCTGGTCGGTGCAATTCTTCTTTGCATGGGCGGGGAGTGACGCGATCGTGAGAACGGAAACAAATAAAACGAGGTTCATGTGGGACTCCTTTTGCCCGGACCTTAGCATATCCTGGGCCCGAATGCTTGTGCTAAGCGTCAGCCTGTGGTACTTGACCCGCATGATTCCATCTATCGGATTATTTTTGGCTGTTTTTACGGCATTTTTTGGATCCAGTGAAGCATGGGGCGGGGATTTGATCTTGGATTCCACTCGAAAGGCGGGGTGTTCTCGAGGGAGTTTTTGCCCTACGAGCTCGGGAAGGTGGTCACACCCTATTTTTTGAACCCTGAAACAGGGTTGGCATCCAGACGCTACCGGGGGGATTCTTGTTGTTTTGAAGTCAGCTACTTGTCCGGGATGAACCGTGTGAAGCGGATCAAGTGTTCCGGTCTGGTGTCTGACCTGAGAGTTCCGGGATATCCCGGATTCAGACCGGTGAGGGTTTCGGAGCTGGCCTCAGATCAGGAGAAGAGTTTCACTATTTTTAATGAAGACCTGAGCTTCATCTTGAACGGGTATGTCCACGACGAGGAGACCATTCGGATGGATCAGGCCATACTCGGTCTTCCTGATCGGAGTACCTTTCCGAGAAAGCTCTTTTCAGTGACCGTCCAGACCCGGGGATCTGTTTCTCTGGATGGCAAGAAAGGGCTCCATGTCAGTCAAAGATTCGAACTTGAAATAGGCAAGTTCGGGATTCTGGATTCCCGCAAAAAGGACGTTGCAACTTCTATCATCCGGAAACCCGGTGACTTGGTTTTCAGTGATGGAACTGGAAAAATCCTGATCGTGAACGATCTCCTGTTGCCGAATGCGCTTCGGAATTTCATGATGGAGGCGGACCCTGCTTTGGCCGAAGTACTGGGTGACTTGGAACTACGCTCGCGGAACGAGCCGGTTTGCTATCGGATTATCGATCGGATTCCGACGGTGCGTTGGGTGCCCTTCAAGCTCTTACTGGTAGACTTCTTGTCCCGGCAGACTGCTGTGGTAGAGTGCGAGTTTCCCAAGCTCGAGGTCGCGGGTTCGAACCCCGTCCGCCGCTCCATTGAATACATTGATTCTGAGTGTGTCCTTTTTTACGCACTGTGTTACTGAAGACGTCTTGTGTCATGATGGATGCATGGGGCGTTTAGGATTGATTTTGTTCTTTTGTTTGGGATGGGGCCTGGTGGGTTGCAACACAAAGTTGGGTAGAGGCAGAGCCTCGGCTACTCAGCCGCCAGGGTCGAGTGTCGCATTAGCAGGAGTTCCTTTTCCCGGATTTGGAAACTTGGAGGGGATCCTGAGTCTGGATCTTTTTCCAGATTCCCCATCATACAAGGATGCTTTTGTGGATATCGAGGTCCAAAAAGACGGCAAGATTCTCATGGCTGGTTGGGGCAGTGCGCCCTCTTTTGCAGATGCTGTAGTGGTAAGGACTGATTCAAATGGTAGTCTTGATCCAACTTTCGGTAATGGTACAGGCATGTTCCGGTATGAGCGTGTAACGGGACTTTTGGATCTGTTTCATGGTGTCGAGCTCGATGGGGATCGGATTGTTGCTTTCGGAACCTCTTTTGCCAGTCGTTCAACCAGTCGAGGGGAGGCTTTGATTGTCGCGTTGGATGGGAATGGTGTCTTGGATGCGTCATTTGCCTCTGGAGGCGTTTTTCTCGATCCGATCAAAGTCGGAAATTCATCGATACTCTCTTTGAAGATTAATTCAGATCGAAAAATAGTTGCTTTAGCTTCTGCTCATGACGGGACCGGATTCAAGTATTTCTTGATCCAGCTCACTAGCGATGGAAGGTATGACGCAACTTTCGGACAGAATGGTGTTGTGGAGCTTGATGCAACAGTCATTCCCCATACCTATGGTGCAATCCGATTCTTTGGCGATCAAATTTACATCCTCGCAACTCTCGGTGCCAGCAGAGCTGAAAAACAACGCCTTTACCGTGTGTTTGCCGCCGATGGAACTCTTGATTCGTCATTCGGAGGATCTGGTAAGATCGACTTGGGCGATGGAAATCGGAATTGGGGCTCAGGACTGGCGGTGAATGATTTGGGGGTTTATGTTGCCAGCAACTATGAAAGTTCTTCAGTCATGTTTCATAGTCAAATTAGGATGTTCGATCATTCCGGCGTCCCATCAAGTGATTTCGGATTGAATGGACGACTGGACCATTCTTCTGATTTCATATTCGGTTCGCACATCCATCAGTTGAGAGAATCCGCAAACAGGATCTATGCGGTCGGTGGAAGAATGATGAGCGCCGATGTCACTGGCCTTGATTCCGAGTATTTCCTCGACTGTATCAGTCCATCCAGCGGATCCCGGGTTGAATCTTTTGGGAATCGAGGGAGAATCCAGGGAGCTTCCACTGGGGTGGGACGGTCGGTGCGCGCTATCGCTATTGATGGAGATGTTTTGTGGGCCGCAGGACATTCAGATTACAAGTCTGGAAACGGTGTTGCCACGCTCCAAAAGTTAAAATGACTTGCCTTGTTGTCATGAATTCAATGCGATTGCGATGAATCATGAAATCGCGAAGGGACTTTTTTGGTCTCTCCGTAAGGTTACATCTGGTGTTGTGTCTGACCTAATGCCGTCCCTTGTGAAGACTGATCATACACGGGATGATTTGTCCTCGACTGTGACGGAGTCAGCATCTGGACTCTCTCACTGAAAATGTCTAAAAACGGTTTCCTCAGATTGTTCTGAGAGAAAAAGGAGATCGTATGTTGAAAGTATTCAGTGCATTTATGGTTGCGGCTCTGGTGTGTAACTCTGCCTTCGCGGCGCCTGTGGCGAGTCCGGCAAGCCATCATGACATGATCGCTGAAGCACTGGAGCAGTTCCAGTATTCGGTCAGTGTGAATCTGGATGCCCGGGATTCGGCTTCCAAGGAGATCGCACTGATCCAGTTGAAGGACAGACTCTCGGTGTTGGAAGCAAATGGTGTGACCCCGAACGAGATGATGGATTATGTCCGGAATCACATTCTGGATCGTGAAACCCGTATCGATTTCGACCGCCTGATGGTGGCCATGAAGGAAGGTGCGATTTCTCCGGATGCTGCGAGCCAGTTGGCCATGAAGTTCATCGAGAACTCGAAGTCTACCGGTGCGAACTTCCTGGGCGGTAAGGGTGGTCAGAATCCGATCCTGATCGTTGCAGGCGTGGTGATCGTTGGTGGCGTGACTTATTATGCTATCCGCTACATCATGAACAATGGCTTTCCCTTCTTCTCTGCTGAGTGAAGGAAGGTTTTCATCATGATGTTTCCGGCGTCTCCCGAAAGGGGGGCGCCGGTTTCTTTTAGAGGTTGTTGCGGTAAGGACAGGGACTCAAAAGGCACTTCGATACCCGGTCCCGTTGCTCGTTCTGGCGAACCGTCCTGGTCTTGGGAGTCCATCTGACATCGTCATCGAAATCCAATTGCTCGGCTGAATACTGCTGGGAGCAGTCCCGGATCCTCATCACATAATTTACGATCGCCCGGACATCCCTTTTGCGCTCGCTCTCCAGTTTAGGGTCGTCAAAGTGGCCTTCTGTCATCCGGTCGAGGCACTCCTTCAGTTTTTGGGTGCCGCTGCAAAACGTGGACAGTAGTCGGATCGTTCGGGTCACCCCGAGATTGTAGCTTCCGGCGAGGATCAGAAGTGAATCTCCTTTGTCCATGTCCTCCACTCTGAAATCACCATCTTCGTCAAATCCCACCTTGAGGCCTGTTGAGCTGGTGGCCATGATCAGCATGTCTGTTTTGAGGGACATCGCCTGCGCCAAGAAAGCTTGCCTGTAACAAGTCAGATCGTTTTTACAAAGCTTGGCAGGGGCGTGCCGGGTGTCTTTCCAAAATTCCCCCCAAAGCGTGGAGATTTCGTTTTGAACCGTCTGAATCCGGGCCTCCTTCGGGTGGAGGCTGCTGGCGGGCCTCCGCTTCACGGCGATCTTCTGGGCCTGCTTCAGGATCTTGTTCATGTGTTCGACATTCATGGGGCGGATCTGGGAAAAACCGATAGCCCCTACCGATGAGCGTGCATTGTGTTGAAAGCGACTTTCGACGTAGGACTGGCAAGCCAGGAAGGAGTAGTCCATTCCTGAGACTTTGGCTGCTAGACCGAGGTAAGGTCTGAGCTTTTTCCGGTACAAACAGTACTTGTTCTCGGGAATGGAACACCTGAAGTATTCATCCATCTCGGTTGCGCTTTTCGGGATGAATTTGCTTTGGAGGGTCAGGACTGAGGCATCCTTGGTGGCCCGGGTGTAGTATTCCGGATAAAACAGTCTGGACCGGTCGCTTTTCTCAAGAAATTGCACAAACGCCTTCAACAGGGCCGAACGGTCGGCCAGGGTTTTCAAACGTTTGTGGTCCTTCGGAACATCGAATCCCAGTTTTCGTGCAATGATTTCGGGAGGCTGGCTCATGAACGCCGGGGTGATTCCGCAGGGTTTGAGTCCGTCAGGGGAGGTGCATTCGCACGCGACCGATGCGAATACACGGGGAATGGCCAGGACGATGGCCGAGCAGAGGAGTAGGGTCCTGACCGGGAAGAAGCGCATCTCTATAAATGTCTCTCGTAGAAGTCAGGTCGTGAAGTGTGTAAATGCCGACACATTACCCGACTCGATTTTATTGAACAAAAATTGTGTAAATAATGATTGAAATGATTCGGTTCTGTGTTAAGATTCGCCCCTCGGAGATCCATGATGAAAAATGTTTGGCTCGGTTTGTTGGTGTTTTCGTTCAGTTCCGCGAATGCGTCGGTTTACCGCCTCGATCTGAACAAGGTGTCTGATGCCGATCGGGAGATGGTGGAAGCCTCGTGTGTGACGGAATTAAATGTGAATGACAGCCGTTCCGCTGAGTCACAGGTCATTTCCCAGGTGCTGGACCGTCGGATGTCGGTTGAGAAGATCGAGAGTTCCAAGAGTACCCTGAGCACCGATGGCGCTGACGCCTATTCGGGCGAGGTCAAGACCGGCGTGTATCTGGTGAAACAAGATGGCTTTGGTTCGTACTTCCCGCATATTGCCAAGCGGGTTGAGATCAACCGTTACCGGACCGCCCTGACGGTCAGGATGGAGCTTTTGAACCATCGTGATTCCGCCGAACTCGCGGAAGAATCCGTTTGTGGGAACCTCAGTTACCTTGAGGTTTCTGGCGCCCGATCAGCACGATAAATCGAGACCACGCGCAAACGGCGGGACATGCTCCTCTCTTTGACCGGGGTTTCCGGGTTCCTGACTTTTTTGCGGGATGGGTTGGGGACCTCTGCTTGGGCGATGCTACTCGAGTGGTTGAAGTGAGGTGTCGTTCAGAAACAATATCCCAAAGTGAGTCCTGACCAGATTTCAGGCCATCCGGGAACGGTACCGATCGGCGATGCTTTCGGGAGATAAAAGGTGATCCGGAGGGTGGGCCCCACGTGCGTCCTGAATTCAATCCCTGCGCCGGGCCAAAGAGTCAGGTCTACTTTAGTATTACTCGGAATATAAATTGCGCCTCCGGTTACGAAAGGGGAGATGTATTCACCCGCGAGGTAGTAGTTGGCGTACATGAAGTACCAGGGCTCGACTTGAGTCGAGGTGACTGAAGTCAGGCTGCGTACAACGGCATAGGTCGTGGCTGTGACGGCTCCCACCCCGGCACCGACAGAGAATTTACGATGGATGGCGCGATCGTATTGGATCGACCCGTAACCTCCACGCCCCAATACCTCGAGTGAGATCAGGTTTTTCTCTTTTTGCCGGGGACCGTCCGCCTGCGCCGGAGCCAAGGCTCCCCAACCCAGAAGCAGGAAAAAAACCCACCTCAATTTTGGAATCTCCCCATCTTTCCGCTTCGGTAGTCGAGGAATGCTTGTTGAATCTCCTCGGGAGTGTTCATCACAAAGGGGCCGTAACCGACGATGGGCTCATGGAGAGGTTCGCCTCCGAGAAACAGGAGTTTGGCCGGCCCATCGGTTTCGAACTCCAGCTCGGTTCCGGACGGATCCAGAACCACCAGTTCGGCATCGGTGGCCTGATGGCCATCTTGGAATCTGACAGAACCATTCAAGACGAAGAGAGCTGCAGTGTGCCCTTCCGGTACACGTGAAGAAAAGCGCGTGGTCTTGTCGATCCGGATGTCCCAAAGATCGATCGGAGTATGGGTCGAGGCAGGGCCTCTGATTCCTTGGAATTCACCGGCGATGACTCTGACTTTGCCGGAGTTTTCGGGCAGATCCACTGCGGGAATCGTTTCTCGGGTGATGCCCTGGTACGCCGGTGCGCTCATCTTCAGGCGGGCTGGAAGATTGACCCACAGTTGGATCATTTCGAACAGGCCACCGGTTTTTGCGTAGTCACGTCCGTGAAACTCCTCGTGCACCAGTCCGGAAGCAGCGGTCATCCACTGGACTTCGTCCTGACCGATCGTCCCACCACCTCCTGCAGAGTCGCGATGTTCGACTTCGCCTTCGTATACGATGGTGACCGTTTCGAATCCGCGGTGGGGATGCTCACCCACGCCCTTTCTTTCTTCGGTTGGGGGAAACCGGGTGGGACTTGCGTAATCCATCATCAGAAACGGAGAAATCTCAGCGGCAATGTCGGTGTATGAGAAAACCGACCTCACGGGAAAGCCATCTCCGACCCAATGCATCCTCGGATTGTGTCTCTTGAACCTGACCTGCTTCATAAACGCACTCTAACCCGCAGGGCCCTCAGGGGCCAGCCGGATTCCGTCTATGAGGCACTGCATCATGATTGATGCACGGATCATTGAGGGTTAGACTCTGCCCACAACCTCACCATTGAAAGGACGTTGAAATGAAACTGAAAGCACTTGTACTGTCTGCTTGGCTCGCATCCTCGGTCGCTGTTGCAGCACCTAAAAAAATCGATCCTGTGAAAAACTTCACCAACCTCGACACCGCTGCCAGCTTCGCAGTTTGGACCGGTAAGAAACTCGCCGGCACTCACTCCGGGAAGATTCTTTTCAAAGGCGGGAAGTTCGAGTTCAAAAAGAACGCCTTGAGCGGTGGTGAAGTGGTCGCTGATTTGAACAGCATCACCAACGAAGACGTGAAGGATCCGACTTACAACCAGAAGCTCGTAGGTCATTTGAAGGGTGAGGACTTCTTCGATGTTGCGAAGCATCCGGAAGCCAAGTTCAAGATCAAGTCTGCGAACGAGCTTCACAACATTGTTGCCGGTCAGCCGAATGTGGAAGTCAACGGGACACTCTCGATCCGCGGAGTGGAAAAGGCGTTCTCTACCAAGGTCATGATGAATCCGGTTGAGGGCGGATTCGAGATCAAGGGCAAGATCCTGATCGATCGTACCCAATTCGGCCTCAAGTACAATTCCAAGAAGTTCTTCGATGTCAAAGAACTTGGCGACAAGCTGATTGATGATCAGTTCGAATTGGATCTGAATCTCGTCGCTAAACGCTGAAAATGTCCCGTTTTTCGGAACAATTCAGGTCACCGGCCTCCGGATTTTTCCGGGGGCCGGTTCTGTTTTTACTCATCCTATTCTGTGGGTCGGCTTCGGCTCAGGGGCTGGAGGAGTGGCCCACTCCGGATCCGAAAAGTCTTCAGGCGCAGTTCTCGGCCAGATACAGTTGCAGAAAATTCAGCGAGTATTCGGATGAGGCTTTGGAATGCGGGAAACGCCGGAACCGAGATCTGCTGATTGTGGGGGTGTTTCTAGCCATGGCCTTCCTGATCATCCGGGGAATCCAGATCGGGATGAAGATGGAACGCCTCCCTACCCGGAAGGATGTCGAGATGGGGGTCCAAGTGGAGGCCCGTCTCGGCGAGATCGGACTGCGGGATTCCAAGATGCGGGTGCAGTTGTTGAAGGAGTTCGCTCGCGATCTTTTTTTGAAGATGGAACAGTGCCAGGTTTCGCGTGATCTGGCCCCCATCCGGGACCGGGTCATTCCTTACTTGGCCCGTAACCTCGTATTGCGCTGGGAGAGTCTGAAGCGCTCGGGAGAAGTGCAGAAGCGCTTTGATCTGGTGCTGGAAGGGGTGAATATCGTCCATTTCATCCATTCTCCTTCGGAATCCCACATCGAGTTCACAGCGCTCATCCGCGGTTCAGCGATGACCCAATTTTTGCGCCAGGAGACAGGTCGCTTCATTGATGGGGATGTGATTCGTCGTCCGGTGGAAGAGTGTTGGACTTTTCAGTGGATGAACGGTGCATGGATCTTGCGGGAAATGGAACCGGCTCGGGATTCGAGCAAGCTTTGTCAGGACTCCTGGGATGACGGGAAAGACGGAGGTTGGGTCGGAGTCCTTCATCGGATCCGTTCGAACCAGGTCAGCGACGCCATCTCACGACTCGGGGCCTTCAATCCGCTGTGGCAAGAGAAGAAGATGCTCCATTTCGCAAGAAACATCGCTCTGGCTTATTTTTCATCGGTGGAAAAGGGCTCGGGCGATTGGCTTGAAGCGGACTCCACATTCGAGCTGCTTGCGCAGATCCGGTCTGACCACAGACTTTTCGGGGGACAGGACGGCACTTTGCACTTCAGGAATCTCGGGTGTCGGAACGTCGAGATTCATCAGGTTGATGTGGAGGGGAAAGGCTACACCGCCGAAGTTCTTTTGCACGCTCAGAGGGTGATCAGCCAAGGCAACCGGGTGATCAGTTCGGACAGTGAATTGAAGTCTTTGACAGTGAAGTTGGACTTTTTGCTCCAAGCCAAACGTTTTGTGCTGAATCGTGTCCGTTACGGCGAGTGATCCGCCGAATTCAGTCCAAGCGCTTCAGGGAGTGCTGGATGAGAATCCGGATCCACCTGCGGTACTCCTCGGGTTTCATTTCGGGCCCGTTTTCGAAACGGGCTCGCACAAACTCGAGGACCGTTGGTTTCTCGGGATGGAATTCCGGCTCTGGAAGGGTTTCGGACTCAGGATCGAAGAGGGAGAGCTGACGGGCTTCACTGGTTTTCTTGGAACGCATGCACACCTCCTGTGGCGATAGGGCGCGAATCCTTCGCGCCTCTGAACGATAGAAATGCCAGAATCATGCCGCCTCCGGGAGTGTTCTGATGCCCACCCGGCGCTCCGGTGTCGGAATGTCGCTGGAGTTTTTACACCGGCGGCGTGTCAGGTCAGGGGTTCGAATCCCGGCAATGGATTTTTTCGCTATAGCTGAAGGAGCCGTTCCCGAAGAACAGCATGCCCTCATAGCGTTTTCCCAGGGTTCGCTCGACTTGAATGGTGGGACCTGTTCCGAGTCCGATTTCAATTCTATTCAGACCCTCTTGAGACTGGGATTTTTGGACGCGGGTGAGTTTACCTCCGTCGACTTCCGATTGACGGGTACGGATCACAAAGGGGCATCCGGTTTCGAGGCAGCTGATTTCAATAAAATGCGGGATATACCAGCCATCGCGGTATTTGCATTCGAACGCGTTCGATTCTGCGGACAGGGTCAACAAGGAAAGGATGTAAAGCAGTGCCTTCATGGGAGCGCACTTTATCATGTTTTGTGTAAAAAATAGAGGAAAAGTTGTGACATTCGGTCGGTCTCTCGGCTAAACTGAAATCGTCTATGATCAAAACCGATGGTAAGAAGTTTTTCCTCCTCGCCAGTGCGGAAGAGCCGAAGAAAAGACGTCTGAAGGGATGGATTCAGGAGCGGATCCCCGAGGCGGTGATTTATACCGCGTCAGACTACATGGAGGCACTGATCAAGATCAAGAATGCCCCGCCTCATGTCATGGTCACAGATTATGAACTCGGAAAAGGGCGGCCCGGTCAGATTCTCGATACCGTTCTCTCGGATGAGGCCAGCAAAGTGGTGATGATAACCATGGGTGGCCTGGCGCGTACGGATCGGGAAAGGGACGGTGTCACGCTCGGACGCCTTCACTTCGTCGGACAATTGGAGACTCTGGAAGAGTGGTTGCAGGTCTTGAACAAGGTCGAGCACGCCTTCAAGTCCGAGGCTCAACAGTACACCGTCCGGCACCTGAAAGCGGGAGAGGTCCTGATCAAAGAGGGGGATACTTCGCAGCAGATCTACATCGTAAAAAAGGGCCTGTTGCGCGCGACACGTCGGGATTCCTCGGGTGCCCCCCGTTTGTTGGGAGAAATTCGTGAAGGCGAATTCGTGGGCGAAATGGCCTATTTCAACGAAGAGGCCCGAATGGCGACCGTTGAAGCCGTAAACGACTCGGAACTGGTCGAGATTCAGCCAGCCGTGTTCGAAAAAGTGATTTACCAGCGACCTTCTTGGGCGAAGACCCTGTTCTCGACTTTGGCAAAAAGATTGAAAGGTAAGTGATCGGCTGATTCAGGCCGCTTTCTTGCCGAATTCCTCAGGATACAAAGACACTACGATATCGTGAGGCAGAACGCCGAAGATGAGTTCATGGAATTCGGCCGGGTGGATCCCTTCGACCGCCGCCGCCTTGCCGAGGCGTTCGAGTCGTGATTTCAGCTCGGGCGTGTCCACTGTTCCACTCTCGTGCTCGCATTCCAGATAGGCTTCAAAGATTCCATCCGCGTATTGTTTCTTCAAGTTGTCGATATGATCTTCGCGATCCATAGGACCTCCACCTTCTCATCTCTGATCGGTTTAGTCAGGTAAAACATGAGTGAAAAAACGAATGGCACTCCAATTGCTCCGGAGGGGTTTGAATTTGAGTCTCTCGAATTCAAAGGAAGGAAAAGGAACCATGAAGAAAAGTCCTATGATTTTAATTATTTTAGCAGCCATGAGTGTCGCGGAGGCCCGAGCCCAGAGCCGCGGGAGGACGATGATGGAAGTGAAGGGGGGTGGGTCGGAAAAAACCCTGAAGGACCAGTCGTGGGGACTTTCCGCCCAGCTGGGCGCTGTGGCCTACACCGACAATCAGGGAGATGCCACGAGCCGGATCGCATTCGGTGCCGCACTGGATTGGAATTTGAATCCTCTGATACGAGAGGATGCTCCAACCAATCAATACGTGGGTCTGGCGACAGGCTTTCTGTATTCCCACCCCGGAGCGAGCGATTCGAATTTTCTCGGCGGAAGTGAGTCGAGCGGTAAGAATTCGGATTTCTTGTTCATCCCGTTGGATGCCAAAATCGGCTATGATTTCACGGATTCATTCCGTCTGGCCGTTCGGGGTGGGGGGAACCTCATTTACCGGAGCAATCCTTCGGTGACCAACATCGGAGCGGGAACGGGCGATTCAGGTGGCCTGTGGAAGCTCTATCCGAACATCGGTCTGGATGCAGATATCCAGCTTTCCGAGAATTTCAGTCTGACGGTCAGGCCCGACATCACCCTGACCCCGGGGAATGACCTGTATGTGGCCACCATCGGGGCCACTTACGTCGGGTTTTAGACCACTTGCGTCATGGGGCGAGCTCTGCTAGGGTTCGCCCCATGATTCAATTCAAGACTCTTTTTATTCTCCTGTTAGCCCTGGGATGGACTTTGCCGATTCCGGTTTTGGGTTTCACCCCTGACTTCAAGTTTTGTGTCGCTACTGCAGCCCATCAGATCGAGGGCGGGAATTTCAATTCAGATTGGGATCGGTGGGAGCAGACCCCGGGCAAAATCAAGCAGGGGCACACTGCTCGCGTTGCCACGGACTCCTGGAACCATTTGGACGAGGATGTCGCCCACATGAAGGACCTCGGTATCGACCTTTACCGGTTTTCAGTCGAGTGGGCCAAGATTGAGCCGGCTCCCGGACAGTACCGAATGGATGAAATCATCCGTTACCGGGATCTGGTCCGGCGGCTTCGCGCCGAGGGAATCGAGTCCATGGTCACCCTTCATCACTTCACGCTTCCGAAGTGGGTGGCGGATCGCGGAGGTTGGGATTGGAGCGGGATTCCAGAAGCCTTCGAGAACTATGTGACTCGAGTGACGGGGGTGTTGGGTCCAGATGTCAGCTTTTGGGTCACCATCAATGAGCCGATGACGGTCATTGCCGGTGGCTATGTGAGTGATGTCTTTCCTCCTGCCAAAAACAATCTGGGGTTGATCGCACTTCCTATGGCCAATATGCTCCGAGCGCATGCCCGGGCTTATCATGCGATTCATCGGGCGCTGGATGCGGATGATTTCCTCCCGAAGGTTGGATTTGCGCACCATTTGAGAAATTTCGACCCCGCCCGCAGATCGAATCCTCTGGATCGGTACCTGGCCCGCAAATTCGACGAGGTTTTCAACTGGGCTCTTCCTTTGGCCACATTGGATGGAAGATTGCGGTGGAATGTTCCTTTTTTGACCCGCTCGAAAGTGTTTATTCCAGAGGCGATCGGAACCCAGGACTTCTTCGGCTTGAATTATTACTCGAGGGATCGGCTACGACTGACACCCTTCAAGGCTCCCTTCATCCAGAGGGAGACATCGAGAGGCGCAGACACTACCGAACTCGGGTGGGAGCTGTATCCCGCCGGAATGAGTCGACTTCTGTATCAGATCCGGAGTCGGTTTCCGGGTATGGAGATCCACCTGACCGAGAACGGGCTGGCGGACGCGGATGACACCCAGCGAATTCCGTTCATTCGAGAACATCTCGCGGTGCTGGAAAAGCACATCCGTGACGGTGCTCCGATCCGAAGCTACTGTCACTGGACACTCAACGATAATTTCGAATGGGCGGAAGGTTACACTGCGCATTTCGGCTTTTATTCAATGGAGCCGGGAACCCTGAGGCGGATTCCCCGCCCGAGTGCGCTCTGGTTCGGAGAGATGACCCGTTCAGTGAGGCAAACCGGCAGGATTCCACAATGAATCTTGCTCTGAAAGTGATGTTCGGACTTTTTTGCGGGGGGATGGCCAGTGCTGCGGCTGTTCCGGCAAAGGCCCAGGGCTTCAAGTGTGAGCCGGTCGCGATACCGGAATGGCAGACATTGGCAGAAGGGGCCGAGTGGGCGAAGTTCGATGTCCGCTTCACCCCTTACCATCGCGAGACGCAGACTTGGGAGGGTGAAACCACTCGGTCTGTGACGGTGAGGGCCTTCAGGATCGATCCAGAAAAAATCGAGATGCGATTTCACCGGTCGACGAATGATCTCGAGTGCGATCCCACGAAGGATCGGTATATCCGGAAGCTGATCGGGGATTCCCGTGCGAAGGCACTGGGTGCGATCAATGCAAGTTTCTTCATCATGCCGAATGGCAAGACACTCGGTGTGATCGTGGATGAGAGGAAGGTGTGGGGACGGAATGCCGGTGAGCAGGGCATTTCCTCGTCGGGTGTACTCAGCCTTCAAAAAGGAGAATGGAAGCTCGAGTCCCGGGACCAGTTCATCGAGCGTCATGGACCTGTTATGAGTACGGTGGATGCCCGTGATTACCAATTTGCCGTACAGGCCTATCCGCGTCTGTTGTCGGACAGTCAGGTGGTGGTGTCGGAACGGGTCAAAGAAGACAAGAGGCCCCGGACTTCGATCGGCCTGAGTGCCACTTCCAACCAGATCTTGTTGGTCACGCTCGATGCAGGCGGGGAAACCTCCGGAACAGGCATGAGTTTGTTTGAATTCGCACAGCTTTTAGGGTCGCGGGAATGCGGATTGGCTCAAAAAACGGTACTCAATCTGGACGGCGGCGGCTCGACGGCTTTCGCGATCCCGTCAAATGGGATTTACCATCAGGCAGACCGATGCCGCCATCTTGGCAACATCTTGATGATTCAATCGAGGGCCAGGAAAAAGTGATTCTGGGCCTGATTCTTGACTTAATCGTTGGTACCACAGCTGTTTTCGCTTTCGATTACGGAATTGATCGCATCGACGAGCCGGGAGTGCGGTTCGAGTTGGAGGGGAAGAGTCTCGCTGTACTCGCCCATGCCGCATCGGTGGATCGGGAAGGCCGCCATCTCATCGATTTGTTGAGGTCGAGGCACCGCCTGGTC
Source organism: Bdellovibrio sp. ZAP7 (assembly GCA_945874535.1). GTDB lineage: Bacteria > Bdellovibrionota > UBA1018 > UBA1018 > CAIMNF01 > CAIMNF01. Next base: position 20,298 of record CAMCGZ010000015.1, read on the forward strand.
AAGATCTTCACACCCGAACACGGACTCCGTTCGATGGATGACGGTTTCATCGATGACGGTGTGGACCCAGAGAGCGGACTCCCCGTGATTTCTCTGTACAAGAAAAACGGTCGTTTGCCCCGTCCGGAAGATTTATTCGATGTCGATGTCATCGTGATGGATCTCCAGGATGTCGGAATGAGGTACTACACCTATTTCTCGACGCTTGCCGGATTCATGAAGGTCGCGGCTATTCTGGGCAAGAAAGTCATCTTACTCGACCGACCGAATCCAATCGGGGGTGATCGGGTCGAGGGATCGGTCTTGGACGCGTCCTTGGCCGGCAATTTCATCGCTTACCATCAGGTCCCGACCCGGCACGGGATGACCCTCGGGGAGCTTTCACTCCTGTTTCTCACCGAGTCCCGAGTGAGTTTGCCGCTTCAGGTGGTGGGGGTGACCGGGTGGCGTCGGCAGATTTTCAATGCGGAATTCGGCAGAGAATGGCGGGCATCCTCTCCTGCGTTGCCTGCCATTGAACAAGTCGAACTTTATGCATGGGTCGGGGCACTCGAGCAATTCAATTTGTCGGTAGGAAGAGGGGTCACCAATGAGGCGGCTTTTCGGGTGTTCGGAGCGCCTTGGATCACAGAGGAAGAATCGCTCCTGCTGGCCCGTGAATTGAATGAACTCCGACTGCCAGGCCTCGTCTTTCTTCCTCACCGCCAGCGGGTCACCCGGGCGATCTATGAGGGTCAGGATATCCGCGGAGTTCGGATTGAATTGGTTGGACCGCCTGAAGAAAGGGTTCGCTCGGACGAGGCAGTGTACCGGGTCAGCTCGATCCTTCTCCAACGATTCGCGGGGCGGATCACTTTCGGAAAATTCGCCGATCTCTACTTCGGGAACTCATCGTGGAAGAGCGCATGGGCGAAGGGGCAAGGGTGGGAAGAGTTCTCTGCCAGCCTAGAATCTGACTTAATGGAGTTTCGCCTGCGTCGCGCTCCCTTTTTGCTGTACTGAGAGTTCCTTGAAAAACAGGAAAGCGCTCTCGTGACCGTTCGGAGTCGGTTGACCGTCCACGCGGATCTCAGTCCGGTGGGGAATGCCCAGTTCAGTCGCCCGGAGTGAGAGCTCTCTGGCGTGGCGGGGAGAATGAACAAAGTGATTGTGATCCCGGTCCGGGGTGTCGTCGAGATTGTTCCAGAACAGCACGGGGGCATCATCAGAAGAAAGATTTCCGTACATATCGAGGTACTTCCTGACTTCAATCCCACGGGTGGTGTCGAGCTCAGCCGCTGACTTGAAATGATACCTGGAATAAACCTGGTCTTTCATGTATCGATCCGTCATTTCTTTACCGAAAATTTTGTACCAGACGTAATAATCATAAGACACTTGGGCATTCATGTGTCCGGCACCTTGAACCCGCGTCGATTCTCTTCTGCCACGCTTTTTCGATTCCGGCGAAGCAAGATCGTCATGGCTGGCTAGCCAGAGACTCGCACTCCCTCCGGCGCTGTAGCCGTAGGCATAGATCCGTGTTTTATCGATTCCATATCGATCGGCATGAAGGCGGATGAACTGGATGAATCCGCCGATGTCTTCGCGCATGATGGTTTGCAGGGGAGCGTGTTTCAAAAACCGGTAGTTGATAGCCGCAAACGCAAAACCCGATTTCAGGTACCGGGCGCGTGTTCCCGGGGCCTTTCTCATTTCGTCTTTGCTTCCTACCTGCCAACCGCCACCGTGGATGTACACCACCAGGGGTGCGTTTTTCGAGTTGGACGGGGCCCAAAGGTCGAAAACCTGACGGGAGTGTCTTCCGTAAGGGATATCGAGCCGTTCCTCCACCTCGACCCCCACGGGGGTTGCAGCCTGTGAAGTCGGTAATAGAAACGCGATCCAAGTCAGGAAGAGCAACATGGTGGGTGATTCTATCAAAGACCGGCCAGACCTAGAAGAGAAAAGTTGTGGAAAAAACTCGGCTTTTATATCGGATTCATTGATTTATACTCTTCTTCATGAAGAGAGAACAGCAACTGAAGCTCCGGCAATTGAAGACCCCCTGGAGGGTTCAAGAGTTTGTGCATGCGATTCCCTACAACCCGGGTTCGAATTGCGCATCGGCTGAGGGAGTGCTCGCGCAGGGCGCTGCCCATTGCATGGAAGGCGGGCTCCTGGCCGCGCATCTGTTGGAAGGAATCGGACATGAACCCAAAATGCTCCACCTCCGTTCGCACCGGGATGATGATCACGTGGTGGCGCTCTTTAAGGAGAAGGGGCTCTGGGGAGCGGTCGGGAAGAGCAATACCACTTTGCTCGGCTGGAGATCTCCCGTTTACCGCTCGGTGGAGGCTCTGGCATTGAGCTATTTCCCGTTTTACTTCAACACCAAGGGTCAGATGAGTCTGGTAGCCTGGGCCGGTCCGATTCGGCTCAACAAGTACTTGAAACGCTGGAATTGGAAAAACGGGCAGGGCGACATCGGGGATTTGAGCCTCGAGTTCTATGACGAAACGGCATGGGAGATTTACAGTCCCGGGCAGATCGAGCGGCTCCCTCCCGCTCCGCGGCTTCTGACGGATGCCTGTTTTCTCGGTGCTAACCGGAAGGGCTTGTTCCAAGCCTGAGGGGGGAGTAGGATGCGAGTGAAGGGGGCCTTATGATGAATTCCATCAATTTGAAAAGGACTGTTACCGGAGATCTGGAAGGTGTCATTTCCCGCCTGACTGAGTCATTGAAGGTGCAGGGTTTCGGGATCCTGACCCGGATCGACTTCCACGCCAAGATGAAGGAAAAGCTCGGTCACGACATGCCCCCCGTGGTGATCCTCGGGGCGTGCAATCCTGCCTTGGCCTTCGAGGCCTACTCGAGGACTCCCGATGTGACTTCGCTCCTGCCTTGCAATGCGGTCGTCAGAGAGCTTGCATCCGGGCGGTATTCCGTAGAGTTGGCCAAGCCCTCCTCCATGATGGAGATTCTCGGGGATGCAGATCTCACCGAAATGGCCTGCGAGGCGGATGCCCGTCTCGAGAAGGCCTTGGAGGCAATGTGAATGGCCGACCCTCAGAACCCATGGGATTCACGCTACGGGCAGGACGGCTTCTATTACGGAACCGAGCCGAATGACTTTTTAGTCGAGCAGGCAAGCCGGATTCTCCCCGGTGGCCGCGTCTTGTGCCTGGCCGAGGCCCGTGGCGTGCAGATCGAAACCTGTCTGGCCGACTTGTCCGGGTTTGCATTCGACCGGAATGCTTTTGATGCGGTGGTCTCCATTTGGTGTCACTTACCCCCGCCACTCCGATCCGAGGTCCACGCCCGATCAGTGGAGGCGTTGAAGGAAGGGGGCGTGCTCATTCTCGAGGCCTATCGTCCCAAACAGTTGGAATACAAAACCGGCGGGCCTCCGGTTCCGGAGCTGATGATGAACCGGGAGATTCTGGCTCATGATTTTTCAGGGCTCGAACACCTGGTCCTCGAAGAGAAGGACCGGATCATTCATGAGGGCCAGGGGCACGAAGGACTCAGTGCTGTGGTTCAGTTTTCCGGGGTGAAAAGGACATGAATTCTTTCGAGGGTCTTCACACGCATTCTCCGGATGTGGACCTCCTGAAAGAGAGTTGGTCCCAGTTTGCGCCCGAGGAGCGCCTGGAATGGTTCAAGCGCCTATCCAGGAGTGATGCCGAGGAATTGTTTTTGAATCTGAGCCCGTCCGATCAGGCCGAGTGGTTTTCTGTGCTCGATTGGAGTGAAAGGCGTTCCTGGCTTCGTTTATTGCCCCTGGATGATTCGGCCGATTTGATCCAGGAGTTTCCGCTCGAGGAGCGAGAGCGTTTGATCGGGCTCCTCGACCGCGATACCGCCGCCGATGTGACCGCACTGCTGGCCTATGCAGAGGATGCAGCGGGTGGTTTGATGAATCCGCGGTTTGTGAGACTCCGTCCGGATGTGATGGTGGATGTGGCCGTCCGCTACCTGCGCACCCAGGCAAGAAAACAGGTCGAAACGATTCACTATGCCTATGTCATCGGGCCTGATGCGAAGCTCATGGGTACCGTTTCGTTCCGCGATCTTCTGTTGGCTTCTCCCGAAAAATTAGTATCTGAAATCATGGAGACCGACCTCATCACCATTCCCGAACACATGGATCAGGAAGAGGTGAGTCGGAAGTTCTCGCATCATGGTCTCACTGCGATTCCCGTGGTCGATGGTCAGGGTCTCATGAAGGGGATTGTCTCGGTCGATGACGTGGTGGATGTGGTCCAAGAAGAAGCGACCGAGGACATGCACAAGCTCGGGGGTACGGCTGCACTCGAGGATCCGTATTTGCAGGTTTCTCTGTTTGATTTGGTAAAAAAACGGGCCGGGTGGCTGGTGCTCCTCTTTGTCAGCGAAATGTTCACGGCTACGGTGATGGGATTTTACGAAAAACAGATCGAACGGGCTGTGGTGTTGGCGCTGTTCATCCCGCTCATCATCTCGAGCGGAGGTAATTCCGGTTCGCAAGCCTCGACCTTGATCATCCGGGCCATGGCATTGGGTGAAGTGAAGTTGAAAGACTACGGGCGGGTGTTTTTCAGAGAATTGCGTGCCGGGCTCATGCTCGGAGGGATTCTGGGGGCGATCGGACTCCTGCGGATTCTCTTTTGGCCCGGCACCGAGGCTATTTACGGTCCGCATTACTTCTGGATCGGCCTCACGGTTTCATTGAGTCTGCTCGGCATTGTTCTCTGGGGAACCTTGACCGGTTCCATGCTGCCCTTTGTGCTGAAGCGCTTCGGGCTCGACCCGGCCAGCGCCTCGGCTCCGTTTGTGGCGACCCTCGTGGATGTCACCGGGATCATGATTTATTTCACTCTGGCGAGTTTTTTGCTGAAGGGGCTGCTTCTGTAAGGGACTTGACCCTTCAGGAAAATCCGGTTCTGATACCCCCATGGGCGGGATGATCAGAATCCTTGGGGTGGTGTTCGTTTTATATATGGTTTTGATGGCTGCTCCGTCAGTGCAGGCAGGGGATTTTTGCGCCCGTTCTGAAGAAGACCTGCGGGCCGTCTTCGAGGATCCTTCCCAGCGCATGGGTTTTGAGAACCAAGGCGGACTCATGAATGGCGGCACTTGCTGGTGGCACAGCCGACTGCAGCGGGCTGCGATCTACCTGGTCCGCTTCCGTCCCGAACTCCCCCGGCCTGATCGGTCAGCAGTGGAGCGGATTCTGAAAGATCTCGTGCACCAACGGCAGGTGGTTGAGATTCCCGGGTATGCCGGCTTTGCCGAATTCACCCGGGATCATCAGGCACAGGTTCAGCGGGAGCTCGATTTGTGGCAGATCCGGGACGGATTTGTGAATCAACAATGGATCCGCGGGTTGTCGGGTAGACCGGTCATGCCCGCAAGGAAATTGGCAAAACGCATGGAGCGGATTCACCGGGCGTTTCGGGCATCGAAGCCCGGACTTTGGGTGATGGCCCAGATGAAGGGGATCACCTCACATGCCTTGCTCCTGCTGGGAATGGAATCCACCTCAGCGGGCTACCGGCTTCAATTCATCGATTCGAATTTTCCGGGCGAGACCCGGGGGCTCGAATACCGTCGTGGGGACCGGACCCTCGATCTCGGCTATGCTGAGTTCATTCCTTATGCAGGGTTTCGAAATGATTTTCGGCGCATTGCGGCAGCGCTTGACGCGCATTGCGGCCGTGGAACCGTTTCTGATCCATTTGAGATTTCCGACGAACTGATTTTTTGATACGACGGGGGGCATGAAATTCAAGCCCGGTATCGTATTCGGATCAGCTCTTCAGGACCTTTATCAATACGCCAAGGAGACCGGCTTCGCGCTCCCTGCGGTGAACGTCATCGGCACGGATTCGGTGAATGCCGTTCTGGAGACGGCCAAGGCCGTGAACTCTCCGGTGATCATCCAGTTTTCGAACGGCGGTGGACAATTCTATGCGGGTAAGGCCCTGAAGCTTCCGAATGACGGCGGAGCGGTGCTGGGGTCGGTCAGTGGCGCGCGGCACATCGCCCTCATGGCCGAGCATTACGGGGTTCCGGTCGTGATCCACACCGACCATGCGGCGAAGAAACTCCTGCCCTGGATCGACGGCATGCTGAAGCTGAGCGAGGAACACTACCAGGCAACCCAAAAACCCCTGTTCTCATCCCACATGCTCGATCTTTCAGAAGAGTCGCTTCAGGAGAACATGGAGATCTCTGCGAACTACTTCAAGCGCATGCGCGCCATCGAGACCGGTATCGAAATCGAGCTCGGCGTGACCGGCGGAGAAGAAGACGGGGTCGACAACACCCATGTCGACAATGCCAAGCTCTACACCCAGCCCGAAGATGTGGCCTATGCCTACCAGCACCTGAAAGAAATCGGAGAAGGATTCACTGTTGCAGCGTCTTTCGGAAACGTGCACGGGGTCTACAAGCCCGGTAACGTGAAACTCACTCCGGTCATTCTCAAGAACTCCCAGGACCACATCGAGAAGAAATTCGGCACTGCCAAAAAGCCTGTAAACTTTGTATTCCACGGTGGATCCGGTTCCACCCGAGAAGAGATCCGCGAGACCATCGGGTACGGAGTCATCAAAATGAACATCGACACCGACATGCAGTGGGCTTTCTGGGAAGGGGTCAAGGACTACTACCTCGAAAAGAGCGCCTACTTGCAAGGTCAGCTCGGAAATCCCGAAGGCGACGATGCTCCGAACAAGAAGTATTACGATCCCCGCGTTTGGCTCCGGAAAGGTGAAGAGAACTTCGTGAAGCGCCTGAAGGGTGCCTTCGAAGACCTCAACAACCTGAACCGGAATGCTTGAGAATAGCTTTCAGACACTTCCGCCATGGCTCCATGCCGAGGTGACGCCGACCCCGGTGATCGGGGCGCGCTTGGTGCATGCACACCCGGAACTGCGACATGAGCTTGGGCTTCAGTCATTGTCGGATGGCGAACTCCTCACCTGGTTGAACGGTCAGAGCCGGATTCCCGGCGATCAGCGGATCGCCACCCGGTATGCCGGGCATCAGTTCGGCGTCTGGGCCGGCCAGTTGGGCGACGGGCGGGCGATTTCGCTGGGTGAGTTTGTGACCTCCTCACGTGGCCGGCTTGAAGTTCAAGTCAAGGGCGCGGGACCCACTCCGTTTTCGCGGCGTGGAGACGGGCGTGCGGTGCTCCGCTCTTCAGTACGGGAATACCTCTGTTCGATTGCCATGAAGGGGCTTGGGATACCCACCTCCGAGGTACTGGCTTTGGTTACGGGTACCGAGCCCGTAGAGCGCGAGACCACTGAGACGGCAGCTCTGGTGGCTCGAGTGTTTCCGACCAATCTCCGATTGGGCCACTTCGAACTCTGCCGTCACTTCAATCGGCCCATGGAGTTCGATGCTTTGACTCATTACACCCGCGAGCTCTTTTTTCCGGAGTGCACGATCGAGGAAATGCTTCGGGAGATCACCCGGCGTACCGCGCATTTGATGGCCGCTTGGCAGGATGTGGGATTCTGTCACGGGGTCATGAACACCGATAATTTTTCCATCTTGGGATTCACGCTCGATTACGGGCCTTTCGGGTTTTTAGAAGACACCCGACTCGATCATGTCTGCAATCATTCCGACCACGAAGGACGCTACGCCTACCACCGGCAGCCGGACGTGGGGGTTTGGAACATGGAGCGCTTTTTGGCTTGTTTCCGCGATCTGGTTCCAGTTGAGACCTTGACCCGGATCCTGGACTCGTATTTCCATGACTTCAAGGCCGAAACGGATCATCGGATCCGCCGGAAGCTCGGTTTTTCGACTTCCCGTGATACCGATGCAGGACTGTTTCTCGATTTGCTCCGGATCCTCCACGATCAACGGATCGACTACACCTGGTTTTTCAGGGAGCTCGCTCAAGCAGGCTTCGGTCGGGTGTCCGCGATCAGGAATGAAGCTCTGGCCGGCTGGCTGAAACAGTACGCGGAACGATTGGTCCTCGAGGGGCGTGATGAGGGGGAGCGCTCCCTTGCCATGCTCCGGAACAATCCCAAGTACATTCTAAGGAATTACATCGCCCAAGAGGTGATCGAGGCAGTGTCCCGAGGCTCGGACCGTGAGCTTTTGGATTGGATCCGGATTCTCGAAACACCTTACGACGAACATCCCGGGTTTGAGCGCTATGCTGAGCCCACTCCGGACGCATTCAAGCACTTTGAGATCTCTTGTTCGAGTTGAGGCCAGACGGGTCACTCCGAGGATTGAATCCACAAGCGGACAGCAGCGAATACCAGTAACAAGGAAAATCCTTTTTGAAGGATCTTGACGGGCAAATGAACAGCCAGACGCGCACCCACGAAGGCTCCGAGGAACATCCCAAGTGCAATCCAGAGGCTGTACTTCAGGTGCTCGCCGGTAATCAGGCCGGATTTGAAATACTGGTAAACCCCGAGTGCGCCCACCGGCAGGAGCATGGCTGCCAGTGAGACTCCACTTGCAGTCTTTTGGCTGATGTTGAGGCCATAGACCATGGCTGGAACCAGAACCACGCCTCCTCCGATGCCAAAAAGGCCGGAAAGAATGCCTGCGGTGATTCCCATGAAGAGCAACAAAAGGGTCATAGGAGGGGTATCCTCCTTCGGAACCGCTTCGTCAAGGGTCTGGGAGCTTGCCACTCCCGTTTCGGGTCGTTAGACTGGGTCGAATATGGAACTGAAGGAACTGACTCCCGAACAGGTGCGTGACTGGACCCTCGAACAAAAAGACCGTTGGTGGTTGAACGAGGTGTACCGGGGCGATATGCCCCAATTGAATCTTCGCTCGGCCCTGACTGGAATGCTGCTGGGGGGAGTGCTCTCTCTCACCAATCTGTATGTCGGGATCAAGACCGGCTGGACCCTCGGGGTGGGCATTTCATCCGTGATCCTTTCGTTTGCCATGTTCAAGCTCATCTCGAAGCTGAAGCTCGGGCGGGAGATGACCATCCTCGAGAACAATGCGATGCAATCGGTGGCAACCAGCGCCGGCTACATGACGGCTCCGCTGATCAGCGCCATTCCCGCTTACATGCTCGTGACCGGCAAAGTGATTCCCATGGAACACACTCTGGTGTGGATCATCCTGCTTTCGATCCTCGGAGTGTTGTATGCGTTCCCCTTGAAAAAGCGTTTTATCAACGACGAGCAGCTGCCCTTTCCGGAGGGATACGCCGCCGGCGTCGTGCTTCAAAACCTCCATGCCGATGAGGGGAATCCGAACGGTAAGAGTGACGGACTCTTCAAAGCCAAAATTCTGGGCTACGGAGCCGGAGTCTCGGCCTTGCTCGAGACGCTTCGGAACGAGAAAGTCATGCATTCGCTGAAGGTCGGGTTTTTGGCTATCCCGGAGCACCTCGACGATCTGGTTTACAAGTTTTTCACGCCCACTCTTTTGGGAACCCCGCTCAAGGACCTGACCATCCGGATGGACACCTCTATTGTGATGCTCGGGACCGGTGGGCTCATGGGTACTAAAACCGGCGCCTCACTCATCATCGGAGCCATTTTGAATTATGGCGTGCTGGCACCTTTCCTGATCCGTGAGGGAGTGATCCCGTCAGCCACCTTCAAGGCGATCACCATGTGGTCGCTTTGGTTCGGTGCCGCGCTGATGACCACCGCTTCACTCTATTCATTTTTTTCTAAGCCCCAGGTCTTTGTAGCAGCCTTCAAGAAGATGGCACAAAAAGGACCCAAAGCAGCCGATCCGCTCGAGGCGATCGAGCTTCCCGGTAAAGTGTCTTTAGTGGGCATCCCTTTGGTGGGCGCCGTGATGGTGTGGCTCGGGCACGCCTGGTTCGAGTTCGGGATTCTGGAAGGCATCATCGCCATTCCACTCGTGTTCGTTTTCACTCTCATTGCCGTCACTTCGACCGGCCTCACTTCGATCACTCCCGGTGGAGCCCTCGGGAAGCTGACTCAGCTCACGTATTCGCAAATTTCTCCCGGCAATGTGCCAACCAACATCATGGCAGCGGGCATCAATTCGGAAGTGGCCTTGAATGCTTCAAACCTCTTGATGGATATCAAACCGGGCTACATGCTCGGTGCCAAGCCTCGCCAACAGGCGGTGGGCCATGTGCTCGGGATCTTTGCCGGTGCGGCGGTTTCGGTTCCGGTGTATTACCTGATTTTCAAGGGGGACATCTCCTTGTTGACCAGTGATCAGCTCCCGATGCCGGGGGCTACGATCTGGAAAGCGGTGGCCGAAGCGCTCACGAAGGGGCTCTCCGCGCTCCATCCCACCGCTCAGATTGCAGCCCTGGTGGGGGCGGTGCTCGGGATCGTGCTTGAGTTTTTGAATCAAAGGACGAAAGGAAAGTTCCCGGTGTCAGCGATCGGACTCGGGCTCGCGTTTGTTCTGCGTTTCACTGATTCGCTTGCCATGGCGCTCGGAGCATTCTTTTTCTGGTACTGCTCCAAGAAATTCAAGGATTCTGAGAGCACCGGGCACAAAGTCTTCGTCGAAAACTCGGAGACCTTGTGTGCGGGGGTGATTGCGGGGGGTTCGATCATCGGGATTTTGCTGATCATCCTCGAGACCGTGGTGTTCGGGAATTGATGCCGCTTTAACGGCGGGGCTTCACCACGAGTTCCCGGTAGCCGCTCTGTGAGTCCGGCTCACGGGTAAAATCAGCATCCTCGAGTTCGGCGATCACGATTTCAGCCGTGGTGTAGATGGTGTTTCCGGGCATCAGGTGTCCGCCCCGGGTGGATCCTTTACCATCCGAGACGCTCAGGTGCAGGTGCATCGAGTCCTCGTTCAGGGTTCCGACCAAAGAAACGATCTCGAAGTGACCTTCTTCTGCTAGGGCCTCTTTTTGATTGGCATAGCGGAGGTTCACCCGGGTGAGACTTCCGACCGTGGTCACGATCGCCGCTGCGCGGATGTGTTGGCTCTTGGCCCAGGCCTGGAGTTCCTCGGTGAGGCCCTGGCCCGGTTTCAGTCGCAGAGTGTGCGCCCGAACGCGCGAGGGTGCCGTAGCAGAATCAGACTTCGGCATGGAGCCGCAGGCCACGCAAGGGAGAAACATCAGAATCGATTTCCAGGATTTCATTTGAGCCCTTTCAAATAGTCGATACAGGCCCGAGCGTCTCCGCGAAAGGCCACGCGATCGAGACTCTTGGCAATCGATTTGTCATAGAGCGGATCGTAGTAGCGGAGCAGGAGCGCCTCGATCCAGGGACTGTGCATCTCGAGAGTCGGGGTTTCATCGTTTTGGAAGGCGGCATCGATCAGACTGCGGATCCGGGCGGTTTCGAGGCCACCGAGTTTTTTAGATATCCGATCGAGCGATTCCTGCATGAACTTCGCCACGGTAGGAGTGTCGCCCCCGTGCGAGTGCAAGCGCTCTAGCACATAGCCTTCGAAGATGTTCCGGATGCGTTCTTGAATCGGGAGCTCCAGGAGCAGAATCGGAGCCTGATTCATCGAATCCTTGAGTGTCCGGGGCACGACACAGGACCCGATCATGACAGACTCGTCTTCGACCAGGGTCACGGGTGCCGGAGCGTGTTTCAAGAACTGAATGGCCACGCGATTTTCAAAGGTGATTTGGGCCGGCTGGGGTCCCATCTTCCCGAAGCTCGAACCCTTGTGGTTCGCGGCGCCCTCCAGGTCGAGGGAGGGGAGCGGGGTGGCGTTTAGAATGAGTGTCTTTCCCGAACCGGTCCTGCCTCCGACCACGAGCAACTTCCGATTCAAGCTTTCTTGTTCCAGGGTTTCCAATAAAAAGCGCCGGAGTGCCTTATAGCCCCCGGGAATATAGGGAAGCTTCAGACCGCGTTCTTCGATCCAGGAGACACTGATCTGGGACCGGAGTCCCCCGCGGAAGCAATACAGCCGGGTATCAGGATTCTGCTTCAGGAACGCAACCCACGCATCGATCCGGGCTTCACGCAGCTCGCCCGCAACCAGCTCATGCCCGAGCTTCAGAGCTTCTGCCTGACCGGCCTCTTTGTATCGGGTTCCGACTGCGGCCCGTTCCTTATCGTCCATGAGCGGGAGGTTCACCGAGGCAGGGAAATGCCCCTCGTGGAATTCCACCGGTGCGCGGACATCGATGAGGGGCGTGTCGTTTCTGAAGAGCTCGCCGAATTCATGCATGGATATGGATCTCGGGCGTTCCGGCGTGGCTGGCGTCCTGAACCCCGCCGATGATCGAGGCTCTCGGAAAGCGGGTCTTGATTTTGTTCAGTAGTAGCGTGGCCTTTTCTTCTGGAACAGAAAGCAACAGTCCACCGCTGGTCTGAGGATCGAACAGGATCTTTTTCTCGATCGGATCCGGCTCCTTCTCGAAGCGGATCGAACCCTGAGTGTAACTTTCGTTCGAGCGGTGCGCCTTGGTCAAGTTCTCGGCATGGAGGGAGGCAAAGGCTTTCTCGAAAACCGGAATCTCACGGAATCGAAGGTGAAACCCGGCCCCTGAGGCCCGACTCATTTGCTGGAGATGGCCGGCAAGCCCGAACCCCGTGATGTCGGTGGCCGAATGAACCCAGCCGAGTTCTTCTTCAGAGAGCAGCGATGGAACTGCGTTCAGCTGGCTCATCGAATCGAGGGCCTCCCGGATTCCGTCTTCATCGTAGTCTTGATTCTTCAGCCCGGCCGTGAGGGTTCCGGTTCCGAGGGCTTTGGTGAGGATAAGCCGGTCGCCCGGTCGGGCACCGGAATTGCTCCAGATGCGATCCGGATGGACAAAACCCGTGACCGAGAGGCCGAACTTGAGGGTGTCATCGTCGATCGAATGACCGCCAACCAGAGTCGACCCGGATTCGGCGATTTTTTTTCTGGCTCCCTCGAGCACCTCCCGCATGAGGATCGGATCGAGGGTCGCGAGCGGAAATGCCAGGATCGCCATACAGGTTTTCGGAACTCCTCCCATGGCGTACACGTCAGAAAGTGCATTGGCCGAGGCGATGGCGCCAAAGAGCTCGGGAGTGTCGACAATGGGGGTGAAGAAATCAAGAGTCTGGACCAGGGCCACATCATCCGAGACGCGATAGATGCCCGCATCGTCGAAGTCACGACCATCGATCATCACTGCCGGGTCCGATGATGAGAAATCGAGACTACCCAAAGTCTCCCTGAGGACTTCAGCGGATATTTTTGCAGCACATCCGCCTTTTTGTACGGTTTGCGTCAGTCGGATCTTCATGGACGCAGTATAGCACCGTACCGAAATTCCGGCACGTGGTTTGCTCGTTCAGACCACGGAGGATTCTGTATGAAGAGTAAAATGAAGGTCGGGACCCAATGGACGGTTCAAGTTCTTTTGGCCGTGGTCATGATTTCAGCGGGATTGGCCAAACTCACCTCGGTTGACTCGATGGTCCGGATGTTCCAGGAAATCGGGCTTGGGCAATGGCTCAGGGGGGTGGTCGGTGCGATCGAAGTGGTGGCAGGGGTGCTCATGTTCTCGAGTATCTACAGTTCTATCGGTGCTGCCCTCATTTTGATGACCATGGCCGGAGCGATTCTGACGCATTTGTTTCTGATCGGAGGGAGCGCACTTCCGGCATTGGTGATCGGTCTCTTGGCGGCTCTTTTGCTCGCATTGAAGCGGAGTGATGTGGTCGAACCTCGCAGAAAGAGCCGGATTGAGATTCAGCACCGGGCCTGAGGGTCTCAACTCGAACGATTGAATGGACCAGTGCGGAATCAACGGGAGGTCGTGGAAACTGTATGGGTATTGGTAAGTGTCGTCCGGATGGTCGTCCGACCTGGATCGGGTGTCCCCAAGTGCTTGGTTTTTCAGGGGTCGGACTTGGCCCGAACCTTGAAATACACCCCAGTATGCGGAACAGGATGCTTGTACAATTGGTGGTATTGATGACGGGTTTCAGTTTAATGGCTGAGGCAGCACCAAGAGTGCCGGCTTCGGTGGCCATCCGACTCAACCATGCCAAAGAGCTGCTCGGTGGTTCGTATAAAAAGAAGGTGCTGAAGGCGAACGAGAGCGCATCCGAACTCACCGGCTTCGTCACTGCCACCACCCGCAAGTTTCTTCCCAAGGCCCATCAGAAAGAGGCCCAGGGCATCGCAAAAGCCATTCTCGAGGCGTCCAGCGAATTTGAACTCGATCCGGTGTTTTTGATGGCGGTGATCCAGAACGAAAGCAGCTTCAACCCCCGCCGGAAAGGCGGGGTGGGAGAGATCGGCCTCATGCAGATTCGTCCTAGCACAGCCGCATGGATTGCCGGCCTCTATGGCATTGAGTACGAGGGAGAAGATTCTCTTTATGATGCAGAAACCAATGTTTGGATCGGTGCGGCTTTGCTCGATAAGCTCCGCAACCAGTTTGATTCTTCCAGTCGCTTGTACCTCTCTGCGTACAATCTCGGACCGAAGAAGCTCCGTCAAATGCTGAAGGAGAACAAGAAGCCCAAGGAATACGTGCAAGCGGTGATGAAGCGATACATCGCACTCTATTCGGGATTCACAATGAAGGGTGACTCGAAACTCCAGAGCGCCATTGCCTGGAAGAACACCCTCAATCTGACCCGTAAGCTGGCCCGGAATTGAGCCGGATCACAGTACAGCCCAAATCAAAGCCCGGCGAGCAAGGTTCCGAGCTCCTCCCAACGGAGCATGCACTCATCCAGTTCTGTTTGGGCCTGGGTCTGTTCCTCGATCAAGCTTTTCAAGCCAGACGGATCGGCATGGAGCTCTCCGTTGGCCAAAAGATCGTTGATTTCATTCAAGCGTGCCTCGAGCGTCTCGATACGACGCTCGCGTTCTCCGATTTCCTTTTTCCAGGAAATGATCTGGTTGTTGGAGGGACGTAAGGACCTGGATTCTTTTTTGGGTTCTGCTTTGGGTGCATTTGAGGGAGGCCTGACACGTTCCCGTGCCTCGCCCGTCTTCTTTTTGACGTATTCCTCGTAATTCATCACCAGAGGCACCGCCTCTGATCCGGTCATCTCGAGCAGGCGATCTGCCAAGGGGCCCACAAATTCCCGATCGTGAGACACCACGCAGAGAGTTCCTTCATATTCGAGCAAAGCGTCGAGCAAAACTTCGCGACTGGTGGCATCGAGGTGATTGGTCGGCTCATCGAGAATGAGAAAGTTGTGAGGCGTCAGCAACAGTCTTGCAAGGGCGACTCGGGCCTTTTCGCCTCCCGAGAGGACACGGATGGGCTTGTGGATGTCTTCACCCGTAAAGAGAAAAGCCCCGGCAATACCGCGAATTCTTGAGAGCTCCAGCTGTGGAGCGGCGTCTTCAAGCTCCTCGAGAATGGTTTTCCTGAAGTCGAGAGTCTCAGCCTGGAGCTGTGAATAAAATCCGACCTGGACTCCGTGCCCGAGTCGCAGACTTCCGGAAGTGATCGGTAGTTTTCCCGCCAAGGACCGGAGCAGAGTGGTTTTTCCGGCACCGTTCGCCCCGACGATGGCTGTTCTCGATCCGCGTTGAATGATCCAGTCGAGACCGGAGAACAGCTTTCGGCCCGGGAATTCGATTCCGGCTTCTTTCAAAAAAAGCACTTCACGTCCACTCTGGGAACAAGGGGGGAATCCGAATCCGACTTCTCTCTCCGGGCCGGCGATCTCGATTCGATTGGCTTCGAGCTTCTCGATCTGTTTCATCCGGCTCTGGGCCTGACGGGCCTTGGTGGCCTTGGCCCCGAACCGTTCGACAAATGAACGGAGCTCGGCAATCCGCGCGTCCTGACCGGCTCTTTGGGCCTCGAGCATCCGCAAACGCTCTTCTTTTTGCACGAGGAAATCATCGAGGTTTCCGGCATAGGCGCGGATCTCCTGATGGTCGATCTCCCAGACCGATCCGACCAGGCGGTTCAAGAAGGCCCGATCGTGGCTCACCAATAAGATGCATCCCGGGTAGTCTTGCAGGAACTCCTCAAGCCAAAGCAAGGATTCCAGATCGAGGTGGTTGGTCGGTTCGTCAAGAATGAGCAGATCGGGCCCCAGCAGGAGAATCCGGGCGAGAGCGGCTCGCATCAGCCAGCCTCCGCTGAATTCTGAAAGAGGGCGGTCGAAGTCTGTATTCTTGAATCCCATCCCTTCGAGGATGCGTTCGGCCCGGGCGGGGAGCCGGTACTCATCGAGACGGTCGTATTCTTCGAGGATTCGTGCGTATTCCTTCAAAAGCGACTCGTCCTGACGGTGGGTCATTTGCTCTTCACAGTCCTTCTTTGCCAGAAGGATCTCCTCGCGCCGTCCGTCGAGTCGCATCACCTCGTCCCGGAGCGTTCTGCTGCTCGAAGGATGGAGCTCCTGGGCCAGGTGGCCGATCCGGAGGTGCTTTCTGAGTCGGATCTCACCCTGGTCCGGGTGTTCCTGACCGAGGATCATCCGGATCAAGGTACTCTTACCGGTACCGTTTGATCCGAGCAACGCGACCCTCTGGCGGTCGCTCAGATTGAGGTCGACGTTTTCAAAAAGGGTTTTCGGGCCGTAGTGCTTTCCGAGTCGACGGATCTCGAGCATGCTCATGGAGCGTTCGTCCCCCCGAGCACGATTTCACTGACCTCACTTGCTGTGCCGAGACGGATCGGGGGGCCCCAGTAGCCCGTTCCCCGATTCACATAGACTTTGAGCGGTCCTTGGAGCGAGAGCCCGCCATGGTGACGATGAACCCAACGGACCATCAGGTTCCAAGGAAAAAACTGTCCGCCATGAGTGTGTCCTGAAAGTTGCAAGTCGTAGCCGAGTTCCTGCGCCCGGGCAGCGATCCCGGGCTGATGGGCGAGAAGGATTTTGTAGTCCGTGTGCGATGGGGGCGTGGGCACCTCCGGTGCCGGTCCGCCGAACCACTGCTGGGCCGGATCACCCGTTCCGGCCAAATAAAGGGTTCTGTCCCCGATCTTGATTTCAGTTCCCTCGTTCACCAATGGAACAATTCCGATTCCGCGCATCGCTTCGATCGACTTCTGGTGTCCCCAATAGCACTCGTGGTTCCCGAGTACGAAGTAGGTCCCGTAAGGGCATCGGAGACGTGAAAGTTCCTTGAGCTCGGCTTCGAGAAATCTGATATCGCCGTCGATGATGTCACCCGTGAGGACGATCAAATCGGGATTCAATTCCAGCACCCGGTCCACCTGGGATCGGATCTGCTCGAGTCCAGGCCCGGTCCCGAGGTGCATGTCACTCAATTGGACCAGCTTGGCCTGTAACTTCGAATGAAACAGGAGGCTCCGGGTCACGATTCTAAAACGAGCATTCCAGAGACCGTAGGCATAGCAGACTCCCGTCAGGAAAATCACAGCGCCTGATGATGCCCATCCGCTTAGTCGGTCTCCTTCACCAGCCAAAGCCACCGGAAAGCGAACCAAGTCCCGGATGACTGTGAAAGTGAGCAAAAAACTGTTGAGCCCCATTCCATGAAACGCCAGGGATTTCATCGCGGATTCGGCAAAGAGCGGTTCATCGGCCTCAGCCCGGAAAAAAACCAGGAATAGCCAGAGTTGGGCTGCGAAAGAGACCAGGATCAGGATCAGCAGAAGAAAGTATCCACCCCTGGAAACCTCATGAAAGGGAGCCAGTAAAGACCGCACCAAATAGGTGGCCAGAAGACCCATGAAGAGCAGAGGGATCAGACGACGCATGGTCGTTTCACCTTATCATGGCGGAGAGCCTGGAAAAGGGGTATCTTTTCCGTCATGGAACATCATTCGATTCTTGAAGCACTCCATTGGCGTTATGCGGTGAAAAAATTCGACTCTTCTCGGAAGATTCCGGCCAAAGAATGGTCGCTCTTGGAAGAGTCGCTCCGACTGAGTCCTTCTTCCTATGGACTCCAGCCTTGGAAGTTCATCCGGGTCAAGACTCCGGAAATCCTGCAGCAGCTTCGAGCTGAATCTTGGAATCAGACTCAGGTCACCGATTGCTCGGACTATGTGGTCTTCACGACCCGCACCGAAATGCTCGAGGCGGATGTTGAGGAGTTCCTGAAGCTTCAGAGCGGGATTCGCGGGACTCCGATCGAAAAGCTACAGGGTTACCGGGATGTCATCGTGAATGACATCGTCAAGGGGCCAAGGGCTGCCCAAGCGGCCACCTGGGCGCAACGGCAATCTTACATCGCCATGGGGTTTATCATGGAAACCGCCGCACTGATCGGTGTCGACACTTGTCCGATGGAAGGGCTCGATCCGAAAGCATATGACCGGATTCTGGGTCTCGAATCCACGGGATACCGGACCGTCGCAGCAGTAGCTCTCGGCTACCGCCACGCGGAAGACCGGTATGCGGACCAGAAGAAAGTCCGCTTCCCGATCGACCGGATCATGGAAACCCGCTAACGCCTTATTGAATCCGCTCGCTCCGCTTCACAGAACGGAGGTTCTGGGCGAGCATTTTCTTGCGCATCCGGATGTTCTTCGGGGTCACTTCGATCCACTCATCCTCGTCGATCCACTCCAGGCAACGCTCGAGTGACATCTCGCGGATACCGGAGAGGGTCACCAGGACTTCTGCGTGGGCAGAACGGATGTTGGTCAGTTTCTTTTCTTTGCAAGGGTTCACGTTCAGATCGTTGTCCTTGCTGTATTCACCAATGACCATTCCCTCGTACACCTTCACACCCGGTTTCACGAAGAGCATGCCGCGTTCTTCGAGCGAAAGGAGCGCGTATTCCACAGTGTCACCACTGCGGTCTGCGATCATGGCGCCGTTCGCGCGGTGAGGAATCTCTCCACGGTGGGGAGTGTACTCGGTCAGGTAGGAGCTGAAGAGCCCGTCACCCCGGGTTGCGGTCAGATAGCGTGATCTGATTCCCAGCAGACCCCTGGACGGGATATCGAATTCCAGACGCACCCGTTGTTTCCCGATCCCTTCGAGATGGGGAAGGGTTTCGTACTTGGTGAGAGTGCCTTTTCTTTCCTGGAAAATACGGGTCACATCCGAAGCATATTCTTCGGGGAGGTCGAGCACGGCACGTTCATTCGGTTCAAAACGGTTGCCGTTTTCTTCACGATAAAGAACGAGTGGCTTTCCGACCATGAACTCATAGCCTTCCCGGCGCATCTGTTCGATCAGAATGGCGAACTGGAGTTCACCCCGTCCGAGAACGCGGAACTGGTCTGAGGTTTCCGACTCTTCGAAACGGAGGGCGACGTTGTGGCGGACTTCCTTCAAGAGGCGCTCACGGAGCTTACGGGACTGGATGGCTTCGCCTTCCTGGCCCGAGAGCGGCGAGGTGTTCACCGAGAACAGCATGGCCAGGGTCGGTTTTTCGACGATGATCCGGGGGAGTGGCGCAATATCGGCATTCGAGCTGATGGTGTCGCCGATCTCGACTCCTTCGTTGCCCGAAAGCACCACGATGTCACCTGCGGTGACTTCGGGGACTTCATGTTGCTTGAGGCCCACGTAAGTGAAGACTTGTGTGGTGGTGAAGGCCTGGGTCAGGGGAGATCCGTCTGCTTGGATTCCCTGGCGGAAAAATTTCAGTCCTTTTTTCACCGATCCGGAAGTCACGCGACCGATGGCCAAGCGACCCACGTACTCGGAGTGAGAGAGGTTCGAAACCAGCATCTGGAAGGCTTCGCTTTCCTGAATGCGGGGAGGAGGAACGCAGTCGAGAATGAGCTGGAACAGAGGTTCGAGAGAACCGGTTTTCTCTTTCTTGAGGTAAGCCGGGATGTCTTCGAATTGGGTCGTGCACCAGCCCTGGCGGGCGGCCGCATAAACGATCGGGAAATCGGCTTGTTCTTCGTTTGCTCCGAGCTCGAGAAAAAGGTCGAATGTGGCGTTCACCACTTCTTGGATGCGTCGGCCATCCGAACATTCGGGACGGTCTACCTTGTTGATGACGAGAATGATCTTGTGGCCTTTCGAGAGGGCCTTTTGCAGCACGAACCGGGTCTGGGGCAGGGGGCCTTCCGCTGCATCCACGAGGAGCAACGCTCCATCGACCATACCCATGATTCGCTCCACTTCACCGCCGAAGTCGGCGTGACCTGGAGTGTCGACAATGTTCACCTTGGTGTTTCCGACCATGACGCTGGTGTTTTTGGCCAGGATGGTGATTCCGCGTTCCCGCTCGAGGTCCCCCGAGTCCATGACCCGCTCCGCTACCGACTGATGCTGCTGAAAGGTGCCGGACTGCTTCAACAGGTGGTCCACGAGGGTGGTTTTCCCATGGTCGACGTGGGCGATGATGCAGACATTACGTAGGTTTAGGCTCATGGGGAGATCTTTCTGGGGCGGGATTTCTTGATTTTTTGGGTTGCGTTTCGGGGACAATACAGGTAAACCCTGATTCTCGTAAGTAAAATTTTTGTTTAGTTTGAAGGAACCAAGACCATGGCACGCGTATGTGATTTAACTGGAACCAAGCCGTTCAGCGGGAACAAAGTCAGCCACTCGAACATTAAAACCCGTACGAAGTGGATGCCCAACCTGAAGGACAAGCGTTACACCATTCCCGAACTCTCCAAGACGGTGACCCTGAAGCTTTCGACCCGTGCGATCCGCACCATCGACAAGCTCGGCGGAATCTCTCAGGCCATCATGAAGGCCAAGGCAGAGAAGATGAGCGAAAAGGCTCTTAAGCTTCGCAACGAGATCAAGAAGGCCCGCACTCTGATCTCCGCTGGCAAGAAAAAAGTCGTTCTCTGATTCGATCTGAAGTTTGAACAGGAGCGGGCGACGGCCTCGAGCCGGACGCCCGTTTTCTATTGATGGAATCGATTCACATTGTGGCCGGAACGGCCAAACATCATGACTTCATCTCCGCTTGCCAGATCCGTATGGCACTCGAGACCGAAGAACTCGCCCTCGATCCGGAGACTGTCCGGCTCGGAGTCGGTGCCGTTTTGCTCGACGAGAACAAGGGTCAGTACTTTGTGGCTGAGGATGCCGATGGAAATCCTTTGGCATGCCTGCTCACGATCCCGGAGTGGAGTGATTGGCGGAATCGGACAGTCCTCTGGATCCACTCGCTCTATGTTCATCCTGCCCACCGGGGCAAAGGGATTTACAAGAAGCTCTATTCATTCTTGAAGGACAGGGTCCGGAACGATCCGGCCTATGCGGGGCTCCGGCTCTATGTCGATAAAAGGAACGCGAAGGCCGCAACCGTTTATCAAAAGCTCGGGATGAGTGCCGAGCACTATGAACTCTTCGAGTGGATGGCCTAGATTCCTTGATTGGTGATCAACAGGCTCCGGAGGTGCTGGTAGTTTCCTCTCCAGGCCCCGGGATGGGTCTCAGTCGGCGCTTCGATACAGGTCAGGGCTGAAGCCTCCGGTCGGATCAAAAACACAGCCATTCCGACCGCTGTGGCCGGCAAGTCCATCTTGCGCTCGTTTCCGATCATCAGGCAACGGGATGCTTCAAAGGATTCCTGCTTCAAGATTTCGAGATAGTACTCGCGGCTCGGCTTGCACGCGTGCATCCGATCGGCAGTGGTGATGCTTTTGAAAATGCCCGGATCGATTCCTCCCCAGCCCATTCTCAAATGCACGAGCTCGACCGGCCATACCGGATTGGTCGCGAGCACCAGAGGATAATGATCTTTTGCCCAGTCAAGGAATTTGGCAGCTCCGGTGATTTTGCCGAAGTGGGACTTCAATTTCGGAAACACCTCGCTCAGACTCTGTTCCAGTTCCTTCGCTGCTTCTTCTTTCGGGAGTTTCAGGTGTTTGGCAAAAGTCTCGATCAGACGTTCCCGGTTGGTCTTGGTCCGGGAAGGTTTCTTGAGCTCCTCGGCTCCCTGGCTGAGAGCTTTGTATGCCGCCATCCAACCCTGGTGGCGTTTCATGATCGGTAGTGTCCGGGTGATGAATTCGAAGTGGACTCCGATTCCCCCGGAGTCGATCAAGGTGCCGTCGAGATCACACAGTAGATTCTGGAACCGTTTTCTTGGAAGACTCATGGGGCTCATGCTCGTTTCCCATCCTCGTCCCTGATTCTAGAGGAAAATCCGCTTGTCGTCATGTTCGAAGCTCTGGTCTAATCCGGTTATGGACTTTGCCGGCTTTGTCAGACAACAGAGTGCCTTGTGGTACGCCACCCTCGGGCAAGACGCGGGTGCTCCCGGCCCGCTCAGTGCCACCGGACTCGAACCGGCCGGAACTCTACTCCTCGTGGCCCCGCACCCGGACGACGAATGCCTGATGAGCGGGTTTGCTCTCCGAGCCAGGGAGGAGTGGGGCACCCGGGTGATCGTCCTGCCCTACAGTTACGGAAGCAGGATGGAGCGTAGGCCGGAGCGTCAAGAGGAGCTCAAGCGAGCCATCGCTTGCTTGGGGTTCGAGTTATTCGACCCACGGGAAAACCCCCGCTTGGAGGAACTCTCTCCCTCAGATTTGGCCCGATCGCTCTCTGTGTGTGCACCCGATGCAGTGCTCTTCCCTCATGCAGGTGACGGCCATCCCGCCCACATCCGGTGTTCCCGATTGGTTTCCGAAGGGGTCACCCTGTGGGCCAATGCCTCCCGGAAGCGGGTTCATCTGTATGAAACCGCCTATTGGCAGGACCTGCCTGATCCCAACCTCATGGTCGAACTCGCGTCAGATCATGTCATCCGGATGGGGACGTCTCTTTTGGAACACCGGGGTGAGGTCGAGCGCAACCCCTATCACCTGAGTCTTCCGGCCCACCTGATCGACTCACGGAGAAAAGGTGTCGAACGGGTTTCCGGTATGGGATCCCGTGCCGGCTCGGGACTGTTTGCCCAGCTCCTCCGTCATTCCGTCATGAACTGAGGCGCGTCCGGAGTAGCTCCGCAAAGGCCATCATGGCATCGGTAGCCGTGAAAATGCCCACCAGGTTCTTGCGGTCGAGGATCAGTGCACTTCCGATCCTGCGTTCCGCCATGGTGGCTACCACCTCATCGAGCTTGGCGGTCGGGCTCACAATATAACAGTCCTCGAGGGCGATATCTTCGACCCGGGTGGTGATCGGGTTCACTCCCTCGAAGCCGAGCGCCATCTTGATATCCCGATCCGAGAGGATTCCTCTGAGCTCGCCTCCGGATAAGACCGGCAGGTGACGGATTTTATGTTTTTGCATGAAGTCCCTGGCGGTGGCGAGAGACTGCTCTGCGCCGATCGTGTGGGGGACCTCGGTCATGTATCGTGTGATTTGTGGAATGGGTTTCATGAAACATTCCTCCTCGGGCCGGATCTTAGTGCCTGGACCTCCTGCGCGCCTTGATCCCGGCGATGAAACGGATTGATTTGCATCAATATTGCATCCAAGCCGGGCAGGAGGTGTTCCATGGAACTGTCAAGTATCATCGAGGCATTGAGGGCGTCGGGAGCCGGATTGAGCACACTCCGCTTTCGTCCCGAACAGGTGATCTATTATCCCGGGAATGCCGCCACCGGCTTGTATCTGGTGCACGAGGGCAAAGTGAAGCTCGAGCGGGGTGACGAATGGGGGCGAAGTCAGATCCTCGGGATAATCGGTCCCGGGAACTGTATCGGATTCGACGCGGTTTTCACCAGGCGTCCTCATCATCACCTGGCTTTGGCATTGACCGAAGTGGGGCTGGTGCATGTCCAGGCGGGGAATGTACCGGACTGCCTGGCAAAGAGTCCGGAGCTCATGCGTGGATTGCTCCGCCAAATGGCTTTCGAGCACGAAGAACTTCAAATCCGTCTGGGCCTTGCTTTCGGCTCCTCGGCCCAGGAGCGCATTTCAGACGCGATCCTGAAGCTTAGGGAAATCGATCCCGAAAGAATCTGGACTCGGAGGGACATCGCCGAGTGGGCCGGGACGACCCCTGAAACCGTCACGCGCACCATCCAGGAAATGGAAAAAGAAGGCTTACTCGTTTTGAGAGGGCGATCCATCCTCCTGACCCGGAAGTTCTTGAGTTCGAATCAGCGTCACTGACAATGGATCAGTGATCAGAGCAGGCCGGACGATTCCTGATCCAGCATCCAGGTCACATCCGGGTGGTTCCGGAGTGCACTCGCAGGTAACGAGGTGCTGATCGGGTCTGCAATCGCCGAGCGAACCGCGAGTGCTTTTGACTTACCCATGGCGACAATCACAATCTTTTTAGCCTGTAACAAAGTGCCGATTCCGAGAGTCAGGGCTGAAGACACAGGAGGCACTCCTTTGAAGTTCGCCAGAAGAGTGTCCGGATGGAGGTGAACCCGACGCGTTCGGGAATCGAACTCGGAGCCCGGTTCGTTGAAGGCAATATGACCGTTGGTGCCGACTCCGAGCAGTGCCAGGTCGATTCCACCGCGGGTCATGATTTCTTGTTCGTAACGGGCGCACTCCTCTGCGGCATCGGGCGCGGTTCCATCCAGCTCCATCCGGTGCTGTGGCGGGTGGATCAATCTGGAATAAAAGTGCTGCTCGAGATAGTTCTTGAAGGCATAGGGCACGTCGCCGGATGGGAGCGGATGGTATTCGTCGAGATTGAAGCAAGTCCAATCCCGAATCCCCAAGCGCTCCTCGGACTCCACAGCGAGACGGTAGAAGGGGATCATCGTGTTGCCGGTAGGCAAAGCCATCATGGGCGAACGTGAGGAATTGAGAATCGGACGCACCGCAGAAGCGATCTCGTCGATGAGAGCGTAATAAAGGGAATTCGCATTATCAAAGCGCCAGATCCGTGGCTTCATGGGTTGGCTAGAGCCTAGCACACGTGTTAATTCTGTCCAAACATGAAGAGTCTTCAAGAAACCCATGCTCCGAACAGCATTTGTTTTGGATGCGGACCGGCCAACTCCAAGGGCCTTCGCATTCGCAGTTTCGCGCAGCCTGATGGAAGCGTCGAAGCCGAGTTCCATCCTGAACCGCATCATGAGGCCTTTCCGGGAATGTTGAATGGCGGGATCATCGGTTCGCTGCTCGACTGTCATTCGAACTGGACGGCAGCCCATGCGCTCATGGTCCAGTCGGGACTTTCGGAGCCGCCCTGCACGGTTACTGCCGATTTCCATGTAAAATTGAGGGCTCCGACTCCGAGTGGATCTCCGGTGAGGCTGGTGGCCCGGGTTCGGGAATTGGGAGCGGATCGGGCAGTGATTTCGGCTGAATTGTTCACTAATGCCAATCCGGGCGGAAAGCCGACCGCCACTTGCGTCGGTACCTTTGTCGCGGTCAAAGAGGGGCATCCGGCTTATCACCGGTGGGGATGAGGGAATCAGGATGAAAATCGTATCGTGGAATGTGAACGGGTATCGCGCCATCCTAGGCAAGGGATTTCAAAACTGGTTTCACAAAGTGAACGCCGATGTGGTCGGACTGCAGGAGGTCAAGGCTCATCGCGAAGCGGTGGACCCCAAGATGCTCGCCTACGAGGGATACGAGGTTTTTTGGCATGCCGCTAAAAAACCCGGCTATAGCGGGACGGCGGTTTTCAGCAGGGTGAAGCCCTTGGCCTACCGCGAAGGGATCGGTGAGCCGAAGTTCGACGACGAGGGGCGGATTCAAATCCTCGAGTTCGAAGACTTCCACCTCTTGAATTGCTATTTTCCGAACTCGCAGGACGAGCGAGCGCGACTTCCCTACAAGATCGAGTTTTGTGAAGCGATCCTCGACTATTGTAAAAAGACAGCAAAAACGGGGAAGGGCGTGATTGTCCAGGGTGATTTGAACATCGCGCACACCGAGCTCGACATCAAGAATGCCAAAAGCAATCAGGACTCACCCGGCTTCTACATCGAAGAGCGTGAATGGATGTCGAAGTTCCTGAAGCACGGAATGAGGGATGTTTTCCGGGAGCGCCATCCCGGTGAGACCGGTCAGTATACCTGGTGGAGTTACCGTGCCAATGCCCGTGCGAACAACACCGGTTGGCGTATCGATTATCATGTGGTGTCTGAGAACCTGGTAGAGCGGGTGAAGGACATCGGACACGAGCGGCAGGTGTTCGGGTCGGATCACTGCCCGGTCTGGATCGAACTCACAAAGCCCAGATAGTGGCGGAGTTCGGCGATCGACTCTTCCAGGTCCCCGATCGCCCGGTGGGCGTTCTTTTTCTCGTATTTAATACCGTATCGTTCTCGGAACACTTCCTTGAAGGAGCTGACGTCGACCATCCGGTAATGCAGGAGTTCGGCGAAAGCCGGTAAATGGGCATCGATGAATCGCCGGTCATTGTGGATGGAGTTTCCGGCCAAAACCGCACCGTCTTTCCCTTTCTTCGACCCGAAGTGTTTCCTGACCCAGGCGCAAAGCTCCTCTTCCACGGTTTCCTGTTTCCAGCCGGTTTTCACCAGTTCGGTCAGACCGCTCTTGCCGTGATGCTCTTTGCACCAATCATTCATGTTCTCCATGACTTCGGCGGGTTGGTGGATGACGTAGTGCTTTTGATCCACCGGGTTCAAATCGTAGTCGGTGACGATCGCAGCGAGCTCAATGATCCGGTCAGTCTTCTCGTCGAGACCCGTCATTTCGAGGTCCATCCACAGGAGCATTTTTTTTGCCATGACCCGAGAATAGCACAGGGAATCGGGCCCGGAAGTCAGAATGTTTGACTCGCTCGGTCAGGCATGTCGAAAAGGTTGCAAGAAACCCTTGAGTCAGGTATCACTTTCGGTTTCAACCACAACATATACCGCGTAATGTCGCGACATCGAGCAAAGATGAGGAGCTAGAACCATGGCTGAAGATACTTCAAAAGTACCGATCGATAAGGTGAGAAACATCGGAATTTCCGCGCACATCGACTCCGGAAAAACCACTCTTTCCGAGCGGATCCTGTTTTACACCTCCAAGATTCACGCCATTCACGAAGTGAAGGGCAAGGATCAGGTCGGTGCGACCATGGACTTCATGGAACTCGAGCGCGAGAAGGGGATCACCATTCAGTCCGCTGCAACTTATTGCATGTGGAAGGGTTTCAACATCAACCTGATCGATACTCCGGGCCACGTTGACTTCACCATCGAAGTGGAACGCGCTCTCCGCGTTCTCGACGGCGCCGTGCTGGTGCTTTGTTCGGTTGCGGGCGTTCAGTCCCAGTCGATCACCGTTGACCGTCAGATGAAGCGTTACAAAGTTCCACGCCTCTGTTTCATTAACAAAATGGACCGCGCCGGTGCGAATCCTTTCCGTGGCATGCAGATGCTCCGCGAGAAGCTCCGCCACAATGCTTACCTGGTGATGTATCCGATCGGTGCTGAAGACCAATTCCAGGGTGTGGTCGATCTCGTCCAGATGAAGGCCTTCTATTTTGACGGCGACAACGGAGAGAACATCCGTGAAGAGGCGATTCCTGCCGATATCAAAGGCGAGTGCGACAAGTTCCGTGAAGAACTCGTTTCCGCGGCAGCCGAGTTCGACGAAACAGTCGGAGAGAAGTACTTGAGCGGCGAGGAAATCAGCGTTGCAGAACTTCGCGAAGCCATCCGGAAGGGGACTCTTTCCCTTCAGTTGACTCCGGTATTCGTGGGCTCCGCCTACAAGAACAAGGGCGTTCAGCTCCTGCTCGACGGCGTGACTTACTACCTCCCGAACCCTTCAGAAAAAGAGAACATCGCTCTCGACCAGAACAACAATGAAGCCGAGATTTCGCTCAAGTCGGATTCTGGTCTTCCGTTCGTCGGCCTGGCGTTCAAACTCGAAGACGGACGTTACGGTCAGCTCACCTACATGCGGATCTATCAGGGTTCGCTCAAGAAGGGCGAGTTCATCGTCAACTCCTCGAATGACAAGCGCGTGAAGGTGCCCCGGATCGTCCGGATGCACGCCAACGAGATGAACGATGTTGAGCACGCAAAAGCGGGCGACATCGTAGCCCTTTTCGGTGTGGAATGTTCCTCCGGTGATACCTTCACCGACGGAACCGTGAAGTACTCCATGACTTCCATGTTCGTACCGGACGCGGTGATTTCGCTTTCCGTACAACCCAAGGACAAGTCGGGCGAGAACAACTTCTCGAAGGCTCTGAACCGGTTCACCAAGGAAGATCCTACTTTCCGCGTGCATCGCGATGAGGAATCCAACCAGACCATCATCAGCGGGATGGGCGAACTCCACCTCGAGATTTATTGCGAGCGGATGAAGCGCGAATACAACTGCGAAGTGGTCGTGGGTAAACCCCAGGTCGCTTACCGCGAGACCATCCAGGCGAAGGGTGAGTTTAACTACACCCACAAGAAGCAGACCGGTGGTAGCGGTCAGTTCGGTCGCGTGGCCGGATACCTCGAGCCACTTCCATCTGACGCCGTACTCCAGTACGAGTTCGTGGATGAAATCACCGGCGGTGTCATTCCCCGGAACTTCATCCCAGCTGTGGACAAGGGCTTCAAAGAGGCGATCAAAGAAGGTCGTCTCATTGGCTTCCCGATCGTGGGTGTTCGTTGCGTGATCAACGACGGCGCATACCACGCGGTCGACTCGTCTGAACAAGCGTTCAAGACCGCAGCGCTCATGGCGTTCCGGGAAGGTTACGAGCGTGCGACTCCGGTCGTTCTCGAGCCGATCATGAAGCTTGAAGTCTCCGCCCCTGAAGAATTCCAGGGTTCGGTGATGGGCCAAGTGAACCAGCGCCGCGGTGTCATTGTGAACTCCGGTTCCCAGGACGGCTATTGCGTGATCGAAGCCGAAGTGCCGCTCTCCGAGATGTTCGGCTACTCCACCGATCTCCGCTCCGCCACTCAGGGTAAGGGCGAGTTCTCGATGGAATTCCAGAAGTACTCTGCAGCTCCTCGGAACGTGCAGGACGAACTGGTGAAGAAGTTCCAGGAAAAGAAAGCCAAGGAAGCCGCAGGAAAATAATCCCGCCTTCCGAATAAGCGTGAGGGAAAACCCCGGTGCGGATTCCGCATCGGGGTTTTTCTTTGTTCTTCCTTGAGGCTGTGAATGCTAGAATGGTTCCATGAAAATCCTTCTCACAGGCGCAACCGGTCTCATCGGTAAAGAAGTCGGAAAACTGCTCTCTCAAGACGGAATCGAAATTATCGCTTTGACCCGCGATGCGGACCTCGCCAGACAGGATCTTCCCTTCTTCTGCAAGATTGCCGAGTGGAAAGGGGCGGGGCACGCGTTTCCGGACTCCACGCTCGCCGCATTCGAGGGCGTGGATGCGGTCATCAATCTGATGGGTGAGAATCTCTCGGGCGGGCGTTGGACGGAGGAGTTCAAAAAACGGATTCTCACCAGCCGTGCGGATGCCACCCGAGAGCTGGTCGGTGCGGTGTTCTCCCGTGCCACTCCGAAACACTGGATCCAGGCCTCAGCAGTGGGCTGGTACGGAGAGTCCCGTGATGGAACCGTGTTCGACGAGAACTCCGGAAGGGGAGCCGGTTTTCTGGCCGATATTTGCGAACAGTGGGAGGGTGGCCTCAAAGCCCTTCCCGCGGGTGTCCGGCAAGTGATTCTCCGGACCGGTGTGGTGATGAGCCATAAGGGCGGAGCATTCCCGAAAATGCTCGACCCGATCCTGAACGGGATCGGTGGCGTGATCGGCAACGGTCACCAGATGATGAGCATCATTCACCTCGAAGATGCCGCCCGTTTTGTGGTGCATGCATTGAAGACCCCGGCACTCGAGGGGGCTTACAATCTGGTGGTCGAGCAGCCGGTGATGCAAAAACTGCTCACCCAGCGTTTGTGCGTGCTTTTGCACGTGCAGCCCGGGCCCCCTGTGCCGACGTTGGCACTGAGAATGGCTTTGGGAGAAATGGCGGATCTGGTGCTACAGAGTCAGTCTGTGGCTTCAGTACGGATTGCCGGAACCGGATTCAAGTTTCGTTACGGAACAGTTCACGAGCTTCTTCAGGAAATCTGTTCCTGGTATCAACACCCGCTTGAGCCTCACCGGGCGACTTTCATCCAGTATGCCGAACAGTTTGTGCCGCGCGAGCTGAGCCAGGTTTTTCCGTTCTTTTCTGACGCCCGAAATTTGGAGTCGATCACTCCCGAATGGCTCAATTTCAAAATCAAGTCGGTTTCGACCGGAGACAAAATCGAGAAGGGGACGAAGATCCGTTACCGGCTCAAGTTGCATGGTGTGCCGATCGCATGGCTCACCGATATCGCAGAATGGAATCCGCCCACTCTGTTTGTCGACAATCAGCTGAAGGGTCCGTATTCGCTTTGGTACCACGAACACACCTTCGAAACAGTACCCGGTGGAACTTTGCTCAAGGACTGGGTTCGATTCCGGTTGCCGATGGGCAAGCTCGGGGCTCTGATGGGGCTCGGTAAGGTCCGCTCGGATGTGAGCAAGATCTTCGCTTACCGCAAAGAGATCATTCTTCAAAAATTCGGAGCCTGAGATAAAAAGCCAGGAGTAAGGCTTATTTCTTTTCAGTCGGAGCGGCCGGTGCAGAGGCCGGTGCAGCTGGCGGAGTGTAGCCGTCGAGCACCGAGCGCTTCATCTTGGTGGGCAGCACGGTCAGGATCAGCGAGGTGCACATGAAAATTCCCGCCAGGGCGTAGGTGAGTTTCTGAAAAAAGTTCTGGCCTCCGGAGCTGCCGAACACGGTCTGGCTCGATCCGCCGAAGGTGGCGCTGATCTCGGCACCTTTGCCGGACTGAAGCAACACTGCCACAACCAGAAGGACCACAGTAAAGATATGTACGACCGTGATGAAGGTAATCATAGTTCTCCGTAAGGTATCAAGAAACCCCAAGAATGCAAAGGCTTCACTCTAAATGAGGTTCCAAAGGGCGCCAAAACTGTCGGGTTTCAGGCTTGCCCCACCGACCAGGCCACCATCGATATCCGGACAGGCCAGTAGCTCGGCAAAGTTGGCTGGCGTGACGCTGCCCCCGTAGAGAATTTGCACCGCGTCAGCTGTACTCTGCCCGAGGGTCCGGGTCAGGAGGGCACGGAGGCTCGCGTGGGTCTCTTGCGCTTGGGCCGGGGAGGCTGTGACTCCGGTCCCGATGGCCCAAACGGGCTCATAGGCCAGATGCAGTGTCTTTCCAAAAGCCTCTGCACAGGTTGGATCGGCCAGAGTGGACTCGAGCTGATGGGTCAACACCGAAATCGTCTGTCCGCTGTTCCGCTCCTCGAGAGTCTCACCGATGCAGAGCAGGACTTCGAAGCCCTGATGCAGGGCACTCAGGGTCTTTTTCAGGATCACAGCCGGTGTTTCGGCGAAGTACTGCCTGCGCTCCGAATGTCCGAGGAGCACTTGTTGGATGCCAATCTCCTCCAGCATGGGTCCCGAGACTTCGCCAGTGAAGGCGCCTGATTTCTCGGCATGGAAGTTTTGGGCCCCGATCTCGATTTCTTGACCGTTCGCCTTCACCGCATCGAGTGCAGCCTGAAGGGTCAAGAAAGATGGATAAACCCTCATGGTCGCACCCGGTTTTTTCGAGAAGGGCAGGCCTTCAAAAAAGCCGCGTGCCGAAGCTGGGCCGTGGTTCATCTTCCAGTTTCCGGCCAACAGGATCCCGCGTGGCTTCATACCAGGTCCGGTGAGGTCGGGCGGTAAGGAGCCCGGAGGATTTCAATTCCCGGAAGCGTTCCGGTTTCGAGGTATTCGAGCGCCGCTCCGCCACCGGTCGAGAGGTGGTCGAATTTTTCAGCGAGCCCCGCTTGAGTGACGGCAGACACCGTGTCGCCTCCGCCCACGACTTTCACGCAGGCTTGGTCGGCAAGTGCAACCGCCACTTCGCGGGTGCCGCGGTCATAAGGAGCTTTCTCGAACCAGCCGAGCGGGCCGTTCCAGAACACGGTCTTTGCTGTAGCCAGGAAACGGATGTATTCCTCGATGGTTCTCGGCCCGATATCGAAGCCGAGATTTGTATCGAGCGGAAGCAAAAAGGGAATGTGCTTTTTCTCGGCTTCGGCCAAGAGGTGCCTTGCAGCTTCGACATCTTCGGGAGCGGGTTGCTTCCATTCAGCTGGAATGGTCTCGCCCCGTGCTTTCATGAAGGCATAGGCCATGGCTCCGCCGATCACGACACCGTTCACATGCTTCATCAGTGCCGAGATGGTCTTGATCTTGTCACTGACCTTGGCTCCACCCAGGATCAGGTGGAACGGAGCGGCCGGATTCCCGAGAATGCCGTCGAAGTACTTCACTTCTTTTTCAATCAAAAAGCCCATGCCCCGGTCGGGCATGATCGAGGGTAGCCGGTGGGTCGAAGCGTGTTCGCGGTGGGCGGTGCCAAAGGCGTCCGTCACATAAACATCGCAGAGACGGGCCAGTTTCTGGGCGAAGCCGAGATCGTTCTCTTCTTCTTCTTTGTGGAACCGGAGATTCTCCAGCACCATCACGTCCCCGTTTTGAAGACCTGCGGCCTTGAGCTCCACCCCTTCACCGATGCAATCGTCCATCAGCGTCACTTCGGTTCCGAGCAATTCGGCCAGACGATCGGCAGCTGGCAAGAGCGAAAAGTCGTCGTTCCGGAGTCCTTTAGGACGCCCCAGATGAGACGCGATGATCACCTTGGCTCCCTGTTCGCGCGCAAAGCGGATGGTGGGCAGTGCTTCGCGGATCCGGGTGTCATCTTCGACCTTGCGGATGCCTTCCGCGTCGGGCGCCGAAAGCGGCACATTGAAGTCGAGGCGGAGGAAGAGCTTTTTGCCCCGGAGGGGGAGTTCACGGATCGATTTCAGTCTCATGGATCAGATCCCTTTCGAAGCCATGTACTCGGTCACATCGAGCATCCGGTTCGAGAAGCCGGATTCGTTGTCGTACCAAGTGATGATCTTCACCAGGTTGCCTTCCATCACCATGGTCAGTTCGGAATCGATGATCGAGCTCCGGACATCGCCGTTGTAATCGCTCGACACCAATGGCGCCTCGGAGAATCCGAGAACACCCTTGAGGGTGGTTTCGGATGCGGCCTTGAGTGCTGCATTGACTTCGTCTTTGGTGGTGGGTTTGTTCACAATCGCGGTGAAATCCACGACCGAGACATTCGGAGTCGGCACGCGGATCGAAAGACCATCGAGCTTGCCTTTCAGGTGTGGCAGCACGAGTCCCACTGCTTTTGCGGCGCCGGTCGAAGTCGGAATCATCGAAAGTGCGGCGGCACGGGCGCGGCGCAGATCCTTGTGGGGAAGATCCAGAATGCGCTGGTCGTTGGTGTAACTGTGGACGGTCATCATGGTACCTTTGAGGATCCCGAAATGCTCGTCGAGTACCTTGGCGGCCGGAGCGAGGCAGTTGGTGGTGCAGGAGGCGTTCGAGACCACCGTGTGCTTTGAAGGGTCGTATGAGGTGTGATTCACTCCGTAACAAAGAGTGAGATCGGCATCTTTCGATGGGGCGGAAATGAGAACCCGCTTCGCGCCACCCGCCATGTGTTTCATGGCTTTTTCTTTGTCGGTGAATGCGCCGGTGCACTCGTGCACCATGTCCACGCCTTCTTGTTTCCAGGGGAGCTGAGTCGGGTCACGGTCAGAAAACACGTGAACGCTTTGCCCGTTGATGATCAGGCCCTTGCCTTCGACACGCACGTCGGCATCCCAGGTGCCATGAACTGAATCGTACTTCAGCAAATGGGCGAGAGTTTGGAGATCGCCTGTATCATTCACAGCAGCTACCCGGATGCCGGGGCGCGAGAAGGCAAGGCGAAGCACTTTGCGACCGATGCGGCCGCATCCATTGATTCCGATCACAGTTGGTTTTGACATGGGGGCGAGTGTACTCTGCAGCATGGCATTGGGGCAATGCGTCACGCCGTCAATTTAATCTCATAGCCTTGCAATAGAACCGGTTCTATAATGATGAAATGATGAAAAAATCCTTCTTGTTGGCAGGTCTGATCGCTCTGGTTTCTTTGGTGACTGTCGGGTCCGAGGCCCAAGCCAGTTCCCGTTCGGTCAAGCGTCTGGGGCTCTCTGTCGGGATTCTGACCGAGCCGGTTCCATCTTTGATCGGTTATAATCTTTCTTACAACCTGTCGAATCGCCTCAGGCTGACCCTCGGTTACGGAAGTGTTTCGGCCAATGACCCGAACTTCACCGTGGATGTGCAGACTTACGGGATTGATGGGAAGTTTTTTGTGACCAACTCCAATGTGGCTCCGTTTATCGGATTCGGCGCCTCCCGTGTGATCGGTAGTGTGAGCGGTTCCGGTTCGGTGGGTGGGCTCTCCCTGACGACCGGAGGTACGTTTTACGGACCTTCCATCGGGTTCGATTGGCAGGCTAACCTCGGGTTTAACTTCGGTATCGAGTATAAGTACCTGATGGGACAAGGAATTGAGTCCACCGGTCTGCCTGGAGTCTACTTCGGCTGGTACTTCTAAGGCCTTCAGCTGATCGATATTTTCAATCGGGAGATCAATGGGATCTCCTTTCTTTCGGTAAGCGCTGGAGAGATACTATCACTATGAAAAATTTGACTCCTGTTGTGTTGGCATTTTTGATTCCTGTCGCAGCTTCTGCCTTTGAGGCGCTACCTAAAAAGGTTCCGGTTCCGGCGGCCAACCCTATCACTCCGGCCAAAGTGGAGCTCGGAAAGCAGTTGTACTTCGACGGTCGACTTTCCAAAGACGGGACCGTCTCCTGTAATTCGTGCCACAATGTGATGGCCGGTGGGGATGATAACCGCCCGAACTCGGTCGGAATCAAGGGTCAACATGGCGGGCGTTCGGCGCCGACGGTCTGGAACTCTGCTTTCTTGTCGGTTCAGTTCTGGGACGGCCGTGCCAAGAGCTTGGAAGATCAAGCCAAAGGGCCACTCACCAATTCGATCGAGATGGGCATGGAAAGCCACGATGCGGTGATTGCCCGGATCAAGTCGATTCCCGGCTATGTGGAAGGCTTCAAAAAAGCATTCCCCGGAAGCAAGGAGATCAACATCGATCAAGTGGCCATGGCGATCGCCACCTACGAGCGGACGCTCACGACCCCCGATTCGCCCTTTGATCTGTACATGAAAGGGAACAAGAAAGCCCTTTCAGCCGCTGCAGTTCGTGGCATGGGCCTCGTCCAGTCTGTGGGTTGCACCTCTTGCCATTCGGGTCCGATTTTCGCCGGTCCGCTGCTGCCTGAGGGCACGGGCTTTTACCAGAAATTCCCGACTTTCCCGGGATCCTCCTACGATTCCAAGTATGACCTGACGGCCGATGAAGGTCGTTCGGCTGTGACTAAAAACGCGTCCGATAAACATTTCTTCCGGGTACCGACTTGGAGAAACGTGGCATTGACTGCTCCCTACATGCACAACGGCAAAGTCCCGAACCTGCCTGAGGCGGTACGGGTGATGGCCAAGACCCAGCTCAACAAAGAGTTGAAGGAAGAGGAAGTTTCGGACATCGTGGCCTTCTTGAATTCACTGACCGGCAAGTTCACGGAGCAGAAGATGCCCCGTCTGCCGGCTACCGATGGAGTCACTCTGGTTTCTGAGTGACGGGTTGAAGGACCGAGATCAAGGCCGGAAGTGCCACTACAGCTGCGAAGACACAGGTAAACTCGCCTAAAACGGCGAGTTTACCAAAGCTGACGAAGGCCTGGTTGCTGGCTATCAAAAGCGAGCCGTATCCGGTGACGGTGGTGAAGCTGGCCAACATCACTGCACTTCCTGTGTGCTTCAGCACCGGCAGGATGCCTTTGCTTTTCTCCAGACGATAACGTTGGAATATGTTCACTCCGTAGTCGACGCCGATCCCGAAGGTGATGGGAAGGGCGATGAAATTCAGGAAGTTGATTTTCTCTTTGAAGATCAGGATGTATCCGAACATGAGGAGTACCCCGAGGAGCAAGGCAAAGGAACACTGGGCCACGGTCGGGATATCCCGGAAGAGAATGACGATCAGGAGGAAAACCGCCAGAAATGCGAACACTGTCGCGGCTGGGCCGTCTTTCACAATCGATTCGAACAGATCGGAGGTGACCGGAAGGGTTCCGGCCACGGCGGTTCCGGGGGCCACCTTGTCAGCCGCATCTCGAACGGACTTCACAAAGTGGATCAGGTTTTCACTCCTTGCGAGTTCCGGGCTGAGCGAGGGCTCGATCATGACAATTTTTCCGATGGTGCCGTCCCGCTCGAGGAATTTGTTTCGAACAAGAGGGGGAAGGTCGGAAAGTCCGAAGGGTTGGAAGGACTGGGGCGAAAGGAGCTCGCGGGTCATTCTCTTTTCTTGAGGAGAGAGTTTCTCGATCAACTGACGGGGCAGGAGTTGATCGATTTCTTTCAGGATCCGGATTTTCTCGGATTGGTCTTCAGCGATGAAATCATCGAGCGTACTGACATTGACAATGAAACTCTTGTCACCCTCGGCGGCTTTTGTTTTCCGGACTTCGTCGGCGATTTTTTTCACGTCCGACTTCTCTTTGGGAAGGATCACCACGGGCAGAAGGTACCGCTGGAAAATGTCATCCACCACGGCACTCCAGTAGATGGATCCGTTGACGGCACTGTGCTTGTTCCGTAGTTTTTTCATGTCGGTCTCGATCAGCTCGGGGCCGATCCGGACCAGACTCAAGAGCGAGATGAGGGTCAGTGCAGCGGTGACGCCCAGGATGGCCTTCGGGTACCGCTGGATGCCTCGAGTGATCCATCCCGAAATGACCGGATCGGATTTCTTTACGGGCTTCCTGAAGAATCCGGCACGGTAGAGCAGGATCATGAAGGAGGGCATGAAGGTGTAGGAAGCGAGCCAACAGAGGGCCATGCCTGTGAAACCGATGACCCCGAATTGCCTGAAACCCCTGAAACTGGTCAGCATCAGGGATCCGTAGGCCAGACCTGCAGCCAGGGCAGCCACCCCGGTCGCGGACAGTGTCTTTTGAACCGCAATGTAAAGACAACGGGGAGTTTCTTTGCGTTTCCGGCGCTCTTCCATGAAGCGGGCCAGGAGGATGATCCCGAAGTTGATCCCGTTACCGATCACAATGCTGGCCATGAAGGCCGAGTTCGCATTCAAGTAGCCGACCTGGAAGAATCCGACCCCGAAGGTCCAGAAAGTTCCGATAAACAGAGAGATCAGGAGGGCCAGGGTACCCATGAGGGACTTGAAGTAAATCAGCATGGCTGCAGACACGAGGATGCAAACCAGGACAGTCGACAACAACAGGTCTTCGATCAGGGCTTCGTGCTCGTCAATCAGGTCTTGAACCCCGCCTCCGAAGTGGATCTCGATATCCGATGCATAATTCTTGGGTCCGAGTTTTGCGATCAACGAGTCGGTGGCTTCTCTCAGTTTTTTGGAGGCGGTGATCCCCGATGCATTCGCAGGAAGGTTTGCGAGTAAGACCCGCTTCTTCTGATCCGGGGAGGCGTAGTAGCCGTCAGGAAAGCGCGAATACGATGAGGTTTTTGATTCATACTTGCGCTTCAGTGCGACAAAGTCGAGCTCCGGTTCCCGGATGTTCCGGTTCTCGACGATAGTGAGAGGGTTGTACAGGTTCACCTCGTAGTCGATTTTCTCGCGGATGTAGTTCCTGATAGAAAGAAGGTCGCCACGGTCGATAAAGAGCGATCTTCTGCCTTCAAAGAACGCGAGTTCCTTGTCGATCCGGTATTCCACACCGGCGATCGTCTCTTCCGGAAGACCCGAAAGTTCCTTGGCCAGGTCATCGACGAAGCGTCGTGAGGCCTGGGTGTTTTCAGACAGCACCAGCACGGCCAGATTGTTGGTGGTCAACAGACGGGTCCGGACTTCGTTCAGGTCCAACACGCTCCTCGCTTTGGCAGGGAGGAGTTCTTCCAGGTCGGTACGGAGATTCGAGAAGAGGTGGACCGAAAAATACCCACCGACCACTCCGAGGATGCTGCAAAGTGTGACCACCAGCCAGGCTTTTTTGATGAGGAAACGGATGATGCTGTTCATGGGCGAAGGGTTCTCAGGGTTCCGAGCAAGCCGTCGGCCACCTCGTCCGGATCCCTTTGATCCGCGTCGATTTGTTCATAAAGGAACACACCCGTGGTGGTGGGGTTCAGGCTTTTAAGCAGGATGTTCCCGCAAAAATGCCTGATGTGCGAGGTGCCCCGGGTCTTTTGATAAGAGATCAGGATTTCCTTCGGCGATTCGACAGTTCCCTCAAGCAGTGTGTGAGCCCATTCCTCTTCCCACTCAAGAGTGATGAAGAACACCGGCTTGACCCGGATCGCGACGCGGGTCCGCGTGAGCGCCCCGTTGAGCGGAAGGGCTTCTGTTGAGATGGTGGTGGTTTTTGGGTTCCGGGTGGTCATTTGATCGAGAAGTTTGAGGTTCACCTTTTCGATCGGGAGTTTCACCACGCCCGCCACCTGACCCCAGTCGAGCCCGGTCTTCGAATCGGTCCCGAGCTCCCGCGACTCCCTTCCCGTGTCCGGATAAGAAAAGGGGGCCGGTGCCAGCATCCGGGTGCTATTTTTCGAGAAATCAAAACAGAGCGGTCGCTCGGTGGCTAGGGCCACAGAAGATATAACCCCTAGCCAGAATGGAATGAGGGCGATTCGGAGCATCACCATGGAAGGAGGGGTTACCACTTCCAGTGGATGAAATCATGTTTTTCTGTCTGAACCGGCTTTAGCGGCCTGCGTCAATCTGGCTTCGAGCTGGATCCAGAGGATCCGGGAGTAGCGGAACAGGAAAGGTTGCATCAGGAGCGTTTGGCCGATGCATAGAGCGATCGCCCAGGCAGCTTCGAGGTCGAACCGGAAAATGGCGAGGAGAAGCACAGGTAGGGCCAGGAACACCCCTAAGAAATAAGACGCGATCATCGCTCCCACAAAGTAACCGGACTCCTTCTCAAAGACGGATTCACATTGCGGACATCTGGAATTCATCCGAACCAGATCCCGGAAGATCTTTCCCTTCTGGCAAGCGGGGCAGAGGTTCGACCAAAGTGCGAGCATCAGGCGAACACCTTTTTCCAAGAATCGAGGAACCGTCTGAGCATGACGTCAGGATCTCCGGTGAATCCGATACTGAGGCGGAGCAATCCCGGAGAGAGGTCCATTTCTTTTTGTTCGTTCGCGGGGATCTCACTCGAGGTACTGACCGAGGGGCAACTCATCAGAGTGCGTGAGAAGCCCAGAGACACCGCATACAGCCCGAATTTCACTTTTTGCAGTTCATTGGCGAGTTCCATCGCCTTCAGTGCGGTACCGCAATCCACCGTGAGCATTCCTCCATGGCCAAACCCCGGATTCAACAATCCATTCATCAGCGCATGCTCGGGGTGCGAAGTGAGGCCCGGATAAATCACCGGAATACCACCTTTTTCCATGCCTTTTGCAAGATGAAGGGCCATTTCCGAGTGGGCTTTCACCCGAATCGGCAGGTGATCGAGGCGGACATAAAGTTCATGGCCGATCCGGGCGTCCATGATGGGGCCGGTCAGCATGACGACGCCGGTGTTGACGTCGATCAGGCTCTGGATGAACTCTTTGGTTGAACAAATCACTCCTGCGATCATGTCGGCTGAACCGGACACATACTTGGTACACGAATGAATGATCACATCCGCACCATGATCACCCGGATGGACCAGAAGAGGGGCGAACGTGTTGTCGACCACGAGCTTGAGACCGTGGCGTTTGGCGATGGAGGAATAAGCCCGCAAGTCGGATATCC
>CAMCGZ010000016.1 GCA_945874535.1 Bdellovibrio sp. ZAP7
AGTGCACTGTTCTCCTTTTCCCTCTGCGCAGGCTTTTTGGCACTGCTCATCGCAGGCGCAGTCTCCGGCAAAAGTGGCCACCGGGGCAAAGGCCAAGAGATTCGAGAGGAAGATCGCATTCAAGAGGTTTCGTTTTTTCATGGTTCGGGGCGGCGGTGCTCAGTGCTTATGCCGGATTCTGTACAAAACCGAAGACAGCAGGAGCAAACCACCCACCGAAATCCATTCGGTGAGGGTTACGCTGGTCAACAGGAATCCCATCATTGCCATGGCCAAAACCGGAATCAAGATCGCACTTTTCTTTCCGCTCTTCCGGAGGAGGATTACAGCCGCGATCGAACAGAGCGTGTACATCAGAATCGCCGAGAGATTGGCGAGCACGGCGAGCTTTTCGAATTGGCTCGATACCGCCAAAAGGTAAACGATTCCGACCTGGGTCCAAATCGCCGTGACCGGTGCCTGGGTGCGTGAAGAAAGCGAGGCGAGGGTTTTTGGCAAAAATCCGTCTTCTGCGAAGGCGAGGAGACTCCGGGGTAAGCTCAAGGTCATCGCGCTCAAGTAACCCAGTGTCGACAAAACGGCTCCAAGAGCGAGGATTTTACCCCCGATCGGACCCAGCAATCGCCCCGCACTCTCAGCAAGTGGCGCGATTCCCGGACGACCGAGCTCTTCTCCGAGCACGCTCTGGCTCACCGAATGGACCCCGAGATACAAAATCAGCACCAGCACCGAAGAGGCGATCAAAGCACGCGGAAGATTCTTCTCAGGGTTTTCGATTTCGCCGCTTGGAATGAGCGCACTCTCGACTCCGGTGAAAGCGAAGATGAGGACCATGGCCGCCCGGGCGATCGAATCGACGGGTAGGGATTCTGGCAGGGCCAGCGCTTCGGTGCTGAGACTTCCGAGACCCGAAAAAAACAGCAACAACAGGGGCATGATTTTCACCACGGCGATGAGCGTACTCACGCCCCCGCCGGACTTGGCACCCCGGACATTGAAGAGCGCGAGTGCGGTGAGGCTCAAGGCCAGAATGATCGCTTCACCGAGGAATCCGGTTTCTCCGGGCAGGAGCAACCCTGCAAAATGCGCGTATGCGTTTGAAACCGAAGCGAAGGCGAAGGTGGCGAGGAACCAGAGCAGGACGCCCGAGAGGTACCCGGTGAATTCGCCCAAGACCGGTTTCACATAGGCATAAGGTCCGCCGCTGGTCCGGACCGTCCGACCCACGATGATGAAGACTCCGGCCACACAGAGCATGACGGCAAAGCAGAGCACGTACACCAAAAGTGAGGCTCGACCGGCCAGAGCGTACACACTTTGGGGAAGGCGGAAGATTCCTCCGCCGACGGTGCAATTGAAGCAAGAGGCCACAAGGGCGAGCAGGCCCAAGGATGGAAGCAGTTTTTGAGAGCCGGAGGCGGTATTCATGCTCCGAGCCTACACTCGGATGCGGGTTCCGTCTATTCCCGGAACCAGCGTTCCATTCCGCCCCGGGCATGTTGAGTCAGGAGGGCATAGGCGCTGAACTTGATGGCCCGCCCGAGCAGCATTCCCCAGAAGATCCAGATCATGGGAAGCGGAGACAGGGCAGCCAAAGCCACTGCCGGGTGCTGGTAGATCGGGACTGCGGCAGTTCCTGCCAGGGCCCAGAAACCGTAGTCCTGAATCCAGTGCCCGAGAGTCCGGGCCCAATCGTTTTCGAGGATTCCCGGCGCAAACGCGTTCAAAAAATCCATTCCTTGGTGGCGGATCAGAAGAGCAAAACCAACCGCTCCGAGTGTCGATCCGAGGGCGGCCATCCAAGCCACGCGGAAACGCCTCTTCGGCGCCGCCAGAAAAGCACCCACCACGATCGGATCGAGGGGCACGATAAAAATGAAAAAGTCCAAGAAGGCCAGAAGCGCCACCAGGGGCGCAAACCACACCTTCTCCGTATAGGAGGGAAGTCGTTTACAGGCGTGGAGGAAGCGTTCCCAAATTCGGGTCATGTTCGAGATCTTACCACGGACCGGGTTAATGCGAAGCGTCTTGAGCGGTTCGAGTCTTGCCGGGACGCCCCCTGAGCGGTTATGGTGACGGGATGAGCAAAAACAAGGGATCCAAGGCCAACACCGATTACATGAATGAATTCAATTCCGGGACTGACGAAGAATTCGAGCAGAGTCTCGATCAGCCGGAAGAGGACTTCGGATCTTTGCTCTCGGAGTCATTCAAGAATCAAAGCAAGCACCTGAAGGTCGGAGACAAGATCCGCGGGAAAATCCTGAATCTCGGGTCTGAAGAGGTGTTTGTCACCACCGGAACACGCCACGAGGGGATTGTTCAACGTAAGGAGTTTTTTGACGAAGAGGGCAAAGCCCTGTTCCAGGTCGGGGATACCGTCGATCTGTTTGTGACCCTCGTGAAGGGGAGCGAGATCCGCTTGTCCCGCAACCCGACCGATCGCAATCTCGCAGAGGATCTGAAGCAAGCGTTCGATCAGGACCGCCCCATTCAGGGACGCGTGGTTGAAGTTTGCAAGGGCGGCGTCCGGGTGAACATCAAAGGCAAGCTGGCGTTCTGTCCGATCAGTCAGCTCGATTCGGCACGGGTTGAGAGTGGCGAAGAGTTCATCGGCCGAAGCTTGGAGTTCAAGATCACCGAATTCAGCGAGGGTGGACGCAACATCGTGGTGTCCCGCCGCAAGCTCCTCGATGTGGAGCGCGAAACCGGCATGACTTCCTTCCTCGCCGATACTCAGGATGGCACAGTCGTTACCGGCAAGGTGACCCGCCTCGAGACCTTCGGGGCTTTTGTGGAGCTCGCTCCCGGAGTGGAAGGTCTGGTTCACATTTCTGAGATTGCGTGGAGTCGGATCGGCGCACCTTCGGAGGTGTTGGCCCCCGGACAAACGGTTCAGGTCAAGTTGCTCAAGCGTGAGGTTCTGAATGGCCGGGCCAAGATCTCGCTTTCGATCAAGCAGGTCACTCCGCGCGAGATGCCCGCAAAAGAAGAGAAATCCGAATCGCTTGCACCCAAAGTGACCCTCGGTCAGCTCTTCGACGGAAAAATCACCCGGAAAGAGCCTTACGGAGTTTTTGTCCAACTCGAGCCGGGAATGAACGGACTCCTGCACAAATCCCGGATCGGCGACTCCAAGGAGATCCAGTTCGAAAAACTCCGTGTGAATGACACGATCCGTGTGCAGGTGGTGGAAGTGAAGGGGGCTGAGCGCCAGATCAGTCTCGGAATTCCGGGCGTCGAGGGTGAAGAGGACTGGAGACTGGATTACAAATCCGATTCTTCGGCTTCATTGGGGACCTTGGGTTCGAAGTTCGCCTCTGCATTGCAGAAAAAGAAATAATCGGCTCAAAATCCTCTCGATTCGAACAGATTCCGGAGTCGCATCCGGTCCCGGGCAGGTTGGTCGCACGCTGTTTTACAGGCTTCGAGGATGGCCCGGATCAGTCCGTCGCGGATGCCGCTTTCGCGCGTGTCGAGGTATCGGGTGGACTCAAGAAGAATCCGGTTCGTCTGTGGCCCGAAGGTTTCGCGGATTTGCCAGAGCACCGATAGCACAAAGTCAGAGTTCGCATAAAGCATTCGTTCGAGGGACGGGTCGTAACGCCTCCGGTTTTTTCCGTTTTTGGGTAGGGATTTTGAGTAGCGCTTGATCCGGTCAG
This sequence comes from Bdellovibrio sp. ZAP7, assembly GCA_945874535.1. Taxonomy (GTDB): domain Bacteria; phylum Bdellovibrionota; class UBA1018; order UBA1018; family CAIMNF01; genus CAIMNF01. Next base: position 3,663 of record CAMCGZ010000016.1, read on the forward strand.
CGAGTTTCGGGTGATCCCCCTGATCGGCCGCGAAGTAGTCGGCGAAGCCCTCCACCACCGGTGTGGATTGGAGCAAGGCCAGTCTCGGGCTCAGGGCGATGTGGGCGAACTCGTGGCGGATCACCTCCGGGATCATGGCAGTGTCGAGGTAGAAGGTCTTCTCCAGAAAGAATCGATCGCTTCGCCTCGAAATCTCGAGCAGGAGGCTCATCATGGCGAGAGTCCCGGCCTGTCGGAACAGGGTTTGTTGGAATGTCTGATTCTGGAGTTCCGGATAAAAGATCCTCGAGAGCCCGCTCTGAATGAGTCTCTGAAGGGTGGCGTTCCGGATCGGGGCTGTCAGCCGCTCGAGTGCCTGCGTGATCGGATTCTCGCCCGGAGCCAGACCGCTCTCGGGGAGTTCTCGGGTGTCGATGACTTTCAGAGGACGAAACCAGATTTCGGCTCCCCAAGGGTTGACTCCGATTCCAGGCCTGGGTCTTCCTGACGGGATCGAGAGTGCATTATTGTACTCCTGGCGATACCGGTCGTGCTCGAAATGAGCAAGATCGCTGAAGCCGTTGGTCATTTCGAGCCGGATGGTGATCTGTTCTTCGGGAGGGTTCCATCCGGTGCTTCCCGGCAGGGAGTTCCAGTAGTGATGAGCCTCCGTCAAATGGTGGTAGACCGTGGCGGCACGAAGACGCAATTCGGGATCCTCTGAGTCGATCCTGATCGCTGTCTCGGATTTTCCGAGTACCAGCTTGAAGTTCCGCCCCTGGAAGCCGCCTGATTCGTCGAGATGCAAAAGCTCCTTCTCCTCGATTCGCGGGCGCCAGTGTTCGTCCCGTACCACTACAGGCAGGCGGATAGGGGCAGAATCGATCATCGCTCGGGCAGAATCCGATGCGGTGATCAGACAGAGCATGACGGTGAGAAGGAATCTAAAATGGATCATATCCGGGGTCTCCTTGAGAGGGTGTGCGAGTTTTCCGGTCGATGATTCCATTGATCAGAACCAGGACGACTGAAGTGAGGGTGTTGTAGGGGGGAGGAAGGAACAGGGATGCCGATCCGGTGATCCGGAACGCCAGATCGGATGCCCGTTTCCATTGGGGCACTTTCGGATTCCAGAGGTCATCCACTTCCAATAGCGGATCGAGCTCCGAGGGGGCGACCATTCCCGTTTCGAGCGCGGCCGAGAGCAGGTCTTCAAAACCGGGCGACAGCCCCTGGAAGAAGTAAGAGCGGGATAGCTCTTCGAGGTCGCGTTTCAGGAGCTTCCTCGCAAAGTAGTATTGCCCCATCGGACTGAGGGGGATGCTTTCTGTGGTTCCGTCAGGTCGGGTGAAGACGAGTTCGGTGCGAGTCGAATCCATCCGAGTGAAGAGTCTCTTCATCACTGTGGTCAACATCCGGATCTGGGTCGGATCGAATCGGAGGTATAGGAGTTCGCGCCGGGTGAGTCCCCCGGAACCTTTGGGTTTCTCTGACAGGAATCGACTGGCTCCGGACGAGGGTTTTTCACGGTTTTTCACCCGCTTCAGTGAGCCGAGGTACTGTTCCAGGATCAGTCCGCCCGTTTCCAACCCCCAGCGGTCATAGTTCAGTAAAAGGCGGGACATTCCCTCATCGAGAGTCCGATAGACTCTGCCTGCGGTCACGAGGGATGGAATATCCGGATGCGTGGTGGTCAGTCTGCGGTAATCCTGGAGGGTACAGCCTGGGGACTCCGGACTCCTTCCACGGAAGGGAGCGAAGACCGCAGCGAGGTCTTCGGGCTTCAGGTTCTTCTTCTTCATGTATTCGGCCACTCTCCGCAGATCCCGATTCTGAATCCGCGGGAGTCGCGCTGAATCGGGTTCCTGGGTACCGAACCATGCGAGATCCTCCTCTACGATCTTGAAGAAGAGGTCGTCGATCCGGTTTTCACTTCGCCACAGAATCAAGTAGTCGATCAGGGCAGCGGAGTCGGATGCGACCGCAGAGAGTTTGATTCGATTGCCCCATTCTTGAAGGAATGTTGCCCCACAGAGGTTGCCCCCGACCTGGAGGGATTCGAGGGCACCGATCAGGGCAGAGTAGGCCGTTTCGCTCGAATTCCCGACTCTCCGGCTGGCCCCCCGCAACTCTCCTCTGGTGTAGAGGTGGCTGACCGACTCCTTGTCGTTCTTGAGGAGCGAGGACCAACCTTCTTCGGCCCTGAGTTCGGCCGGTTTCAATAGCCAGAGGATGAGAATCAGTATGAGAATCCGGATCATGGTGTGACCTCCCTGAATAGATCGATTTTCGAAATCCTGATGAATTCTTCCGGAGTGATCATGAAATCCTCGACAGCCCGGAGTGAGAATGCCGGATCCAGTTCCTCACCCGAGATCGGTTTACCGGTCGCATAAGAGTGCTTTTGGAATACCCAGATATTCGAGAGAAATCCGCGTTTCAACTCGCCGATCAGAGAGTGCTTCTTCTGGTTGGCGGTACGGAAGCCGAAGGCACCGATCCCGGAAACAGTGTACTGACCCGGGTGCGAGGTGATCACCATGGATCGGGGATCGGCATGAGTGTCTAGAAATCGGTAGCCCTCACGGGTTTCGCGAATGCTGGTGAGAGAACGTGTGAATCGAGCTTCGCTCGCCACAGGAAGGTAAAGGATCCACGATCCGATTGCGAGGCCCAGGAGAGCGTGTCGTGAGAGGAGCTCAGGTTTTTTAATATGGATCCATACTGGGATGAGGACCAAGGAAACGAGAAAGGGCAAAAAGAGCCGGGCCTGCGTCGGATGGGTGAACCTTCCGAAATGATGACTCAGGACCACTCCGAGGTTGAGCATCGGGATGAGTAGGAGCGCCCACGGCAGGAGAGAAACAGCGCTCTTTTTGGAGAAGGGCCGTGTCAGGACGACGAGAACGGTGCCGAGGACGACTGATACCAGATTGAGGAGCGAGGGGTAGGGGTACTCCGGTTTCGGGAAGATCATGCCGCTCAGGAGCATCCGCGTATGGCGAAAGAGGTGATCGAATGAGAAGGGCGGGACGCCGACCGGGTTTTCGTAACCATCGGGAGTGAGGAGCCTCTGGAGGACCATCGGCAGGAAAAACCAGGGAATGGATGCGAGGAGTGTCCGGGAAGAGTGCTCGAAAATCGCCCTGTTCCGTTGGAGAAACCAGGCAAGACCGAGCAGGATGAGGGCGTAGGTCCCCGATTCGTACCGTACCTGGGAGAGCAGGATCAATGAGGGTAAGAAAGCCCGGCAGGTTTCGGGAGAGGGTTTGTGATGGAGTCGGTCGAGTAGGACCACTCCCAGGATGACAAAAAGCAGTGCACAGACATCGAATCCGGCTGATGTACCCGAAAGAGTGAGCGTCGGAATCGAGAGCAGGAGCAATCCGGATGAAAAGGCGACCATTCTCCCCCGGCGTTCCTCGATAGGAATCCAAGTCAGGATGAGGATTCCCCAAAGGATCAAAAAATTGAGGAAAAAGACATTCTGGTAACGGTATCCCGTAGCGGTGTGGATCAGACTCGTAAGAAAAGGAAATAACAAAGGCCGGGTTGGAATTCCCCCGTTCAGTGCTTGTAGACTGCCGTGAACACTTTTTGCCTCGGTCACATTCAGGATACTTCGGTCACGATGCATGGACTGCGAGACAGAAAGGAGGTTCGTCTCGTCACTCAGGACCCGGTATCCGGGAGGAACCGCAACGAACACTGCCAGAGTCAGGAGTAGGCAAAGAATCACCGATGTTCGCTTCCCTTTTAGAAAACGACGCGCCCAGGGAGCCAGGGCCGAGAAACAAAGGATGACCATCAAGAGTGTCAGTGGATAGGCGAAGTTCAACAAGGCACCCCGGGCGAATGCGGGATCCCGATAGGATTGGAACGCGATAAGAATGAACAGAAGCCAGGAGAGTAGAATCATGGTGCGGTGGTTTCCAGGGATGTGGGGTGGAGGAGAGACCCCGGCAACGGAGACCGGTGCCGGGGTTCACTCCGTTTCACTACTGTCAGATCAGTCGTCGATCTCGACGCACAGTTCAGGGCTCGGGACCCAATACAGTGCCTGCCCGTTAGCGCAACCGGTGGGGCTTGCAGAAACCGTGTTACCGGTATTTTTATTACAGCAGTAACCGAAATCGGTTTGCGTGACCGTTTCAGTCTCAGTCAAGGTTTGAGTGAGGGTCTGGGTTGAGGTGAGGGTCTGGGTTGAGGTGAGGGTACTGGTTTCGGTGCTCGTCTGTGTGCTCGTCTGGGTTTCGGTTCGGGTGAGCGTGATTGTCCGGTCATCTCCGGCCCGGCAATGACGAATCCAGAGCCAGGTCACGACTCCGGCTGCGAGAATTCCCGCCACGATCCAGATCAAGCGCTGATTGGGTTTACCACCACCTGCGAATTGGGCCCCTTCCGGATGGCGCTTTTCCATGAATCGAGAAGCCATATCGGCTGCCTGTTCGGGTGTGATCGAATCCGGATCGATCGAGCCAAGCCAGAAACCGAAGTCTTCGCGTGTTTCACGATCCAGCATTTGCTGCTTCAGATGTTCCAGAATCGTCCAGGCAGGGATCCCTTCGGTCGTCAGACGTTCGAGGTCTTGCTTGAATGCTTCTGCCGCTTGTGCGCGGTCAGCTGAGGTGAAGGATGGCATCACGCTCAGTCGGTATCGGAAATTCTCGAATGCCTCCGAGATTTTTGTGGCATGGCTTTCGTCACCGGCACGGGCTAGCCCGGAATTCAAAGTGCTTCCGCCTAGAATCAACATCAGTATCAGAATCGGACTCAGTAGTTTCTGCATAGGTCTTACTCCCCCCTTTGTTGGAGTGGTTATCGGAGGGCGAGGTCTAGCCCGTATCAGGGAGAAGAGTCAAGTTTTTGAACGTGAAAATCCGATGTGACTGCGCGTTGGGACATTTATTACAATGCCCGGGGGACAGACTGTCACTTGGCTGGGACACTCATTCACGATAGAGTAGGGGCATGATCAAACCGAGAATTCCAGAAAGTGAAGCCGATCGGATCCGCACTCTCGAGGAATACGGAATTCTCGATACTCCACCCGAGCCGGAGTTCGATGCTCTCACTGAGCTCGCATCCAGCATTCTCGGAGTGCCGATCGCACTGGTGAGCCTGGTGGATCGCGACCGTCAGTGGTTCAAATCGAAAGTGGGCCTGCCGATTTCGCAAACCGCTCGTGAAGTTTCATTTTGCGGTCATGCCATCTTGGAAGACGATGTGTTTGTCGTGGAGGACGCAGGAACCGACGAACGCTTTCATGACAATCCGCTCGTCCTGAGTGACCCGCAGATCCGGTTCTATGCGGGAGCTCCTCTTCGTGCCTGGAATGGTGAAGCCATCGGGACTCTGTGTGTGATCGACCGGAAGCCGCAAAAGATTGACGAGGACAAAAGGCGCGCACTTCGCACTCTTGCAAACATGGTGGTGACCCAGCTCGAGTTAAAACGGAAAAACCGCGAGCTGACGGTGGCACTCGAAACCATCGAACAACAGAAATCGGGATTGATCCACAACTCGAAGATGTCCGCTCTCGGTGAGATGGCGGGTGGAATGGCCCATGAGATCAACAATCCGCTCACCATCATTTCGGGACATGCATCCCGCATTGCGATGTTGCTGAAGACCCCCGAGAATGCAGATCGCAATGGCCGCCTGGAGTCCGCTGTGGCCGGGATCGGTAAAGGAGTGGAACGGATTTCTACCATCATCCGCGGATTGCAGTTGTTTTCGCGGGATGGAGCCGGCGATTCGCACGAAAACTGCGATCTCCGGCAAGTGGTGCGCGATTCGCTGGGGCTTTGTCAGGAGAATTTGTACAATCTCGGAATCCAGCTCCGTTATGAAATGCCCGAAGTTCCGATGATGGTGCGTTGCCGGCCCACCCAGATCTCCCAGATCCTGGTGAACCTCCTGAATAACGCAAAAGATGCCATCAAAACCCAGGAAACTGAGCGTTGGATCAGAATCGATCTTTTCATGCACGGGTCGGATATCCTGCTCCGGGTGAGGGATTCCGGAACCGGAATCCCGGAGGAGTTGCGATACCGGATCTTCGAGCCGTTTTTTTCCACCAAGGCTCCCGGAAGCGGTACCGGTCTCGGACTCAGTGTCTCGAGATCCCTGGCGATCGCCAATCAGGCGGAACTCGATCTTTGTTACAAGACTGGACCCACCTGTTTCCAGGTCCGCTTCACTGCCGGAACAGCTGAAACACCCTGACTTTCCGTTTGCGCTCGAGACGGTGCTCGGGAATCGCCGAGCTCTCCTCGACGTCGTACTCGAACTCCACGCGGTGGAACCCCTGGTTTTCGAACTCACTGAGCGCTTGGTTCAGATAGCTTCTGCCCGGATCCGCCAAGATGATGAATCCTTTTTCAGGAATGAGTCGGATCAAGGCCCGGACAAGGTCGGCCGGGTGACGGCTCTCGTAGAGGACATCGCTCGCCAGGACAAAGTCGAAGGGACCCTTCGATAACAAAGTCCCGGGAACAGGGGTGGTCCAGTCCCAGGTCAGGTAATCGACTTTCACCTGATTCAGTTCGGTGTTTTTATCGAGCCAGTGTCCGGCATCGGGATGAAAGTCCGCTGCCGTCATGGCGGCCCCGAGTTTCGCTCCGATTATCGAGTTCAGACCCAGTCCACAACCGATTTCAATGCCTCTTTTCTTTGAAAATAGCGATTTTTGCTCACTCATGAAGAGTCCGAGCGCCCGAGCGGAGGGCCAAACCGTAGCAAAATAGGGGCAGAGGTCGAGTAGACGCGTTTCCTCTTCGGGGCTGGCTGGCGGATGGGCTTTGCAGATTTCATCGAGTGCCCGGTCCATGTCCCGGATCGACCAGAGATGAATCGGAAAGGTGCCGATTTTCTCGATCGTGGTGATCATGTCATATTCGATGAGCGGTACTGGGAGGGTTCTCACTCCGTCATTGTAATGGAAAGAGCCTCCCGATACAAATAGAGCATGGGATCTTTCCTGGTTGTTCTCTCCGCCTTCGGCTTCGCGACGCTCGGAATTTACGGCAAATTCGCCTACGATGCCGGATTCGGACGGAACGAGGCTCTCTTCTGGCGCTTCGGTCTCTCTTTGCCCTTTTTGGCGGTACTGTTGGCAGTGACCCGTTCTTTCCCGAAGCGCTCATCGCCTTTCCTGAAGGCCATCGTTTTGGGAATGGTGGGGATCGGGGTCGAATCGTCGGTTTTTTTCATCACACTTCAAAGGCTCGGAGCCGCCCTGACGGGGATCTTCCTTTACCTTTATCCGGCGTTCGTCGCATTGATCTCTCACTTCTTCCTCGGTGAACGGCTCAGTCGGGGAAAAGGGTGGGGCGTCGTACTCGCCCTGGTCGGAAGTGTGCTCACCGCGGGGGTGGTGGGCGGGGCCGCTACGGGCATGGTTTCGCCTCTCGAGGATCCGGTCGGCCTGTTGTTCGGTGTCATCACCGGGGGGTGGTACGCTCTCTACATCCTTGCAGGAAACCGGCTGACCCGTGACGAGAATCCGCTCACCGTGAGTGCGGGTGTCACCTTGGGGAGTTTCATCACTTTTGCGACTTTGACCGCAATCGGGGTCGGGCAAGGGGACTCCTTCAACGGTGTCACGGGCCGTGAGTCCTGGATTGCCGTCGGAGGCCTGGCCCTTTTTGCCACTGTGCTTCCCTTCACGACATTGTATGCGGGGATGAAGCGCACCGGAGCGGTCAAGGCCTCTTTGCTTTCGACTCTCGAACTGGTCTTCACGGTGATCCTCGCCGCAGTCTTCCTTGGCGAAAAATTGACACCCTGGCAGGGGGTCGGAGCAGTTTTGATCCTACTTTCTGTTTTACTCGCTTCGATCCTTCGTTGAAACTGATTCTATGATCATAGATCCGCGCACAGGGTCGCATCCTGCTGTACGCTTCGAACAACACCCCGCGGTGAGGGGCGAAATCTACCGTTTGAACGAACGCGATTATCGGAGCTCGATCATCGAGGAGACCGTTCGACGGACCATGAAGGATGTATCCGCTTCGGATCCCCGCATGCTTCTGGAAGAGACTCTTTACCTCGAACGGATGAGGGTGAAGAAATCGAGATCCTCCTGGTTGACCGCTCCTTATTTGGCCAGCCGGAACGATGGCGACCGGCAGTTTCTTTCGAGCATCCAAACGGGCATGAGGCAATCGATCGGTTTGGAAGATCATCGCGAATTGCTCCGCTCGTTCTCGGATCACTTTGCCACCGAGATCTGCGGCAATTTCGAACCTGCCGTTTATGACCTCGCGATTCGCATGGTTCCATGGATGTTTTCTTGGCTTCTCAATGCGGCGAGCGTGAAGCGCTTCATGCCATTCGGGATGAGCGAGAGTCTGGCAACCCGCCTCCGCGTGGTGGGAGAGGTGGATCAACTCCAGAAGCTTTCCCGAAAGGGGACCATCCTGCTCGTCCCGACCCATCTGAGCAACATCGACAGCCTGTTGGTGGGCTACGTGATCCACCTCATGTCGCTTCCGCCTTTCTGTTATGGTGCGGGCCTGAACCTGTTCAGCAATCCGGCATTGAGTTTTTCGATGTCCCGACTGGGTGCCTACACGGTAGACCGGCAGAAATCGAGTCTGCTCTACAAGACGGCTCTTAAGAACTATTCGACTTCGATTCTCAAGCGCGGAGTTCACAGCATTTTCTTTCCAGCTGGCGGTCGGGTTCGCTCCGGTGCGATCGAAAGCCACTTGAAGCTGGGCCTTCTCGGTACAGCTTTGCAGGCCCAGCTCGAGCGTTATCAGGAAGGTCTTCCCAATCCTGAGATTTATATCGTCCCGATGGTGATGAGTTATCCTTTCGTATTCGAGGCCTCATCCCTGATCGAGGACTACCTCGAGGCTTCGGGTAAACACCGCTTCATGCCGAACGACGGGGGCGAGGATGTGCCCCTGATCAAGACCCTCCGTTTCTTCTGGAAACTGTTCTCGACACGCTCCGAGATGTGGGTGCGGATCGGTCGGCCTTTGGATGTTTTCGGTAACTTTGTCGATGAGAATGGACACTCGATCGGTCCGAACGGCACCCGGATCGACCCGAGACGTCTGCTCATGACCGAGGGAGAAATCAAGGCCGCTCCCCAGAGAGATCGGGAATACACGAGTTTGCTCGGGCAGAAGATCTCGGATCGGTACCACGCGGAGAATATCGTACTCAGTTCGCACTTGGTGGCTTACTCTCTTTTTTCCGCACTCCGGAAGAATTACCCTTCGCTCGATCTATTCAGGTTTTTGAGGCTTTCGCGCGCCCAGCGAGCCATCACCAAAGAACGTTTTTACGAAGAAGCCGAGGCTTGCTTCAAGATGGTGAAGCAGGCGTCCGATCAGGGCCGTTTGTTTCTATCCACTTCGCTCCAGTGCGGTGATGTCCGGATCTGGGTTGAAGACGGAATCCGTCAGCTCGGACTGTTTCATGATGCCAAGGTCGTCCGGATGGATGAGGGTGCTGTTTCGACGGATGATATGAATTTGTTGTACTACTACCGCAATCGTTTGACCGGATACGGCTTCGGTTGTGAGTTCACGGGAGAGACGGATGAAAAAGGCTTTTTGGTCTGATTCGAAAGTCGTGATTCTCGGTGGGGGAAGTTTCGGGACGGTCTTGGCCAACCTGGCCGCAGCCAATTGCTCCCAGGTCACGGTCTATGTCCGGGCCGAAGACCAGGCCCGTGCCATGAACTCGACCCGGATGAACCCTAATTATCTGAAGGATCTCGTACTCGACCCCAAGATCCGTGCGGTGAGCTCTTTTGAGAAGGCCTTCGAGACCGAGCAGGATCTCGTCATTTTTGCGTTTCCCTCGCATGCCACTCGGGAGCAGGCGAAGGTGGTCGCCCCCTTCTTGAAGGGGAATGAGATCATTCTGCACGCCACCAAAGGAATCGAAGAACAGAGCCTGAAACGGATCTCGCAAGTTCTCGCGGAAGAGCTGCCCATTCTGAGAATCGGTGCCATCTCCGGCCCGAATCTGGCCGGTGAAATCGCCAAAGGCGAGCCAGCGGCAACCGTGGTCGCATCCCGTTTTGATGATGTGATCCGTGCCGGTGAGGCCATCCTTGCAACCGACCTGTTCCGCGTTTACACCACCCATGACATCACAGGTGTCGAGTGGGGTGGGACGCTCAAGAATATTTTTGCGATCGCTAGCGGGATTCTCGAAAGCAAGGGGCTCGGTTGGAATATCAGGTCCTTCATGCTTTCCCGGGCTCTGGCTGAGATGGTCCGTTTCGGGGTCGCCATGGGTGCCGAGCCCGAGACATTTCTGGGCCTCGCGGGGATGGGAGATCTCATTGCCACCTGCAGCTCGAGCCAGTCGCGGAACTTCCGTGTCGGATTCCACCTGGCCAAAGGCGAGTCTCTCGATGAGGTCCTTCGGGAACTCGGTCAGGTCGCCGAAGGGGTCCGGACCACCCGGATCGTGCGGGAATTCTCAAGAAGTCGCGGTGTGGAGATGCCGATCACCGAAACGGTATACAAGATTCTCGAAGGGGAATGGACGGCCGATGAGGGGCTCCGGCACTTGATGACACGGCCTCTGGTTCAGGACGAAAGGGCATGACCATGGAAGGAACGATCCAGGAACGTTTGCAGAATCTGCTCGGATTCGAACCCCTTGCGGTTTTGTCGATTCTCGGTGTGGCAGCCTATGCCTTTTACAGGGTCTGGCTCAGCAATGTGAAGGCTTCCCGGCACGAGACCCTGGGCCGCTTGTTCCGCGAACTGCTCTCCACCTATGTGCTGTTTGTGATCTGCTGGGGCCTGCAGTATCTGGTGCTTCACGTTTGGGCCGGGTGGGAGCGTTTTTACCCCTATGTGGGGGTCGCAGCGGTTGCGTTCGGTGCTACCGTATTCGTGAGATCGGTCAAGATCATCGTTTTCGAGTATTTGTTTTTCAAGAGTATGACTGCCGGGGTTCCGGTCTTGCTCGTGAATCTGGTGACGCTCATTCTTTCCATCTTCATTGCCGCCTGGCTCTCGACCTCCGTATTCGGAGTGCGTTGGGCTCCCTTGCTTGCGACTTCGGCCATTGTCTCGGTCGTTCTCGGTCTCGCCTTGCAGGATACGCTCGGTAACCTGTTTGCCGGGGTGGCGCTCCAGTTCGACAAGCCTTACGAGATCGGCGATTGGATCGAGTTGCACGGATCCGGGGGGCAGACCTTCGTGGGTGAGGTTCATGAAATCACCTGGCGTGCGACCATTCTTTACGGAGTATTCGATGAAGTCCTGACCCTGCCGAATCGACTGGTGGCTCAGAGCGAAGTGGCCAATTTCTCGGCACGCAAGAAGCCCATTTACCGCGGACTGAACGTGCTGCTCGACCCCGAGTCGGATGAAGAACAGGTGAAGGGTATTCTCCGTCATGTGCTCAAGGAAACCCGGGGGGTGATCCAGGGTCTCGATCATTTGGTGATGTTGCGCGATCTGAACGAGCGCGGGGCCTTGTACCGGTTGTTTTACCCGATCACTCACTACAATTTGCAATTCATCATCGTCGACGAAATCCTGATGCGCGCGCAAGCCGAGTTCAAGAAGGCCGGGATTTCGGTTTCGAGGCTCCGGGTCGAAGTCGGTGATCAGGCCCAGTCCCGGGGCGTATAGTATTCCCACATCCGCTCATGAACCGATCCCGGAGCCGGGCGGTAGCGGTAGGTGTACTTGCAGCGTGCCGGCAACGAAATCAGGATGGAATCGATGCGTCCGTTCGTTTTCAGGCCGAAGAGGGTACCCCGGTCGTGGAGCAGATTGAACTCCACATACCGGCCACGTCGGTGGAGCATGAAATCCTCGTCTTCCGGGGTGAAGGGCTCGTTCATTCGCTTCGTCGCGATGGGGAAGTAAGATTCGATGAAGTGCCCGGATAGGGCTTTGACGAATTCCAGGTCGGTTCTCGGATCCCCGCTCGAATAGTGGTCGAAGAAGATTCCACCGACTCCTCGCATTTCAATACCCCGATGCGCATTGTTGAAGTAATCGTCGCAGGTTCGCTTCATTTCTCCGTAGTGGTCTCCTGCAGCCCGCTTCCAGACACCGTGAAAATGTCGGAAGTCCTCCTCGTAGGGATAATAAGGAGTCAGGTCTGCCCCGCCTCCGAACCAGAACCGATCTCCTTGATGGATCATTCTGAAATTCGCATGGACCGTCGGGACCCGCGGATTTCGAGGGTGGAGGATCAAAGAAATTCCGGCCGCCCAAAGTTCGTCGCCAGTGCCTTGGAGGGCGGTGGCGAATCGTGGATCGATCTTGCCCTCCACGCAGGAAGTATTCACTCCAGCGTTCTCGAACAAATCTCCCTCGAAGGCGCGGGTCAGGCCACCACCTCCGGGATTGCCGGCATGATCCATTCGTTCCCAGGGATCTTCGATGATCCGGATCCCCGGATCCAAGCGTTTGATTTGATCGGTGATCCGGTCTTGAAGGTCCCGGACGTGAGTATGAAAATCAGCCTTCAGTCCGTCTAGGCTCATTCGCCGATCTCCTTGAATTCGATCTTGATGATTTCCAGTTCTTCTTCACCTTTGGGGGAGCGGAACAGGACCACCTCTCCGGACCGGTGTCCGAGCAGGGTCTTGGCGAGCGGGGAGATCCACGAAATCCTTCCACGCGCAGGATCGATCTCGTCGATCCCGACAATGGCAACGGTCTTGCCCGTTCCCGCTTCGTTTTCGAAAGTGACAGTGGCTCCGAAAGCAACCGTTGATGATTGGACTCGGGCGGGGTCGATGACCTCGGCGATCTCGAGCCTTTTGGTGAGAAAGCGGATCCGGCGATCGATTTCCCGCAGACGCTTTTTACCGTAAATGTAATCGGCATTCTCGGAACGATCCCCGTTCGAAGCGGCCCACGCGACGACCTGGGTGAGGTCCGGCCGTGTCTTGTTGAGAAGAAGGTGAAGCTCATCCTTCAGTTTGGCGTGCCCCTTCGGGGTGATGTAGTTTTTCCGTACGGGCAGGGACTGCAATTCCGCATCCGGAGCGTCATCCGCCCCGTCGTCTTCCCGTGTGAATGCCTTACTCATGGTTCCTGAAGTTACGGCATGAAACTCGCAGAATCAAGGCGCATGGCGAAGCGGACTTGCACCTCCCGGGAAACAGGGGATTTACATGAGGCTCTGGCGGCCCTGCACCTGAGAAAACTCGGTTGGAGGATTCTTGGAAGTCAGGTTCGCTACCGGGTCGGTGAGATCGACTTGATCGCGGAGGAGCCCCTTCCGGACCGGGGGTGGGTATTGGTGTTCATCGAGGTGAGGAGCCGGGGGCCCCGATCTTGGGTCACACCCGAGGAAAGTGTGAAAGGGGCCAAGCTCGGCCGGCTCAGGCGGGCCATTGCACTGTATCTGTCGGTCTACCGGGGGCGGGCCACCGAGGTCCGGATCGACCTGATCACTTTCTGTGACGGAGAGATGAGCCACCTCAAAAACATCCAAACAGGATGAACAAAAAAACCCGGCCTCGGGGGAGAGGCCGGGTCGGGGGAATCAACCGTGATCGCTCACTGGTTGATGATTGGTTTACCGTTGCGACGGGTGAGGCGTTCATCGTCGTAAAAATCAAACTGGTTTCCTTCGTCGAAAGCCTTGATGATTTTCTGGAATTCAGAGCGGACACCGCAGTACTTGGGGGTGATGTCCGTGTCGTGGTGGATGGCTTTCAAGTTCTGTACGAACTGGGTGATGCCGCTCGATCCGACAAACTCGAGGTTCTTCAAGTTCAGAACGATGTTCTTCGCGGCTTGATCCTTCTTGTTGCGTTCGATCGCGGTATTGATGATTTCGCAAACTTCGTCCTGGGTCTCGTAGTCCACTTTTCCGTCGAGTGAGATGATGATGGATTCGGCATTTGTGTTGATTCGAGCTTTCATTTTTTCTCCTTAAAAAGTAACCTCCAAACAGGATGCCAACGAACGGGAACGACGACAATCGGCAACATTTGCCTGAAAAACCGCATTACTCCACCCATCCCGGGCAACGCGCCCGGATATCCATGATCGCCACGCCGATCGGAAACCTCAGCGATATCGGAGAGCGTTCCTTGCGGGCACTCGAGGAAGTAGAAGAGCTCTGGTGCGAGGATACGCGTCATACACAGACTTTGTTGAATGCGCTCGGCATCGAGCGGAAACGCTTGAAGAGGGTGGATCAACACACCTCGGATGCCGAGCTCAAAGGGCTCTTGCGGCAGGTGGAGGAGGCCGGGGCCCGGGTCGGTGTGGTGACCGATGCCGGCACACCGGGGCTCAGTGATCCCGGAGCCCGCTTGCTCCAGCTCGGACCTGAATTCCCCGGGATCCGTTTTGAGCCCATTCCGGGACCCTCCGCACTGTCTGCATTTGTTTCGGTAGCCGGTTTGGTCGGGAACTCGTTTCTGTTTCTCGGGTTTTTTCCGAGAAACCCGACCGAAGCACTCCAATTGTTAACGGAATTGAAAGAATCTCCCGGGAGCCCGAACTGGATCTTCTTCGAGAGCCCGAATCGGATCCGGGAAACGCTGGGTGTACTCCGGTCTTTTTGTGAAGGCTTGGATATCTCACCGGAATTCGTCCTGGCCAAGGAACTGACCAAGATTCACGAGACCTTGTATCGCGGATCGGGTGCCGGATTTCTGTCGTGGATGGAGACTCAGGGATTCGATGAAAGGGGCGAGTGGGTCTTTGCCGTGATTTTACCCAAGCAGAGTGTAAAAAAAGAAAAAGACCAATCGGATTGGCGTCTTGTTCTCGAGTGTCTGATGGAGGCCGGAATTTCGGCCAAAACCGCAAGCCAAGTGGTGGTCGGTCGGTTTTCTGTCGCAAAAAATTTGGCGTACAAGGCAGCTCTTGATTTTCAAAAATCTCAAAATGAATAACTAAATTGGTTGACCCACTTTCGAAGCATTGTATCCTGTTGATGTGTGGTTGTGGTTGAGTCCAAGGATGGATTCGCAGCGGGAGAAAACAAATTCTCTATAGTCGGCTGGGTCGACTGAAAAAGCTCCACTGCCCCGGTGAGATCAGGATGATTCCTCACCGGGGCACAGTTTTTTCTAGGCTGCACATTCTTTGATTCCGCTTCATTCCACTCCATTCGCTCCTCCGTCGCGGTACGTGAGTTGTTTTTCGGGAGGGAGTGACCGTTCAGGATGAACGGGGAGAAGGATTCGCATGGACGCGAGACTTTCGGATGCTGGGTTTTTCGATTTTGAGACGCCCGGACTCGAAGATCGAATGCTCGATCTTGTTGCCAAAAAAGATCTCTCAACACTGGGGCATTCCAATCGTGTGGCTGTGCTGACCCGTGAGTGGGCCGAGTTCATGGCCAGCAGGGGATTCTGGATCGGGGTGAACCCCTCCCGAATCGAGTCTGCTGCCCGGATGCATGATGTGGGCAAGGTCATGGTTCCGGATTCAGTTTTGATGAAGGCAGGCCCTCTCGATGCGGCTGAGCGCGAACTCATGAACGCGCATGCAGAAGCGGGGTACGAAATGGTCAGGCACCACGATGCCTCGGGCTATTCTTCTATGGCAGTCCGGCACCACCATGAGCGGTGGGACGGTGAAGGGTACCCCCTCGGACTCAAGGGTGATGAAATCCCTTTTCAGGCCCAAGTGGTGGCGATTGTCGATGCATTCGATGCCATGACCGAAGATCGGGTGTACCGGAAGGGGCGCTCACCGGTAGAGGCGATGGCCGAAATCGAGCGTTGTGCGGGAAGTCATTTCAGTCCGGACCGCGTCTCCGAATTCGTTCAATTTATCCATGCGCGGAACGGCTGATCTGGGTTAATCTGGAGGCATCATGTCCTCTTGGTTCGATGACCTCAAGACCCCGAAATTCAAAGGGGAACAGCAAACCCGTGTTGCAAAGATCCCCGAGGGGCTCTGGGGCAAGTGTCCTCAGTGTGGAGAGATCATCCAGACCCGGCAATTGCAGGAGAACCTCTCGGTCTGTTCCGAGTGCGGACACCATCTCCGTGTCTCGGCTGCCGAACGGGTGGCCCAGCTGACTGATGCCGATTCTTTCGTACCCTACGGGGGCGACTTCAAGTCCAATGATCCGCTCGAGTTCGATGATCAGAAGCCTTACAAGGGCCGTCTCGAGCAGGCGATCCGGAATCACAAGCTGAACGATGCGTTTCTGTGCGGAAAAGCCACTCTCGAAGGGGTGCCTTTCCACATCGGGGTCTTCGAGTTCAAGTTCATGGGCGGGAGCATGGGGGTCGCCGTTGGCGAAAAGATCACACTGACCCTCGAAAAAGCGCTCGAAGAGCGGGTTCCCGCAGTGGTGATTTCCGCAAGCGGCGGAGCCAGGATGCAAGAGGGGATCTTGTCTCTCATGCAGATGGCGAAGACCTCCGCCGTCATTCAGAAAATGCGGGATGCGGGCATCCCTTACATTTCGATCCTCACTGATCCCACCACGGGCGGTGTGGCGGCCTCTTTCGCCATGCTCGGAGACGTCATCCTCGCGGAGCCGGGAGCCCTGATTGGTTTTGCCGGCCCCAGAGTGATCGAGCAGACCATCCGCCAAAAGCTGCCAGAGGGATTCCAAAGGAGCGAGTTCTTGCTCAAGCACGGATTTGTCGACCGGATCGTTCCGCGCAAGGAACTGCGTTCTGAGTTGCACCAGTTGTTCCTCCGTCTGGGAAGCCGGTGTTCTTTCTGAACTGGATCCGGATGCTTTCTGGTTTGCTGATTGCGTTGATGCTCCTTTCAGGCGGGAGTTCGTCGGCCCAGTCGAATCTGATGCAGTTCGGATCGGACCATACGCTGGTCAAGCGTAAGGAAGACCGGGTGGAGTTGCGCGGAAACGCCTACGTTTACCGTGACAACGAAGTGATCAAAGCCGACGCGATCGATCTCGACCAGAAGAGCGATCATGTGCGTGCGAGCGGTCGTGTCCTGTACCAGTTCGGCGAATACTCTGTCCGGGCCGATGCGATCGAAATGGACCTGAAGACCCATGTGGGTCGGATTCTGAACGGGAGTCTTTCGAACGGGCAGTTTTCATTGCGGGGATCGAGTTTTTTGACCGAAGGGCTCAAGCACTTCAAGATCAGCGATTACAATTATTCCACCTGTGTCGACTGCCCCAATTCTTGGGAATTGACGGGTAAAGAGGTGGATTTCACCATCGAGGGCTACGCCTTCATCCATGATTTCATTTTCAAGATCAAGGACGCCTCGGTCATGTGGCTGCCTTTCATGGTGATCCCCTCCAAGACCAAGCGGCAGAGCGGGCTTTTGTTTCCGCGGTTCGGGGTCAATCAGGTCTACGGGGCCTTCGTGGTCCAGCCCTATTTCTGGGCGATCAATGATTGGTCCGACATGACCTTCGGTGCCGGGGTGTACGCCAGTCGGGGAAGCCGTTTTGAGTGGGAGGGGAGGTATGTTCTCACTCCCGAGAGTCGCGGGACGTTCAATCTGTTCTGGACGCGCGACGATGCCGTGAGCGGCCTTTACTACCGGTACGGGATCCGGAGCGAGGTGGCGCAAGAGATGCCATTCGGTTTCGACGCCAAATTGCGACTGAACGAGGTGAGTGACTCGGGTTATCCGGTGACCTACTCGGAAGATGTACCGGGTCGTCTAGAACCGGTTTTGGCGAGCGATCTGTTCTTTTCCAGAAACGATCCATCTGTGAGCACGGTGCTTTCATTCAGACGGATCCGGAATCTTTTGCGGTTCGACTCGAACAACCGGTTTATGGGCGGATTCGATCCCACGACTGTCCAGGATTCGCCCAGGATCGTGGTCAATTCCAATGACCAGTTCGTCTTCGGGCAAAGATTTGCCGCGGGAATCGAGGCGAGATTCAACCGTTTTTCGCGCGAGGCGGGTCCCTTCGACCAGTTCACGGTAGGGTCGAGCCAGGTGGAGACGATCCGCGAAGCCAACCGCTTCACCCTCATCCCGAACCTGTACACCACGCTGAACCCCAAGCCCTGGCTCTCGCTGACTCCCTCTGTCCAGTACCGGTCTTTCTTTTACAACTTCAACGGGATCTATCCGAACCTCGCGCGTGGGTATTTGCTGGCCCAGGCCGATTTGAGTTTCCAGCTCGAAAGGGTCTTCCGAACCGACGATTCGGACGTGAGTTACAAACACACCATCCGTCCGACCCTCACTTACGCGAACATTCCCACGATTCAGCAGTCCAGCAGTCACCCTTTCATCGATCAGGTCCAGAGTCAGGCCCGTCCCGGACAGTATTTCGACAACTCCGACATCGTCCCCGAGCGCACCACCCAGAACTTGAACAGTTACTTCACCCCGCTCGGGAATTCCCTGACCTACGGACTGGTCACCCAGGTTTTCCGGAAGCAGGCGGGGAAGAACGGGGCTCCGGACCAGGTGGTGCGGAGATTCGAAGCCGGACTCACCCAGACTCTCGACATCAAGGAGGCCAATCGTTTCCTTTCCGATCCCGGGAATGACGACCGGGTTCTCCTGTCGCCCCTGTTCACCCACATGATGTACACGGGAGAGAAGTTCAATGCTCGTGTCGAATACACGTATTATTCCTATCTCGACCGTTACCGTGACGCCCAGTTGCTCCCTTTTGCCAATCCTCACCGGCTCAGTTCGACTTTTTCATGGGTGTTCGATCGGGCGGTGAAAGACGGCATCCTTCGATTCGAGCGGAGTCTCTCGATGAATTACACTTTCTCGAAGTTGACGGCGAGGGTGTCGTCCCTGCAGACCAGCTCCAACTTCTCGCTGAACGACTACGTCATGCCCCGGGTATCGCTGTCGTACAATCTGGTGAGCGGTAACTTCGCACTCCTCGACAGTGCCTTCGGCGTGCTGTTTCAAAGCCCGTCCCGCTGTTGGCAGCTCGATCTCGGGGTGATCAATTCGATCGACCGGGGAACCGGTCCGGTGATCAACTTCTCGATGAACATCTCCGGGAATTCCATGGGTCCCTTGGATCAAACGTTGAAAAACTGATCTCCCGTCGGTACACTTTCCTTTATGAAAATCCTGCTTTCCAATGATGACGGGGTGCACGCCCCCGGCCTGCGGATCCTGTACGAAGAGCTGAAGAAACTCGGCACGGTCAAAGTGGTGGCCCCCTTGGAAGAAAAGAGCACGATGGGGCATTCACTGACCCTGCACAAGCCCTTGCGTTTGCTTCCCATGGAGAAGGATTTTTACGGAGTGAGCGGATCTCCAGCCGACTGTGTCTACATCGGGATGAGACAAGTCATGAAATCCACTCCGGATATCGTGGTTTCCGGGATCAATCGTGGCGCGAACCTCGGACAAGATGTGTACTATTCGGGAACGGTTTCCGCAGCCCGTGAAGGCTGCATGCTTGGAATTCCATCTTATGCAGTGAGTTTGGATGTCGATTTTAAGAACCGCAAACCCGAGTCCAAGCTGCATTACGAGACCGCCGCAAAAATGGCGGTCAAGGTGATCCAGGAGTTCCAGAAGCGGACTCTTCCGAAATTCACCTTGATGAACATCAATGTACCGGATCTTCCGCTGAAGCGGATCAAGGGAATTGTCGCCGCACGTCAAGGATTTCGCTACTATTCGAGCGCTGTATTGAAGCGTACGGACCACCGCGGCAAAGATTACTTCTGGGTGGGCGGACAGTATCATGGTTTCGAGCCGGAAGCCGATACGGATTGTGCGGTGGTGCACAAGGGATTCGTCTCCCTGACCCCGCTCAAGCTGGATGTGACCGATATGGCCTATCTGGATGAGATGAAGAGGTTGGCTGAGTAAACCATGATGCTGAAGAGGCTCGCACAGGGGCTGTTTTTCGTTTCGCTGATGATCGAGCTGTCCGCTTGCGCGGTCAGGCCGGTCCAGTCGTCCCGTCGCGGCCTGTTCGAACGTGAAGAACACGGGGTCGCCCGTGCGAAAACCTCCGAGAGCCGTTCCGTTTCGAGAAAAACCGCCAGTGTCGATTTCGGCAGTCGCACCATGGGAGCTGTTCCGCTTCCCGGAAGGTGGCAGTGGCCGCTCAAGGAAGTGGAGATCTCGTCATCCTATGGCGAGCGAGGCGGGAAGTTTCATCAAGGTGTGGATCTCCGGGCAAAAATCGGCACCCCCGTTCTGGCTGCGGCATCGGGTGAAGTGGTTTACGTCGGATCCAAGATCCGCGGTTACGGTCGGATGGTCGTGCTGAAGCACGAGAGCGGATTTTACAGTGTTTACGCTCACCATTCCAAAAATCTGGTCAAGATGGGCAATCGGGTCCAGCAAGGCCAGGTCATCGCCTATTCGGGTAAAACCGGACGGACTTTTGGTGCCCACTTGCACTTCGAGCTCCGTCGTGGAGCCCAGAGCATCGATCCCGAATACGCGTTCAATGGCTACTTCAAAGTTCCGGCGAACCGGAAGATCGCCAGCAAAGACAAGACCCAAGCTGAATTCGAGGATTAAGCTCCGGGAGCAGGAGATTCGCCCGGGTTCGCTGCCGGCATGATCTTTTTCAGGATCTTGATCTCTTCGTTGCGCTTCGGAACAAAGAAATTCGGTGCCGGCTCATAAGCCTTCTGAAGGCGTTCGCGGATTTCTCCGATCTGGTTGCCCGGCAGGCGCATTTCTTCGAGTTGATCGTGTTGGAGCAAAAAGAAGTCGAAGTGCAGAGGGACCACCATGGGTGCTTCGATGCGCTTCATGTTCTTGTCGACCAGATCCTCGAGGCTCTTTTTGTTGGCGATTCCGACAAAGTAGGCGTCGGTTTTCTTGGCAAAATCAGCATGCGGCTCGAAGAAGTGACTCCCCTGATCGACAAGCAAGGCCCCGTCCGGATGCTCGATCCGGAATGCCCACACCTCTCCCTCTTTGAACTGGTAAAAACCGAAATGAAAGTCCTCCGGGACTTCGCCCGGAAGGAATTTGATGGCGAGCTTGTGAAGAATCGCGGCGTGTTGTCGGCGGAAGGGGATCACTTTGAACTTCCCGACCATGAACTCTTTCTTGTCTTCGATATCTTCAAACTTCGCTTTTTCCTGAGGATCCTTGAGTGCGATCCGTTTCAGAGAAGGTCCGCCACGAACCACCGCACCGGTGGTTCCCGAGACCGCACCGATGTCGGCGACGTGATCGAAATGGCAATGGCTGGCAAATACAGCCTGTGCAGTTTTGATCCCAGCCGCTTCGAGGCCGGCTTTCACTCTCTCCGGATTCGATCGGAATTCCTCACCCATGAACCAATGACGCCAGGTGGGTTTCGTGAAAACCGGATCAAAAAGCAGGGTCGTCTCACCATCCGAAATCGAAAGCCCGGCCACGCCGAGCCAACGCGCGGTCAGGCCCTCCGCAGAGGCGTTGAAACCAGGAAACCAGAGTGCCACGACAGCAAGGATTCGGATGATCATGATATGTTGATTCTAGCATGCAGGATTTGGAATCCAATTGCGACCGTATGTGTCTCGGGTAGACACAAAAAAACCCCTCCGGTCACTCGGAGAGGTTTTGAAAAAAATGGCGGGAGTGATGGGACTTGAACCCACGGCCTTCGCCGTGACAGGGCGACGTTGTAACCAACTCAACTACACCCCCGCATTGGAATAAAAAGAAGGCTACCGGATGAGGCGGGCTTTGTCTAGGAATTTGTCAGAGCCCGAAACCGCACTTTTTAATCAGGAATTGATCGAATTCGGGGTCGGAAGGGAATAGGAATTCGACTTCGGAACGCTCGTCCTGGTTGAATAAAAGTGAAGAGGGGATTTTGCAGGACAGTGATCCTTTGCTAATCGTGGCGGTGGTGTTCAGGCGCGGGTCACCCCCGCGTTTGTCCACTCGGAGCAATACTCCGGTTCCCTGGTAGCGGACCCGGGCGAATTTGCGTTTGAAGCGGTCAGGCTGAAGATCGATCGGGGCTGTCTCCTGAAGGACTCCGCCGACTATTTCACAAGTCTCCCCATTCACATCCATCGTTTCGCCGGTAGGAAGCGTTACCCGGATTTGCGATCCTTGGCCCGGCAGTGTGTTCCACTCGATTGCTGGCAGCACTTTGCGGGGGAAGAGGAACAAATAGCTCTCCATGAGTTGTGACAGGTACTCATTGGGGGCGTCTGTGATGGACAAAAAGATGTTCTGTCGAGCACGGCTTTGAAAGTGGAAACCAAAAGTCCTATCCGGACCCATTCCTGGCTCCGACTTCCTTGGGACGATCCGATTCGCTCCCTCATTGAAGAAACTGAACCCGACCACCGCTCCTGTCGATTCTTCTACGGAGATTTGGTAGGGACCCTCGGTCGAGGGTGCGATATTCAGCGTGTCGCCGGGCTTTCCGGGGATCATCTTGTCCCGCTCCGGTGCACTCAGCACAGACTCGGGAGCGGGGTCGCCAGCGAGGGAGTAGGCAGGTACCGAGACCAGGATGAAGAGCAAGAGGGGCCGCATGATTTGCGAAAATTAACACATCGCGTTATATCTGTCAAGTTGAAGATTGTATCCCATGCGCCTTTCCGCTACGCTCCGCGCATGCTTCGTAAAATCAAGCTCACGACCTGGATCTTCATCGCGCTCGTTCTCGGTTTTCTGATCGGGCATTACCTCCCCGGCTGGGCACCAGCCCTGAAGCCGTTCAGGACTTTGTTTCTGAATGGAGTGAAGTGCATCATCGCCCCGCTGATTTTTGCTTCTATTGTGCTCGGGATCAGTTCTGCGGGTTCGGTCAAAGGTCTCGGAAAGACGGGCGTTCGGGCCATTGTCTACTTCGAGGTGGCCACGACCCTGGCACTTGCGGTCGGACTCTTCATGGTGAATTGGTTCCGTCCCGGAGACGGACTCAGTCTCGGAAACGGTGTTGCCGACGTGGTCAACAAAGCCCAGCAGAATCCCCTGACCTTCAGCGGGTTTTTTGAACACCTGCTTCCGACCAATTTCGCCGAAGCAATCGTCAAGGGCGATGTGCTTCAGATTGTCCTGTTTTCGACCCTGTTTGGTGTAGCGGTTTTGCTGGCCGGAGAAAAGGCCAAGCCTGTGTTGCAGTTTTGCGAGGGGCTGAACGAGGTGATGTTCAAGTTCACGGGGCTCATCATGTCGATGGCCCCAATCGGGGTGGGAGCCGCGGCCGCAACCTCGGTAGCGGATCACGGTATCGGGGTCATGATCCCCATGCTGAAGCTCGTGGGAACCCTCTATTTGGCCCTAGTGATCTTCGTGGTGCTCGTGCTCGTGCCGGCCATGATCTATGCGCGGGTCAAGATGAAGCCCTTCTTGAAAGAAATCCGGCCTTCACTTCTGCTCGCCTTCGCCACCACCTCGAGCGAAAGCGCCTATCCCTCGGCTCTTGAGTCCTTGGATAAAATCGGAGTCAAGAAGCGCATCTCGAGCTTTGTCCTGCCTCTTGGGTATTCCTTCAATCTGGACGGATCGACGCTTTATCTCGCCATTGCATCCGTATTTGTGGCTCAGGCTGCCGGGATCGAGCTCTCGCTCTGGACCCAGCTGACCATGATGCTCACGCTCATGTTGACCACCAAGGGCGTGGCGGCGGTTCCGCGCGCTTCCATCGTAGTCCTGTCGGGAACGCTCACGGCTTTCGGTCTTCCGCTCGAGGGCATCACGCTGATCCTCGGAGTCGACGAGTTCATGGACATGGCGCGCACCACCGTGAACCTCTTCGGCAATTGTGTCGCCACGCTGGTGGTGTCACGCTGGGAAGGGGAGCGATTGAGCGAAAGTTTCGAGCAGACTTGAGCTCAGGCCGGCTTGCCGGCGTGGATCAGGGTCTTGATGTCCATCTTGAAGAGGACTTCGACCTTGTTCGGGAACACGAGTTTTTGAATGATGCCTTCGCCGAATACCGGGTGCTTGATGCGATCACCGGTGATAAATGCCTGATCCGCACCGTACTCCTTCATGGCCGCAGTCGAGGCGTTCATCTGGCGCATCCATTCCAGTTCCACAGGCACGGTTTTTTCTTCTTTGGCCTCGAGGGGAGCGCGTGCAGTCCGGGTGGTGCTGCCCGGGCTTCCGCGGCTCGGTGCGATTCCACCGGGTTCCTTGACCCCGCGCTTCGGCTTGAAATTGTGCTCGCTCTTGCAGGTCCGGCACATCACCCGGGCCGGAACCGGGCCGACCATCGACATGATCATGTGCCCGAGATCCATTTTACAGCGGGTGCAGTAACAGACAGTATCCTTGCCAACCGAGAGTGCCGGGGTGTTCATAGTGTGGAATTTAGGATACCTTGAAACAGTCCGGATGAGCATCGAAAAACGGCCCGAGAACAAAACGCGTCTCCTGCAAGAAGCCAAAAAACTGGCGACCTCCCCGGGTGTGTACCTGATGAAGAACACCGTCGGGGACATCCTGTATGTCGGAAAGGCGAAGAGCCTCCGGTCGCGGGTCACCTCCTACTTCCAGCCTGTCGTTCATGAGCATCCCCGGACCGAGCTCTTGCTGACCCATGTCGAGACCTTCGAGGTGATCCACACTGGCACCGAGAACGAGGCGCTCGTTCTCGAATGCACGCTCATCAAGCGCTACAAGCCCAAATTCAATATCCGGCTCAAGGACGACAAGCATTATCCCTACCTCCGGGTGTCCCTGATCGAGAAGTTCCCCCGCATCGAATGGACTCGCAAAGTGAACGAGAGCAAGGCTCGCTATTTCGGGCCATTTCCATCGAGCTTTGCCGCCCGAATCACACTGCGATTGCTCACAGAATCTTTCAAGCTCCGCGACTGCTCCGACAATACGTTTTCGCATCGTTCTCGCGCCTGCATCCTCCACCAAATGGGCCAGTGTTCGGCCCCTTGCGTGGGAGCGGTGAACGAGGAGGAGTATCGCAGTCAGATCGACGAGGCCTTGCAGGTGCTCGAGGGAAAGGGTGCGGACTTTCTCGATGTCCTGCGGGAGCGCATGCGAACCGCAGCAGAGGAAGAGCGCTACGAGGAAGCTGCGATCATCCGGGATCAGATTCAAGCAGTCGAAATCGTCTCGCAGACGCAGTCCGTGATCGATGCCGACACCCGTCTCGACCAAGATGTGTTCGCATTCGAGCAAAAAGAGGGGATTGCGCACGGAGTGGTACTCCAGGTGCGGGGTGGTAAGCTGCTCAGTGTGAAGCACTACGATGTGCAGAACTTCGACGGCTCACTCGGGCCCGATTCGATCCTGTATGATTTCCTCTCACAGCACGTGATCCTCATGCAGGAGGGGAGTGATCTCACCCAAGCCAAGGAAATCCTCGTGGCTCAACTGCCTAGCGATCACGAACTGCTCGAAAGCGCCCTCGGAGTACGGATCCGCCTACCCGAATCCGAGGTCCAAAAACAACTCGTCAACGTGGCTCGAACCAACGCCAAGCTCGCGGTCGAAAGTGCCAAGCGCGAAGGAGCCGGACACGGCATCGGGGCACTCGAGGAGGTTCAAGAGAAGCTCGGACTTGAAAAACTCCCGCGCAGGATCGAATGCTACGATATTTCGAACACCCAAGGCGAGGATTCGGTGGCCTCGCGGGTGGTGTTCATCGATGGAGCTCCCGACAAGAATCTCTACCGGCGCTACAAGATCAAGACCGTGAAGGGGGCGAACGACTTCGCTTCCATGCGCGAGATCTTTGATCGGCGCTTTTCGAAAATGGATCTCGGAGCCGGAAATGAGAAACCCGACCTGGTGATTGTCGACGGGGGCAAGGGGCAGCTCGCCCAAGCCAAGGCGATCTTCGAGGATCTCGGAATTCAAGGTGTGGATCTGGTGGGGTTGGCCAAAGCGCGAACCGAGAGGGATTTCAAATCCAAAGAAGTGGTCAGTTCACAGGAGCGGATCTTCATCCCGAATCGGGTGAATCCTGTTCCCCTGTTTCCTCATACGCGGGCCTACAAACTCCTGACCCATGTCCGGGACGAGGCACACCGCTTTGCGATCACCTTCCATCGTTCCCTTCGAGACAAGAAGAGTCTCAGGGGTTGAGTGGGAGAGACCGGATCAGGCGAGCAGGATGCGGCCGTGACCGGCCAGCAGTTGCTGGATCAATTTCTTCAAATGACGCATGACCCAAACCTAACAGGGGGATCAGGGCCTTACAAGCGTTAACTGATGTTGACGCGGTGCATTTCAGTGCGAACTTAACGTAATGCCTGCTCCAAATCGGCAATCAGGTCGTTCACGTCTTCGATGCCGACACTGATCCGGATCAGGGTATCGGCAATCCCCAGAGCTTTCCGGTTCTCAGCCGGGACGGATGCATGGGTCATGATGGCGGGGTGTTCAATCAAGGATTCCACACCGCCGAGCGACTCAGCGAGCGTGAAGAGGCGAGTCCGCTCCATCACTCTTTTTGAGTCCTCGAGATTGCCACGGATCACAAACGAGATCATCCCGCCGAACCCGCTCATCTGGCGTTTTGCCAAATCGTGTTGCGGGTGAGAGGTGAGCCCCGGATAAATCACTTTCTCCACCTTTGGGTGTTTCTCCAGAAAACGTGCGATCGCAAATGCATTCGCCTCGTGCTCTTTCATGCGGACATGGAGGGTCTTGAGCCCTCTCATCACCAAAAAACAATCCTGGGGGCCGGGAACAGCGCCGACCGCGTTTTGGAGGTATTTGAGTTCTTTGTAGAGTGCGTCGTGACTGGTGACCAGAACGCCGCCCACCACATCGCTGTGTCCGTTCATGTATTTCGTCACAGAATGAATGACCACATCCGCACCGAGGTCCAAAGGCCTCTGAAAATAGGGGCTCATGAAGGTGTTATCGACCACACTGAGCAGGTTCCGCGCCCGCGCGAGCTTGGCCAATGCGGCAATGTCGAAGATCTTCAGCATCGGATTGGTGGGGCTCTCGATCCAGAGCATCCGGGTCTCGGGACGGATGGCCGCCTCAACCTTCGAGAGATCTCCGAGATCCATGAAAGTGAATCGGATACCGAAGCGGGTGAGGACTTTGTCGAACAGGCGGAAAGTTCCGCCGTACACATCGTCCGAACAGATCACATGGTCGCCCGACTTGAGCGTGTGAAGGAACGTATCGATGGTGGCTAGCCCTGAAGAAAATGCGAGGGCGTACTTCCCGTTTTCGAGTGCGGCAACGCATTCTTGGTAAGCGGTTCGGGTGGGGTTATCGGTCCTTGCGTATTCGTACCCGGTGTGTTGGCCCGGAGAAGTCTGAGCGAAGGTGCTGGTCTGGTAGATGGGCACCATCACCGCCCCGGTGCGCGGATCGGGACTTTGCCCCGCATGAATGGCTTTTGTTCCGAAACCTGCTGCTTTTGATTCTTTAGGGTTCATTTGGCCTGAGTATCCCTGAGTTCCCGTGCCGCCGCAAGGGCCGAGAGCTTGCCGATCACCCCGTAAACAGCCTCAAGGTGGGGGAATTCGTCAGAATTGCCGTCATTCAGGGAGTCACTCAGGTCTTTGAAACACAGTTTCTTGAAAAACATGCCCTGACTGTTCAGATTGTCCATGTCGTCCCGTTCTGAGTTGGCACGGATGAAGCCACCGATCAGCTCGCTTCCCATCATGTAGACCACGGGCTCGGAGGTGGAACCGTCCGTGGTCAGTGTGGTCGGGATGCCTTCCTGAATGAGTACCCGGTCGATGCGGCTCTTGTTCTTCCCCATGCTCATCTTGTTCCGGGTCCGGCGATTCATGGTTTTCAGTTCGTCGATGGAATGAATGACCATGATTCCCATGCCGTAGGTTCCCGAATCATTTTTAATGAAAAGAGCGGGTTTCCGAACCATGCCCCGTTTGGCATACTCGCTTTTCACAGACTCGAGCATCTGCTCCGATTCGGCGATGACCCGGTCGAGTCCCTCATCGGTTCCGAAGTCGACACCGTCGATCGGGGAGCTCCCGATCTGGATTCTCCAGGGGTCGATTCCGATCAGATTTGCAAATTCTCCGGCCAGTTGATTGTAGTGCTTGAAGTGGTCGCTTTTTCTTCTCTGGAACCAACCCAGCTCGGGGGATGGCATCACAGGTTGCTGAAGCCCGAACAGACCCTCAGGACGGCCCGAAGAGAAGTCGTTATTGAGAAGGATCCAGTCGGGATTGAAGCCGTTCGGGAGCGTGGCTCTACAGTTTGTGATCAGCAGCGGATATTCATGGATGGTCTTTTCGCTTGCCGACTTGAGGGTGTATTCCTGTGGATCGGTTCCGTAACGACCCAAGGCCGTCTCGAATCCGGCTTCCTCGAGGATCCGTGCCAGGTGATGAAGATTCTCGAGATAAAAACGGTTCTCAGTGTGGTTCTCGGGGACGATTAAAATCCTCTCGGGAACCGCGCCTCCGAGTGTTGCTGCAATTGCCGTGATCTGATCCTTGAAAATGGCCGGAGCGCAGCCAAGGTCGATTTCGCAAATGTTATTGAATCCGGCTGGAAACAGATTGCAATCGACCGGAGCGATTTTGTCTCCGGAGTCCCGGAGATCGACCGAGCAATAGAATGCCGGAGGGGTCTCACGGAAACGTTCTTCGAACCAATTCGAAACCTCACGCCTTTTTTCGAATACGGCGTGAGCGATTTGATTTTTTAGGCTGGTAGGGCCGGTAGCACTTTTCGAGTTCGGCATGGATTCCTTTGGAGAACTCGAAGGTGTTCTTCAAGTCCTTCCTGATCTTCTCCTTCAAGAAAGAGTCGATCCTCATTTTTTCAATTTCATGGTTCAAGCCGGAGAAAGACTCGCACCATTCTTTCAGTACGGCGGTATCGGTGACCTGTGGAGCTTCGGTTAGTGCCGACTTGAAACACAGGTTCTTCTGCCCGAAGTAGTCCAGCAGTTCGCTCTCATCGAATGCTTTATCTTTGAGGAGGTGGGTGAGGGTGCAGTGCCTGAGCGAGAACACCATCTTGAAACCAGGCAGCTGTGACGAGATGGCGCCATCGGGCGAGTTTTTCAGGTGTTCCTCGAGCCGGTCGAGTTCCTCTTCTGCCGCCTCGAATTGCTTGTCTTCGAGCAGGCTTTGAAAACGGATGGAACGCGCCATTCCGGTTTGCTTGGGGTCGGGCTTGGATTTGAGGAGTTCGTCAGCCAGGAGTCGGGCATGCAAATGATCTTTCAGCTTCAGTTTGGCTTCCGCTGCGAAAGACCTCATCCGGTTCAGGTCGGGGGTATCCCACGACTGGTTCAGGCAATCGCCAGCATGGCGGGAGGCCTCGGCCAGTCGTCCCTCTGCCATGAGTGCGGTCACCAGCCCGAAGTACGCATCCTTCAAGCCGTCATGGGACGGATAGCGTTCCACAAACCGGGCGTAGGACCGGATTGCACCGGGACGATCTCGCTTTTCGAGGGCGCTTTTTCCTTCTTCGAGAAGGAATGCGGCTTCCTCTCCGTTCCTCGGACCGGGATCGGAGTTTCCTGTCTCGCCGCATGCCGGACTCACTGGAGTCATCAGCACTAAAGCACAGAAAAGAAGTGGAATTTTGAATCCCATAGTTTAGGTTCAGCCTAGCATGAAGGCGAAAGGTCCAGCACTGATTTTCAGCACCGTTTTCCCCGAGCCATCTTCCTCGGCTGCCGGAGTGCGGCAAATGCAATGGATCCGCATATTGCTGGAATTCACCGATCGGGTGGTCCTCGCATCGCCCTCGGCGCTCAAGGGTGAACTGGATTGGGGATACCAGTCCATGCCCGAAGGCGTGGAGCTGATCTCGATCCCCCTCAACGATTGGTCCAGGGTGGAGTGGATCCGTGAACTCGATCCGGCGATTGTTCTATTCGATCGTTTCATCACCGAGGAACAATTCGGTCCGCTCGTCCGGGATGCGGTTCCCGGAGCCTTGAGGCTGCTCGAAACCGAGGACCTTCATTTTTTACGAAAGGCGCGTGGAGAGGGGCTGAAAGGAATGACCCATTTTCAGTCCGAGACTGCCATCCGCGAGACGGCATCCATCCTCAGGTCGGATCACTCCTTTGTCGTGAGTTCCTACGAAGCCCGACTGTTGAATCGCGAGTTCGGGATCGGACCGGAGGTGGTGGACTGGATTCCCTTCGCATATCCCGATACCAGAGCTGAGGGTGCGAACGAGGATTTCGATGCCCGATCCGGTTTTCAATTCATCGGGAACTTCCGCCACGCCCCCAATCTCGACGGAATCCGCTGGTTCAGGAGCGAAATCTGGCCGCTGGTTCGAAAACGTCTTCCCGGTGTGGAGTGGAAGATTCATGGGGCTTACCCTTCGGCCGAGGTCATGCAATGGCACCGACCCAAGGAAGACGGCATTCGCGTGCTCGGAGGGGTGAAGAATCTCTCAGATGCTTTTCGCGGAATTCGGGTGAATCTGGCGCCGCTCCGTTTCGGTGCCGGGGTCAAAGGTAAGCTGCTCGATGGATTTCATCACGGGCTTCCCGCTGTGAGCACACCCGTCGGGGCCGAAGGCTTGATGCGAACCGAAGAAACGTCGGATTTTCCGGGAGTGGTGGTGGAGTCCACCCAAGATTGGGTGGAGGCTTGTGTTCGTCTCCATGAGGATCGTGAACACTGGTTGGAGTCCCGGAGGCGCGCCCGCTCCTTGATGAGCGAGATCTATTCCTCGGAGAAAGTGAATCTGCAGTTTCAGAGGCGACTGGCAGAGATTCTTGCCCGGCATGATCGGGGCGAGACCCCACGCTGGATCTCAAGAATTCTCAGGGACGAGTTCCAAACCGGCCGCAAGTACTTCTCGAAGTGGATTGAGGCGAAAAGCTCGGGCTCAATCCAGAATCGGTAAGGCTGCTCTGGCCTCCAGAGCAGGAGTCGGAAGCTGGGCTTTTTTCATGGAGGCTGGACTCCGGTCGGGAGCGTTCCAGTAGCCGAGAGAAATCACCAAGGCACAGATTCCGCCTAAGATGGCGAATCCGGTGTGGGTGAGGCGAGGGTGTCTCGAGCTGAAAGATCCCATTCGAATACCGCATCGGTATTCGGCGCCAATTCTTGAGCGATCTTGTCAGTTATTTAGAGTGGGAGTCAGCGCCGGGGCCGGAGCCGGATGGAATGGATGGGGAGACCGTCTTTGATGAACAGGCGCTCGAACAGGGTGACTTCGGGGATGGTGAGCTTCTTTGCGTCGGGTTTTCCGGCGTGAAGGTCCCGGGTCATCTCCAGGACTTCCCAAACATCGGTCAGGCGTTCGATCTCACCGAGGATGAATTCGAAGTATTCGGCGTGATCGGTTTTCAGATGGAAGACTCCGCGGTCCGAAAGGAGGGGGGCAATGGATCGGAGCCAAGCCTCATCTGCGGTGCGGTTCTTCTTTTGCGCCTTCTTGGGCCAGGGGTCCGGGAAGAACATGTGGAGGAAGTCGATCTCGCCGGGAGCGAACATGAAGGGGAGACGCTCGGCATTGGCCCGAAAGGCGAGGAGGTTCTTCACCTGGAACTTGGCGGCCTTCTCGGCCATCCTGTAAATCTGTTTGAACTTCCAGTCGATCCCGATGTAGAGGGAGTCCGGATTCTTTTTTGCCCACTCGAGGCTCACATGGCCGGCATTGCAACCGATTTCCACGTGCAGGGGGACAATCAGGGGGATGGTGGCGCCGGGATTTTTACCGGCACTGGCGAGAAATTGCGCTCTCCAGTTCCCCCGATGGGTCTCAGTATCATGATCGGTCAGCGCGAGCCCCCTGAGAGTCTCAGGAAGGTTCTTCAGCTTGCCCCAGTAGATGTTCTTGGCGGGGGCATATTGGAATTCAGGGCTGGACACCGAGCGGGACGTCATGTGGACATGGGGGATAACTCGATTGCGCACGCTTGTAAAGCTTTCACCTGACAAACGGGGTGGGCACTCGAGGGAGTGCACACCCCGTTCATCGAGGTGTGCGTATCATGAGTCATCCGGACTCATTTCCCTATGAAGTCTTGCGCTCGGGTCCTTAGCCGAGAAGTTTGAGGACCTGTTGCGGATTCTGGTTCGCTTGCGAAAGAACCGAGATTCCGGCCTGAGACAGGATGTTGGACTTCGTCAGTTCCGAAGTCTCAGCAGCCATGTCCGTGTCCCGGATCCGGGAGCGGGCGGCGTCGAGGTTCTCTTTGTAGGTCGAGATATTGTTGATGGTCGACTGGAGGCGGTTCTGGAGGGCGCCCAGAGCTGAGCGGTTTTCGTTCAGCTTGGTCAGAGCATCGTCGAGTTTGGCGAGGTTGTTCTGAGCGTCCACTTTGGATCCGGTGGTGATCCCCTCGATACCGAGGGCGCCGACCGTGATATTCTGCTGGTTGGAGTCGATCACGAGGCGGTCTTCCATCGGATTGTTGTTCAATCCGACTTGGAGCTCGAGTTGTGGAGCGGAGCCGTTCAGGAGCTTGGTTCCGTTGAATTCGGTGGTGACGGCGATCCGGTCGATTTCAGACCGGAGTTGCTGCACTTCCTTATCGATGAAGCCGCGTTCTTTGTCACCGATGGTGTCAGAAGCCGCTTGGATCGACAGTTCGCGCATCCGGACGAGGATGTTGGAAACTTCGTTGGTGGCACCTTCCGCCACTTGGATCAGGGAGATCCCGTCTTGGGCGTTTCGGTTTGCCTGGCCGAGGGAGCGGGTGTTGGCGCGAATCCGTTCGGAAATCGCGAGTCCCGCCGCATCGTCACCGGCGCGATTGATTCGGGTGCCGGAAGAGAGGCGCTCGAGAGAGCTCTCTTGTGTTCGTCTGTTTTGGTCGAGGTTGCGCTGGGCAACCATGGCTTGGATATTGGTATTGATACGCAGACCCATGGATTTTCTCCTTTATACATAGGTTATTCATCCATGAGTTTTTCGTGATCCTTCACGATGCCGAGCAGTCCAAGAATCGCCCGACACACTCCTATCGTCAGTGGAGTTTTTGACTTGAGGAAAAAAGTGCAGGTATTTCAAGCACTTATATCCGATCAAAGCAGTCGGGAATTTTAAATGATTGAAATCATGATGTAAATTAACGCGCGGGGTGACGCTGGTGCGTTCAAAAAAAATAAGAACGGGTGAATTTTTCCGCTCAAGTCGCGCTCTTCGTGGCCGAAAGTTGGCCCTTTTTCTGTGGATCTGATAGAAAACCCGCATGACTCCAGATCAATTGAAGGCTCGTATCGAGCAGTTGCACCCGGAAACCCGCGTTCAGGTCACCGATCTGACCGGCACCATGGACCATTATCAAGTCACCGTGGTGAGTCCCGCTTTTCAGGGCAAGATGATGGTGGAGCAACATCAGATGATCATGGGTCTGTTGAAGGCTGAAATCGATACCGAGGAAGTCCACGCTCTTTCGATGAAGACCTTCACACCTGAACAATTCGCCAAATTCGGAGGATAATGAACATGGCACACACGCTCGTTCCTGAAGTCGACAAGCTCGTAAAGAACAATGAAGTGGTGATCTACATGAAGGGATCGCCTGATTTCCCCATGTGTGGTTTTTCCGCACGTGCTGTTGCTGTTCTGAAGGCCGCAGGCGCCTCCAAGCTCGCATCCTTCGACGTCCTCTCTGACGATGACATGTGGACGGCCCTCGAAGAATACACCCAGTGGCCGACTGTGCCTCAGATCTTCATCAAGGGGAAATTCGTCGGGGGTTGCGACATCGTGAGCGAGATGTTCGAGCGCGGCGAACTCCAGGAAGTCCTGAAGGCCTGATCGTCACTCACCAACGACTTTTGAGCGGAATGATCTCATCGATGTGTTTGGCATCGAGGAGGAGCATGCACAAACGGTCGACTCCCATGGCAATTCCGGAGACCGGTGGCATCTGCCCCACGGCCTCGAGGAGTTCCTCGTCCATAGGGGATTCAGGAATCGACTCTCCGTAGGTGTCTCGTCTGATCTTCTGGTCTTTCTCGAAATTGACTCTCTGCTTTTGCGGATCACGGAGTTCGTCGAACGCGTTGCCGAGTTCCATCCTGCCTGCATAGGCCTCGAAACGGTTGGCCCACATAAACCCGGTTTCGTCTGGCACAGGATTGCAAAGTGAGGACTGGCTGAGCGGATAATGAGTCACGAAAAACAGTTCGTCGTGCGGAAGACGCGGTTCGACGCAATTCAACCAGAGCTTGAAGTAAAGATCATCCCAAGATTCGTTCGGATCGGAGAGGATTCCGGATTTGCGGCAGACCTCATGGAGGGACGCCGGCGTGAGATGGGTACGAAGGTCGATTCCGGCATGTTCCAGAAACGCGTCCACCACCCGGATACGACGCCAGGGGCGGTCTGTCGAATAAACATTTCCGGCATGCGTGAATCGATCCGCTCCATGGAGCTTTTTGCAAAGGTACCGCACCAGCGCTTCGACCCTTTCCTGGAGTCCCTCGAGTGGAAGTCCCGCCTCATAAAACTCCAGCATGGTGAATTCAGGATGATGCTCGGGAGACTCGGGCTCGTCCCGAAAGGAAGAACAAATCTGGAAGATACGATTCATTCCCTTTGCCAGGAGCTTTTTCATGGCGAATTCAGGAGAGGTAGGAAGAAACACCGTTACTTTACCGGCTTCGCGTTTGATTTGAACGGGCTTTAAGTGAGGTTCCATTCCAGGACTGATCACAAGCAGGGGAGTGCGGGTTTCGGTGTAGTCCAGGTGCCAAAAGAAATCCCGGATCGCCCGCTCCACCTCGAACCTTTTTTTCCATAGTTCCATTGTCACTCCTTGCAACACCCTGTTGAAGCATTCTGCAACACCCGAAGGGTGTGAGGGGGGTGGTTGGGTCTTATCGGGCACCTGGTGCCTGGCATGCTTCCTGCCTTATGTGGCCATGGGGGAATTCAAAGATTCCTTTTCAACATCAACCCCATTCAGGAGACTACCATGAAACTGCTTTCTGTTATCGCTCTCGTCATGTTCACTTCAGTGTCCGCCTTCGCAGACGATGCCGCCCCGGCGGCAGCTCCTGCAGGTGAATCCGCAGCGGCTGCTCCGGCCGCCGAGGCTCCCGCTGCCCCCGCTGAAAAAGCCGGTAAAAAGGCTAAAAAAGCCAAGCGCGTGCGCAAGCACAAGAAGTCCCACTGAGTTTTTTGTCAGTGACGCATAGAGGCGGGCTCCGGAAGCGGAGCCCGCTTTTTTTTGGAGTGATCACGGGAGTGTGATAGCGTTTTGATGATGGGTTGGCGGGCTATTCTGAAATATTTCAATCACTTGGAGTTGCAGGGGAAGGTCAGTCTCATTCTGATCTCTGTGATCTTCCCGGTTTCCATTCTTCTCGGGCTGGCTCAGTCGAGCGTGGTGGAACCCTTGCTCCAGGAAGAGATCCGTCAGGTCGGGATTTCCTTTGCTCAAAATCTCGCCTCCCAGATCGAGTCCCAGCGCCTGCTTTCAAAAACCAATTCAGCTCAGATCATCAGCGATAAGATCCAGAGCATGGTTTATTCGCAGCCCGGGATCATTCGAGTCGATGTGATCGGAAGGAAACCGAATAGCAGTGACTTGTATTTCATCGCTTCCAACGTCGAGGACTCAGAGAATCAGGCTCCGACCGATATTCTGATCGGGGATCAGACCAGTGCCCGATTGGAAGAAGAAGACGAACTTCCCGTCTGGAATATCCTCCATCCGGTGAAGTCAGGTAATGACCGTGCCATGATCCGCGTGCTCGTATCCCTCCGGTTTGTGAGCGGAATCCAGGTGCTGATTCACCGGATCAATCTGATCGCAGCCATTTTGAGCACAGTCCTGCTGATCCTGGTTCTTTCGTTCCTATTGAAACGGACGATCGAGAACGAGAGACAATTGAAGGTGGCCCAAGAGAGCAATGCGGCTCTCTCCGGAAGACTCCAGGAAACCCAACAAGCCTTGATTCAGACCGAAAAACTCGCTGCAATGGGGCAGCTGACTGCGAGCTTCGCGCACGAGATCGGCACTCCGCTGAATGCGATCGGGGGGCATTTGCAGCTTCTGGAGATGGGGCTCGAAAAGCAAGTGGCCGATGAGGTCAAGGGAGGCATTCGTGAGCGGATGGGGATCATCACCGGTCAGCTCCGCAAAATCGAGGACATTGTGAAAGGGTTTCTTCAGACCACCAAGAAGCCCATTGCACGTCAATTATCGACAGTGGAGATTCGGGATCTGGTACGGAATGTCCTGGCCCTGGTGGAGCCGACCTTTTCGCGGCACGGAATTGCCTGTCAAACCGTTTTCGGAGCCAATTCAGAAAGGGTGGAGGTCGTCCCACTCGAGATCGAGCAAGTGATTTTGAATCTGATCAACAATGCGATCGATTCCATGCGAGACCGGGATACCGGATCGGTTTTGGACCTTGGCATCCGGACTTGGAATGAGAACGATCCCGGACGCGTGGTGCTGGAGATTGCGGATACCGGTACAGGCATTCCAGCCGAGAATTTAAAACAGGTGTTCAAGCCTTTCTTCACAACGAAAATCGACGGTGC
Source organism: Bdellovibrio sp. ZAP7 (assembly GCA_945874535.1). Lineage (GTDB taxonomy): Bacteria > Bdellovibrionota > UBA1018 > UBA1018 > CAIMNF01 > CAIMNF01. Next base: position 39,875 of record CAMCGZ010000016.1, read on the forward strand.
CGGTCATGGTCTCGGTCTGTCGATCTGCCAGCAAATCATCCGGTCTTACGGAGGAGAAGTGACGGTGGAATCCGAGTGGGGTACGGGAACCAAGGTCCGGGTATCGATCCCGGTAGCGGGGAGGATTTCATGAGAATATTGGTGGTCGATGACGATCAGGTGACCTTGAACATGTTGAAAGAATTCCTCGAATCCCGTGATTTTGAGGTGACGCTGGCATCGGGCCCGGTCGAGGCGGTGGCGGCAATGATGCGTTCTCCGGTTCCGCTGGTTCTTAGCGATATCAAGATGGGCGAGTCCGATGGATTGTCACTTTTGTCCGAGCTTAAAAAATCATCGCCTGCTCTAGTCATGATTCTGATGACGGGTTTTGGAAGTATGGAGGGAGCTATCGAGGCGATTCAAAAGGGTGCCTTCGATTACATCTCAAAGCCATTCGATTTGAACCGTCTTCTGGCCCTTCTGAACAAGGCGGTCGCGCATATCCGGAATCTCGAGACCGATTCAGTCAAGGGGGTTCAACCGGAGGTCGGGCTCGAGACCCCGCGATTGTTAATCGGGAGTTCGCCCGGGATTGTCGAAGTCTACAAAACCACCGCGCGCGCCACGCTTTCTTCCAGTACGGTGCTCATTCACGGGGAGAGTGGTACGGGTAAAGAGTTGGTCTCACGCGCCATTCATCAGAACAGCGCAAGAAAAAATGGCAGATTTGTAGCGGTCAATTGCGGAGCCCTCACGGAGTCCCTGCTCGAGAGCGAGCTTTTCGGTCATGTCAAAGGATCCTTTACCGGAGCCCAAATGGACAAGATGGGGCTCTTTGAGGAGGCCGATGGCGGGACGCTCTTCTTGGATGAGGTTGGCGATGTTTCTCCGGGGCTCCAGGTGAAACTCCTGCGGGTCCTTCAGGAAGGAGAGATCAAGCCGGTCGGTTCTCAGAAGTCGGTCAAAGTGGATGTTCGAATCGTAGCGGCCACGCACCGGCACCTCGAGGACATGGTCCGTTCTGGAAAGTTCCGTGAGGATCTTTACTACCGTCTGAAGGTGATCGAGATTGAAATCCCGCCGCTCCGTGACCGCAAGGAAGATATCCCCGAGCTGGCACGTGTGTTTCTGAAAAAGTACGCCGTGAAACTTGGTAAAAATGTCCGCGATATTTCGCGAACTGCCATGGATCGGCTGATGCAGCACTCCTGGCCCGGGAATGTTCGGGAGCTTGAACACCAGATCGAACGGGCTGTTGCGATGACGGGCTCCGGAATTCTCTCCGAGGATGACTTCGATTTTATGGAATCTCCACTGCCTGTCCAGGCTGATACCGGAGACGCGAAGTCGCTCGAGTCGATGGAACGCGAACACATCCTCCGAGTGCTGAAGGAGACGGACTACAACAAGTCAAAGGCGAGTGAGATTCTCGGGATCGACCGGGCGACTTTGTACCGTAAAGCACAGAAATACGGGATAGCATTGAAAAGTGAATGATTCGAAGGACCGTCTGCATTCCGATCTCAGGCGGATCTTGCAAGGATTCGATCCGGTACCAGGGGAGTTTCATGCGTCTGTTCTGGCGTTGTTTCAGGGGCGTGACTTCGAGTCATCCGAGATCTTGCTGACCAAGCGATCCCAGACCGTGGTCACCCATGTGGGCCAGGTGGCCTTTCCCGGCGGAAGGGTCGAGGCTGAGGACCTTTTCGACCCGGTGAAGACGGCGATGCGCGAGGCCCGGGAGGAAACAGGAATTCCGGTCTCTTGCATTCAGCCCGCCGGATTCATGCCGCAGGTTCCCACTGTGATGAGCGGTTTTTTTGTGATTCCAGTACTCGCGGCATTCGATCCGGGAGATCAGCCGGTTCCTCTGGTGCCGTGCCCGAAAGAGGTGGAGCGTGCGGGGTGGGTGAAAGTCAGTTCACTCCGACAGAGCCGCCGTGAGGAGCCCTATTCGATGAAAGGGAGAGAGATTCTCTTACCGGTATTCCAGTGGGAGGAAGATCGGGTCTGGGGGCTCACGGCTCTGATTTTTGATTCGATTTTGCGCCGTTATGATAGTCTTGGGGCATGATTCTCAACCGGAAATGCATCGTATGGATCGCTCTTCTTTTTGCCCATGGGGCAGTTCAAAACACTGTTCTGGCTGCCGAACCCTGGAAGGGAAACACAGTTGCCCGTCCGGTTGAAGCGGTGCTGATGTCGGGACTTTCCATTTACGGCAGCGAAGCCGCCTTCGGGGTACTGACCGGTGGAGCGTATTTGCTGAAGGACCGTCATTTTGTCGGAGAGATCGACAATCGCGTTTGGGCCGAAGTCTTGTTGGGTCCTGCATTTTTTTCGACTACCAATAGTACTTTGACCGGTTTTCAGTATTCGGCTCACGCCCGTTGGGATGTCAATTACAACGAAGTCTGGACGGCTTATGCGCTTGCAGGTCTTTCTGGATACCAGCTTCCCGAGCGCATGGGGGGTTCATTCACCGTTCATCCGCGCGTGGGTCTCGGGGTCAAGTACCAGACCAAATCGTCGCTCTTGTTGAGGGGCGAGATCTCTGCCGAATTTGTCGGGGCGGGTGTGGCGCTCAATTTCTGATCATGCAGCTGGTGAACCTCATTCCCTTTCCGGGATTGCATCAAGATCACGCCCGCAGCTACAAAGTGATGGCGGGCGCCCAGATGCAGGCCGGGAGTCTCACACTCGGTTGGAAGATCATTTCATCGAGTGCTTCCGGAATCGATGAAATTGTTTTGCCTGATCCCAAAGAGCGCGGCATCCGGCGTGACGAGCTTTGGAAGGAAACCTGTTTCGAGGCTTTTCTGCCACACGCTTCGTCTGATGCTTACCTCGAGTTCAACGGGGCAGCATCAGGTGATTGGAATTGTTACTCGTTCAGGGGGTATCGCGAGGGGATGAATCCCGTGCCCGTCAATGGCGCTTCCCCTCCGAAAATCCTTTCATTGACTCGATCTGCAAAAGAGATCGAACTCCGGTATTCCTTACCCATGGCGGTCGTCAAACAGGGGTTTTTCTCTCTCGGCCTGGGATCGATCGATCTTGATCCGATCGGGCTCACGCTCGTGATGAATTGCCGGAGTGCCACCACCTATTGGGCCCTTTCGCATGACGGGGTCAAACCTGATTTCCATTTGAGGTCCAGTTACCAATATGATTCATTTCGGAATTGATCGTTTGCTCGAAGATTCTGCGATCCGTAAACCCTTTGCAGGGAAGCGTCTCGGTTTGCTTGCCCATCCCGCCTCAGTCACCCGTGATCTCCGTCACAGCATGGATGCGATCCGCGATTGCTCCGACTTGAATCTCACTTGCGCTTTCGGCCCTCAGCACGGGATGAGGGGCGAAAAGCAGTACAATATGGTCGAGTCGGAAGACTATCTCGATCCGGTTCATCAAATTCCCGTCTTCAGTTTGTATGGCACGACCCGCAGGCCCACACCCGAGATGCTGTCCCATTGCGATGTGGTGTTGGTCGACTTGCAAGATCTCGGATGCAGGATCTACACCTACCTGACCACTCTGGTTTACATGATGGAAGCTTGTGCCTCACTCGGTAAGAGGGTGGTGGTTCTCGATCGTCCGAATCCCGCCGGGAGGATGATGGAGGGAAGCATTCTTAAGCCGGGTAACGAGAGTTTTGTCGGAGTCAAGCCGGTGCTGATGAGGCATGGTTTGACACTTGGTGAGTTCGCGGAGTTCGCCAAGCGGGAGTACTCGATTGACGTTGAGCTCGAAGTGGTCCGGATGACCGGTTACCGGATGGATCAGGGGCCTGGTTACGGTTGGCCTCTCGAGGAGCGTGCGTGGGTGAATCCGAGTCCCAATGCACCGACCCTTTCTATGGCCCGCAGTTATGCGGGTACCGTGATGCTGGAAGGGACCCACCTTTCTGAAGGACGCGGAACCACCCGTCCCCTCGAGGGATTCGGTGCCCCCGATCTCGATGGGCTTCAAATCTTGAAGGCCATGGAGGCTCTGGCTCCCGGGTGGCTCACCGGGTGCAGGTTGCGGCCCTTTTATTTCGAGCCCACCTTTTACAAACATCAAGGGAAGTTGTGCAGCGGAGTTCAGATCCATACCGATGTCTCGGCCTATGAACCGATGAATTTCCGCCCGTACCGGATCATGGCTCTGGCCTTCAAGGTGATCCGGAACTTGCATCCTGAATACCCGATCTGGCGGGATTTTCCGTATGAGTATGTTTTCGACCGTCTGGCCATCGATGTGATCTCAGGCTGTGAGACACTCCGGCTCTGGGTAGATGATGCCGCCGCACGGCCGGGCGATTTGGAATCGTTTTTGTCCCGCGATGAATCGATCTGGAAAGAAAAGGTGCGCCATGCGACGTTTTATCCGTGAATGGGCCGGGCTGATTGCTGTCTCTGTGCTGGTGTTACCGGTTCAGTCGTCTCTTGCCAAAGGTAAGGATCCGGGTCTCGAGAAGGCGCTCCGTGCCCTCGAGAAAAGGGGGGCCAGAGTTTCGGCCCAGATTGTCAATCTCACGAACACTCGCACGCTTTTATCGGTCGATGCGGATGAGCCTCTGAATCCGGCATCGAGTGTGAAGCTCTTCACGGCTTATGCGGCAATCGAACGTCTCGGAATCAATTTCAGTTTCAAGACTGCCTTTCACGTCGGTGCGGACGGAAGTTTGTGCGTGAAGGGCGGGGGAGATCCTTCTTTTGTGATGGAAGATCTGTTCCTCGTGGTTCGTGCCCTCAAACGAAAAGGACTCGATCATTATTCGGGTGCCATCCGTCTCGATGCCACCGTTTTTGATGACGAGCACTATCCTGAGGATCGCTCCGATCAGGATTCGGAGCGGGCGTACAACGCACCGATCTCGGGTTTGAATTTCAATTACAATACGATTTCGGTCTTCGTGAATCCCGGTAAGAAGGGTGGCCCGGCAGTTACGGGGCTCGATTTCCCCTTCGATTTCGTCAAGATCGAGGGAACGGTAAAAACCGGCGGTAAGACTGACGTGACCTGGGACAAGCGCGGTAAAGGTGACCTGGAGATCGTGCACCTCGGGGGTCGCATCGCCGACGACGCCGATGAGTGGCGTAAACCTTTCAGGATCCGGAAGCCCATTCAGGCTTTTGGAGAGGCCCTGGGCACCATGCTCGAACAGGGTGGCATTCCTGCCAAAGGCAAGGTCAGGATCAGCGAGGGAGCTTGCACGGGCGAATCCTTCTACACCCATCAAAGCCGACCGCTTCCGTTCATTGTGAGTCTGATGGACAAGTACTCAAACAACTTCATTGCAGATGCCCTCGTGAAGGCGATCGATCATGAGGTTGCCAAACACCCCGGGAGCGCCGGTGGCGGACTCCGTTACATCCGAACCGAGTTGATGAAGATCGGCATTCCGGCCGAATCGAAGGGCCGGAAAGTGGTTTCGGGTTCCGGTCTGACGGACGGGAACCGGGTTTCCGCCTCGGACTTCACCGCACTTTTGAAACACATTCACCGCGAGAAATCATTTTTGCCCGAGATCTTCGCTTCCTTGCCGATTGCAGGGGTGGACGGTACGCTCAAACGCAAGTATCAGGGTAGCGACGTCATGGAGCGTTTGAGGGGCAAGACGGGTACTTTGAGCAATGTTCAGTCCTTGGTCGGGGTCTATCCCAATCACGAGGGTGAATGGCTCTCAGTGTCCATCATCGTGAACGGTGGGCACGGCATTCCCGAGGGGGAGCTCGCCCGCTTTCTCGCCGCTCACTGAGCGCACCGTTTGCTCGATGGGGGTGAGTTCCTGGCCGCGACCGAGATCGGCTCCCAGCTCACGTGCGCGATCGAGGCTCCGGACCACTCCCTGGGTGCCGTTCCACGATTTATCGACAGTCTCGTTCCAGGCCTTCACTGCCTGGTCGAGTCCTGCTTGGACCCGGTGCAGGCGCTTCATCAAGGTTTCCAGTCTGTCACCGAGTTGACCGACCACCTTGAACAACTCTTGGGCGCTTTCGGAGACCCTTTGCTCACGCCAGGATTGCCCGATGAGCAGAATGAGCGGCAGAAGCGTTGCCGGAGAAGCGATGAAGATCTTCCGCTCCATGGCCCACGAGAACAAGGAGGGATCTGTGTCGAAGGCGGCACGGATCGCTGCCTCGGAGGGGATGAACAGAATCACATAAGGCAAAGAGTCGCTCAGGTGCTTCTGGTATTCGCGTCCCGAGAGTTCCTGAATTCTGGTTCGGAGTTTTTTCACGAACTCACCATGGAGTCGGCCCCGCGATGCCTCGTCTGTCGCGGTTTCAGATTCGATGTAGCTCTCAAAGAGGCTCGCCTTCGAATCGATCACCAAATGTTGCCCGGTTCTCGGGAGACGGATCACGAAGTCCGGACGCAGGGCTTGCCCCTCCTCACCGTTCAATTCTTTTTGTTCCTCGAAATCGATTCCATCGACGAGGTCGCCCTGACGGAGGATGTTCCGGAGCACCAATTCCCCCCAACGGCCCCGCACGCTGTGCGAAGTGGTGAGAGCCGATTTGAGACGTCCGGTTTCCTCGATGAGCTTCAATTCCTGCTCGGCGATCGATTCGATTTGCTTCTCGATCCTTCCGTACTGGTTCATTCGCTCGCGCTCGAAATCCCTGATCTGTTCACGAGTGTGGCGGAGGTCCGCCTTCAGTTCTGCCAGCTCCTCCGATTTTCGCGGGCGCCAATCACGCAGTAGTGTGCCCAGTATGGTTCCGACGATCATTCCAACCAGGAGGGCGATTGTGATTTCCATAGGGATCCTTTCGGTTCAGGGATAATTGAGGGGTTCGACAAATTGCAGATCCGGCTCGATTTGCCGGGCATGCTTCTGTAAAAAAGGACGGTTCAATCTTCTTTTGGCTTTCTTTTGCAAAGCAGGATCGGCATCCACCCGACCGGTGATGGTCTGGTAAGACCGGATTGCTTCATCCCGGTTGCCGAGGATGTCGAAAGCCGCCCCTGTGAAGTAGTGGCAGATGTCCCGATGATGAGCACTGAGACCGAAGATCGATAATGCCCGTTTGAAGTATTGCTGAGCCCCCCGAGCCTGGCCAGCGATCAGTTCGAAATACCCGAGCTGCATCAGAATGTGGGGGTCTTTGGGCCAAACTTCAACGGCCTGAAGCAAAAGGGCGTGGGGTACCTCCGGACGGTCCCCTCTGACTTGCCACGAGACGTAGGCTTGGTGAAAATGGTGGAGCGCTTTCATGAAATCATTCGGATGCTGTTGTCCGAGGTCCAGGCAGTGCGGTTTCTGTCCGGAACGGAGAAGATCCGGATCCCGTGGCAACACCAGGTAAGGACCGTGGGTGACCGGGGTTTCATCGCGGATGGAGAGGTAGATCGAATCGCTTGCCGGGTCGAAACCTACGGTTTGAATAGTGGTGATCACGCTCGAGGTGTTTCCGTAGACCCTGAGTTCTCCGGAGCCGGAATCCCGGTGATTCGAAAGTTCGAGCAGGGCCTCTTTCCAATCAAACAGCGAGGCATGTCTCTCGGCCAGTAGCTCCAGTGCCGACTTCCTTGCGGCGCAGTCGAATTGAAAATCAGCACAAAACTCGAGTTCGTCCCGCTTGAATTCGGAATTTTGAAAATGATTCGAGTGGGCGATTCCCGTGGGCCGATCGGCTTCTCGGACATGGATCTTGCCACCCACCAACTCAACTGTGACGTGACGGTTTTCTTTGAACGAGCTCAGGTTCAACGCCCAGGATCCGATCGGTTTGAATCGTCTGCAAAGATCGATCGCTTCATCGAGTGTTCGCGCCGATTCGAGGATATCCTCGCCCAGAAAAAAGATGGGCACGCCCTTGAATGAGACTTTTTTAGAAAAGTGTGCATGAAGGGAGATTGCGATTCCTGCCTCGTTCCAACCGGTGAGCCCCGAAGAGGGGATTCCAAGGCTGGTGATGGACACGTGTTTCAGGAGTCCGGTGTCGGTTGGTTCGTGGTAGCACACGGTCGGAAAACGCTCCCAGTGTGAGGCGGCCGGGTAGTCGAGGTTCCGGATGAATTTGGCACCCTCTGGCGTGAAGACGCGGACCGTCGAGCACCCGGGCAGTCCTTGCAGAAAGTGGTTCCGGGTTCGGGGGGAGGCGGTGGCAGCCAGTACCATCAGCATGTCGGGCTGAAAGAGTGCCAACCACAGGCGCTTTTTAGAGATCCCCGAGTGACGGACAAAGGGTTCCAGGCGCTTTCGATAATGGGAAGGCAAGCGGAGAAATCTTTCCCAGACCAATGCTTCGTACAATCCGCGCATCAGGCGGCCGCCGCCCGGAATCCGTGAACTCGCCCGATCGATCAGGAGCTGGTTTTTTTGTGACAAGGGTGTGAGGGCCAGGTTCTCACGGTCTTTCGGATCCAGTGCGGCAACCGCTTCAGCATGTTGGCGTGCTCGCGCTTCGCGAGTGCCTTTCAGTCTCAGAATCCGAACGTTCCGTGGAATCAATGAATCCAAAATAGTCCTCCTGCGATCAGTGTGGGAATCAATGCGTATTGAAACAGGCTCACCGCCTGAAACCCGTCTTTTTGAAAGCGATGTTTGAAGATGGCAAACCCGGCCGGATTGGGTGCATTGGCAATCAGGGTGAGACCTCCTCCGGTCACGGCACCCGCCACCACCAGGTAGCGACTTGAAACAGAAAGACCTTCAACTTGTGAGGCAAGGGAGGTCAGCGCCGCATTGTCCGTGATGGCGGTGAGGACAGTCGCACCGATGAAGAGCGCCCCCCCGCTCAAGCTCTGAATCAGGGGGCTCAACCACCAGTCCTGTTCGGCGGTGAGCACCATGAGCCCGGCCAGAAAGAATCCGACCAGAATTCCCTGGGACGGACGAAGTTCACCCTGTTCTTCCCGGGTCAACCAGAGGTGAGGAACCAGCAGGGCAATTCCCCATGCCAGTCCCATCGGGCTATGCAAGGCCATGACAAAGAAAATCAAAAACGAGGCATTGATCAAAAACAGGATCGGATTCGTGAGATTCGTGCGCCTTTGGTCCGCGTCAAGGCCCGTCCAAGTCAGCAGCTCGTGCCGATTGATCCAGCAAGTCCAGGCAGAGTTCAGGAGGACTGCAACGGTGGCTTTCCAACCGTAATGCTGCATCATGAACGGGGTGTCCCAGTTCCAAGTGTGTGCCACCACCAAAACGGGCGGTGCGGCGAAAGCGGTCAGCACCCCGCCAATCGAAACGTTTACCAAGAGCCCGGCCAGTACCGAATACAGCAAACGTCGACTCGGGGAGTTCCCGAAGATCCGTTTGTGGATCAGCAAGGCTCCGACCGTCATGGCAGCGGGTTCGGTGATCCAGGAGCCCGACAAGGGCGCCAAAAACAGGATGCTGAACAAGAGCGGGATCCGGCTGGCTTTCAGGCTTGTGGACAGAGGAAGCTGTCTTGAAAACCCTTCAATGGCCACTCGGGCCGCCTCGAGGATCGGTCGGGTCGAGGCCAGAATCATCGCGACTGCTACAAACACCGATTCCGAAAAATGCAGTCCTCCGACCAGGGTCCGGGTCGAATCATAAGAGGTGATGGGGATGCGGAGTGCCAGAAAGGCCAGAGCCCAAAACCCGAAAATGAATTCAATCTCAGAAAGGAGGTGCAGGAGTGCCGACAGGCGGGGATGTGGATTGGCGAATCGGCGCGAAAGTTCATCGATTCGTCCCGCTGCAAAAGTATGGATCAGAGTGAGTAAAAGACAGAGTGCGGCCAGACGTTCCTGAGAGGCGGACTCCATATGGTCAAAGTATGCCAAAAATTCCTTGGTGGATCGAGAAGAAAGCTCTAAAATCAAGAAGATGGGTTCTCGCCTCGACCTCAAAAATCTCCGGGATCAGCACCGGCAGTTCTACCTGGTGGTGTATTCGCCTTTGGAGGCGGACTCTGCCCGGACTCATTGCGGGAGTGGGTTGCCGGATGAGGGCTTGAGTGAGCTCGGTAAAGAGGAGGCCCGGAAACTTTCGGCCCGATTGAAGAAGAACCCATTCAAGATCAAACGCTTTTATACGGGTGCCGAGCTCCGAACGGTCCAATGGGCCGATTTCATGCATGATGTGATTAAGGTCCAGATGAAAGCCCTCCTGGTGCTCAATGACCAGAATCTGGGTGAACTGGAAGGGTGTCCGATGTCGCCCGGAGAAGACGCCTCTACTATTTTGCCTCATCCCCGCGGGGGGGAAAGCGACGAGGTGTTCTCGATCCGGGTCCGGCAGGGTCTGGAGGTACTCCTTCTCGATCCTGAACGCTCCCTTCTGATCGCCCACCCGAGAGTGGCCCTGAAGGTGCTCGAGTGGCTCGGATTGAAGGGGGAGTCGCTGCAACGGGGAGTCCTGTATTCCATCGATCTCCCGGCGGGTCAGGGCTTGCCTCATCTCCGCGAAATCTAGTCGGCTTTTTAGGGTTTGCCAGATTCAGGGTGGCCGTGTCATGCTCCGCCGGATGAAGCTCCTTTCCAGTGCTCTTTTGTGGGTTTGTGTCCTTGCCACCACGGCCTCTGCGAGTCCGATTCGCAGTCAGGTCAAGTTCGATGCGGACGTCGAGCCGGCCCTTCGCCAGCAGATGCTCGGAGATCTTGGATTTATCGCAGAGGTGAAGGGCACCCGCACCACGCCCTTGCACCAGCAGGTGTTCGGAAAACTCGAGGGAGCCAACTACTCCAAGTGGTTCGATTCCAGAATTTTTTCTATCGGCAAGAACGCCTGTGGCGGCGGGAATGCGGTCGCTTGTGTGATCCCTTTCTATGACAACAACAAGATGTGGGTCACCAAGAACTACACCCAGTTCAGTCATCCGCAGATTTCTCGCGTTTCGGTGATCTTCCACGAAGCCCGTCACTCCGAACGCCAGAACGGGAACTGGAGCCACGCTAACTGCCCGACCCCGTTCAAAGACCCGGCCGGGAATGACATTCGGAGCATCTGGACCGGAGCCCTCCTCCAAGGGCAAGCGGCTTGTGACGTGACTCCCTTCGGCTCGTACGGGAGTGCCACCATTCTTCTTAAAAATATCGCCCTCAATTGCGACAACTGCAATTCCAAGGTCCGCGCCGACGCCGACCTGTATGCCAACGATCAGCTCGGTCGCGTGATCGATCCGAAGGCCAAGGCTGCCATGAAGGCCGACTTCGGCATGTCCCGGAGGAGATAAGTCATGTCCCGGGGCAGGATTGCGATTCTCCTCGCGGTATTGGTGATTTCAGGAATCGGGGTGCTCTTTTTGAGGGGAGCGCCCCGTTCTGTTTCTTTGGCTCCGGCCGTTCCGGGAATTCCTCTCGAGTCCGGAGTGAAGGGGGAGGGTCGGCCATCGGATCCGGTCCTGTTGCAGGTTCCTGCTTCGGGGTCGGTGGTTCAGGGTCCGATCCCGGGGCTCGTGCCCGAGGAACAGAAGAAGTGGCTCCTACTCGGGCAGATCCTCGAAAGCAAAAACGACAATGATCCGCGCATCGATACCGAGCTCAAGGGGCTGAGCCCCTTGTTCAAATCGACTCTGGCGGGCCGTTATGCCGAATTGAAGCCAGAACGGTTCAATGAGCGGGGAACTCTGGTTTTCCTGGTCGGACGGGAAATCGTGAATCCGGCGGATGTGGACTTCATGCGGACGGTCTTGACCGAAAAGCCCTGCCTGAGTGTTTCAGACTGTTCACGCACTCCTGTGGGCCATGCCGGTGAGGACGATCACCGTGAGATGGTGAATGAAACCACCACCCGCTATCCGCAGCTGATGGCGCTCCGGGCATTGAAACAGCGTTACGGGGAACTGTTGCAAGACTCATCCGGGCAGGGCGATTTGATGCGCCAGATCCGCGAGACGCTCGAAGAAGCCACCCGTTCGCCCGATCCCAGAGTAGCGGAAGAGGCAAAAGCCATTTTGAAGCTGAAGTGATTCAGCCTTATAGGGATGAGGCTGAATAGATGTTTCTGAGCGCCTGCTGGCGTGGAATCCAACAGCCCACGACTTCTTTTGCCTCGGAGTAATCCGAGCAGATTTCTTCGTACTTACCGTCTCGCCGATAGCAGGCGCAATCTTGGTTTTTAGCCCGCCAGTCGGCGCCCCAGGAATTCCGGATCAGGTAGCGGCATTCGCCTTTCAGCCGCTTAATTCCAGTGAGGACAACCGCATGATTTCCGCACTCCTTGTCATTTTGGATGCTTCGCTCCAGTCCGGGCTTC